>CAZVUM010000101.1:0-13312 GCA_964629575.1 uncultured Acidimicrobiales bacterium | reverse complement strand
CCAGCCGACCGAGGCATGATCGCGCTGGGAAAACAATCGCGACAGCCTCTGAGGCCGATCAGGCCCTCAGCCGTATCGCTGAGTTTCTCCAAGACCACAGCTAGAACCCGCGTCGCTCAGAACCCAACGCCAGCACCGGGCCGACCAGTCCCGTTGAGTCCAATGATGTGCCACAGCTGGCCTGTTTGGGTGGGCCGCGCCTTAACCTGAGCCACCGCCGGCAGGGTGGTGCGGGTTTAAGCGTGGTTTGGCCTTTGGTGAGGGCGGTGTTATCGGATGTGTTCGAGCCGGTCGTGGGATGCTGGCGGCGTGGCTGGGCGACCTACAGGGACAGTGACGTTTCTGTTCACCGATGTAGTGGGTTCGACGCGTCTGTGGGCCGCTGACTCGGAGGCGATGTCGGCGTCTCTGTTGGTCCATGACGCGGTGGTACGGGGGGCCATCGAGTCGGCGGGCGGATATGTGTTTACGACTGCGGGTGATTCGTTTGCGGCCGCGTTCGCGCGAGCTTCTGATGCGGTGGCGGCCGCGCAGCATGCGCAGGCGGAGTTGGTGGGGGTGGAGTGGCCGGGCCCGGTGCTGCGGGTACGGATCGGTATCCATCTGGGCGAGGCTGAGGAGCGGGGCGGCGACTACTTCGGTCCAGCGGTGAACACCGCTGCGCGGGTCGAGGCCGCCGGCCATGGCGGGCAGACGTTGGTTACCGAAACGGTGCGAACCGCAGCGCGAGTCCCGGCGACCGATTTGGGGGTGCACCGTCTGCGGGACGTCGATGAACCCGTCCGCCTGTTCCAGATCGGCGACGGTGCCTTCGGCCCGTTACGAGTGGCCGGCAACACCCCGGAATCGAATCTCCCAGTCCGCCCGACCCGGCTGATCGGGAGGGAGACGGAATTGGCTGCGGCTCGACGCTTGTTGGCCGCCAACCGGCTGGTGACGCTCGCCGCGGTGGGCGGTTCGGGCAAGACCCGCCTCGCCGTCGCCGTTGGTGAGGAGGAGTTGAACAATCGGTCCGGCGGGGTGTGGTTCGTGGACCTGACCGCAGTGATGAACCCTGACGATGTCCCCGCCGCGGTAGCCGGCGCGTCCGGGCTGCGGATGACCAGTGGCGATCCGGCCCGGCAGGTGATCGAGTTCTTCGCTGACAAGGCGGCCTTGGTGATCTTGGACAACTGTGAACACGTGATCGACGGGTGCGCCGACTTCGCTGAATCCTTTCTCGCAACGGCGGGAGACACGGTGTTGTTGGCCACCAGCCGCGAAGCACTCGATGTTGGTGGCGAACAGATCATGCACCTGGCCTCACTGGGCTCGGCCGGGGCGGAGGATTCGCCGGCGGTTGCATTATTTGTTGAGCGGGCGGGAGCGGTTGCACCCGAATTTGCGATGACCGACTCTGATAAGGCCATCGTGGCTGAGTTGTGCGACCGCCTCGACGGGATGCCCCTCGCCATCGAGTTGGCAGCGGCCCGAGTCACCGTCATGTCCCCGGCCGAACTGCTCGAGGGTCTAGGAGATCGGTTCAATCTGTTGTCTGGGGGGCGCCGGCGGCAACGCCAACGCACTCTCGAGGCAGCCCTGGACTGGAGCTATGAGCTTCTCGAGCCGGAGCAGCAGCGGGTGTTCCGGGCCTTGGGGGTGTTCGTTGGCGGGTTTGACCTCGATGCGGTCGCCGCCATCGCCGACCTCGAGCGGGGCGCGGCGCTGGATCTGGTGGATACGTTGGTGGCCAAGTCGTTGGTGGTACGGGCCGAGGGCGGAGACGTGTCGAGGTTCACGTTGCTCGAAACGTTGAAGGCCTACGCTGAGAACCGCCTGGTCCAGACCGGGGAAGCCGCTTCGATACAAGATCGGCACCTCCACCACTTTCACCGGCTGGCGTCGACCCGGGGCCGGACCATGACCGCGGACATCCGGGTCGGCGAACAACTCCGCTACGACCGCAGCAACCTCGACGCCGCCTTCGACTGCGCCGCCGGTAGAAATCATTGGACCCTCGCAGGGGAACTGCTGCTGGGGAGCCTGGCCGCTTACGAGAACTATGGCCACTGCAGCGAAGCCGCTGCGCTTTTTCGTCGGTGCGAACAGCCACTCAACGACGCCGACCCCGACCTCGCTGACCACCTGCGGGCGGCGATCCTGTGGGCACTGATGGTCTTGGACGACTTTCTTACCGTCGACCGGGTCGCCCAACAGCTCCTCGACTCACCCGACCCGCGGTGCCGGACCATGAGTTGCGGGGTGCTCTCCTTGGTGACGAAGTCACCGGGAAGAGCCGCCGAGTATCTCGAGCAGGGAGCCCGGGATCTCGCGGTCGCGCAATCTGAATACCCGGGCCTAAACACCGACATCGTCCACGGCAATCTCCTGGTCACAAAGGCATTCCAGCTCGCGTTCCGGGGTGACTACGCCGCCGCACTAGCCGCCATCGACGAGCACCCGGACAACCTCGCCCGCCACGACCACGTATCCGGCATGGATGTGGGCCCCAATTCACAGGCTGCGATGTGTCACCTGCTGCTAGGAGAGCCCACCAAAGCACTCGACCGGCTCGAACCTTTCACTCGGGTGAGCTACCCCTACGGCGATCATGACGAGATTCGCGCGCTTGCCTATCTGGCGCTCGGCGACCTCGCTGCCGCCCGAGAGCACGCTCGCGCCCATGCCCTTGAAGCAGCGACCGGGCGACTTAGCCGCCAATGTAACGACGCCGTGTTGGTGCTGGCCGCTCTCGCCCACGCCGAAGGAGACAATGAGGCCGCCGCCGACCTCCTCCTCCACATGGGTGTCGGGCGGACGCCGTCAACCTTTTGGTACGCGACGGACCTTGGCGAACAGGTCGGCGTCAGCGACCAATACACCAAGCACATACAACTCGTGCGGGACCCCGTTAATCAGGCCGAACACGGGTTCTCCGGCGCGCGAACGGGCATGAATACACTCCGGGCAGAGGTTGCTCGGCGGGGTTGGAGCTGACCCTACGGGCGCTATGAACTAGTGCAGCCGCCTGCTGAGGTCACCCGCCGGCACTGCCTGCACACACATCCCCATGGACTACCGCTCCTTGGACCAAGCAGGTCCCCGCATGGCCTGCGACACCCCCGCGAACTGCCGAGAGGTCCACCTGCTCCGATTGAGCGACTCGACATGCTCACTGGCCCACTCGCTCGCCGGCATGAGCGGATGTGTTGGGGTCGTGTCTTGGGGTGGTGTTAGCGGGCGGGTGTTGGTGCCGATGCGCGAGTGTGGAGTGTTTCTTTGGGGGAGGGTGGTTGTTGTGGAGTTCTTTGCTGGGTTGATCGCTGATGAGTCTGATGTTGTGACCTGGGCGCGTGAGCGCGAGGCCGAGGGTTGGCATGGCCTGAACATTTCGGATCATCTGGCTTCGAATGGTCAGTCCTATCCGCACTTGTTGGTCACATTGGCCCAGGTTGCTGCGGTCACCGAGACGGTGAAGGTGACGAGTGGCTATGCCAACACCTTGATTCGGAACCCGGTCGACTTCGCCCATGCGGCCATGACGTTGCAGCAGGCCAGCGGTGGACGCTTTGAGGCCGGCCTCGGTGCCGGGTGGGCCCAAGAAGAGGCCCACTACATGGGGATCGACTTTCCAGACGGACCGGGCCGGGCCCGGCGTTTCGAGGAGGCGGCCAGGATCGTGTCGGAAGTCCTGCGCACTGGGGGTTGCCATTTCTCGGGCGAGTTCCACACCGCCGCGCTTGACGACGTCCGCATCGATGTGGACGCGCCGCCGCCGTTCGTTGTTGCCGTGGGTGGGCCGTGGACCTGCGCGAACGTGGCCCCGCTCGCAGACCGGGTCGAGGTGGTCCCCAACGCGGTCGCTTTGCGGTCGGGCACTTTGAACCTCGCGGGGTGGGCCGACGGTACCCCCGAGCGAATCAAACAGCTCGTTGGCTGGGTCAAAGACGCCAACCCTGACGCAGCGATCGGGATCGGGTGTTTCGCCGCAGCCGGTGACAACCCGGCGGTGGAGTCGATCAGTCGAGTGTTCGGCGACGGGCCACTCAGCGGCATGGCCGGCGAACCCGCTGCGGTGGCCGACACCCTGCACAGGTTCAGCGAACTTGGCATCGACCGATGCCTCGTCATGGGACTCGTCCCGGGAACCTACGAAACACTCGCCCACGAACTCCTCTAACACCCCAACGAACCGGAATGAGCCGGGGCTGGTATGGCGGGGGTGTCGGCTCTCCCGCGGCGATAGCGGGCGCGGCAAGCACCGTGCTCGGCGCCCCTGGCGTGGGGGCAGGTCGGGACTGGCGCCGAGCGGCCTCTATCTGTCAGCGGATGAGATGGACGGTGTCCGCGCTCGGGTCGTGAGAACTTCCTGACACAGCAGACCCGCTTCCCGATGACGGTGCATTTCGTGGAACTCAGGACGATTCAGCATCGCCATGAACGCTGTGCGGCTGGGGAAGTGCATGACCACAACCTCATCCCAGTCTCCGTTGCCGATGAAGTACCGCTCAACGTCACCCATGAGCAGGCACTCGACTCCGGTATCTGCGGCTGCAGCAAGGAACGCTTCCGTGTAGCGCTGGTAGGCCGCAGCTCCTGGCTCGTCGAGGCCGTGCTCAGGGGCACCGGCGGGGTACTCGGACTTCGTGCGGAACTTCAGAAGGTTGACCTGGGCGATTGGACCGTCGTAAGGGTCGTCGCGGAACTCACGGAACTGATCACTGGTGGGCTGCAACGCCGGCATGGCGCCTCCTTGGTCAGCTTCACCTCGTCCCGGCAGGGAGGTGGGCGTGTTGCCGAGACCGTAGCCCTACGCGATCTGCCCGGTGGTTGAGCAGGTTGATCAGCCACCGTCGGCATACCGGATGGGTGATTGACCGCTCACCGGGGTCGGTGGCCGTGCAATAGCGGGCACCTCTTTGGCAGCTGCGCGACGATGACGTTGTGGCCGCCGAGATCACGCCTCCGTCTGGGACGGTGACGTTTCTGTTTACCGATATCGAGGGCTCGACTCGGCTGTGGGAGTCCGATCCGGTGGCCATGCGCGAATCGTTGGAGCGTCACGATGACATTCTGCGGTCTGCGATCGAGAGTCGTGGCGGCTACGTGTTCTCGACGGCTGGTGATGCGTTTTGCGCCGCGTTTCATACCCCCGCCGAGGCGCTCGATGCGGCTCTGGAGGCTCAGTGGTCGCTCGGGGACTCGGGGCCTTCTGGTGTTGGGTTGTTGGTGCGGATGGGTGCTCATGTTGGGGTCGCTCAGGAGCGGGGGGGCGACTACTTCGGTTCGGTTGTGAATCGTGCCGCCCGCTTGATGGGTTTGGCCCATGGAGGGCAGGTCCTGGTGTCGTCCGCTGTCGAGGAGCTGGTGCGCGATGGGTTGCCCGAGGGAGTTGGTCTGCGCAGCCTCGGCGAACACGCGTTGCGAGGGCTGTCGCGCCCTGAGTCGGTGTTTCAGCTTGTCGCCGAGGGCCTGCGGGCCGATTTCGGGCCTTTGGCCGCGGCTGGATTGGGGAATCTTCCGTCTCCGGCCACTTCTTTTGTGGGCCGCGTCGGTGAGCTGTCGGCGCTGGGCGACGTTGTTGGCGCCAAGCCGTTGGTGACGTTGTTGGGACCGGGTGGCGTTGGTAAGACGCGGTTGGCGATCGAGGCTGCCGCCGGTGCCGCGGATGAGTTCGGTGACGGGGTGTGGTTTGTGGAGCTAGCCCCGGTGTCGGACCGTGACGCTGCGGTTCATGCGGTGGCCTCGACTTTGTCCGTGTCGACCGGTGGTGAGAGCTCCCTGCTTGACGCGATCGTCGATGCGATCGCGGATCGGCGGATGCTGTTGGTGTTGGACAACTGTGAGCACGTGATCGATGCGGCACGAGAGGTTGCCGGTGCCCTTGTCGGCGGCGGCAGAGGGGTCTCGGTCCTTGCGACAAGTCGCGAGCCTCTTGGGGTCGCGGGTGAACAGGTGTGGCCGGTGGAGCCCCTGGATGCGGAGCTTGAGGCCGCTGAGCTTTTCGTCGAGCGTGCCTTGGCGGCGAACCCGTCGTTCACGCTCGGCGACGGTGACCGTGAGGCATTGGTGGAGTTGTGTGCCCAACTCGATGGCATTCCGTTGGCGGTGGAGTTGGCGGCGTCGCGTGCCCGATCGATGGCCATCGGCGACCTGGCGCGGCGAGTGGAGGATCGGTTTCGCCTGTTGCGGTCCGGTCGCCGTCAAGGGGGTGATACCGACGACCGTCAGGCCACGCTCATCGCCACGGTGGAGTGGTCCTACCGCCTCCTGGAACCTCGCGAGCAGGAACTCTTCGATCGACTGAGTGTGTTCGCAGGCGGGTTCGACCTGACCGCAGCCGAGCACGTGTGCTCGGACGACGCCATCGACGAGCTCGATGTCGCGGACCTGATCGAGGCGCTCGTAGACCGTTCGATGGTTCAAGCCGCGCACACCCAGACGGGAGTCAGGTTCGGGCTACTCGAGACACTGCGCCAGTTCGGAGACGACCGACTCCGCTCCTCCGACGCTGATGGCCCAGTGCATCAGCGTCATGCGCTCTTCTTCGCCGATCAGGCCGTTGCCCAGTGGGACCAGTGGGACGGACCTGATCAGCATCTCGCTCTGGAATGGAGTGACACAGAACTAGCCAACCTTCGCGCCGCCTTCCGCTGGGCAACAGACCACGACGACCTTCCCGCCACCGCCGCGATCGCTGCTCACACCACTCTCATGTGCTGGCCGATGCAGCTGTTCGAAGCCAGCGAGTGGACCGAGACACTGCTCGCCAACCACGACCTGTCAGGGGTTCGCTATCTCCCTCGCCTGTACGCGGCCGCTGCCATGTGCATGTACGCCGGGCGGCCCTACGACGCGATCGACTACGCCCAACGTGCGAGGGAACTCAACGCCGAGGATCACTACGACGGCCTGGAACCGCGCTGGTACGACGCCCTAGAGATCGCCGCCCAGCGCTACGTCGGCAACCTCGACCGGGTTCTCGACATGGAGCACGCTCTCGCAGACCAACCAGGCCATGCCGGGACCATGGGACTCTCCGCGCTGCTGTATGACCTGCCGTCGGCGGGTCGCAACACCGAAGCCCACACAATCGCTGACCGGGCCCTCGAAGGCGCCCGCCTCTACGGGAACCCCTTCTGGTACGCGTTCACGCTCAACTCCTACGGCAGGGTCTTCATGGAGTCGGACCCCCACCGCGCGCTCAGCGCCCTGCGCGATGGACTCGCGTACACCCGAGCCCACCGTCTCCATCACTTCGAGGCACGCATCGCAGGCGAAGTCGCACGCCTTGAAGGAGACGTCGGCGACGTCTCCGCCGCCCTCGAACTGTTCGCGACCGCGCTCACATCACTGCACAACGCCCGCAACCTGGTCAACCTGGCCGCCACGATGGGGGACCTCGTGGTCCTGCTGGAGCGACTCGGCCAACCTCAGGCCGCCGCAACGCTGCACGGAGCGGTCGCGAAGGAAGGAGGCATGGTCCGCGTTCTCGGCCTCCCGGCCACCCTCCAGCAGCTCGAGTCCGAGCTCGGGACGGAAAGATTCCACTACCACCAGCGGGCAGGCGCCGAGATGACCCTCGCCGAAGCCGTGGAATACGCCCAGCAACAGATCCACTCTCTTACCTAGCGACGCACCCAGACCCGAGACACCCTGACCCAACCAAGCGAACCTCCCGGCAAGATCGGATGGTCTGGGCATTAGTTGGGTGGCCCATGGGCGGGGGCGTTGCCGGTCGAGTTCAAAGCGAGGTGGTGGTAGGCCGTCGTGCCTGCTGGTGTTTGGCCCGGGTGGGTTGTCCAGGCTGTGTGTGGCATCGTCAAGCAGCTGCGCCTCGAGCGGGATTCAGTCGAGGGTGAGCCATCCGAGTTGACAGGTTCCTCTGATGGCGCTCGGGCACGCTGCTGGGGGGACTCGGGCTGTTCCTGGGCGTTGGTCGTGTCCGGCTCCGTCGGGTGAGTCGAGTGGGTTGGAGTCGTCGAGGACGTTCTCGACTTGGAGCCAGATGACGTTGTCGCCTGGGGTCAGCTGCTCGGCGTATTGGCTGGGGGTCCACAGGTACAGCACCACTGGCTCACCACGACTTACTCGAGAGCGCGCTTGGGTGAACATCTCGTCGTAGTTGATGCGGATCTGTTCGATGTTGGTCCAGCTGTTGAATGCGATCATCGACTCGATCACATCGTCGCAGCGCCACTCGTGCATGCAGCCGAAGATCTCTGCGTCGCCGTCGCCGTCGCTGTCGAACAGCGCAGTGAGCTCGGGGTCGTCGTTGATCTGGTCGAGGTGAGTGATCCCGAATTGCTCCGCAACGGTTTTGGTGATGACGAATCCCTGGAGCTGGTCATCAAAGACGGTGGGCGTCTGGGCTGGGCAAGCCTCGAGCACTGCGGCGACGGTGTTCTCCACCAGCGCCAGCCGATCCTCCAGGCCGCCCTCGCGACGCAGGCCGACAGCCATGAACTCGACGATGAGATCATCGTCGAGGAACTCCAGCATGCAGTCCCGATGCGCGGCAGCTGGTTCTTCGAATCCGAGGTCGCTCGCCAGCTCGATCCCCTCAAGGAATCCAGATCGCCAGAACTCGCGGATCGCGGGGGAACACTCCAACAAATCAGCCGCGACCGCGATCGCGGTTGGTTCACTCATCACGTGGACCGAAGGGAACTCGTCACTGAGCGCATGCGCGATCGTCGTGACCAACGCCGGTTCAGTGGCCGCTCCCACACAGGCCATTTCCGAATCGGTGAGCTCCCCGCCGCCGGCCTCGGCGAAAGACGACGCCACCAAGGTCCCCAGCTCCGGCCAACACTGCAGATACATGGGCGCGAGCTGCCCGGCATCGCTATCGCTGCGTTCGAACACATCGTCATCAAGGGCATCAACAAAGGTCTTGGGTCCCCCGACAGCCCTTATGCGATCGATTCCGAGCACCGCAACCTGTCCCTCGGCCAGGCAGAACGCCTGCTCCTCGGACATTGGCGTCCCGAGCTGGCTCGACAACGCCGACAACGCGAGCGCCTCCACATAGTCGGCCTCCGTTGCGACAGTAGGGTCGAGATCCGGTTCAGTCGTCGACGTTGGCGGCGCTGTCGACGCCACAACCGAACTCGACGAAGGAACCGGCTCCGACTCCGAAGTCGTCACACCAGCAACGGCCTCGGGTTCCGATGCTTCCGTGGTCTCCGGGGCCGGGGAGTCTGCTCCCCCTCCACACGACGCAGCGGCAACGGCAACGGCAACGGCCAACCCAACCGTCAAGCCGCGTACCGGGCCTCCACGCACCCCGACTCGACGCCCTGAACCCCAGCCATCACACGGCAACCGCCTGCGCAATCGCCGGACGTGTCCAAGTGATCGGAGCTTCATCCACCGACCAACGAACCCGGCGATGCGTGCCACAGGCCTCTCCCCTAACCCGCGGCGTTGAACCCATGCTAGCGGCGGTCAGATCCCCGAGACCTCCCAAGTGCGTATCCGTGGCTCAGCCACCGGTAATACCGGCATGTCCCGTGAGCGACGCTCCGCGCTGATCAGGAGCGGGCAGTAGTGAGACGCGTCTTCGAGCCGCTCAGTCGCCCCCACCGGTGTCGACCGGTGGGATCCGCACCTGTCCGCACCGCTCGCATCGCTCCCAACGGACCTCACGCCAGCGCTCCCGCCAGGTCGGCCCTGTCTTGGGAAGCCTGCGCCACCTGTGAATGTCGGTCTCCGCTGTTCCCTCGGGGTGGCAAAGGTGCCCGACCCGGTCTGTTGCGCCACAACGCGCACACGTTGCGAGGACTCGCCAGTCCCACGTCTGCTCCTTCGTAGGCCAAGAGTCGGCGAGGAAGGGATGCGCGTCGATGGCCCACCCGTGGTAGCCGGCTGCCATCCCAGGTGGCCGGCATCGCTTGAGCATCTATCCGCCCTTGTCGTAGTCCGAAGGGTCGACGAACCTGTAGCTACCCGTCGCTAGAAGCCTTCCGCAGCGTCGACACGTCTGCACACCACGATCGTCGGGGGTACCCATGTCGTGTCGCCACAGCGCAACCCCTGCGGAGGGGCGACACGGTCGAATATCCATGACGCGACTCTTCGCTCGTCCGGCTTGGGCGCCGCACACGTCACAGCCATATCGCCATCGGAAGGCGTCCCACCGCCAAGAGTGACGACCCGCGCTGCCGCAGCGACCCATGACACAACGCTAGCCAGCCGCGCCACATCGCGAGACCTGCCACGGGACCCGGCATGTGCGTATGTCCTGGGTGGAGGGCCAGTAGGCGCGTCCGGTCGCGTTATCGGGCGTTGGTCAGGCACCATCTAGCGGGCGAGGTGAGGCGATCGCGCTGCGGATTTCGGTGATGACCATGTCGATCAGGGTCGACACCGAGTCAGTGGTCAGGTCCTCAGGGTGGGGTGTCGGAAGCGCTGCGAACTCTTCGTCCGCTCCAACGAATTCAGCGAGGTGCATCCGCACTTCCCAGTCGGCACCGAGGAAGTTCTTGGCGAGCGCCTCCGCTACGCCGATGATCTCGTTCGTCCGTTCGAGATGACCGAGACGAAACAGGATCACCGCGAGCGCAACTAGCTGGCTGGCTCGGAGTCTCGCCTTTTGGGTTTCGATCATGGGGCCGAAGTCCTTCTCGACGACATCAACGGCGTCTTCGAAGTGACCGAGGCCCGCGTACGCGTTTGCTGCTGAGACCAGGTGGTTCATCTGGCTCGCTTGACCGACTACTTCGGAGTTGAGGCCCTTCAGCGCGGCAGGGAGTGCCTCTTCGAAGCGGCCGCTGGTCGAAAGCAGGGCTGCGGCGAAGTTAGGGGAGCCGCCGTCGACAAATGGTGTGATCGCACGACCCTCCTCCATCAACTCCATAGCGGATCTCAATGCTTCGCTGTCACCCTCGACCAGCAAGACATTCGTCCGGATCAATAAGGACATCCACGCCGCGTACCGAGGCGAACCTTCGACCTGTAGGCCCTTCAGGCGATCGGCGTCTTGCAGGGCGGCAGCGATGTTGCCGGAGTTGGCATTGAAGATGCCGCGGTAGAGCAGGCCCACCAGGTGCCCATCGAGCCTGGCCCCCTCCCGCTCGAGGTCATCGAACATGGCCGCTACGGCGAACGCCTGCTCGAAACCGGTTGTCTCATCACCAGCTTGGATGCGGATGTGGGCGTTGGTCGCAAGCCAGGCACCGTGGCGCTCGAGGTCGTTTGGTGCGGGCTCCGGAATTCGCTCGAGCAATGACGACGCAATCGCCCCGATATGCGGCCAGGTGCTCTGACCGCCGAAGAAAAGGCTGTAGAGCTCGTCGTGCCGGCCGCGGTGCTCAGCCCACTCCATGGCAGCGATGGCATTGTCGATCTCGGCGAGTTGTTCTACTTGAATATCCCAGATCTCCTCTTCTCGCGCCGCAAGCGCTCGTTCGACGCCGGAGAGGTTCACCATCCAGACGAGGTGTCTGTCACGTGCGGCGGGGAGTTGATCGAGGTTCACCAGCCGGTCGAGTGCGTACAACCGGACAGTCTCCAGCAACCGATAGCGGCCGGACTCCGGCGATCGCGTGACCAAAGAGCGCTCCAGCAGTGACTCCAACACGTCGATGACCGGCAGCTGGGTCGGCGTAGCGACGGCCTCAACTCCCGACAGCGGAAAGGAGCCAGAGAACACAGCAAGCTCGTTCAACAGCTGCTGCTCGTCGGCGTCGAGGAGCCCGTAGCTCCAGTCCATCATCGCCTGCAGCGTTTGTTGGCGTTGGCGACGCCGCCCCCGCCCACCGCCGAGCAGCGCGAACCGGTCGTCCAACCGACTCGCCAGCTCGTCGATCGACAGAGACGACAGCCGCGGTGCTGCCAATTCGATGGCCAATGGAATGTCATCGAGTTGGCGGCAGACCTCCTCGATCTGGTCCAGGTCTTCGTCGAGGACAACCACACCGGCAGCCGTCGCCCGACTCACGAACAACTCAACCGCCGCATCGCTCAAGTTCGGGATGCGCCACACCCACTCGCCATCGATCGCCAACGACTCCCGCGAGGTTGCCAGCACCGTTACGTCGGGAGCTCCCTCGAGAACATCCACGGCGAAATCGGCCACACCGTCAACCAGGTGCTCACAGTTATCAATGACCAACAGCGTTGGAGTCCCGGCCGTGGCTTCGTTCAACAACTTCACCGGCCCCGCAGCGTCCACGCCGAGCGAGGGAACCAGGCCCAACGCAGCGACACAACGGTTAGGCACCTGGTCGCCATCGCGTTCTGTGGTCATGTCGGCGAACCAGACCCCACCGGGAAACCGGTCAGCCAACGCAGCCGCGACCTCGACCGCGAGCCGAGTCTTACCGCACCCGCCAACACCGGTGATCGTCACCAACCGACGGTCCGACACCATCGAACGCAACTCATCGATCTCAGCCCGCCGACCGATGAAATCCGTCGACATCACCGGCAGGTTGTGCCGAGCCTTGTTGAGCGTCCGCAGTGGTGGGTGGTCTCCGTCGTCGAGCTGCCACAAACGCATCGGTTCGGACAGGTCTTTCAGTTGGTGCATCCCCAGGTCCCGACCCCTGGGGTCGGCCATCAACTCGTGGGCCACATCACTCAGTAGAACCTGGCCGGCATGCGCGACACCGTTGATCCTCGCCGTCTTGTTGACCGGCGGCCCGAAGAAGTCACCGTTGCGCTCCGCCGCGGCCCCAGCATGGATCGACACCCGGATCTCCAGGGGCCCAACGTCATCCCACTCCGCCCTGGCCAACGCGTCCGCCGCGCTCAGCGCCGCGTTCACCGCGGCGTCCGCGCCGTCGAACACAGCGATCATCCCGTCACCCGTGTGCTTGAACACCCGCCCACCGGCCGAGATCATCGAACCATGCACCAGCGCGTCATGGAGCTCGAGCGCGGCCCGCATAGCGTCGCCGTGCGCCTCCCAAGCAGCGGTAGAGCCCACAACGTCGGTCATCACGAAAACCGACACGCTCACACCGCAGCACCCCCCGAAGACACAACGATCAACCTAACCCCCACCACCTCCAGCTGAGGCAACGGCGAATCAACCAGCGGCCTGGCCCAGCAGCGTCACATCCTTCGCCACCAGAGTCCACTCCCACCACTCCCGCCCCGCGACCACACCCGCTAACACCCAAACCGCCAAGAGCCGCTCACCAGCACTACTCGTGCCGATACCGGTCGGGATCGGCCGTCGGACCGGCCGATTTGGGGTTCAGTGTCCGGTAACGCGCGGATCTGGCGTTAGCGCGTCCCGAGCCGATAACGCAGTTACCGCTCGGCCTCGGTGAGTGTCGATCACTCCCCCACGTGTGGACCCCAACCCGGGGGTCCACGTGAA
>CAZVUM010000100.1:0-13467 GCA_964629575.1 uncultured Acidimicrobiales bacterium | reverse complement strand
TACCGGTGATGGGAAACCAAACAACTGAGTCTCCATCAAACCCAGGGCGATTCACATCAGCAAACGTTGCCTCGTTCATCGTGTCGGCTTGGTGGAGAAGTGCTTCAGCCCAGGCCCCTGCCTCGTAGTGCTGGTTGAACAAGATGTAGACCGTGAGCGCGCCGATGATCTCCGCGCTCACCGACCATCGGCCGCTCGCCATGGCATGGGCTTGGGCGGTACGAACGTTGTCCCAATCAGCTTCATATGCGGCCCAGACCTGCGGCTCGGCCTCAGAATGCTCCCTCTGGTGAAGATCGAGCACGAGGCTTCGGTAGTAGTCGAGGTGGCGGTCACGAAAATCGCGCGGATCCGCGTGCTGCGTGAGTTCCTCCTCGGCAAACTGCCGCATCGTCTCCAACAAGCGGTACCGGGTCGCCGTGGACGCCGGATCAGCGACCACCATCGACTTGTCCACCAGAGCCTCGAGAGCCTCGACAACCTCGAAGTCTGAGAGCTCCGTGCCGTCAGCGCACACGATCTCAGCGGCCTCGAGCGAGAACGTGCCCATGAACACGGCAAGACGTTGGAACAGCACCGCCTCGGGCGAATCAAGCAGCTCGTACGACCAGTTCACAGCATCCCGCAGAGTCTGGTGACGCCCACCCCTTCGCTGGCCTCTCAGCAGCCGGAACCGATCATCGAGGCGCTCCAGAATCGAGTCAGGCGACATTGACCTCGTGCGCGCCGCGGCCAGCTCAACAGCGAGCGGGATGCGATCCAAACGCTCGCAGATGTCCTCGACAGCGCTTCGATGCCATTCCACTTCGAAGGACGGGTCGCGCATACGAGCGCGATTGACGAAGAGCTCGACCGCAGCCGCGACCGAGCCCAACGGCCCGACCGGGAACACCTGCTCGCCGCGTATCGCCAGAGCCTCGCGACTGGTAGCGAGGACCGTTACACCATCGACAGCAAGAAACTGCTCGACAAGACCCGCGGCGTCGTCGATGAGGTGCTCGCAGTTGTCCAACACCACCAGGCATCCACGCCCAGCGAGATGCGTAGCGATCGACGCATCCGCGGACAGCCCGGGCTGCTGACGCGACCCCACCACCTGGCTGACTGCAGCCAGCATCGCCTCACGGTCCAGCACCGGCGCCAACTCACACCACCACACACCACCCGCGAAACGACTGCCGGCCTCAGCAGCGACCTCCCGCGCAAGCCGCGTCTTGCCCACCCCACCGACCCCGACCAGCGTCACCAAGCGGCGTTCCGCTAGAAGGACCCCGAGATCCGACGTCAAGTCTTCGCGGCCCACGAACGACGTCGCATCCTGCGGCAACTGAGAGCCGACCGGAGCCAACCGGAGAGCAGGAACATCAACCCCGTCGCGCCACAGAAGCGAGTACAAGTGCTCGTCACCAACGCCGCGTAGCTCGTGGACGCCATGATCAAACCACTCGAGCTCGCCACAAAGACCGACCGTCGACGCGGAGCAAACGACTTGGCCACCGTGCGCAACACCCATGACCCGGGCAGCCCTATTCACCGGCGGCCCAAAATAGTCATCACCGACCGGATCACACGCGCCCGTATGCAGACCCATCCGCACCCGCAGCGGACCAGAACCAGGCCACAGTTCCGAATCCAACGCCCGCTGCGCCACAACCGCTGCCTCAACAGCAACCGGAGCCGAGTCGAAGGCAACACACATCCCATCACCCAGATGCTTGAAACGAGCACCCCCAGAACGGTCAATCACCTCAGTGAGAATCTCGTCATGCCGCGCCAACGCCGACCGCATCAGCTCCGGCTCCGCCTCCCAGCGAGCACTCGAATCCTCAATGTCGGTGAACAGAAACGTCACCGTCCCCGACGGCAGAGTCACCCCATCAGCCACGCCCCCATGCTCGCGCACCGCCCGCTATCTCCGCCGTGAGCTGGGTCACACACCGACGCGGTCTTGCCGGATGGAGTGAGTCACTCAAGGAGTGAGATGGCGTGGTCCAGGCCTTCGGGAATCGTGTCGAATAGCCGGGGATGTTGATCGGGGTGTGGTTCTTCGCCGAGGATCTCGAGCGCGCGGTCGTGTGGGAACGCTTCGGCATCGGTCCGCTGGTACGCGCCTTCAGCGCGTATGGACGCAACGGTGGCGAGAAGCGAGTTCGCTGTCGGCGCATCGCCCTCCATTGCAAGGAGCCAGACGACCGCCTCGAGAGCATGGCAGGCACAGTTCGGATCGCCTGCGTCGACATAGGAGCGCAAGCCGGCACAGAGATACGGGCGGGCAGCTGTGGTGTCTCCACTGAGAAGTGCCATCCAGCCGCCAGCGATCTCGTGCATATGGCCTGCTTGGTGCGGTGAAGGCGAATCGCCGAACTCCTCGAGTGCTTCGCGGCAGACGACCTGCGCTGTCTCGACGTCTGAGTTGAGAACATGAAGTGCCGTGTGTTGCATGGTGTGGCGATAGATCAGCATCTCCCCGCCGAGTTCCCGGGCAAGCTGAAGCCCCTCTCGTGTGAGCTCGAAGAGCTCAGAGATCGGCCGGTGACCCAGTGCGCTCCCGACGTAGTCGGCGAGTGAGGAGGTCAGGGTCGTTGCATCGCCGAGGCGACGTGCGAGTTCGAGCGCGTCTGTGGCTATCTCGAACGCTCGATCCGGGTGCCCTGATTTCGTGAGGTTGTAGCCGAGCACGCTCAGGAGCTGTGCCTCGGCAGCGGGGTCGAGCTGGGGACCGGCGGCCATGAGGCTATCGATCCACGATGCCCCTTCTGCGTTGATGCCGCGGTAGTAGCAGTATCGGCCCAACCGGGTGGCCAGCTCGATGCCCTGGACGGCGCGTTGTGGATCCTGAGTCGCCCAGTCCACTGCTACGCGAATGTTGGCAATCTCGGCATCGATGAGCTGAGTTGCGGCGGGGATGCCAAGGCTGACGTCGGCTTCGTTGTCGCGAACGAGTCCGACGAGCCAGCTGAGGTGACGGTCGCGCATGGTGTCGATGGCGTTCGCCTCGATCAGGCGTTCCCGTCCGAACTGTCGCATCGTCTCGAGCATCGAGTAGCGGGTCGGCCCGTCGGTGTCTCTGCTGGCGGTGAGTAGCGAGCGGGCTGCGAGTTGATCGAGTTCGTCGAGGGCGTCGAACTCGTCCAAGCCACACACGAATGCTGCAGCGGCGAGGCCGAAACCGCCTGCGAACACCGAGACCGAGTCGAACACCTCCCGCGTCGCGGGATCGAGCTGCTCATAGCTCCACATGACAGTGGCCTCGAGGGTTCGCTGGCGAGGCAGCACACCTCGAGAGCCACCAGTCAGAAGTCGGAACCGCTGATCCAACCGCTCATTGAGCTCAATGAGCGACATTGAACGCAGCCGCGCGGCCGCGAGTTCGATGGCCAGCGGCAGCCCGTCAAGACGTTCACAGATCGCTTGCACTGCGCTGTCAGCCTCCGCAGTCGTCGCGACCGGGTAGCCGGCCATGTCCGCGCGCTCGCAGAACAGCTTCACCGCCGGGCCGCTCCCGCCGTTGTCTTCGCTCACTCCCAAGGGGTCGAGCGGCGCCACGTGCTCCTCGCGCAAGTGCAGCGGCTCACGGCTCGTCGCCACCACCGTCAACTCGGGACACGCCCCGACAAGCTCGCCAACCACCGTTGCAGCGGAATCGATCAGGTGCTCGCAGTTGTCAACGACGAGCAGCGCTCGCCGAGATCGCAGATGGTTGATCGCCAGCTCCAGATGCCTGCCCGCGGCTTGGGCGCCGAGGCCGATCGCGTTCACGATCGCGGTCGCGACCAAGTCAGGGTCGGCCACTGGGGCCAGGTCGACTAGCCACACGCCGTCCTCGAACCGATCCACCATCTCGGTTCCGAGCTGTGTCACCAAGCTCGTCTTGCCAACCCCGCCTGGGCCCACAACGGTGACCAAACGCGCCCGCTCGACCGTCGCAGCCAAGCGCCCCAACTCGAGATCTCGGCCCACCAGCCGCCCCGCACGTGGCACGAGATTGTGAGTCGCCGTCTGAGCCGTTCGCAGGTCGGGAAACTCCCCATCACCGAACTGGAACAGACGCTCCGGAGCGTCGAGATCTTTGAGCTGGTGCTCCCCGACATCCACCAAGTACTCCGAGCCCACAAGCCCCGCCGTCATGCTCGATACCAACGTCTGGCCACCATGGCCACAGGCCATGATCCGCGCCGCCCTGTTCACCGCCGGACCGAAATAGTCCCCCTCGCGCTCGAAAGCCTCGCCGGTATGCAAACCCATCCGCACCTTGAGCGCGACAGCATCCGACCATCGTTCTGCCGCAAGCGCGTCTTGAGCCGCCGTTGCCGCCACTACCGCAGCCTCAGCCCGATCGAACGCTGCAGCGAACGAGTCCCCAGCCGTCGTGAACACGTAGCCGCCGTTGGACTCGATGACGCCTCGCAACAACTCGTCATGACGCTCAACCGCCGCCGCCATCTCTGCGGGCCACTCCTCCCACAAACGCGTCGAACCCTCAATATCAGTGAACAGAAACGTCACCGTCCCCGACGGCAGACTCACCCCATCAACCACACCGCCATGCTCGCGCACCACCCGCTATCACCGCCGTGAGTCGCGTCACACACCCGCCCGGTCATGCCGGCTACCGATTGCGGTACACGTCGGCGCGGTGCTCGATCCTCAGGACGGTCACTGTCCTTGCTTGGTCGTCGATTTCGTAGATGATCCTGTATACGCCCCGCCGGGCGGACCACAGCCCGGTGAGTTCGCGCTGGAGGGGGTGACCAACGCGGCGGGGCTCCTCGGCCAGGGGACCGATTATGAACTCGACGACCGCTGCGGCGACCTTGGCGGGCAGCCGGTTCAGTGATCGCTCTGCGCTGGATGCGACAAAGAGATGCCACTGGGGGTCGGTCACGTTTGCAGGTACTTGTCGCGGAGTTGGTCGGCGGTGAGGACGTCTCCGGCGGTGGCTTCTGTTCTGGCCTGTTGGATCTGGGCGAGGGCGTCGGGGTTTGAGAGCAGCTCGAGGGTGTCGTCGAGGGCTTCGAGCTCATCGGGTGACACCAGCACAGCTGCGGGTCTGCCGTGACGCGTGACGACAACTCGCTCGTGTTCGTGTTCGACGCGATCGACGATCTCTGACAATCGAGCCTTGACGTCGGCCAGCGGCAGTGTTTCACTCATGACCAGAATTGTAGTCACCGATTGTGGCGACTCCACGCCGGGGCGACAACAGCCTCACGAGCGGTAGCCGGCAGATTGGGATGGGGTGGCCGCGGTTGGGCCGGTGTCGTTACCGATCGACCGCTGTTGGCTATTTGTGCGCGACGATCACGTTGCTCACGGTCGGTGCTTCCAGTCGCCCATCAGCGATGTAGCCGTCGAGGTCGCTCAGCATGTCGGCGACCATGGCCTCGAACGTTGACGGATCCATCGCGTCGATCTGATCTGCGATCGGAGTTCCGCCCAAGGGTCCTACTAGCCGCCGCCGCGGATCATCAGCAGGGACCACGACCTCGGTCGACGCGACCGTCACCTCAGCGAACCCGGCCTCGGTGAACAACTCAACCCATCCCGTCACATCATCCAAGTCGGCGTTGAACGCGGCGTTGAACAAAGAACCTGCTTGCGGTGACAGATGTTCGCTGATCCTGTCCCGACACGTGCGCTGGATCGGGTTGTGATCCAAACTCCGCCACACCGACACCACCGCCTCCCCACCAGCGCGCAGCACACGGCACATCTCCGCGACGGCCGCTTCACGGTTGGGGATGTACTGCAGCGCCTGTTGGCAAAACACCAGTTCGAAGCCCTCATCGTCGAACCCGAGATCTGTGGCGTCGCGCTGGTGCCAATCGATCACCGCTTCCGCGGGGACGTGTTTGGCGGCCTCGGCCAGCATCCCTTCATTGAGATCGCATCCGGTGACATGGCCCGTCACGCCGACCAACGGTGCTGCGGTACGCGCAACGATCCCGGTGCCACAGGCCACATCGAGCACTCGGTCACCGGGTTTGATGCCACTGCGGTCAATGAGAACCCTGGCCCACGGACCAAACGACAGCGGCACGTTGTCCCGCTCGTAGGTTGCCGCCGCTGAATCAGAGACCTGATAACGCTCACCAGTCATGACACACCCCTCCACCGCGCCCCAACGCACACTCCCACACCAAGCCCCAACTCCGCTGGGCCAACTGCAGTAGCCGGCAAGACCGGATGGGATGTCGGGCTTGGGTTGAGGATGGCCTGAGCGGCGTTCCGGAATCACCCAGCCGTGCGGCGAAGTTTCAACGTTTCGGAGTGGTCGGTTGCGTCGCTATTCCAACGCGATGACGATCCCCGAAGCTTCGCCGTTGAGTGGCCGCGTACCGTGCCCCTTCCCGGTTGTGTCCTCCATCAGCAAGCAATCTCCGGCCTCAAGCCGTCGGAGGTCTCCGGTGCTCGTCCGACCTTCGAGTCGGCCCGCGAGTACGACGAACAACTGCCGTCGGGGCGAAGGGTGAGCGTCGTCGTTCCAGCCAGCCGGGAAACGTACCCAGGACACTCGCGTCGCCGTGAGGGGATCTGATAGGTCAACGGCGGGAGCAGGAGGCGCATACTGGACTGCGCTCATGGGCATCTCGACGTCCTCGAAGTGGCTCTCTCCTTCCTCATTCAGAAAACAGCGGAACGATGCGTGCCGGGCTTGTCATGGCCTCACCTTTGCACACCCCCTGCTCGAGCACCGATAGCTGATCCCAGGTCGTGACCCAACACAACAGCTGGGCCTTCAGCGCACCGGTGCTCCTCGATGCAAACAGTCATGCGGAGGTCAGGTAGCGAGCGCTATTCGAAGAGGGTTCGCCAGGAAAGTGGGACTCTCCGATCTGCACGACCAGCGCGACTGCCGGCATGTTGGTGCGGGTGATCGGGGCTCGGCCGTGTGAGTGGGTGGAGTGATAGCGAGCGGTTTGGGCGGGCCTGCGCGACGATGACGTCGTGGCCAGCGAGGTTGTACCGCCGTCGGGGACGGTTACGTTCCTGTTCACGGACGTTGCGGGTTCGACGCGCTTGTGGGCCCGCGAGCCGGATGCGATGGAGCCGGCGCTCGAGATCCACGATGTGATCGTTCGAAGCGCGATCGAGGCGGCGGGTGGGTACATCTTTACGACTGCGGGCGACTCATTCGCGGCAGCGTTCTCCTCAGCTGACGCCGCGGTGGAGGCAGCGGCGACGCTCCAGGGCGGTCTGTGGGAGGCGGTGTGGCCGACGTCGCGGCCGATCGCGGTGCGTGTCGGTTTGCACGCTGGTGTCGCGGTGGAACGTGACGGGGACTACTTCGGTCCGGTGTTGAACACTGCGGCCAGGGTCGAGGCGGCTGCGAATGCGGGTCAGGTGGTCGCTACGGCTGTGGTGAACGAGCTTGCGACAGCGACTTTGCATCCGCTGGGGAACTACGAGCTTCGCGATCTTCCTGATGCGTTGGAGTTGTTCCAGGTTGGCGAAGGCGAGTTCGGTCCGTTGCGTTCGCTGGACCGGGTGGTGTCTACGTTGCCGGTCATGGGGAGTCGACTCGTCGGGCGTGAGACCGAGGTTGGCGAGGTGCGCACGGCGCTGGAGTCTTCTCGGCTCATCACGGTGGTCGGGGTCGGGGGGTGTGGCAAGACCCGTCTGGCCGTCGAGGTCGGCGGACGCGAGTTGCCCGAACGGCGGCATGTCTTCTTCGTGGACTTGACCAAGGCGGTCGACGAGACCGATGTGCTGGGCCAGGTGATCGCCGGAGTCGGTTTGGTCTTGAACGCAGGTGTCGATCGGCAGGAGGCGCTGATCAAGTACCTGTCCGGTCGTGAGTCGTTGGTGGTGCTCGACAACTGTGAGCATCTCTTGGACCCGGTTGCTGAGCTTGTCGAGGTGCTGCTCAATGGTTGCGCCGAGCTGGGTGTGTTGGCGACTAGCCGGGAGCCGCTGGGTCTGGATGGGGAGCGGGTGTGGCGGATCCCGTCGCTGAGCGGCGGATCCGCCGGGGCCGGGGTGCGGTTGTTCGTCGAGCGTGCCGCTGAGCGCAACGGCTCATTTGGTACCGGTGCGGCGCGGGCGGACGTGATCGTGGAGGTCTGTGAGCGCCTGGACGGAATTCCGCTGGCCATTGAACTGGCTGCCGCGCGGACCACGTCCATGTCGGTCGAGGAGATCCGTGATCGGCTCGATGATCGCTTTCGTTTGTTGACCGGGGGGCGTCGGCGGGCTCGGCAACGCCAGCAGACCCTGGAGTCGGTGGTGACGTGGAGTCATGACCTGCTGAATCACGACGAGCAGGTGATGCTGCGTCGCCTTGCTGTATTCGACGGGGGGTTCGCCGGCACGGACGTAGGTCCGGTAACCGGGTTCGACGACTACGAGGCGTTGGACCTGGTGGAGTCCCTGGTGGACAAATCGCTTGTGGATGCCAGCCGCCTCGCTGCGGGGGTGCCCCGGCTTCGCCTGCTCGAGACCGTGCGCCTGTACGCGCAACAGCGGCTGGAAGACGCGCAGGAACAGACGGCTGTGCGTGACGCGCACATGCAGCACTTCATCGGTGCTGGTGCCGGCCACACGTTGGTGGGGAACATCGTTGATCGGGGCCTGTTGTTGCGTCAGCTCACCGAGGTCGACAACGTATGCGCTGCGATCGAGTGGGCTCGCGAGCGCGACGAAGATTTGCTCGCCGCGGTGGCCGTGGCGGCCAACTCGGCGTCGATGAACGCAACCGGGGCGACCAGCAGGTATGTCGAGCTCCTCCGGGGCACCTATTCCGGGGCCAGCGACTCCGAGCGGGCGACGCTGCTGGCGATGCGCGGCAATCTGGCGCTGATCGGCCTCCTCGACGAAGCCGAGTTCCAGGAGGACTCGCGTCAGGCGATCGAGCTGTTCGACACCGGGAACCGCGACGACGACCTGTTCTGGACACTAAGCGGGCTTGGCGTCACTGGCCGCGGCACCATTGCCCAGCTACAGCGCTATCGCAGCGCCGCGCACGAGTGTGGTGCTCACAGCGCAATGCAAGCCGCATGTGAGCTGGGTCTTGGCAGCCTGTTGGCCATGGCGGGCGAACTCGACGACGCCATCGCGGCATTCCAGACAGGTTTCAGCCTGGGCCATGACGTCGTCATCGGCTCAGTGGCTGCGTACCTACTGACATCGCTGCTCACCCTCCAAGGCAACAACGAGCGAGCGCAAGCTGTCGCTGCGTCAATGGAGTCAGTTCCCGGCTCGTTCGCTGATGCCCCGCACCTAGCCGCAGCAGTCGCGGCCATGGCTACCACGCCAAAGAACCCGAACAGGTTGCTGGCAGAGGCAGCTCAGCAACTGGTCAGCGGCCGCATCCTCGCCCAGGAGGGCGACTATCTCGTCTGGTTCGCATGGGGTCGACACCTTGGCGGTGACGACGAACGAGCCGCTGAGCTACTCGACAACAGCACCAACCGCTTCTCGCGCGTCGTTGCTGTGTTGATTGCTCAGCGTGTCCACGGCTGGACTGACGAACAGACGCGCAAACGCATGGCGTCCGCCGGCATCGCGCGACAGGACCCCGAGAACGCTCGCCGACTTTTCGCGCAGACGTCACAACTGCTCGACGAAGAGATCCGCGACGCACAGAGCTAGCTCCATCGCGCGACTCCCGGCATTCTCCCGACGGTATGTGACGTGGCTCACGGCGCCGGTAGCGGGTGGTGCGCGACGATGACGTGGTGACCTCCGAGATCGTGCCTCCGTCGGGGACGGTGACGTTTTTGTTCACTGATGTGGAGGGGTCGACGCGTCGTTGGGTTGAGGATCAAGCGGCGATGCGAGCGGCGCTTGCTGTTCATGACGAGTTGATGCGCTCGGTGATCACGGCCCACGGCGGGTATGTGTTCTCTACTGCTGGCGATTCGTTTGCTGCGGCGTTTGGGTCGGTGGCTCGGGCGTTGGAGTGCGCGGCGGCCGCACAGTTGGGTCTGTTGTCGGCGTCGTGGGTGGGAGATCCCATGGCGGTGCGGATGGGTGTCCATGTTGGTGAGACCGATGAGCGCGGCGGTGACTATTTCGGCCGGGAGGTGTCTCGGGCTGCTCGGGTGATGGGGGTGGCTAACGGTGGTCAGGTGCTGTTGACCGAGGCTGTTCGGTCGTTGGCGCCTGCGGCGGCGGTGAGGTCGCTCGGTGAGGTGCTGTTGAGGGACTTCCCGGACCCGGTGGGGGTTCATCAGCTGGTGATTGATGGCGCGGGCAACGACTTTCCCGAACTGCGCTCTGCGCGGCGGGCTGTGGGAAATCTTCGCTCGATCCCTTCGGCGTTGGTTGGCCGCGAACAGGAGATACTCCGTTGTGCGCGCCTGTTGGACGAGTCTCGTTTGGTGACGGTTACCGGGGTGGGCGGTGTGGGAAAGACCCGGGTGGCGCATCGTCTCGCGGAGGAGGCGGCACTGGAGGAAGACGGCGCGTGGTTTATAGAGTTGGCTGCTGCATTCGATCGCGAGTCGGTGCTGTCGGCGGTGGTCTCGGGGCTGGGGGTGCGGGTCTCGGCGGGCCAGGAGACCGTCGACTCGATCGTTGATTCTCTTCGGGCTCGCCGGGTGTTGTTGGTGTTGGACAACTGCGAGCACGTTCTTGACGAGGTCGCGGACCTGGTCGAGGAGATTCTGGCCCGTTGCGATCAGATCCGGGTTCTCACGACGAGCCGCGAAGGCTTGGGTCTGGCCTCCGAGCAGGTCTTTCCTCTTCGTTCCATTCGCGAGGAGGACGGTGTGCGGTTGTTCGTCGACCGGGCAGCAGCGGCACAGGGCGGCTTTGAGCCGAGCGACGCGTCGTCGAGCCAGATCACAGACTTGTGTCGGCGGTTGGATGGGATCCCGCTGGCAATCGAGCTTGCTGCCGCGCGGACGACCACCATGACGATTGACGAGGTCGCTGCCCGGCTCGGCGAGCGGTTCCGGTTGCTGACGGGTTCTCGACGACGCGGCGTTGAGCGGCACCAGACACTGCGAGCTGCGGTGGAGTGGAGTTACGAGCTGCTCGACGACACCGAACGGGCCGTATTCGACGCACTGGGGGTCTTTGTCGCCGAGTTCGATCTCGCTGCGGCCGAGGCGGTCTGTGAGCAAGGCGGCGCCGAGTCGATCGATGTCTATGACGGACTGGCGGCACTGGTTGACAAGAGCATGCTTGTTGCCGACACCAGCGGCACCGTGAGCCAGTACCGAATGCTCGAGACGCTGCGACAGTATGCCCTTGAGCGGCTTGGGGACGGTGGTGCCCTCGACGATGTTCGACAAGCCCACGTCGCGTACTACACGCAGCGTTTCGAGCAGATCCATGACCTCTGCGCGGGCCCCGAAGAGCACACCGTGTTGCCTCTGTCGCCAGGGTTCTTAACGAACCTCACTTCAGCCATGACGACTGCGCTGGAATCCAGCCCCGCCCACGCCGTCCGGATGGCCGCCGTGCTCCCCAGCCTCGTCGGGTCGTTGCCCCAATTCTTGATCGGCGACTGGCTCCGTCAGGCCGCGACCCTCGAGAGCGACCCGCGCACCCACTCGGTGATCGAGGCGACACTGGCTTTCGTCGACAGCCTCGCAGGCCACCATGAGTCGTCGGTGACTCGAGCCAACGCTGTCCTGGCCGACCCCCAAAGCTCCACAGATGCTCGACTTCAAGCGCTGTACACCTTGATGCTCAGCGACGGGTTCTACCTCGGCGAGGTTGACCGGGGACTGCAGTATCGCCAGGAGCTGCTCGACCTGGGAGAAAATCGCCAGTCGCAACCATCATCCATGGCACTCGGGCTCGTCTCGGGCGCCCGCGTCATGACAGGGCTCGTGCTCGGCCACTACGACCCCGATGCACTGGAGAAGGCCAACGAGACCGGCAGCGATCGGGTGAAGTGCTACGCCAACTACGCAATGGGCTTCGCGTTGACAGCAACCAAACCCGACCGCGCCCGCGCTCTACTCCACGACGCCATCGAGCAGTCCGAGAGGGTCGGAAACGAACTCATCGCCGACATGGCCCACCGCCAACTCGGCTCGGTCGAGGCAATCCACGGCCAACCCCACGACGCCATCACCGCAATCAGAAACACCCTGGACCGTTTCTCCCAGACCGGCGAATGGCTGGCCCAATGGATCAACCTGCAGCAATTCACCATCCTCCTGCACCGCACCGGGCGTCTCGAACCAGCAATTCGACTCCTCGGCGCGGCATCTGCCGCAGACGGCGCCCGCAGACCGTGGCCAACCGAGCAGCCCTACTACGACAAGCTCACAACCGACGCCGTCACCCAGCTCGGCCAGCAACGAGTGGTCCAGCTCACCGCAGAAGGAGCAGCCCTAACCGACGTCGAAGCCGTCGACCTAGCCCGCACACAGCTCAACGACCTCGAAGCCGAACTCGACCAACCCGCCACAGGCTGACCCTCCGAGAGCCAGCACTATCGCGCGGGCAGCGCGGTTGATTTCGGGCTGATCTGAGCGTCGTTAGCGTGTGCCGTGCGACGATGGGTTCATGACCTCCGAGATCGTTCCTCCGTCTGGGACGGTGACGTTCTTGTTCACGGATGTGGAGGGGTCGACCCGTCTGTGGGAGCTGCACTCCGACGAGATGCAGATGGCGTTGGAACGTCACGATGAGATCATGCGTTCGGCGATTGAGGGACATGGCGGGTATGTGTTCTCAACGGCTGGGGACGCGTTTGCTGCGGCGTTCTCGCGAGCGGGCGAGGCGGTCGACGCGGCTGCGGCGGCGCAAGCAGTGCTGGGTGGTGAGTCGTGGCCCGAACCTGTCGAGATTCGGGTTCGTATGGGTTTGCACGTGGGCGAGGCCCAAGAGCGTGGGGGTGACTACTTCGGGCCGGCGCTGAACCGATGCGCTCGTTTGATGGGTGCTGCCCATGGCGGCCAGGTCGTGATGTCGGAAGGGGTCGTTGGTCTCGTCGGTGAACGGCCTCTCACCGATCTCGGTTTGCACCGGCTGAAGGACCTCGCCGTCAGCGAGCGAGTGTGGCAGTTGGGTTCGACAGTGTTCCCTGCGCTGGGCTCGATCGACGAGCAGATGTCGAATCTTCCGGTGCAGTTGACCTCTTTCGTGGGTCGGGTCGATTCCTTGGCCGCGCTATCGGCGGCGATAGGTGAGCATCGGTTGGTGTCGGTCGTGGGGCCTGGGGGTATCGGCAAGACACGTCTGGCGTTGCAGGCAGCTGCAGAACTCGTGGGTGTTTCCCATGACGGCGTGTGGTTCGTGGATCTTGTGCCTTTGGCCGACGGTACCGATGTCGGTGCGGCGATCGGAGAGACAGTCGGGCTGCGTCGGCGACCGCAGGAGACTTGGGCCGAGACAGTGACTGATGCTCTGTCGGTTCGCGACGTCGTGTTGGTACTCGACAACTGCGAGCATGTCGCCCAGTCCAGTGCCGCGCTGGTCGGGGAGCTCCTGCGTCGCAGTCCAACGGTCCGCGTGATCGCGACCAGTCGGCTAGCTCTCGGTGTCCCAGGTGAGCACGTCTTT
>CAZVUM010000099.1:0-13474 GCA_964629575.1 uncultured Acidimicrobiales bacterium | reverse complement strand
CCGCTCGGGCCACGCCTCCGATGCGGTCGTCGCTGGCGCTCCTCCCTACTCGCGCGGCTCCTTACGGCATATAGCTGGGGCCTGCCGTCGGCCCCAGCTGCGTCCGGATGACCGCCTGGGCGTCCTGGACGAACTCCGCCAGGAGCGGTCGCGTGTCGCGAGGATCGATGATCTCCTCGACGTCGAACGCATGGGCGGTCCTCATCGGCGAACCGAGGTTCTGCAGGCGATCCTCGATCTCCTGCCGCTTGGCCTCTGGGTCGTCGGCCGCTTCGATCTCGCGCCGGTACGCGGCCGTGGCGCCACCTTCGATGTGCATCGAGCCCCAGTGGGCGGAGGGCCAGGCGTAGCGCCGGTACATGTCGTAGGGGCGCCAGTGGAGTGCCCCGCCGACGCCGTAGGCCTGGCGGATGATGAACACGATCATCGGCATCGAGCTCATGGCGAACGCCGTCGTCGCACGCGCGCCGTAGCGAACGGCTCCCTGAGCCTCGTGCTCGGGGCCCACGGCGACCCCGGGTGCGTCCTCGAGCCACACGAACGGCAGGTGGAATGTGTTGCACAGCTGCACGAGCCGGACAGCCTTCTGTCCCGCGACAAGGTCCATGCCGCCCGCGAGGTAGCGGGGGTTGTTGATCATCACACCGACGGGATAGCCGTCGACCCGGGCCAGTCCGGTGATGTGCGACTTGCCGGCGTGGGGCGAGATCTCGAAGAACGAGCCCTCGTCCACCACGGCGTCGATGATCGTGTGCGGGTCGTAGGTGCGCCGCTGGTTGCGGGGGATGATCTCGAGCAGCCGCTCGTCGCGTCGGTCGACCGGATCGGTCGCCTCGGTGCGGGGAGCCATGTCCCACACCGACTGCGGGAGATAGGAGAGGAAGCGACGGATCTGGGCGAAGGCGTCCTCTTCGGTCTCAGCCAGGTTGTCGATCACGCCATTGGGGATCTGGACGCGTTCGTCGCCGAGCTCTTCTTTGGTGATGTCGATGCCGAGCCCGGCCTTCACCACAGGGGGACCACCGACGAACAGCTGGCTGATGCCCTTCACCATGATCGAGAAGTGGGAGAAGCAGGCCTCGACCGCAGGCAGGCCGCCGAGCGAACCGAGGGCCGCGCTGACCACCGGCACCTGCTGCATCAACCTGGCCGACAGGAACATCCCGTCGGTCTGGCTCACGTAGGTGCGCCCGATCTTCTCGAACGTCTTGACGCTGCCGCCCGCCGAGTCGAGAAGCCGAATGTGGGGGAGCCGGTGGTCGAGCGAGTGGCGATAGATCCAGTTCCACTTGGGAATGATGGCGTCGTCGGCGTCGCCCGAGCCGCCTCGGATCGTGAAGTCGCCGCCGCCCACCGTCACCCGCCGCCCGTCGATCCGGACGGTGCCCGTCACGACAGCGGCCGGCTGGAGCGATTCGAGCGTTCCGTCGTCGGCCCAGGTGGGGGAGCCGGTCAGCGAGCCCACTTCCCGGAACGTGCCCGGGTCCTGCAGCAGATCGATGCGCTCGCGCACCGTGAGCTTGCCGCGTCCGTGGTGGAAAGCGACGCTGTCGGCCCCACCCATCTCCGCCGCCATCGCCTGGCGGCGCCGGAGCTCATTGACGTCGTCGTTCCAGCTCATCGCCAGCGAGGCTAGGCAAGTGGTCGATCAGATGCAGGTGGGCCAGCTGCTCAGTGGGCGTTCGGCTCCGCTCTGGAACGGGCGGTCGGCGTGCCGTTCCAAGAACCGGGCGAGGACCGGCCGCGTATCGGCGGGATCGATGAGCTCGTCGATGCGCATCACTCCGGCACCGTCGTAGATGTCGGTGGCGTCGCGAAGGGCCGCTGCGCGCCGTTCGAGCTCGGCCCCTCGTTCGTCGTCGGGAAGCGCCGCAAGCTCGCCGCCGTACAGCACGTTGGCGCCGACATCGGGATCCATGAAGCCGATCTCGGCTCCTGGCCAGGCCAGCACTTCGTCGAACCCCTGGTCGGGTCCGCCGAGGCTGTAGAACGCCAGACCGTACGCCTTTCGGAACACCACCGTGATTTTCGGCACCCCAGCGAGGCGGAGGCACTGCTGCGCGGCGATCGCCTTGTAGAGCAGCCGGTCGTGCTCGACCTGCTGGCCGACCATGAAGCCGGGCACATCCTGCAGAGTGATGAGCGGGATCGAGTACGAATCGCACAGCAGTACCAGGCGTGTCATCTTCTCGATGGCCTCTGGTCCCAGAACTCCGGCCTGGAACATCGGGTTGGACGCCACCACGCCGACCGAGTGGCCAGCGATGCGAGCGAGCGCGCAGACAACAGAGCGACCCATCAGCGGCCGGATCTCGAGGAACTGCCCGTCGTCGACCAAGCGACCGAGGACCCGCCTCATGTCATACGCGCGGCGCCGCGACTCGGGCACCAGCTCGTACAGCTCTGGATCCGAATCGATGGGCTCGTCGAAGGGGATCCTCGGCGGTGGTTCGTGGATGTTCTGGGGCAGGTAGGAGAGGAACTGCCTGATGAGCTCGTATGCCTCGTCGTCGCTCTCCGCAATCTGATCGATCTGCCCGGTATCGCGGGCGTGTACCTCGACGCCGCCGAGCTCTTCGAAACCGATCTGCTCACCGGTGGCCACCTCGACGACCCGGGGCGAGGTGACCGCCATTGCGGTGCCGCGCACCTGGACGGTGAAATCGCTGTGCGCCGAGTAGAACGACGAGCCGCCGAACGACTGGCCGACGATCGCTGTCGCCATCGGAACTCGCCGTTGGCGCACCGGCAGCAGGCCGCCGGGTGTCACCTCGACGAAGCCTTCGGTTCCGAGAGTGTCGGGGATCCTCGCCCCACCGGTCTGGCCGAAGTGAACGAGCGGATTCCCCGCTCGGTACGCCGCCTCGATCAGTCGTTCGAGCTTGCGGCTCCCGACCTTGGAGCTGCTGCCCCTCTTGACGGTGATGTCGTCGCCCCACACCGTGACGGGCCGGCCCGCCACTGTCCCGTGTCCGCCGATCTTGCCGTCGCCTGGGGTGTTGTCCTTGTCGTCGGGGTTCATCGAACGGCTGAACGTGCCCAGCTCGACGAAAGAATCCGGGTCGACGAAGCCGTCGATGTGCTCGCGGATCGTCCGCTCGCCGCGCTCGCGCATCGCGGCGACCTTGGCCTCACCGCCCATTTCGGTGCGAACGGCGTCGCGGCGCGATCGCATCTCGACAACGGCTTCGGGAATCTCGACGGGGTCTGTCACGACAGAACGAACCCTTCGTAGCCGTTGGCCACGACCTCGTCGCAGGCGGCGCGGTACCGGCCGACACCTCCGACGTAGGGCATGAACTGACGGGGCTTGCCTTCGATGTTGGAGCCGAGGTACCAGCTCGAACAGGTCGGCGCGGTGTACATCGTTCCGTCGGCGACCTCATTGACGTGACGACCCCAGTCCTCTTCGGCCTCGGCCGTGGGTTCGATGGTCGACAACCCGTGGTCCCGCATGTGCTCGAGCAGTTCGTCGATCCACTCCACGTGGTGCTCGATCGACACGATCACGTTGCTCAGGACCGAAGGTGACCCCGGGCCCGTGATCGTGAACAGGTTGGGAAACCCTTCCATCTGCAATCCGAGATACGCCCGCGGCCCGTCTGCCCACTTGTCGCGCAGCGCCCGACCGTCCCGTCCCCGGATGTCGATCCGATCGAGGGCCCCTGTCATCGCATCGAAGCCGGTGGCGAGCACGAGGATGTCGACCTCGACTTCCCCGGCCCCGGTGCGGACGCCGCTCGCGGTGATCGTTTCGAGCGGGTGTTCCTGGAGGCTGACGATGTCGACGTTGGGCCGGTTGAACGTGTCGTAGTAGTCCGTGTCGAGCACCTGCCGTTTGCAGCCGAGAGGGTAACCACGCGGCATGAGGCGCTCGGCGGTGCCAGAGTCCTCGACGACCGCGGCGATGTGTTCGCGGTAGAGCTCGGTTGCCAGCTCGTTGGCGTCGAGGTCTCTGTAGATGTCGCGGTAGGTGTCGAAGGTCCTGAACCCCCGTTCCTCCCACATCGCGCGGCGCTCGTCCGGAGTCGTCTCGAGGATCTCGGGGCGCGGTGGGCGCTTCGGCCTCTCGGCCTGGTCCTTCGACGGCTGCGGCCGGAGCGGGTTGAAGCCAGAGAACCCGGCGACCGAGTGCCGCTGGCGCTGCCGCACCTCGCCGTAGTGCTCCTTGTACGCGGTCTGAACGTCTTCTCGGAGCGGGCGGTTGTTAGCCGGGAAGGTGTACACGGGCGTGCGCTGGAACACGGTCAGGTGCGCCGCGGTCTCGGCGATCACCGGGATCGCCTGGACGCCAGACGAGCCCGTGCCGATCACGCCGACCCGCTTCCCCGCGAGGTCGACGCCCTCCTTGGGCCACCGGCCGGTGTGCACGACACGACCTTCGAAAGAATCGAGGCCCGGGAGGTCGGGGGTGTTGGACACCGACAGACAGCCGGTCGCCATGATGCAGAAGCGGCTGGTGAGCCTGTCTCCGGCGTCGGTACGCACCGTCCACCCGCCGTCTTCGTAGACGGCGGTCTCCACTCGGGTCTCGAACTGGATGTCGCGTCGTAGGTCGAATCGTTCGGACACGTGGCGGGCGTAGTCGAGGATCTCCGGCTGGGCGGACATCACCTCGCTCCACTCCCACTCCTGCTGGAGGTCGTCGTCGAAGGAGTACGAGTACTCCATGCTCGGCACGTCGCATCGGGCGCCCGGATAGCGATTCCAGTACCAGGTGCCGCCGACGTCCGTGCCGGCTTCGAGAACGCGGACCCGCAGGCCGGCATCGCGGAGCCGCTTGAGCATGTACATGCCGGCGAAGCCGGCGCCGACGATGACGGTGTCGAAGTCCCGTGTGGTCACGTTCGATCTTCTCCAACTGGTGTCGTTGCTGCGACCCGCCCGTGCGGATCGCCGAACCGTTCGACGAGAACGTCGTCGAACTCCACGTCGCGCCCCGTGAACCAGCTGCCCGGACGGGTGCGGTAGATCGCGGTGTTGTGCGCGGCGGTCGGCTCGGTACCTTCGGCCAGCGCGCGGGCCTCGTCGAGGATGCGTCGGCGGAATCGCACGATCGCCGCGTCGGTCCGCGTGAGGTTCTCCTTGGTGCGGTCGACGATGAACCCCTGGCTCTGCTGGATCATCGCGTCCTGTTCGGCGAGGCCCTTCACTCCGGTGAATGTGTGGTGCTTCTGCGCGTCGCGATCGATGAGGAAGTCGTTGGACCGATTGGCGAGCGGCCGGAAGTCGGGCCCCAGGGCGGCGAAGACGGCGTGGCCGCTCGCGTAGCCGGTGCGCTCCGCGTCGGTCAGCGGTCGCTCCGGGTTCCAGGCGTAGGTGAACATCCAGCAGGCCTCGTCGGTGATCGGGACGATCGTGAATCCGAGGTATGTCTCGCCGGGCATGGTCGACGGGCCCGTGCCGTGAGAGGGAAACAGGTACTGCGTGATGCGCCAGTAGTGCTGGTCGTCGTCGCTCAACCTGGCCCCGCCGACGATGAAGCCCACCTCGTGGTCCTTGATGGTGAAGCCCGGCATCGGATCCTGGCGAATCATCCGGAGGCGCTTCTCGTCGGCCGGCGCGCTCGGGTTCTCGTTGGAGGGAACCGAAGGCGCAGGCATGTGGAGGAAGGAGAAGTGCGACGTGTCGAGGTCGCCCTCCATCACCTGGGCCCAGTTGCAGTCGATCAGCTGCTTGGTGACGTACCGGTTCTCGTCCCCGACAGCGGTGAACTCCAGGGCCGGAGGTCGGTCGGGTTGGCGCTCGGGTGGTCCGAGGTAGGCCCACACCACTTCGCCCCGCTCGCACACGGGGTACGAGCCGGTTTGCATCGTCGACTGCATCGGTGCATCGGCGGGGACATTGGGCAGCTCCACCGCCGTGCCGTCGACTGCGAACTTCCACCCGTGGTACACGCACCGAAGCCCGCAGTCCTCGTTGCGTCCGAAGAAGAGGTCCGCGCCGCGGTGCGGGCAGCGGGCGTCGAGCAGGCCGAGACGGCCCTCGGTGTCACGGAACGCGACGAACTGGTCGCCCAATATGTCGACCCGGACCGGCGGTCCATCCGGTTCGGCGACCTCTCGCCCGAGCGCGACCGGCTGCCAGAAGCGTCTGAAGTACTCGCCCATCGGTGTCTCCCGATCGGTGCGAGTGAGCAGTTCGTTGTCGGCTGCGCTGAGCATTCGAGCTCCTGATCCCCGCAGCACAGTACCGGGAGGCCGGAATAGCCTTCACGAATGAACGCGCTGGCGGATCGCAACTTCGAGATGATCGAGACCAACGGCATCCGCCTGCGATGCGTGGTGGAGGGCGATCCCGACCGACCGCTCGTGATCCTGATGCACGGCGCCCCGCAGTGTTGGTACCTGTGGCGTCATCAGATCGATCCCCTCCTCGACCAGGGGTGGCGGGTCTGCGTCCCCGACCAGCGCGGGTATGGCATGAGCGACTGCCCGCCCGAGGTCAGCGACTACGGCATCCTCGATCTCTGCGCGGACATCGACGGCCTGGCGACCGCGCTGGGCCACGACGACTACGTGCTCGGGATCCACGACTGGGGTGCGATCGCCGGCTGGAACGTCGCCCTGCTCTATCCCGATCGGGTCCGGGCCGTGTTGGGCCTGTCGATTCCGTACCTGCGCGACCCCAATTGGCCCGCGATGTGCACCCAGGAATTCTGGGGAGACCGCTTCTTCTACTGGGAGTACTACTGCCGCGAGGTCGGGCTCGCCGAAAGGGAGATGGAGGCGGACCTGCGGTCGTACCTCCTGAGGATGTACCTGGGTGCGTCGGGGTCGACCGACTTTCGCGGCAACTCGCGCACGGCGACGAACTTCCTCGACCTCATGCCCCCTGAGCCAGACGAGCTCCCGTCGTGGCTGACCGAGGAGGACATGGACTACTACGTCTCGATGTACGAGCGGTCCGGCACCCGTGGGTCGATCAACTGGTACCGCAACCTCCCCACGCTGCTGTCCGACACAGCCCAACTCGAAGGAGCGAAAGTGCCGCAGCCGGTCCGCTTCATCATGGGATCGAAGGATCCAGCGCAGTACTTCCTGCGGCCAGAAGGCCAAGCCGAACGCTTCGAGGACCTACGTGACGAAATCGTGATCGACGGAGCGGGCCACTGGTTGCAGCTCGAGGCGACCGAGGAGTTGAACCGGCTGATGCTCGAGTTCTTCGCCGAGTTCGTCTGAAGCCCGACGCCCCGACAGAAATAGGTTCCAGGAGCGCTCCTGGAACCTAAATGACCGAAGAGGAGAACAGCGATGCCCCGACCGAGTGCTCCAGGCATTCATCTCGTGATCGGCGGGTTTCCGCCCGGTTCGACGGCGGGCCACGACATGGCGTACGTGCAGCGGCGCCTGCTCGACTTCGTCGGCGAGGTCGACCACGCACAGCCGACGATCTCGTCCAACTTCGACGACGTCGAGACGTGGCTGCCGACGACTCAGCTCCTGGTGACCTACACGTCTGGGCCGTTTCCCGGTCCGACGCAGGCGGCTGCGATCGACGACTGGTTGTCCGCCGGGGGTCGGTGGTTTGCGCTCCACGGAACGAGCGGTGGGAAGGCGGTGTCTGTTGATGGCGACCGTCGCCGTCGCCGCATGGTCAGGCTTGACCATCACGACACTTTGGGCGCCTTCTTTCTCAACCACCCTCCGCTCCGGCGATTCACGGTCGAGGTCGAGGCGAGCCACCCGATCACCGAGGGCGTGGAGTCGGGGTTCGAAACGGCCGACGAGCTGTACTTCGTTGAGGTGCTCGACCCCGAGGCCCAAGTGCTGCTCACGACCCATCTGCCGGAGGACCCCGATCCGCGGTTCGGGTTCGACGTCGAGAACGACACCTCCGTGCGGGTCGACGGCCGGCGGGTCCTGGGCCTCGTGCGGAACCACGGCGAGGGGGCGGTCGCGTACGTTGCGTTGGGGCACACCCACTCGCCCGCCACCAACGGCCAGCCCTACGTGGACCCTTCGGTGGCGGCCGACGGCACGACGCCGCCTGAGTTTCGTGGCTCGTGGGACACGGACGGGTTCGCCCGGCTGGTGCGCAACGGTATTCGCTGGGGAGTGGAGCCGGCGCTCTTCGGGTGAACGCGCCGACGGAGGCGGCCTTCGGCCGGCTTTGTGGGCAACCTGTGGATGACCTGGGGGTAGCGCTACGAAACCACCACGTGCGAGAATTCTGCGACGGTGGTCCAGAGGGTTGCACTGTGGGTGGTGTCAGTCGGGTTCTGCCTGGTCGCTATTGGGTCGGATGGTGCGTGGTCGGCGGATGAGTTCGTGGACAGCGTGGGTGTGGACATCGCACTCACGCCCGATGGCGCTGGCTAGTGGGTTGTGGACAACTACGGTCCCAACGACTGATTTCCGGGCGCGTCGGCTCCCGAAAGGGGAAGGGTTCAGTGAAGGTCCATCACGCTCTGGATCGGGGTGCCTGAGGCGTCGGCGATGGGGCGGGTGACGGCCTGGGTGCTGGCGCCGAAGGTCGGGAGCCACGACGAGTGCCGGCCGAAGCCGCCGACGACGATGACGATCAGGTCCTCAGGGTCGCTGATGATCGGCATCATGTCCGAGTCCGGTGATGGGGCATCGAGCATTCCCGCCATGCCGCCGCGCTCCCAGATCTCCCGCGGCACGCGTGCGTGCTCATAGACATAGCGGCGCACGTCGTCTTTCGTGAGGCCGGCCGCGCCGATGATCGCCGCGTGCTCGGGGCCGAGGGCAAGCACCGGCCCGCCGTGGAGATAGGCGTTGTTGGTTCCCATGTTGGCCAGGGACCCAGCGACGGTCACCAGCACACCCTCGGCGTCGCCGCTGACGTGGTCGTTGATGTTGTGAGGGTTTTCGCATCCCACGACGGTCACTGCGGACTGGCCGACCTCGCACCCGCGTTCGATATGGAGAGGATGCCAGGGAGACTCGGCTTCGTTCTCGGCAATGCAGAACGAGTACTTCGACGGCTGCCCTTGTGTCGACCGGTCCAGCACTCCTGGAGCTGCCCCGCCGACGTTGAGCAGGGTCAACCGGACCGCCCGTCCGATCGTCGCATTGGCGCGGTGCCCGGGGCCGAAGGCTCCGTACCGGGAGTTGATCCCGAGCTCGGCCGCGATGGGGCCGTTGACGATCACCAGCGGTGAGCAGGGGTGGGTGGTGCTTTGGACGGCGAACAGGTTGAACGCCGGATCCAGAATCGCCTCGACAGCGGTCACCACGACCGGGAAGTGCTCGGCCCGACAGCCGGCCATCACCGCGTTCACCGCCAGCGACTCGATGGTCACCACGCCGTGCTTGGGCGGCATCACCCCGAGTTCGAGATCCCGCGGCCGATCCGCGCCGGCGAGCATCCGTTCGACACGGTCGGGCGTCGGCGGAACGGCGGGGAGACCGTCCGACCAACCCCTCTCGTCCAGCTGGTCGTCGAACGCCTCCTGATCGTCGGAGAGTTCGATCAGCTCAGCGGCCACGGCTCAACCGCCAGGCGCAGCTGAGGGATCCAGCGCGAAGTCGATCGCGCAGACGTCGTCGACACAGACAGCGCCTCCCTCGAGCCGGCGCTGGGTGAGCCGAACGAAACGCGTCGCATGCTCGGCACGGACCTCCTCGGCATCCCCGATGAGCGCGGCGATGACATCGTCGACGATCCCGGCGGCCTTGGCGGCGACCAGCTCCTCGTCGTTGTCGGCGAGTGGGTGGGGGATCGGAACGAGGGGCATCCCGGCGAGGCCGAGCACCTCCGATTCGGCCCGTCCGAGCGGACCGAACTCGTCACTGCACAACACGACGGTGGCAACGCCTGCGCCATCCAGCTCGACGGAGTCGTGGACACTCCACGACGTACAGCTGCCTCAATCGGCGATGGCGAGAACCACCGCGTCGCAGTCCTGAAGACGATTCATCACCGCTTCGGGTGATGGCGAGGTGGCGATCTTGAGTTCGCGCACGAGCTCCACGCCGTCGAACCGTCGCTCAAGCGCAGCGGCCACCCCGTCCAACAGCCGTCCGGCGTTGGCCTTCTGGTTGTCGAGGAGTCCGATGCGCAGCCCGTCGAGGGTGGCCGGGCGAGCTGCGATGGGTCGGTCGGTGACGCGCGGCGGCGACACCGGGCTCAGAATCTGCTGTGTCCCCATGGCTCGATACTACGACGCCCGCGTGTCTGGCGACCCCGACGTCACTCGAAGACAGCGAGCAGGCGCATCTCCACGCTGCGGCGCGGCGCCGCGTCGGCGGGCGCGCCGGGGAGTTCGAATGCCGTGTGCGGAGTCTGCTGCACGTGGTCCGGGCGGCTGTCGAGCTGCTTGGAGATCAGCACCTCGTCGGTCTGCATGCCCGAGTACGAGTACCAACGGTGCGCCGGGTTGTAGACGGGCGCTGCCACGAGGCCGCCTTCGCCGTCGTAGCCGGTGTAGCGGTAGTCGACGAGGTCGCCGTCCTCGAGGGTTCGCACGTCGAGGGTGGCGAGAGGGTTCTGCTCGACGGGGTGATCGAAGGGCTGCCACGTGTTGATCCACGCATACGACGAGGTCTCGTTGATCTCGAGGCCGCGACGCTCGAGCAGATCGGTGGTCATGCGGCGTAGCGCCTTGCGATTGAAGTCGCAGTGGACGAACCGGGAGTACGCAGTGTTGAAATCACTCTGATCCTCGGTGCGGATCAGGTGGAACCACACGTAGGCGTCTGTCGCGCCGGTGTGCTCCTTGACGAGTGCGACCATCTCCGGCTCGTGGTGCTCGCGAACGTCTTGGCGGTCTGTTCCGCAGGTGAGCGCCGATCCAGTGACCAGCTCGAAGCCCGAGACCTCGAGCCCGAGGTCCGCCGACTCGCGGCCGTCGTGGATGTCGACCTCGAAGAGGGAGGTGTTGGCGTGGCGCGACTCGCGGTCTCCGATACGCGGCGGCTCGGCCCGATCACGCCATTCGGGATTGATGTATCGCACGTTGGTGCGCACCGAAGCCATCCAGCCAGCGTAGATCGAGCCTGCGAGACTGCACCGATGAGCGATGCGAGGATCGAACTGGACACCGTGAAGATCGAGGGAGAGGGACCCATTCGTCACCTCGTTCTCAACCGCCCCGAGGTGCACAACGCCGTCAACGCCCAGCTGGTCGCCGACGTTCAGCAGGCCTGCCTCCTGCTCGACACGGATCCGTCGGTCCGGGTGGTGATCTTGCGCGGCGAGGGCAAGTCGTTCTGCTCGGGCGCTGACCTCAAGCAGCAGCGAACGACCAGCCTCGACGCAATGCTCGGCTCGAAGAACGGTGCGCGCATGTACGACACGCTGCTTCACATGAACGCCATCACGATCGCGCTCTGCCACGGCCACATGATCGGTGGCGGTGGTGTGTTCCCGGCGGCGTGCGACTTTCGAATCGGTGGCCCGTCGATCCAGCTGTGTCTCAACGAGGTGAGTATCGGGTTCAACCTCACCTGGCATTCGGTCCCCGTGCTGGTCAACCTCGTCGGACCGCATCGCGCCAAGGAGATGCTGATTCTCGGCCGTACATACGGCCGAGACGAGCTCGACCGTTTCGGCTTCTTCACCGAGACCGTGGATGACGACGCAGAGCTCGTACCTGCGGCCGAGCGACTCGCCGCTGCCGTGGTCAACCAGCCGCCCGTGCCGGTGACCGCCTCCAAGGCTTCGATCAACGCCCAGGCCATGCCCCTCGCCCGGGCCATCCAGCACATGGACCACATCGCCGTCGGCTACATGGGCAAGTCCGACTCGTCACGCACCGCTCGCCTCACGTACTTCGGTGACGAGCCTCGCGACTGGAACGAGGACTGAAATGGACGACGCCCGGCCGAGCCTGCCGGTCGTGCTGGGATTCGTCGTGGCTGCCGTGTTGCTGGTCGGTGTGCCGTTGGTCGTCGCACGCGTGGTGGACGACCCCGAGGCCGATGTGTTCACCATCGAGATCCCGGATGGGACCTCCGCACTCCTCGCCGCGGGAGCGGACGTGAACCTGTTCCCCGAGGAGCTCGACTTCCGCCTCCGTGACGTCCTCGTGATCGTCAACGGCGACGTGGTTGCCCACCAGATCGGGCCCTACTCGGTCGATCCAGGCGAAACGCTCGAGAAGACGTTCGGCGAGACGGCGTCGTTCATCGGATTCTGCTCGCTGCATTCGGGCGGCGAGATCACGATCGCGGTCGCGGACGGCTGATCGTCTGAGCGCCGCGGCGCGATCTGCGCCAAGCTGTTGCCATGGTCGGTGCCGTGCCTCCCCAAGTCAGCTACAGCGCGGACGACAAGGAGCGCATCCAGAAGCGGACGGTCCTCGTCCTCCTGGCCAGCCAGGGTTCGGGCGGAATCGGGCTCGTCGCGACCTACATCGTGTCTGCGCTCCTGGCCAAGGACATCACCGGGAGCGCAACACTCGCCACCATCGCCGCGGCCTGTCTGTCGATCGGCGCCGCGCTGGTGTCGGTTCCGCTGTCGCGGACCATGGGGCGCCTGGGCCGGCGTGCCGGGCTGAGAATGGCCTACCTCGTCGGCGCGGGCGGTGCGGGCATCGCCGTGATCGCCGCCATCGTGCGCAGCTACCCCCTCTTGTGCATCGGGATCCTCGGGGCAGGCGCCGGAAGCGCTGCGAATCTGGCCACCAGATACGCCGCAGCCGATCTCGCCAAAGAAGACCGTCGCGCCCGCACGATCAGCCTGATCGTCTGGGCGACCACCATCGGCTCGACGACGGGGTCCGTCGCATCGGGATTCGCGAGCAACTTCGGCGAGACGCTCGGTCTGCCGGACAAGGCGGGCTCGTACCTGTTCTCCGGGCTGGCTTTTCTCGTCGCTGGCGCGATCGTGGAGTTCTTCTTGCGGCCCGATCCGTTGGTGGTGGCCGGGGGGATCGGCCAATCGGGCACCGAGGACGAGGGACCCTCGTCGCGTGAGGCGATACGGCTGATCTGGGAGAACCCCGCGGCGCGGCTCGCCGTGTTCGCCATGGTGATCAGCCAGGTCACCATGGTTGGAGTGATGGCGCTGACGCCGATCCACATGGACGACGGCGGACAGAGCCAGAACGCGATCGGAATGATGATGGCCATGCACATCTGGGGGATGTACGCCTTCTCCCCGATCGTGGGTCAGCTCACGGACCGAATCGGCAAGTTCCCGATGATCTACATCGCCGGTGGCCTCTGTACCTGGGGCGCCTACTGGGCAGCGATCACCCCGCCCGCCGGGCAGCTCGGCGTGTTCATGGGCAACTTCCTCATCGGGCTCGGGTGGTGCTTCGGTGTGATCGCAGCGTCGAGCCTGATCGTGTCGCTCTACCCGGTGCACCAGCGCGTTGCGGTTCAGGGCATCGGCGACGCGGCGATGATCGGTTCGGGCGCCCTCGCAGGGCTGTCCTCCGGCGCGCTCTACACCGTCTTCGACTACCGCGGCGTCAACTACGCCAACGCGATCTTCGGCCTGGCGCTCATCCTGGCCACCGCCGCCACGTACGGGCAGACCCGGCGCCTCGCCAAGCGCGAGC
>CAZVUM010000098.1:2054-13781 GCA_964629575.1 uncultured Acidimicrobiales bacterium | reverse complement strand
AGGTGCCAGGCACCGATTCGTTGGGGTCGTAGAGCCAGGGGTCGCGGGGGAGTGTGGCGGGGTCGAAGGTGGTGGCCACCTGCGGCAGGTCGGCGATGCGGTCGACAGTGGGCTGGTTCACGCTGCGCAGGAGCTGGTTGAGGACCTGTAGCGGCGCTTCGCCGAGGGCCCCGCGATCCGGCAACGTGACCGCACCGTCCCGCTTGGCGAGTCGCTTGCCGTCGGTGTTGAGCACCAGAGGGACGTGAGCCCACGTGGGTGTCTGCACACCGAGAAGTGTCGTGATGTGCGCCTGGCGAGGGGTCGAGGTCAGCAGGTCGTCTCCCCGCACCACCTCGGTCACCCCCTGCGCGGCGTCGTCGATCACCACGACGAGGTTGTACGCAGGCGTGTTGTCGCCGCGGCGCAGAACGACGTCGTCAACCGCAGCGGTGAGCGATCCCCGTAGCCGGTCGACCACCGTGACCTCGATGGCGTCGGCGCGCAGTCGAAGCGCGGGCGGCCGCCCGGTGGACTCCCGTGCCGCGATCTCCCGCGCCGAGAGCTCGCGGCACGTTCCGGGATACGCGCCCTCTGGGAGGTGCTCATGCGGGGCCGCGGCGGCCCCTCGAATCTCGCGCCTCGTGCACCAGCACCGGTACGTGAGCCCTCGCCCCTGAAGGTCGGCGATGGCGTCGGAGTACACGTCCAACCGATCCGTCTGCCGAATGGGGTCGCCATCCCAATCGAGCCCGAGCGCCGCGACATCGCGCAGCTGCGACTCGTAGAAGTCCGTCCGAACCGCGCCGTCCAGGTCCTCGAATCGCCACACGAACCGGCCGCCCACCGACCGGGCGAAGAGCCAGGCGAGCAGGGCGGTTCGCAGGTTGCCGAGGTGCAGGTCGCCGGTGGGGCTGGGTGCCCAGCGGCCGACCGGCGGAGCCGAACCCACCCGGGCGAGCGCCTCAGAGCCCCGGCCCTCGACCCGACGACTCGCGCGTGTACTCCGCCTCGGCCAGTCCCTTGATGCCTTCGACGCATCGCTGCATGTTGGCGAGATGCTCGTCCTGGCGGCGATGGATGATCTTCGCCTCCTTGTCCGGCATCGCTTCGATCGCCGGTGTCAGACCAGACGGTCCCGGCCCCAGCCGAACCGACTGACGAAGGCGGCACCGCCGGCCGTGCAGGGCGTCGATCTCGAACCGCCAGCGCGCCGCCGCGGTCTCCTCGTCGTCGCCGACCGCCCAGCCGAACCGGACGTTGGGCTCGAACTCGGTCACGGTGCAGTCGGTCTGCCACTCGCCGATCGCCTTGTGCTCGTTGCTTCCCACGAACCGCGCCCCCAGGGCCGGCTCGCCGTATCCCTCGGCCCACTCGGCGCCGACGTTCTCCTCGCTGAACCGGCCCGAGATGGCGATGTCGGAGATGAACTTCCACAGCACGTCGGGCGGCGCATCCACCTCGGTCTCGAACACGGCGCCGGGCCCTTCGGCCATGTGGCGGCCGGCGTTCTCGTCCCGCTGCTCGTAGGTGCGGCCCCAGCCATCGAAGTAGGTGATCTCGCCTGCGGGCCGGCGCGGGATCGACCTGAAGTCGCCGCCTGTTGTCCACGCGACGGGAAGCATGACGATCGGCGTGATGCCGTCCGGCATACCGACCAGCTCGGCGAGCTCGTCCTGCTTGTTCAACAGCGCAGTCACGTACGCGGTGCCCAGACCACGCGCCCGCGCGGCGAGACAGAACGACCAGGCGTTCTGGATGACCGAGTCGAACAGGCCGGGCTTGCCGGAGTTGTCGTGGATGCCCCACACGGTGGGGATCACGATCGCGGGAACGTCGGCGAGGCGCTCGGCCAAGTGCGCCGCTGAGCGCATGACCCTCGCCTGGCGATCGGTGCGGCCCTCCACCTTGCCTCGGGCCTCGACCATCCAGCGCCCCGCGGCGTCGAAATAGAACTCCTGGATCTTGGACTTGGTCTCGGGATCGCGAATCACCAGCCAGCGGCGGCTGGACTGGTTTCCGCCGGTCGGCCCCTGTTCGGCGAGGTCGATGCAGTCGAGGATGATGCGGTTGTCGACCTCGCGTTCGAGGTCGAGTCGGAGGCGAACCGACCTGGTCGTCGACAGGACTCCGTCGATCGAGGTGAGGTCGACGTCGCTGACGTCGTAGCTGGCGGGCACCGCGGGTGTCTCGGTCATAGGGGACTAGTTTGCTCCATGTGACCGACCGTCTTCGGTACCTCAACGCTCGGCTGCAGGGCTTCGGGGCGACGATCTTCGCCGAGATGTCCGCTCTGGCCCTCCGAACCGGCGCCGTTAACCTCGGCCAGGGCTTCCCGGACACCGACGGACCCAGCGAGGTGAGCGAGGCCGCAGTCGAAGCGATTCGCACCGGACTGGGCAACCAGTACCCACCGGGTATCGGAGTCCCCGAGCTGCGCAACGCCGTCGTCGAGCACCAGAAACGCTTCTACGACATGTCCTATGACCCCGACACCGAGATTCTGGTGACGGCGGGCGCATCCGAGGCTTTGGCCGCGGCGGTGATCGCCCTGTGCGAGACCGGGGACGAGGTCGTCACCTTCGAGCCCTGGTACGACATCTACGGCGCCAACATCTCGATGGCGGGTGCGGTGAAGACGGTGGTCACGCTTCGGCCGCCCGACTACGGGTTCGAGGAGGAGGAGTTCCTCCGCCAGATCACGCCCAAGACCCGGCTGATCCTGCTCAACACGCCGCACAACCCGACGGGGAAGGTGTTCAGCCGTTCCGAACTGGAGTTCATCGCCAAGGTGGCCGTGGAGCGGGATCTTCTCGTCGTGACCGATGAGGTCTACGAGCACCTCGTCTTCGACGGTGAGCACATCCCGATCGCTTCGCTGCCCGCCATGCGCGAGCGCACAGTCACCATCTCCTCGGGTGGCAAGACGTTCTCGTTCACCGGATGGAAGATCGGCTGGGTGTGCGCGCCTCCCGAGCTCATGAATGCGGTCCGCACCGCGAAGCAGTTCCTCACCTACGTGTCGGGCGGTCCCTTCCAGTACGCGATCGCAGCGGGGCTGCGGCTCGGTGACGACTACTACGACGAGTTCCGTGCCGACCTCCAGGCCAAGCGTGACCATTTGGCAGCCGGCCTCCGCAGTGCTGGATTCGAGGTGTTCGACCCCGCGGGCACCTACTTCATCACGACAGACATCCGGGTGTTCGGAACCGACGACGGGCTCGAATTCTGCTGGGCGTTGCCCGAGCGCTGCGGGGTGGTCGCGGTGCCCAACGTGGTGTTCTACGACAACAAGCACGAGGGCCGTCACCTGGTCCGGTTCACGTTCTGCAAGCAGTTCGACGTGCTCGACGAAGCCATCGATCGTCTCCAGGTTCTGTCGGCGTGACCTTGCGGATCGCGGCTGTCCAGCACGACATCGTCTGGGAGAATCCGCAGGCCAACTTCGAACGGCTTCGACCGCAGATCGAACGTGCGGCGGGTGCGGGTGGCCGGCTGGTGGTGATCAGTGAGATGTTCTCCACGGGCTTCACGATGAACTCTGCGCAGATGGCCGAAGCGCTCGACGGTCCGAGCTGCCGATTCGTCGTCGAGGAGGCCGCGCGTCACGGCGTCTGGCTGTGTGGTTCGATCCCGACCAGGTGGGATGACGGCGAGGCGTACAACACGCTCACCCTCGCTGGACCAGAGGGCCAGCTGCACCGCTACAGGAAGATTCACCCGTTCACGTACTCGACCGAACCGGAGAACTACGGAGCGGGCACCGAGTTTCTGACTGTCGACATCGAGGGAGCGAGCTGCACCTTCTTCGTCTGTTACGACCTGCGCTTTGCCGACGAATTCTGGACGACCGCTCGTGTCACGGACGTCTTCGTGGTGCCGGCCAATTGGCCGGAACGGCGACGGGTCCATTGGCGCACCCTCCTGCACGCCAGGGCGATCGAGAACCAGGCCTACGTGGTGGGCGTCAACCGGGTCGGTGAGGGTGACGGCCTTCGGTACTCCGGCGACTCGATGATCATCGACCCGTGGGGGGAGGTGCTCGCCAGCGGTGCGTCATCCGAGGCGCTTCTGGTGGTCGACGTCGATCCCAAGGTCGTCGCCGACACTCGCGCGACCTTCCCTGTGCTGCAGGATCGCCGCACCGGCTGACTCAGCCTCCGGCGATGAGGCCCACGGCCAACAGCGCTGCGGCGAGTCCGGCGATTCGTCGGCGGTCGAGTGGCTCCCCGAGTAGGAACCGCGCCCACAGGACTGTCGCCGCGGGGTAGAGGCTCGACAGAACGGCGACCGGCGCGAGCGCGCCGTACTCGAGCGCGAAGAGAAACGTCACGTTGGCGAACGTGTCGCACAGCCCGCCGGCGACCATGACGCCCCTGTCGTGCTGCACCTTCATCGGTACCCGTCGCACGAGGACCACAACGATCAGCAACGACACCGACACGACCCGCGAGCCGAGGATCGGCCACGGCGCGCCGTCCTCAGCCGTCTCGCTGAGGAGCGAGAAGAACGACCCGAACGAGGCGCCCGCGAGCAGCGATTCGACCACCACCCGGGTGGTCACCGGTGCTCCGTCCCCCTCACGCTCCATGCTCACCACGACGATCGCCGCCAACCCGACGACGATGCCGATCGAGGTGATCGCGCCGGGGCGGTCGCCGCCCACGATGCCCCAGGCGACCGGGACGACCGCCGAAGTCAGCGCGGTCAGCGGCGCGACGACTGCCATCGGTCCGGTCGCGAGCCCCCGATAGAGAAGAGTCAGCCCCAAGAGGCCGATGAGGCCGCCACCGGCGCCGACACCGACATCGCGCCAGATCAGCTCCGCGCCGTACAGCGGCATGGTGATCGCAAGTCCCGTCATCCCGGTCGCCTGCACGATCAACAGAACAGCGATGGCGTTGTTGCGCTTGGTGGCGAGCCCGCCGAAGAAGTCGCCCGTTCCGTACAGGACCGACGTCAAGAGGGCGAGAAGCGCGGCCATGAGGTGGGCACGCTACCGGGGTGCGGCCCTACGATGTCTGCCCGCCGCCCTCGACTGGCGGGTCCGAGACACGACGAGACACGACGAGACGGGGTCACGATGCCGAACACGATGATGGACACCTGGGCAGGGGGCGGTGAGACGCTCGGGACCTGGTTGTCGATGGCATCCACACACGCGGCCGAGATCGTGTCGCGCATGGACTTCGACTACGTGTGCGTCGACATGCAGCACGGCGCAGCCGACTACCAGGACGCCCTTCAGATGCTGCAGATCATCGAGCTGCAGGGCAAGGGCACACCGATCGTCCGGGTGCCCTGGAACGAGCCCGGAATCATCGGTCGCATGGTCGACGCCGGCGCTCGCGGCGTGATCATCCCGATGTGCAACTCCGTCGAGGAGGCACAGGCTGCGGTGAGCGCGGTGAAGTACCCGCCGCTGGGCGCGCGCAGCTTCGGGCCGATCATGATCGGTGGCCGCGAGGGTGCCGGTTACTTCGATCGGGCGAACGACATCACTGCCTGTATTCCCATGATCGAGACGCGCGCCGCTGTCGAGGCACTCGACGACATTCTGAGCCTCGACGGCGTCGACGCGATCTACGTCGGTCCGGCCGACCTGTCGATCAGCTACGGCTATGGCCCCGGCTACACCGACGACAACGCCGAGTACAAAGCGGTCCTCGAGCACATCGTCGCCCGCTGCGCGGCGCACGGCGTGGTGCCCGGAATTCACTCGACCTCCTCGCTGGCGGGAGATCGCCGCGAGAAGGGCTTCCGCATGCAGACGATCAGCGGCGACGCGATGGCCGTGGGTGTCGGCAGCGGCCGCGACCTCAAGACCGCTCGCGAGGGCGGGCCAGGCGACGGCTCGAGTCGCATCTACTGATCGGGCCTCGAACATGACCGCTGGCGGTGGACCCTCCGCTGCTGGCTCGGCGATGGGCGTGCGCGGGTATCGCGCGCTCTGGCTGACCGGGTGGGTGTGGCACGTCGCTCGCTGGATGGCGGTGTTCGCCAGCAGCTACCACGTGAACGAGCTGACCGGGGATCCGCTCCTCGTCCAGCTGGTCGGGGCTGCGTTCACCGCGCCGATGTTCGTCGGCGGGCTCACCGTGGGCACGCTCGCCGATCGACTCGACGGACGGCGAATCGTGACCGTTGCGCTCATCGTGTTGGCGCCCGTGAGCCTCGTGATGTCGCTGGTGGTCAGCGGCGACCTCTATCCGGTCGCGGCCACGTACGTCTTCGTGTTCCTGATCGGAATCGGCAATGTGCTCGACATGACCACGCGCCGTTCGCTGGCGTTCGAGCTCGTGGGTGTGTCGCTCGTGACCAACGCGGCAGCGATGGAGACCTTCGCCCTTCACGCGGGGTCGATGGTCGGCTCGCTGTCTGGCGGCGCCCTGATCGAGTTGGTTGGCGTCGAGGGTGTCTACGTCGGCATCAGCGCTACGTATGCGGTCGCGCTGGCGTCGCTGTTCCGGTCGTTCCACCTGGCCGGCGACCGGATGGTCGCCGAGCGAGGAACCGTCCGGCCCATCGGCGAGGACCTGCGAGCGTCCTTTGCGTTGCTCCGGGACAACCCGACCTTGCGCGACTTCTTGATGTTCACCGTGCTGATGAACTTCTTCTATTACGCATTCGTGCCGCTGGTCCCGGTGTTCGCCGAACGACTCGAGGTGGGGCCCTTTCTGACGGGACTCCTCGCCGCGGCGATCGGTGCCGGGACGATGACCGGCGCGCTCATCGTGGCGCGCATCGGTCCTGCCCGTCGCGGCGCACTGCACATCGCGGGAGTGCTCGGGGCGATGGCATTCCTCGTCGTGTTCAGCCAGATGCGGTGGTATCCGGCGGCTCTCGCTGCGCTGCTGCTCGCAGGATTCTGCGGGTCGGGTTTCGGGACCACCCAGTCAGCCCTCGTGGTGTCGATGGTGCCGGCCGAGCTCAGAGGCCGAGCGCTCGGCGCGTTGTCGATGGCGATCGGCGCCCTGCCCTTCGGCAACTTCACCCTCGGTGTGATCGCTCGTCAGACCGACCCGAGGTGGGCCGTGACCACCTCCGTCGGTGTCGGAATCTGCGTCGTGATCGCCTGGCAATGGCGCCATCCCGAGCTGCGCCGGCTCTAGCGAGCACCGCTCAGAGTTCGGAGCGGGCGGATGCACGGTCGTCCGTCACCAACCCGGCCGTCTCCCCAAGACGTGAAGAGAACCGTGCGGCGGGGCATGCGACCCGGCTGCTGCCGAGGCGTCGTGCCGTGCGCCTGTTTCCCCTGTCTCGCCGGGACGATCATTGCCGTCTGAGTCGGCTCGTAGATGTGCATCCACCACGCTCCGGGACGGAGTATTGCCGTTCGTCCGCTCTGCGTCGAGAGGAAATGTCACCGTTCCGCAACATTAAGTGCCAGGCACCATTTTGTCGGGCGCCAGGCACCGTTCGACGAGTTCCTGTACGGCGAGTGCCTCGGGGAACGTGGCGATGGTGTGCTGCTCACCGGACATCATCAGGTCGAGTTGGCGGAGCTGAGCTGTGTAGGCGGCATGGCCGAGGGAGGTTCGGTCGTCGCCGAAGTCGTCGCCCCACTGGCCACCGGTGGTGCGTTGCAGGTGATACCAGTCCCAGATTCGGGCGCTGCCCGTCGAGCCCCGAACGGTCAGGTCCACAACGTCGGGTCCCGGTCCCTCGCTCGTGCCGATCATGACAAGCGGGGCGCCCGATGCGCTCGAGAATCGTGCGGTCGCCGAGATCTCGCTCAGCACCCCACCGGGGCCGTCTGGAAACTGCACGTCCGCTGACTCGAGGGTGAGCTCGCCGAGAACTCGCGCTGCGACGAAGAGGAAGTGCGAAACCACCTCGCGCATCCACCCGCCCTGGTCGCGCAGGGTCAGCCACCGGGCCTTGGCATGCCACGCCCGCGGCCATTCGGCGAAGTGAAGGCGCAGGTCCGCACGCACGAGCTCGCCGAGCGTGCCGTCGGCGACAGCGGCGCCCAGTCCACGCGCCGAGGGTGCTCCGCTGAACACGAAGTTGACCCCCGCGGGGAGGCCGCTCGCCTCGACAGCGTCCACGAGCGACCGACTCTCGGCGACGTCGACCCCGAGCGGCTTCTCGCAGAAGATCGCCGTCTCCGCGGCCAGGCACGCGTCGACGTATTCCCTGTGATGCAGCGGAGGCACAGCGATGTACACGAGGGCCGACGCTGCGATGACCTCGGACGGACCACCTGCGATCTCAACCGCCGCCTGGTGCGCCACGCAGGCACCCGCATCGGGGTCCCACGCAGAAACGAGATCGAACAATTCGTGCCGGCCGAACTGCTCGACGAACCGTGATCCCACCGTTCCGAGACCGATGATGCCGACGCGGTGTGCCATGGCGCAGCAGTCTGTCAGGCCGGTTGGCGCGCGCCTGTGCCGGCGGCGCGGTCGCCGCGTGAGCCCACCGCAAACACGACTGCGCTGAGAATCACCAGGCCGCCGCTCACGTGGAGGGCCGTGGAGATCGAGGTCGCTTCGCTCAGCAGACCCAGTAGCGGCGGCGCCGCGAGGAATCCGACGTCGCCTGCCGAGCGGTAGAGCGCGATGCCGAGACCGCGCATGTGGGCAGGCGCGATGTCCGCGACGTAGGAGGCCGGTGCCGGGCCGGCGGTGCCGGTACCGAGACTCATCACGAAGTTGCCGACGACGAACGCGGTGACGCCTGGGGAGGCGCCCACGACGACGATTCCCGCCCCCGCGACGACTCCGGAGAACAGGATCACGTTGCGTCGGCCGAGGTTGTCCGATGCCCATGCAGCGGGCATCAAGGTGAACAACGTCAGCAGACCGGTGAGCGTGAACAGCAGGCCAATCTGGCCGGGGCCCCATCCGAGCTCGGCTTCGGCGTGAAGGGGGAGGAGGGTCGAACGGGTTCCCGCGCGGACCATGAAGATCGTCGCGGTCACGAACCCGACGAGCAGGAACTGGCGACTCAACACGAACGCCCAGATCGAACCCCGCGTGTCCGACTCGCCCAGACTCGCTGCCTCCTCGGCGGCCTGACCGCGTGTCTCCGGTAGGCGGACCACCGCGTAGATCGCCGTGAGGATCCCGGTCGCCCCCACGACGATGAAGGGAACGTCCAGGCCGTACATGTCTGCGACGAGGCCCCCGATCCCCGGTCCGATGGCCACCCCGAGGCTGAGCGCCCATTGGTTCGTGGCCACGTACCGCGCCCGCTTCTCGGGCGGCGCAACGTCGATGAGGTAGATCAGGGCGCCGCTCATGTAGAAGGCGGAGCCCGCGCCGGCGACGAACCGCCAGGCCAGCAGCGTCCAGATCGTGTCGGCGAAGCCCGAACCGAACATCCCGATCGAGGTCAGGATCGGCCCGCCGATCAAGAGGTACCGCCGCCCGAACCGATCGGCGATCATTCCCGCGGGCACGTTGAGGATCAGGCGGGCCAGCGCGAACACCGTGAGCGTGAGACCCACCATGGTCGCGCTGACGCCGAAGTCTTTCGCATAGAGCGGAAGCACGGGCGCCACCACGCCCTGGCCGACCATCACGAGGAACGTGGCACCGCACAGGACCACGAGTTGCTCGGCGGCACGGAGGCGCTCGAGCAGTCGGGTCACCCGCTCTGCCTAGCAGTGAGCCGGCAGGGGCGTGCACATCGGCCGGCGGGTACGATCGACGGCGAGCGCAACGCTCGACGAGGGGGACACACAGTGAAGGTCGATCATCCGATCATCTCGGCCGATTCGCACATCAGCGAACCGCCCAACACCTACACCGACTACATCGATCCCAAGTACCGCGACATCGCGCCGCGGATCGAGCCGGGGACCGACAAGGGCGCGCTCTACATCATCGACGGGATGAAGCGCACCATTCCGATGGGCCTCATCGCGGCCGCCGGTCAGAAGCCCGAGGATCTCAACCCCAAGGCCGACTTCGAAGACCTCCCGCGCTCTGGCTGGGACCCCACCTATCGCGTCGCTGACCAGAACAAGGACGGAGTCTCTGCCGAGGTCATCTACCCCTCGGTGGGCATGGTGCTGTGCAACCACCCCGACGTCGACTACAAGACGGCGTCGTTCGAGGCATACAACCGGTGGATCGGCGAGTACTGCTCGGAGGATCCCGACCGCTTGCTCGGAATCGGCCAGACAGCGCTCGAGACGGTGCAGTCGTCCATCGACGACATCACCCGTATGAAAGAAGCGGGCCTGCGCGGCGTGATGATGTCGGGCAACCCCCACACCGACTTCGACTTCGACGACCCGCAGTGGGACCCCTTCTGGCAGGCGGCAGTCGACCTCGACATGCCGCTGTCGTGGCACATCTTGACCACCAAGGAGTCCGGCAAGCCACGTGGCCCCAAGGCCAACTCGTTCATGACGATCATCCGGGCCAACCAGGACATCATGGGCACCCTGATCTTCGGTGGCGTGTTCGAACGCAATCCCGGTCTGCGGGTCGTGTGTGTCGAAGCCGACGCCGGCTGGGTGCCGCACTACATGTATCGAATGGACCACGCCTACAAGCGGCATCGTTTCTGGCTGCCGCCGGGCCAGGAACTCTCGAAGCTCCCGAGCGAGTACTTCAAAGAGCACATCTACACGACGTTCCAGGATGACTGGGTGGCGTTCAAGATGGTGAACGACGTCAACCACGAACGGCTGCTGTGGGCCAACGACTTCCCCCACTCGGATTCGACGTGGCCGTGGAGCCAGGAGTTGCTCGACGAGCACGCCGCGAGCCTCACGCCGAAGCAGTCGCGCGACATCCTGTGCGACAACAGCGCCCGGCTCTACAACATGGACATCTCCAAGCTGCCCGTCGGCGGAGACGACCTGCAGGCCACCGCCGCCTAGCCCGGCATTTAGGTTCCAGGAGCGCTCCTGGAACCTAAATGGTGTGGCACCGGTTGGGTCGCGGGGTGCGGGACACTGGTGGGGCACGTGAGCCCCAGCCCCGGAGGTGGAGATGCCCGCACAGAACAGCCACGAGGTCGACTACGAGGTCTTCGGTGACGACCTCCAGTACGTCGAGATCGAGCTCGACCCCGGCGAAACCGTCGTGGGCGAGGGCGGCACGATGATGTTCCTCGAGGACGGCATCACCTTCGAAGCCAAGATGGGCGACGGCTCCAATCCCGACGAGGGGATGTGGGGGAAGCTGAAGTCCGCGGGCAAGCGCGCCATCACCGGTGAATCGCTCTTCCTAACTCACTTCACCAACACCGGAAACCCTGGCAAGGTCCGCGCCGGCTTCGCCGCGCCCTACCCGGGCAAGATCATCCCGATCGACCTCGACGAGATCGGCGGCGAGATCATCGTGCAGAAGGACGGCTTCCTCTGCGCCGCGCTCGGCACCAAGCTCGACATCGCGTTCCAGCAGCGCATCGGCGCAGGCTTCTTCGGCGGTGAAGGGTTCATCCTGCAGCGGGTCACCGGCGACGGGAAGGTCTTCCTGCACGCCGGCGGTTCGATCAAGTCGATCTACCTCGAGAACCAGACCGTCAAGGTCGACACCGGCTGCCTCGTCGCCATGCAGCCCCAGCTCCAATACAACATCGAGCGAGCGGGCAACCTGAAGTCGATGGTTTTCGGCGGCGAAGGCCTGTTCCTCGCCACTGTCTCGGGCACGGGATGGGTGTGGCTGCAGTCGCTTCCGTTCAGCCGGGTCGCCGACCGCGTTCTGTCGAGCGGCAACTTCGGAAAGAGCGACGGAGAAGGCTCGCTCCTCGGCGGCGTCTCCACCATCTTCGAGCGAAGCTGAC
>CAZVUM010000098.1:0-1954 GCA_964629575.1 uncultured Acidimicrobiales bacterium | reverse complement strand
GGGGCGGTGCAACCCGCCGCGGCGGTCGGGGCCCTGGTCGCAGACCACCCGGCGCTCTTCATGCTCGACGCCTGCCAAGCCGTCGGGCAGATGCCGGTGAAGGTCGACGAGTCGATGTGCGACTTCCTCGTCTACACCGGACGGAAGTGGATGCGCGGGCCCCGCGGCACCGGAATCCTCTACGCCCGCGCGTCGGCGCTGTCCAAGCTGGGTCCGCAGCCGTTCATCGACGGTCGGAGCGCCGAATGGGGCGACGACGACACCTATGAGCTGATGGCGGGAGCGAGGCGATTCGAGTCGGGCGAGCAGCACGTGTCGGGAAAGGTCGGACTCGACATCGCCACTCGATACCTGCTCGACCTGGGGGTGGATGCCGTCAGCGCCCGCGTGCGCGAGTTGTCTGGTCTGTTCCGCTCCGAGGTCGGTGCCCTTCCCGAGGTCGACGTCGTGGACGAGGGACACGAGCAGTGCGGCATCGTCACCTTCACCGTGCGCGGCGAGGCCACGATGAACATGCACGCCCAGCTCCGTGCCGGCGGTCTCAACCTCTCGACGCCCGGCCGCCGCAACGCCCAGTACGACATCGGAGCCCGCGGGATCGCCGCCGTGCTGCGAGCCGGGATCCACTACTTCAACACCGAAGACGAAGTCGAGCGCGCGGTGGGCCTCGTCAGCTCGCTCTGAACCGGCGAGTTCCTCTCAGATAGCCGGCCCGAGCCGCGTACAGTCGTGCCGTGGTGCTCACAGGGGCCGATGATACAGCCGAGGTCCAGCTGCTCGACGACGAACTGGCGTCGGCGTGGCACGAGACCTCCACCGCGGAGCGTCAGCCCGGCAACTGGTGGAAGTGGTTGCTCGCGGTGTGCACGGCCGTCGCCGCCGTGGGCATCGCCGGATCGGTCCTCGACCGTGGCGATGCCGAACCGACCACCGAAGGGCCGGAGCAGCTGCAGAATGCCGAGGCCGCCGAGATCGCCGAAGCAGCCGGCACCGATGAGCTGACGCCCGTCGTCGTCGAAGAACATCCAGACGAGATCTCCCGCAGAGAGGCGGTCTTCCAGCCCGGTGATGCGACGCCGTCGCTGACCCCCGACGGGGTGCCCGAAGGTGTGGTCGGTCGCTTCGACGGGTTGCGCGAGCTCCCCGAGTCGGTGCGAGCGCCCGGAATCCCAGAAGGAACCGTGATCGTGGGGCACACCACAGCCGGCATGGTCGCCATCGATGGGGATGGGGCTCTCACCGATGTGCTTCCTCGAGACGCAGCCCGGTTCCTACCCCAGGCCCGAGGCCGCACGACAATCGCCGGCACGCGGACTTTCACGGGTGAGTGGTTCATCGTCGACAGCGCTGGCGTCGTGAGCCGCGCCCAGGTCGATGACGATGATGGTCCACTCTTTCTCGCCGCGTCCGACGGCGAGGGATACGTCGTCCACTTCAAGCGGTCGGGGCGGGTCACCTACCTCTCTCCCTCAGGCGAGGCCGTGGGAGAAGGACCGACCCTCGTTACCGGAACGGACATCATTGGCGACTCCGTTCTCGGCCTCGTCGTCCTCACTGCCGATCGCGACGCGCTCGTCCTCGACCACGACGACGGCTCGATCGTCCGGGAGCTCCGAGGTCTGCCGATGGCCGTGGGTACGAGCCGCTTCCTCGCGACCAGATGCGACGGAGGCACGGCGTGCCGAGTGGTGGTCGCCTCGATCCTCGATGATTCGGAGCTGGTGCTCCCCGTCGAGGCCGAGAACGCGTCGCGCGAGATTCTCGGTCTGTCTCCGGGCGGCGGGATGGTGGGGTTCAGGGATGGTCGGTCGGTCGTGTTTGTCGACACCTCCACTGGTGCGACGAGATTGGTCTACGCCGGTCCCGCGCTCGGAGGCCACTCCTTCCTCGGCGACCGGTACGTGCTGATCTGGGAGGCGAACGGCGCGCTCGTGGTGGGCGACGCGGAGGAAGG
>CAZVUM010000097.1:6028-14125 GCA_964629575.1 uncultured Acidimicrobiales bacterium | reverse complement strand
ACGTGTGTTCGCTAGGGTGGTGAGTGCCATCACTTCCCTTCGCCCCCGCGCGAGATGGTCGCTCGATGCCCTGGCGTACAGGGCTCCTACACAGAGTGATTCAGGCGCGCCGTCTCGGCGTCGCCAAGGGAAAGTGACGATGCAGACGATCGACCCCGAAGACACGATCGATCCAGAAGACATGATCGACCCAGAAAGCAGAGCGGAGCAGCCTCCACCGAGGCATCCGCACCTGCCGAAACCTGCGGCCCTCAGCGCCCTCGAAGGCGCGTTGGCCTCGCTCGGCGACATCGACTGGGAGGCCGAGGACGGGAGTCAACTGCTCGACGCCGTTCTGCAGCTCCAGGGGGCGTCCGACCGCCTCGATGCCGCACGACTCGCGGCAACGACCGCTCTGGATGCATCCGGTGAGCACGCCCTCCGCAGCTCGCGTACATGCAAGGGCCTGCTCACACGGCAGCGGCCACACCGCATGCCGTCGAGAACCGGCCGCGACGTGTACCTCGGGGGCCAGCTCCGCCGCATGCCCGTCGCCGGCGCCGCTTTGGCACAGGGCGTGATCACGATCGACCACGTCCGTGTTCTCGCGGAGTGTCTCGACCCCCGGTACCAGGGAAAGTTGGCCGAATCCGAGGCGTCGCTGGTCGAATGGGCACCCGAGCTGTCCTGGGACGACTGGATGGCACTGGTCGACAAGTGGAAGGACGGCGCGGACCGCAAGGACCCCGACACCGCCGACGAGGACGACCTCCAGGCACGCAACGTGCACCTCTCGGAGACCTTCGAACACCGCGGTGCCCTCGACGGCCTGCTCACACCCCACGCCCGCCAGGTCCTCGGAGCCGAGCTCCAGCGCCTGAACGACATCCTCTTCGAACAGGAGTGGCAGGCCGCGGTCGACGAACATGGCCAGGGAGCGGTCACCGCCGACATGCTCGCCCGCACACCAGCGCAGAGGCGCCACGATGCCCTCTTGGAGATGGCGGCGCGATCCGCCGGGGCGGACGGACATCGAGTTCCCGAAGCGCTGGTGCACGTCCACTGCACGCAGGCCGAACTCGATGCATCGCTCGCCCAGGCAGCGGGCGAAGAACCCGAGCCGATCGACATCGAATCCGGGATGCGGGAATACCACGACCGGCGGCCGCTCAGCCGCCGCATGCTGGCCCGTCTCGCCATCTCCGGTCTCGTGCAGCGGGTACTCGTCGACAGCAAGGGCCATCCGGTCGACATCGCGAGTCCCCGACGACTCTTCGATCGCTGGCAACGAACGGCGATCTGCGTCCGAGATCGGTTCTGCAACTGCGGGTGTGGCCTGCCCTCGTGGCTGTGCGAGATGGATCACATCGTCGAGGTTCGCGATGGCGGGGTCACGATCGTGACCAACGGCGAGCCGCTCTGCCGAACGTCGCACCTCCACAAGACGAACAACCGAAGCCGAGGCGGTTGATCTCATCGCCGCCGGCTCAGTCCGCGCTCGGCCGCAGTTCGGCCGAACCGCCCCCGGCACCCCAGTCCGACACGAACCGATAGCGGTCACCGCGGATGACGGTGGTCCGCCACTCGACAGGCACCTCGCCTCGCAAGCCCCGCCTCTCGAGGTAGAACGCGGCGTCGGTCTTCTTCAAGCCCAACAGGGCTCGATCGCCCGCGTCCGGAATCACGGGTGTGAGTCGCTCCTGGCCCCGATCCGGAACCGGCGCCTCGAGCCGGGCCAACTCGTCGTACAGAGCCGTGTGGCTCCAATCGAGCTCGAGAAGCGGTCGACCGAACGACGCAGGCACCCACGCCCGATCGACGGCGAGGGGTGCGCCCCCGGCAAGGCGGAGTCGCTCGAGCAACACCAGCTCGACGTCGGCGTCGACATCGAGCTGCTCGGAGGCGCCGGCGTCGGTGACGACCTCGAGCCGCAACACCTCGCTCGTCTGTTCGACACCCGCAGACTCAACCGAGCGGAAGAGGCTGTACAGCGTGCCGAGAGGTTGCTCGAACTCGGCCCGGTTGACCACGGTCCCCCGCCCGCGCTCGCGCTTCAAGACTCCGGTCGTGTTGAGGCTCCTGATCGCTTCCCGCACCGTGTGGCGACTCACCTCATAGACCGACGTGAGCTCCATGTCGGTGGGAAAGCCCTCGTCGAACTCGCCGTCGTCCAGGCGGCGCTTCAGCTCCGCTTCGAGCTGGGCCCACAGAGGCATCGGGCTCGATCGATCCAGCGGGATGACGCTCACGAGCTCTCCGATCAGCCGGCACCAGCGAACCGGACAAAGATCAGAATATCCGCACAAAGTGCCAAATCCGGCAAATTGTCAGGTCGCCGGGGTTCGCGCGAGTGGCTCGTAGTAGCGGTAACGGTGCGATTTCTCGAAGCCAACCGACTCGCACAACCCGAGGGAGGCGGAGTTGTCGGCCATCACAGCCACGAAAACGCCGCGCACGCCAAGCTCTCCAGCGACCGCAACCATCGCGCCGAGCGCCGCACGCGCCGCGCCACTCCGGCGGGCCGACGGCAGCGTCACCAGGCACTGCCCACAGCCCCACTCGCCATCCGCGACGAGCTCGGCCGTCGCCTGGACAGTCCCATCGAGGTCGCGAGCGGCGATGAACGCGGCGGGAGTGGCCGGTCGCAGCAACTCGGTGCGGATGATGCGGCGCGCCCGGTCGGAATGGCGGCCTCCTTCGACGGACCAGTAGGTCTCGAACCACTCGTCGCCGATGCCCGGAGAGCTCTCGGTCGCCCACCGTTCATCCGACCAGCCCGAGGCTGCCTGTCGGAGCCGGTCGACGGACGCGGTCAGGATCCACGAGTCCGCATCCGGTTGGTAGCCGGCCTCCACGAGGTGGCGAACCACCGGGTCGGGCGTCGACGCGTCGCTCACCATGAAGCGAGGCCGCGCACCACGTTCGTCGAAGAAGCGCTCGCCGGCGGCGCACGCACCGACGATGTCGTCTGGAGTTCCGAGGCACAGGACCGAGTTGGCTCGCCGGGTCACCCCGCCGTTGAACCGTGCCAGCCAGGGCCCGATCGCCCGAACCGTCGAGGCCGGCCACACACGTGACATGGCGAGATCCAACTCGGGATACACGACGCCGTACGCGCTCACGTCTCGGCCCGATCCTCGCTGTTCCCGGCCGGGAAGGTCGCCACGACGATCAGGGCACACAACGCGAAGCACACGGCCGCCCAACCCCACGCCCACCGGTACCCCAGGGGGTCGATCGGCCCGTCACCGAGAGCGATCAGCGGCTCGACCGCCGGACCGGGCGGCGTCGCCGGCTCCGGCGTCACCGGTGCACGTGCGGATCAGCCTGGGTCACCCTCGAACGGACGGTATAGACGCTGTCTCCCGACAGGACTCCACCGCGCCCGAACAGCCGTCCGAAGTGCCAGTTCGACAGGCCGAGCTCCGGTGCATCGAGCGCGTACTGCCCGTCGACCCAGCGGGTGAATCCGTCACCGACGAAGGGTGCGTTGATCAGCTCGTAGAACCGCTCCTGCTCGGATGGATCGTCGCTCACCAGGCTCGCAACGAACTGTGGCGAGTGTTCGTTGAAGAGCTCGACGGCCTCGTCCACGGTGTCGACGATCGCGAGCGAGAGCTCGGGCGAGTCCTCCCACTCCCACTCGTGACCGAGGTCTCCCCGAGCGAGCGTCTCCGCGCGCGGTTCGGTGCATCGCCCCTCCGCACGGACGATCTCGACATCCCCGAACCACGACTCGGGGAGCGCGGACGCGTCCTCGGCGACGACGTGCAGCTTCGAGGGCGCCTCGCGTCGCCTACCTGCCTCGTCGACGGCATCGAGAAACGCAGGAACCAGATCCCCGACCCGCTCACGCACGATGCAGCACGTATTGAGGGTGTTGCAGACTTTGCGATCGAGAGAATGAAGGACAGCTGCGGCGAAGCGATCTGCGTCTGCGGTCTCACCCGCGACGATCCAGGCGCCTCCCGTGCCGTGCAGGCTCACCGGGATGCCCGCCTGGCGGGCGACCGAGCCCAACTGAGCAACAGCGGGACCGCTCCCCCGTGCGACCGCGAGCGAGAGTCGGTCGTCGCTGAACATCGCGTGTCCCGCTGCGTGCGCCGCGGAGTCGACCAGCGACGCCGCACCCTCTGGCAGTCCAGCCGCGGCGAGCGCAGGGTCGAGCGCGTGCTCGACGATGGCGCGAGCGGTTCCGAGTGCGTCCGAACCGATGCGGAACACGACCGTGTTGCCGGAGCGGATCACCCCAGCGGCGTCCGCGAACACGTTGGGACGCCCCTCGAACACGAAGCCGACCACGCCGAGACCAGCCCGCACCTGCTGGAGCGTCCATCCGTCGTGTTCGACGGTGCGCAAGACGTCGCCGCGCCCAGCGGGTGCGCTCTCCCACATCTCCAGTCCGGCGACCATGTCGCCGCGCATCTGCTCCGACAGGACGAGACGGGTGGTCGAACGGCCGCGCGCCTGGGCGCTCTCGACGTCGGCCGCGTTGGCCTCGGCGACGCGCGAGAAGGAGTCAGGGTCAGCCAGGCGTTGTGCGAAACCGGAGAAGAACTCGCTGATCTGATCGTCAGAGACCGCGCCCATGGCCCCGAACGCAGCGTGCGCCCGGCCGACGGCGCCCGTCGCGATGTCCCACTCGACGGCAGGAATGTGGAGCAGGTCACCAGTGCTCTGCACCACGACCAGACGGTCGCCCGCCTCGAACGCTGCAGCCAACTCGTCTGAGACATGGGTGACTCGATCGCCGCCATAGACGATCGGCATGCCGGCGGTGAGTCCCTCGAGTCGGGTCGTCATAGCCACGCAGGCTAACGAAACCGCCGCTCGGGACCGGCCTCGGTTGCGGCACCGTCCTGGCGTGCAGACTGGAGCGATGAGCACCGAGAACTGGGCGCGCAACATCGGTTTCGGAGCGGCGCAGGTTGCCCTCCCCGAGTCCGTGGACGAGGTTCAAGAACTCGTCGCGTCGAATCCGGTCGTCCGCACCGTCGGTGCGGCACACAGCTTCAACGACATCTGCTCGACCAGCGGCGTGCTCCTCGATCTCGCGCGCATCGATCAGGTGATCCACATCGACCCGCAGGCCCGCACCGTCACCGCCGGCGGGGGCATCCGCTACCACCAGCTGTGTCAGGCGTTGCACGACGCAGGATGGGCACTCCACAACCTGATGTCGATCCCACACTTCTCCGTCGCTGGCGCGTGCAGCACGGCCACCCACGGCTCGGGCGACGACAACGGCGGCCTCGCGACGGCGGTGCGGGAAATCGAACTGGTCAACGGGACCGGGGAGCTCGTCAGCTGGGACCGATCCGACCCGGAGTTCGCAGGGGCGGTCATTTCGCTCGGGGCCCTCGGCGCCATCACCCGGCTCACCCTCGACATCCAGCCGACCTTCGACATGGCCCAGGAACTCCTGCTGGACCTTCCCGTCAGCGCTGCGATCGACGACCTCGACGAGATCATGGCCTCGGCCTACAGCGTCAGCTACTTCACCGACTGGCAGGGTGACACGGTCAATCAGCTGTGGCGAAAGCACCGCCTCGACTGGCCGTCCACGCCCGCGACCTCTGCCGCGTACAAGGAGGCCGCGCCGGCGACCGTGGAGCTGCTGCCCAACGACGAGCCGGGTGAGGGAATGGTGACACCCCAGCTGATGCGGCCGGGACCGTGGCACCAGCGGCTCCCGCACGTCCACCCGAGCTTCTCGCTCCCAACGGGCGGCGAGCTCCAGAGCGAGTACTTCGTCCGTCGTGAGCACGGGCGCGAAGCGCTAGCGGCGCTGGCCTCACCCTCGTCGGCCGCGCTCTTCGGTCCGGTGATTCGCCGAGCCGAGATTCGAACCGTTCTCGGCGACGACGCCTGGCTCAGCCCATTCCGCGGCGACACGTTGGCACTGCACTTCTCGTGGGACATCGACGCTGGTCCTCAGCTCGTAGAGGTCCTGCCTGCCCTCGAAGACCTCCTCGCGCCGTTCGACGCGCTTCCCCACTGGGGAAAGCTGCACACGATGAGCCCGGCCGTGGTGCGCGCCGGGTACCCGCGCTTCGACGACTTCGCCGCTCTCGTGGCGCGCCAGGATCCTGAGCGTCGCTTCCGCAACAGCTATCTGGACCAGCTTCTGGGCTGAAGCTCCCTCCCAACCCGAGGATTTGAGAGACTCGTACAGGAGCAACCCTTGGGGGGACACATGAGCGTGCTCGCGGACATCCGCGTTCTCGATTTCGGCCGGTACATCGCCGGCCCGTATCTCGCGACCCATCTCGCAGACCTGGGCGCAGACGTGATCCGGATCGAAAAGGTCGACGGATCCGAAGATCGCTTCGTCAGCCCGGTGGGCCACGACGGAGCCGGTGCTCTGTTCCTCCAGGCCGGACGCAACAAGCGCGGGTTCACCCTCAATCCCACCAAGCCAGACGGCAAGACGGTGCTGCGTCGACTGGTCGAGACCGCAGACGTCGTGGTCGCCAACCTCCCGCCCGCCGGATTGGCTGCGATGGGTCTCGACTACGAGAGCCTGAAGGCGATCAAGCCAGACATCATCCTGGCGACCAACAACGTCTTCGGCGCCGGCGGGCCATGGTCCGACCGCGTCGGCTTCGACGGCCTGGCCCAGGCCATGTCAGGTGCGATGTCGATGTCGGGGCCCGAGGGCGAGCCGACCCGGTCCTCGGCTCCGTTCGTCGACTTCTGCTCGGCGGCACACGGTGCGATCGCCGTCCTCGCAGCGCTGCGCCATCGCGACCAGACAGGGGAAGGCCAGCACGTCGAGACGGCGCTGCTGAAGACCGCGCTGATGATGACGGACAGCCTGCTCGTCGAGCAGTCGGTTCTGGGAGTCGACCGTACGTCGACCCACAACCGCGGCCAGACGTCGGCTCCCAGCGACACGTTCCAGTGCTCGGATGGCGTGATCCTCGCATCGGTGGTCGGTGGGCCGCTGTGGGAGCGATGGTGTCACCTCGTCGAGCGCCCCGAACTGCTCAACGACGACCGCTTCAAGGACGACATCGGCCGCGGCGACCATCGCGACGAGCTCTGCCAGATCATGGCCGACTGGTGTGCGGATCGAAGCGTCGAAGAGGTGCTCACCGCGCTCGACGCCGCCAAGGTCCCCGCCGCTCCGGTCTACGGCCTCCAGCAAACACTCGAAGACGACCACATCGAGGCGATCGGCTTCCTCGAGCCCACCGATTACCCCGGCGGGCTCGACTCGCCCGCGCCGCTCGCCCAGTTCCCGGTGAGCATGTCGGCCGTCGACACTTCCATCCGCAACCCCGCACCGTTGCTCGGCCAGCACACCGACGATCTGCTGACCGAGCTCGGGTTCAGCGAGGCCGAGATCACCGAGCTGCGCACCAACCGGGTTGTCTGAGTCAGCCGACGTGAACTCGATCCGCCTCCTCACGATCGGGCAGGCCCCGCGTCCGGACATGGAGGCCGAGCTCCGGCTGGTCCTCGACGCAACGCGTTCGAACAAGAGCGAGCTGGCCATCGAGACCCTCGGAGCTCTGGACGGACTCTCCGGCGCAGAGATCGCAGCGTGCCCACCGACCTCCGACGCCGATGCGTTTCACACACGCCTCGAAGGCCACCGCGACGTCATCGTGTCGAAAGCCGCCGTCACGGAGCGTCTCGCCACGCTGGTCGACGGGGGTGACGATCGCCTGACGATCGTGGGATGCACCGGTCGATTCGCGGGCTTCCCGCGACGCGCCAACGTCCTCTATCCGTCACACATTCTGGCCAACGTCGTCGAAGCGGTGCTTCCTGCCTCGGCTCACCTCGGCGTGCTGGTACCCCTCGCGGAGCAGGTGGCGCCGCTCACCGAGCAGTGGAACACCGACGGCCGCACGGCGTTTGCGGTCCACGTCCCTCCTGGGGCGTCGCCGGACGAGGCCTGCGATGTGCTCACTGCGGATGGGGTCGACGCTGTCCTCCTCGACTGTTTCGGCTACGAGACCGAGCTCGTCGAGCGCGTGCGCATGCGCACCGCAAGGCCCGTGCTCTCGGCGGTTCGACTCACCGCGCTGGTCGCCGCAGAGCTCCTCGGATGAGGGACCTCCAGTGAGCAGGGGGTTCCAGTGAGCAGGGGGTTCCAGTGAGCAGGGT
>CAZVUM010000097.1:4608-5928 GCA_964629575.1 uncultured Acidimicrobiales bacterium | reverse complement strand
TCCAGTGAGCAGGGGGTTCCAGTGAGCAGGGGGTTCCAGTGAGCAGGGTTCTCGGGCCCACCGACGTCGACGATCTCGCCGTCGGGGCCTGGGTGATCGGCACCGGCGGGGGCGGATCGCCCTACCTCAACCACCTCACGGTGCAGCAGCTCGCACAGACGGGCACCTCGTTCGATCTCATCTCGGTAGACGAGCTGGCAGACGACGCGCAGGTTGCAGTGGTGTCCACCATGGGCGCTCCGATCGTGATGCAGGAGCGACTCCAGGACAGCCGCGACGTCGCCCGAGCGGTGGAGATCATGGCCGAGTACCTCGGCCGGCCCTTCGACGCGGTGATGGCCACAGAGATCGGCGGGAGCAACTCGTTCCAGCCGTTCATGGCCGCCGCGCACCTCGACCTCCCGATCGTGGATGCCGACGCGATGGGTCGCGCCTATCCCGAGGCTCAGATGACGAGCTTTGCGATCGCCGGTCTCCAGCCGTGGCCGCTGTCGCTCGTGGATCCCAGGGGCGTCGAGGCGGTGATCGCCCACGTCCCCACGTGGAAGTGGATGGAGCGGGCGAGCCGGGTGCTCACGGTCGAAACCGGCTCGATGGCTGCGACGTGCAAGGCTCCGCGCACCGGCGTCGAGGTGAAGCGTTGGGGAGTACGCGACACCGTGACGGCGGCGATCGGCATCGGAGCAGCGGTCCGCAGAGCGCGCGCCCGCCACGCCGATCCGGTGTCGGCGATCTGCGACGAGACGGGCGGCGTCCCCCTGTTCACGGGCAAGATCACCGATGTCGAGAGACGCACCACAGGGGGGTTCCTGCGAGGGTCGGCACGCCTCGAAGGCCTCCACGACGACGCGGGCAGCGACGTGCGGCTCGAGTTTCAGAACGAGTGGCTCGTGGCGTGGCGCGACGGGGAGACGATCGCCACGGTTCCGCATCTGATCTGTCTCCTCGACTCCGTGTCGGGTGAGGCCGTTGGCACCGAAACGGTCCGGTACGGCCAACGGGTGTCCCTCATCGGGATCACCGCCCCGGAGTTGTTCTCCAGCGAAGCCGGACTGCGGTACGTCGGGCCGCGGGCGATGGGATACGACCTCGACCCTGTCGATCCATGCGCGGCGCGTGCTGAGCATGCGGTTCGCGGTGGCGAGGGAGGCCGGTAGTGCGGCGGATCGGAGTCGACGTCGGCGGGACCAACACCGACGCGGCCGTCGTCGAGATGGACGGCGACGTTCCGCGCGTCGTGGCCAGCGTGAAGACGCCGACGACCGACGACGTTCTCGGCGGCATCGTCAACGCGCTGGCCGCTGTTCCACACGACGACGT
>CAZVUM010000097.1:0-4508 GCA_964629575.1 uncultured Acidimicrobiales bacterium | reverse complement strand
CAGAGCCACGAGCTCGGCCGCCTCGGGCTTCTCGAACGCGAGAACGCCGCCGGCCTGAATGCCGCTCTCTTGGACCTGGCGCGCACCACGATCGACGCCTTCGCCCGGGCGGTTGTGGACAGCGGGGTACCCGACGGCACCCGGCTGTTCCTGTCACAGAACGACGGCACCATGCTCGACGTCGAGGCCGCGTCTCGCCACCCTGTGCTGACGTTCGCATCGGGCCCCACCAACTCGATGCGAGGCGCCGCTCTCCTCGGCGGCATCGCCGACGGACTGGTGGTCGACGTCGGTGGCACCACCGCGGATTTCGGCGCTCTCGTGAGCGGATACCCGCGCCAGGCCAACTCAGCGGTCGACGTGGGCGGTGTCCGCACTCTCTTCCAGCTGCCCGATCTGCTGTCCATCGGTCTCGGAGGCGGCAGCATCGTGCGGCACGAGCCGCTCCGCCTCGGGCCGGACAGCGTCGGTCAACACCTGCTCGAGCGGGCGCTCGTCACCGGCGGCGAGAGCTACACCCTGACCGATGCCGCTGTCGCAGCCGGTCGGCTCGAGGTGGAGGGCTGGTCAGCCTCGGGACTGGACGATGCCGATGCGGTTCTCGAGCTTGCTGCGGAGATGATCGCCGAGGGCGCGGACCGCATGAAGGTGACGGCGACCGACGTTCCGCTCATCGCCGTCGGTGGCGGGGCGTTCGCAGTCCCCGACGCGATCGCCGGGGTGGCCGATGTGATCCGGCCGGCGCACTCCGGGGTTGCGAACGCCGTGGGGGCGGCTTTGGCCCAGGTCAGCGGCGAGGTCGACAGGGTCTTTCGAGATGTGGGTCGCGACGCCGCCGTCGCCACCGCCACCGAGGAGGCGACCGCAGCCGCCATCGAGGCGGGTGCCAGCCCAGCGACGGTCGCGACGATCGAGATCGAAGACCTGCCGATCGCGTACCTCCCCGGCGATGCCCGGCGGGTGAGAGTGCGGGTGGTCGGCCACCTCTCCGACTGAACCCACTCCCTGAGAATGGCCGACCGTCGAGTTGGTCCTGGCTCGGGACGAATGAGAGCATTGACCACTGTGAGCGCGGAAACGTCACGCATCCGGCGCATCTGGCGGAACCCCTTCGCGCAGACAGTCGCCATCGGCCTGGCCGGCATGGCCTTGGTCGCGCTCGCGAGCTTGTACGCCAGTCGCACCGCTGGCCGCCAAGAGGCGGTGACCGACGTCCGGATCCTCACCGAGATCGTCGCCACGGCGGTGGTCGAACCCAATCTCACCCCTGAGCTGATGCAGGGTTCGACCGACTCGATCGCCCAGCTCGACGCGGTGATCCGCGCACGGGTCCTGACCGGTTCGACGACTCGGGTGAAGCTCTGGACCGAGGACGGAAGAATCGTCTACTCCGACGTTCCTGCGCTCATCGGCGAGCGATACGAGTTCGATGCGGACAAGCAGTCGTCGCTTGCGACAGGCGAGGTGATCTCCGAGGTCAGCGATCTCCAGGGCCCCGAGAACCGTTTCGAGACGATGTACGGCGAGATGTTGGAGGTGTACCTCCCCATCGACGGACCCAGCGGCGAGCGGCTCCTGTACGAGAGCTACTTTGACGTCTCCGCGGTGAGCGAGTCGAGCGATCGGATCTTCGATGCGCTCGCACCGATCGTCATCGGCTCTCTCGCACTTCTCGAGGCGATCCATCTCCTGCTCGCATGGGGTCTCAACCGGCGCCTGGCCCGAGCGCAACGCGAGCGCGAACGGCTCCTACGTCTGGCGCTCGACAGCTCAAACGAGGAGCGTCGTCGGATCGCAGCCGACCTCCACGACGGAGTGGTGCAGGAACTGGCCGGCACGTCGTACGCCATCTCGGCTGCGGCCCAGTCCGCGCACGCATCATCACTGCACACGTCCCCAGCCCACACCTCCTCGCCACACGTGCAATCACCCGCCTCGCAGACGGCCACGGCGGACCTCGACATGGCCGCGATCGCCGTACGCCGCAGTCTTCAATCACTGCGCTCGCTACTCGTCGACATCTATCCACAGAGCCTGTCGGGACGGAGCATCGACGTCGCGCTCACCGAGCTCCTCGCACCAGTGGAGACCGCCGGCATCGACACCGAACTCGAGCTCGAGGGCCTCCCACCGCTCTCCCAGGAGACGTCGGGACTCGTCTATCGAGTCGCCCAAGAGGGCATCCGCAACGCGATGAAGCACGGAGAACCCACGCGCATCGCCGTGAGCGTTCGCCAAGACGGGCAACAGCTCCTGACGAGCGTCACCGATGATGGCGACGGGTTCGATCCGTCGGCCGAGGTGCCCCCCGATCACTTCGGCCTACGTCTGCTGCACGACGCGGCAGCGGGTCAGGGCGGTCGGCTCAGCGTGGAGTCCGAGGCCGGCACGGGGACGACTTTGACGGTGGAGGTGCCGGTGTGATCACCGTTCTGCTGGTCGACGACCACGAGCTGGTCCGGGCCGGGCTGGTTCGCCTCCTCGGCCAGGCCGACGACATCGAGGTCTGTGGCGTGGCCGGAAGCGGGGCCGAGGCGATCGAGGCAGATCGATCACTCGCACCCGATGTCACCCTGATGGATCTGTCGATGCCGGGAATGGACGGAGCCGAGGCAACCCGAGCGATCCTCGCCAACCGCGCCGAGGCGCGGGTCGTGATGCTCACCGCGCACACCGAGGCCGAGCGTGTGATGCACGCGCTCAACGCAGGCGCGGTCGGGTACCTGGCCAAAGACGCCGACCCGCGGACGCTGATCGACGCCGTTCGTTCTGCCGCCAACGGTGAGTCCCCGCTCGATCCGCGAGCAGCCCGTGCGCTGCTCGACAACCGCGCGTCGGGGACCCGCACGGTCGACACCTCGCTCTCCGAACGAGAGATCGAGGTGTTGTCCCACGTTGCTTTCGGTCTGGCCAACAAACAAATCGCGCGGGCGCTGCAGATCACCGAGAAGACGGTGAAGGCTCACCTGACGAAGATCTACGCCCAGATCGGTGTCGCCGATCGAACCCAAGCCGCGCTGTGGGCCGTGGAGAACGACATGGTGGGCAAGCGCCGCTGACGCCCTCCGCTCTCTAGAAGTGAAACATCGACAAGCCGAAGAAGGCGGGCTGGAGGCCGACAAGGCTCGACGCACCGAGAACGGTTGACCCGCCGATTCCCATCGCCGGCGCGTACAGGGCCGGGTTGTTCCTCCAGCGATCCCAGCCGGACCGGTGCATCCTGCTCACCAGCAGGTAGCCGACTCCGATGCCCACCAAGGCGATCTGGTACGTGATCGCAGCGCCCACGATGACGATGACCGCGATCCAGAGCTCGCAGGCGCGCACAGCCGGGCTGTCGGGATCCGTCGTCGAGAGGAAGTGTCTGATCTTCTCCCGCCTGGTGGCACCCTCGTCCTCGGCGGAGCTCGTCGCAGCGCCCCGATCCCCCGTCACGATGAACTGGGCGCGCCGGGTGAACAGATACCCGATGATCGCCATCGCCGTCAGCGGAGCGAGGGTCGCGTACAGCGCGGTGGATTGACCGAGGAATCGAGCCAGCCGAACGGGCTGTCGCCACAGATCGAGGATGAAGCTGCTCAGCGGCGAGATGATCGTGACGAGCGTGACCAGGTAGATGTCCCATCGGTGCAGCGCGGTGAACGCTTCAGGCAATCGGAAGACCGGGATCCCGAGGTCGAGGACCCCCAGGTCGACGGTGAGGGTCGACCGCGCTCCGGCGAGCAGCGGGATTGCGAGCCCCGCGATCAACATGAAGAGGAAGAAGAACAGCGTGAGGGGGAGGTTCACCGTCGGGAACAGGATGTCCAGCTTCTCGGTCGTGCTGACCCTGCGCGACCGCACGAGCTTCCCTGCGAAACGATGCAAGAACTCCGCGGTGCCCCGGCTCCACTTCACGTGCCGGCGTCGGAAGTCGCGAACCGTCTCGGGAAACTCCTCCCAGCAGATCACGCGCTCCTCGAAGGCACCGATGTACCCGTGCTCTCGAGCCGCAATGGCGAACGCCAGATCCTCACTGACCAACTCGGGGAAGCCGCCCGCCACGAGCCAGGCATCGCGCCGGATGACCGCTCCGTGTCCGAGGAACATGACGAACCCGTAGCGGTTGCGCAGTGGTTGGTACCACTTCCAGTGGACGTCGACGCCGACCGCGAGATCGGCTTGAAGGTCCTCTCCGTCAGCCAGACAGCGATGGTTCGCCTGGATGAACCCGAGTGAGTCGTCGCCCATCATCTGCGGGACCAGAACGGTGAGGAAGTCGGGCGGCATTCGCTCGTCGGCATCGACGACGACGAAGAGGGGCTCCTCCACCACCATCTCCAAGGCATGGTTTAGGTTGCCTGCCTTGAAGCCCACCCGGTCAGGCCGCCGGATCACCTGGACGCGCTCCCCGTGCTCCAACGCAAACTCGTCGACCCGCGCCTGGAACGCCGGGTCCGTGCTGTCGTCCAGGAGATAGACGGTGTAGGCCGGATAGTCGAGCTCGACACAGGTCAGCGCGGCGGCTT
>CAZVUM010000096.1:0-14925 GCA_964629575.1 uncultured Acidimicrobiales bacterium | reverse complement strand
TCCGGCTCACGTTCCAGCGGGAGCGGCGGCTGCTCAAGCGCGTGCGCGGTACGCCGCTTCGCCCCAGCGTGTTCCTCGCCGGCGAGATGGCGGCGGGGTTGGCGGTCATGGTGTTGATGACCGTACTGGTGGTGGGCATGGGGTGGATCTTCTTCGACGTGTCCCTCACCGTGGCCGGGCTTCCCAACCTCATCGTGTCGCTCGTGATCGGAGCGGCGTCGTTCGCAGCGTTGGGCTTGGCGCTCACCGCGGTGATTCCAAACGAGAACGCCGCCCCCGCGATCACCAACATGATCGTCCTGCCGTTGTACTTCGTGTCCGATGTGTTCATCGTCAGCACCGATGACACGCCACGATTCGTGACCCTCATCGGAGACATCTTTCCGGTGAAGCACCTCGCCAACGCACTGACCGAGAGCTTCAATCCGTTCATCGACGGCACGCCCATGGCATGGGACCACCTGGCTGTGGTTGCGGGATGGGGTCTGTTCGGGGTCTTTGCTGCGCTGCGGTTCTTTCGCTGGACACCTCGTTGACGACCGGCGGCGCCCTCTCGCTCGTCCTACAGGAGGCGAGGGCGTGCCGAGTGTGCGAACAGCACCTGCCCGAGGGGCCGAGACCGATCCTCGTCGCGTCCGAGACCGCCCGCATCGTGATCATCGGGCACGCGCCAGGCCGCAGCGTGCACGAGAGCGGTGTGCCGTGGGACGACCTCAGCGGCGTCCGCTTGCGGGAGTGGCTGGGTCTCGGTGAAGAGCAGTTCTACGACCCCGCCGTTGTCGCGATCGTGCCGATGGGGTTCTGCTACCCGGGGACGGGGAGCTCGGGCGATCTGCCGCCCCGGCCCGAGTGCGCGCCGTTGTGGCACGAGCGTGTCACGGACACTGACCGCCGAAGTCGCTCGCTGGGCCGATCATCTCCCGTCGCGCATCGTGATGCGGCACCCATCGCCGCGCAACAACCGCTGGCTCGCCAAGAACCGATGGTTCGAGACCGATGTCGTGCCCGCGATCCGGGATCGGGTGGAGGAGGTCGTCGACGAGTGATCGATCGGACCTCAGGGTCCGCGCCCGAGCGGCCGAAACCGGTCATCGGGGGCTGACCGAAAGATGCCGGCGTCCGACCAAACCTCGGTGTTGATCTGCGACGTTGAATGGTCATGGCGCTCGCCATGGCACCGTTGTCGACCCCGCTCCCTCACGAAGGACCAGCGCTCCTCGTGACGCGAGCGAACGACCGCAGCTACGACGACTTTTTCGTCGCCGAGTATCAGGGCGTCGTCAATCTGCTGCGTTCGATGGGCGTCGACGAGGCCGCCGCCAACGACGCCTCCCAGGATGCGTTCATTCGGGCGTACGCCAGATGGGGGCGTCTGAGCTCGCACGCATCCCCAGAGGCTTGGGTGCGGCGGGTCGCGATCAATCGTTCGCGAGATGCATTTCGCTCGGAGGCCCGGCGCAGTCGACGCGAGGAACGTGCCGCGCCTCGAGAACTCGCTGCGGCGTCGCCGGAGGCCACGGTGTCGTCGACAGACTCCGTCCGCTCCCTCCTCGCCAGCCTGCCGCGACGGCAACGTGAGGTCGCCACGCTCTTCTACGTGCAGGACCTCGCGGTACGCGACATCGGTGACATCCTCGGCATCAGCGATGGCGCAGTGAAGTTCCATCTCAACCGTGCGAGGACACGGCTCGAGACCGCTCTCCGCGAACAGGACGAGTCATGAACGACGACCGCCTTCGTGAGGCGCTCCGCGACTCGGCCCCTCAGGTCGATGCGGCCGATCCACACCAGATCCTCGCCGACCTCAGAGGCGAGATGGCCACCGCGCGGACCCGGCATCTGTTCGTCGTGCGCGGACTCGGTGGCCTGGTGATCGCGCTGGGCATCGGCGTCGCCGGCGCGCTGATGTTGTCGCGCGACTCGACGCCTGAGCAACAGATCATGGCTGATCGAGGTCAGGTCTCCGCTCCGAGCGGGGAGTCGACGCTCAACTCCGTCGACAGCACCGGTCCGATGGCGAGCCTCGCGCCACCCGGAGCCGAGGAAGGGCCGGAAAGCACAGCAGACGCAGGGTCGCTTCCGTCGCCGTCCGCGGTGCCCACAAGCATCACGTCGTCCTCATCGGAGGCGTCTGACCCCACCACTCCGGCGCCCAGCGCGCCGGTGGCTCCCGGCGAGACCGTACCCACCTCCGCACCCCCGACATCGGACGCCCCACCCGTCGCGGGTGTCGCATCGTCGTCCAGTGCATGCGGGTCGGTGACGGTGCGATACACCTCCAGCAGCATCGAGCTCGAGAGCGTCGCGCCGTCTGCGACCTATGCCGCAGTCGTCGAATCCAGCGAGGCCCATCAGCTGAAGGTGAAATTCGAGGCGCCGGAGTCCGAGTGCGAGATCACGGCGGTTCTCGTGGACGGCCAGGTGCACTTCGTCGTCGAGGGCGGTGGCGGTGATGACGACGATGCCACCGAGGGCAGCGACGACGAAGACGAGGACGACTAACAGAATTGCGTGTCAGTACCAAACCGACGGACCACCGCGTGACGTGGGTTCGGCAACGACGGTCGGGGAGGACCTGCGCGCCATGGCAACCATCGCACCAGAAATGTCGCTGAAAACCGCCGCTCTTGTAGCTGCTGCGGTCGGGGGTATTGGGTTTCTCAACCTCGTGATCATTCAGCTCGACTCCCAGGCCTCGGGTGCTGCGGTCATCGCTCAGGCGGAGGGTCCCGCCGGGACGACACCGATCGAAGAGATCGGGGTGGTCGTCGATGTGACCGTCCCCCTCGCGGCCGCTCAGACCGCCGGCGAGAGCGATCCGGATGCTGAGGCGCCCGGGCCGGCGGTCGCGCCGTCGGACACGACCGTGCCACGCTCGACACCGGCGCCTCGGGCGCCGGCCGCGCCCGCTCCGTCTGCGGCACCGCAACCTCCACAGGCCGCGCCTCCCACCGCGGCAGTGCCACCGACCACCCCGGTCGGCGGCGCACCGACCCCGACCGCCCCCGCGACGACCATCCCGCAACCGACAACCACGCTTCCGGCGGTGACGACGCAGTACGAGTTCTTCACCTTCGCCGGTGTCGCGTCGAGCATTGTCATCGCGCACCACGACGGTGGATCGCTCGAGTTCTGGTCTGCGATCCCTGAGGCGGGGTGGGCCTACGTGGTCGAAAACCCGACAGGCAGTGAGCTCGAGATCAAGTTCCGACACACCCAAACGGAGAATGAGGCGGTGTTCAAGGCACACCTCGATGGCGGCACGATTTCGATCGAAAGGGAAAGCTGACATGAGCGAACTTTCACCAGAGGAACGGCTGGCCCTCCTTCGAGCGCGGCGGGGCCAAGCCGATTCGCCGGAGTCGGGCTCCACCGACGAGGCTGCGCCTTCCCCGGTCGAGACTGGAGTGGGAGCCTCGCCCGTGCAGCGGTCCTCGGTTCGCGGCGACGGGACTTCTGGTTCTCGACGTCAGATCCGTCTGGCCCGGCGACTCCCGAACAAGACGCGGGTGACGATCGGCTCTCTGTCTGGCGTTGGTTTCGTCGCCACTGGCCTGGCCATGGGGCCTCTGCTCGTCGAGCCCGAATCGACCGAGGTCGTGACGTCAGGCGGTGACGGCGACGCGGACGTCGAGCTCAACGGCCTCGCCATGGCGAGCTCTCCGTCGGGAACTGTCGAGCCCCGAGTGGTCGTCCACACCAACTACATCTACGTCGATGCAGAGGGGCGACCTCTGAGCGAAACCGAGGCTGCAGCCGCGCTGGCTCAGCTCAATTCGAGCAGTCCGGGGTCGGCGGACACTCAGCCGGAGCAGCAGGCCGTGCCATCACCCGAGACCACGGCACCCGCACCGCCGAGTCCGACCGGCGCTCCAGCTCCGGCAGCACCAGAACCCGCAGCCGCACCGGCCCCGACAGCGGCGCCTGCGCCCGCTGCTCCGCCGGCAACCGCCGCGCCCACCGCTCCGCCGGCAACTGCCGCGCCCACTGCTCCGCCGGCAACCGCCGCGCCCACGACGCCGCCTCCGCCGCCCACCACCGCTGCGCCGGCGCCCCCGCCGCCACCCACCACCGCAGCTCCGGCGCCGCCACCCCCGCCCAAGAGCGGTTCCAGCGGATGAGCGCACCGACTCTGCAGGAGCAGCGATTTCGTGCACTCGGTGCCGACTGTCGGGTCGTGGTCGCCGGCGACGATGGCCTCGCGTCCGAGGCCGTCGAAGTGGTCGCGGACTTCGAGAGCCGCTGGTCGCGCTTCCGACCGTCGAGCGACGTGAGCCGATTGAACGATCTGAGCGGGCGAATCGTCGTTCTCGACCCCACGACCTACCACCTGGTCGAGTGCGCCGAATCCTGCCGCAGGTGGACCCAGGGGCGGTTCGACCCGCTCATGCTGTCCGAGCTCGAGGCGCTGGGGTATCGACGGGATTGGCGGGCCGGCGTGCAGGCCCCCTTGGAGCGCACGGCGCGACCTTGCCGGGGGCCGATCGAACTCTTCCCTGCGATCTCGGCCGTTGCGCTGCCCGCCGGAACCCGCTTCGACCCCGGGGGACTCGGCAAGGGTCTCATCGCAGACCACCTTGCCCAACGGCTGCGCTCGGCAGGGGCGACGTCGGTCCTGGTGTCCCTCGGAGGAGATCTTCGGGTCGAGGGTGAGCCGTGGCTCGGCGACTCCTGGGAGGTCGAGATCGCCGGTCCCCAGCTGCGCGAGACAAGCATGGGCACCATCACCGTCGCGAGCGGCGCTGTGGCGACCAGCAGCGTCGTCTCGAGGCGCTGGCGGATCGGCGACGAGATCGCACATCACATCTTGGACCCCGAGACAGGCGAGCCATCGACCACCGATCTGCTGACGGCAACCATCGTCGCGGAGTCGGCCATGCTCGCCGAGGTCGCCGCGAAGTCGGTTCTGCTATGCGGCGCCGAAGGTGCCGCGGCCGAAATGGAACGCCTGGGTGTGCACGGAGTGGCCGTCGCCAGCGACGGAGCGGTGATCGACTCGACCGGTCAACGGCCAGGAGCCCCAACATGGAACTGAACGAGCAGGTCTGGTGGTACGTCGCCAGGTCGGGTGGGATCTTTGCGTGGGTGCTGATCACGCTGTCGGTGTGCTGGGGTCTCTTCATCTCGACCAAGGCCACTGCGAAGGCCGCCCAGCCGGCGCGGGTTCTCGACCTCCACCGTTTTCTCGGTGGGCTGGCCGTGGCCTTCACGATGGTGCACATCGTCGGCCTCGTCGCAGACAGCTACGTGTACTTCGGCTGGTCCGAGGTTCTCGTACCTTTCGCGACCGACTGGAAGCCGGGGGCCGTGGCGTGGGGGATCCTCGCGTTCTACCTGCTGCTCGCGGTCGAGATCAGCTCGCTGCTGATGAAGCACCTGCCGCGGCGGCTGTGGATGGGGATTCATCGCTTGAGCTTCGTGGTCTACGTCGGGTCGACGCTGCACGGTTTGCAGGCGGGCACCGATGTCCTCAACGACTGGTACCGCATCGCCATGCTCGCTTCTGTGAACATCGTGGGCTTCCTCAGCGTCGTCTTGATCCTCGTCCACAAGCGGGCGCGGGATCAGAAGATCGCCGCGCTGGCGAGTCGATCAGCCACATCGAGTGGGCAGGCAGCCGCAGACGGAGCTGGTGAAGTGGCGAAAGTGTGAATTAGTGTCGGCACATGATTTCCGCTCACCACCGTGAGCGTCGGAATCTGGGCAGCGCGGTCGCCCTGGCGTTCGGCGTTTCTCTTTGGCAACTCTGGCTGCATTCGTTCGCTCTCGAAGGGCACTCCAGCTCGGTTCTCGGCCACCTCGGGCACTGGTTGCGAGATGGCTCCCTGCTGATCGTGCCCGCGTATCTCGCGGTCCGGTGCGGACGGTGGATCGCCGGTCGTCTCGGTGACCGCCGGGGCGGATCAGGCTCGATCGCAGCGGAGCCCGCCTGGATAGCGCTGGCGCTGTTCGTCGCTTTGGTCCCCCTCGTCGGGCTCCACGGAGTCGTCGACAGGGCGCTCGGCGGTGGTGACCCCTTCGCGGAGCTGGCCCCGGCACCCGGAGCCGGCTATCTCCTCCTCGGGACCGACGTCCACCAGGCATCCGGCCTCGTCGGCAACCTGACGCACGGGCTCAGAGACGCCCTACTGAGCCTGCCGATCGCGTTCATGGTCGGGCTTGCGGCTGCACTTCTCCGCACGCGCGTAGAGGTCGTTGCCACGCCGGTGGTGGACGACATCGTGCCGGCGTCGATGTCCAAGCGGGAGTTCCTCAAGTTCGGAGGAGCGGGGGCCGCGGCACTCACCCTCGGGTCCGGGGGATTGCTGGCCGCCTCAGGTCGCCAGGCACACGCCGCCGAGCAGGCCCGCGCGACGCCCTGGCTCACCGACGACATCGAGCTGTTCATGAACGACGGCATCAAGACGATGATCGACGGTGTCCCGGTCTACAGCTGGGGCTGGGGCCTCGCGAGCGGACCGGTTGACGAATCCGATGCGCTGCACGTGCCCGGTCCCGTGCTGTGGACCTACGGCGACGAGCGGGTGCGGGTGGGGGTCACCAACAATCTGGCCGAGCCTCACCACTTCGAGATCGAGGGGGTGGTCGACAGCGGTCCCATCGCGCCAGGTGACCGGGTCGAGGTGGAATTCGACGCCCCGTCGCCGGGCACCTACATCTACGGCGACGGCTCCAACGGGCCGGTCAACCGGGCTCTCGGCCTGCACGGCGTCCTCATCGTGATGCCGGCGGATCGCTCGATGCGGGCGCACCCGTCGCTCGATCCCGAGCACTGGAGCTTCGTGACGCAGTGGGTGTGGATCTGCAACTCGATCGATCCCCGCTTCAACGCACGTGCCCACGCCGGCCTGCCGATCGACCCCGTGCGCTTCCTGGAGGACTTCACACCGCGGTATTTCACCCTCAACGGGCGCATGGGCAGTATCGCGGCGCACGAGGAAACCGCTCCCGACACCTTCGTCGGGGATGTCGAGGGCAACGCGGCGCTCATCCGTGTCGTGAACGTCGGCGTGGCAACCCACTCACCGCACTATCACGGCAACCACGTCTACCTCCTGCTGAAGAACGCAGCGCCGACGAGCCCGATCATGTGGAAGGACACGCTCTTGCTCGAGCCGGGTGATCGCATGGACGTGATGCTGCCGTATGCGATCCCCCCCAACGCAGTGCACTTCCCGCCCCCGCAGTCCGGCCGTGATTTCTTGAAGCAACTCCACGGCACCGAGATGGAGGGCAAGTGGCCGATGCACTGCCACGTGGAGATGAGTCAGACCGCAGGCGGCGGACTCTATCCACAGGGCCTGCTCACTGACTGGCAGATGGAGGACCTGTGAGCAAGGGAAGCGGCAAAGACGGCGACCGCGACGAACGGGACGACGACGATCACGGCGGTGGGGGTGACGGCCACGCTGCCGTCGACGATCCTCTCTTCTACTGGAACACCACACCGGTCGAGGGCAGCCCGGACACACCCGGCAAGGTGAGGCCGGACAAGGAGTTCGAGATGAACTTCTTCAACCGCGATCTCGAGATGCCAGACGGCCGCGACGTCGAGTTCTGGGGTTTCGAGGACAAGCTGATCGACTCCGACGAGGACGTCATCCGTCCGTCGTCGCTCATCCGGGTGAGCGAAGGCGACATCGTCCATGTGACGCTCAAGCCGTCGAAGCGCCAGCACACGATCCACCTACACGGCATCGAGATCGACAGCCACAACGACGGCGTGGGCCACACCTCGTTCGAGGTCACCGGCAGCTACACCTACCAGTTCCATGCAGGAGCGCCGTTCAGGGCGCTCGACGATCCCCGGCCCAAGACGCGTGGCGCCGGAACGTACATCTACCACTGCCACGTCAACACGGTCCTGCACTTCCACATGGGCATGTGGGGTGGGTTGATCGTCGATCCAGCGACGGGACCGGGAACCGCGTTCCACAACGGGCCTGACTATGACGACGAGCGGTTCTGGTTCATCGGCGACGTCGATCCCACCTGGCGCGAGCTCGGCCACGCCGCCGGGATGAAGGGCGGCGATGCGGGCCTGAACGTCTTTCGGCCGATCTATTTCGACATCACCGGGGTCTTCCAGCCGATGCGCAGCGGGCGCACCGACCCCAACGCCGTGATCGAGGATCCGAGGATCACAGCCACGGCGCCGGTCGATGGTGTGCCGACACTCGTCCGCCTCGGCAACTCGGGCTACGGGCCCCAGGAGATCACTTTCCACGGCATCGCCGATGGGTCGCTCGACGTCGAGGTCATCGCCTCGGACGGACGGGCGTTCGACAACCAGGCGCCCAACTACGCCCAGCCGTTCCTCCTCCCGCCCGGCCCGTTCGTGGTGGGGACCGCGGAGCGCTACGACCTGCTGCTCAAGCCCCGCCGCAGGGGGACGTCACTCGTGACGATCGAGCAGAAGGACTGGATCAGCGGCAAGGTGCACGGAGTGCTCCAGACAACGGTCACCGGCGTCTAGCGCGATCGAGCACCGTCGAGCACCATCGAGCACAGCCGGCTGGAGAGACGGGCAAGAAACGTCGAGTGGGAGCGCGCCACAACTGGCGCGCTCCCACTCCACGCAACGCCGACCCGCTCAGTCGGTGAGCCGCCGCGTCAGTAGCCCACGGAGAAGGCGTCGACGTTGTCGCCGTCGATTCCGTCGATCGATGCATCCCAGAACAGCGAGAGCGTCGCGCAGGACGTGAGGGTGCCGGTGCTCGCGGGGTCGCAGAGAAGCACGTCGTCTGCTGTGCCGTTGACGCCACCCGCTGCGAAGCTGCCGATCGTGGTCAGGTGAATCGAGCCGTCGATCGCCACCCACGCTCCGTCGATCTGCTCGGACTGGCTGGCCAAACCGATGTCCGACGCATCGAAGTACATCGACCAGGTGCCTGCGCTCGTCGTGCCGGTCGAGGTCACGGCGAGGCGTATGAGGTCATTGGCAGTCGCGCCCACCACGCCGGACACGGTCGGCTGTCCGGTTGTGCTGACCACGATGTCGCCGCTGGCCAGGAGATGAACGGCGTCCACATTCTCGCCCTGGGCGGAGAGCCCGACGTCGGAGCCGTCGATGTACATCTCGAAGGTGCCCGAGGTCGTGGCGCCGGTCGAGGAGGGCACGAAGCGGAGGATGTCGTTCTCCGTGAACTCCCCGACACCGGGAAGTTCACCGTCTCGCTCGGTGCTCAGCAACAGGGATCCGTCGTCCAGCACGTGGACTGCGTCGATGTCGCGACCCTCGCCCGGAATTCCAACATCCGACCCGTCGAACAACATCGTCCATGTGCTGGTGCCGGTGTCGTACGCGATGACATCCTCACCGTCGAAGGTCACCCCGCCCACGGCGCCCGCGGCAGCGGTGCTGATGTACAAGATCGGGTTGGGTGGGTCCACGGTGATCACGACGGTGTCCGTGGCGGTCGCTCCGTCGTCGTCTGTGACCGTGAGCTCGACGGTGTGGCTGCCGACGGCGAAGTTGACGAGGGGGGCGGTGCCCGTCGCGATCAGCGTCGGGCCGTCTCGCCACTCCCACGTCGAGATCACGCCGTCGTTGTCCGACGAACCCGTTCCGTCGAGCGTGACGAAGTGCGACCCGTTGTCGTCGCTGTCGACGACGGTCTGGTCGGGTCCGGCGTTGGCGATGGGCGGATCGTTCGGGGCTGGATCGATGGTGATCGCAACCACGTCCGTTGCGCTCGCGCCGCCGTCGTCGGTGACCGTGAGTTCGATGCTGTGGATTCCGACGGGCAAGGTGACGGTCGGGCCGACCCCGCTCGCGATGAGCGTCGCTCCGTTCCGCCATTCCCACGAGGTGACGACGCCGTCCGGGTCACCCGAACCGGCCCCGTCGAGCATCACAAAGTGCGAGCCGTTGTCGTCGGTGTCCACGACTGTCTGGTCGGGTCCGGCGTCGGCGGTGGGGGGAAGGTTGACCGGCGGACCGCCGGGGGAGAGGACCAGCGCTGTGTTGGCCCCTGCGGTGACGGTTGCGATCTCGCACACATCACCCGACACGAAGTGGGCACAGACGTTCTGATCGCCGGCTTCGATCGACGTGAACAGACCCCATTGGTTGCGCGGGATCCCGTCGACGCTGACGACAGCGTTCGTTGCCGGGCTCGTGGCGACCTGCAGCGAGCCCATCGCGGTGAATGCGCCGTCCACGGTGGTTGTCTGACCCGTGGCCACGTCTGCGTTCTGGCACGGCGGGGTCACGAAGCCAGGGACATCGGAGAAGCAGATGAGATACGAACCCGCTGGGTGCGGGATCCACTGCACGCCGAACTGGCCGGTCTCGATGCCGTTGACCTCGATGGTCGAAGGCACAGCCGGCGCGGTGGTCACGCGCAGAAGACCGGTCGGAGCGGGCGCGGGTGCACCCGGTGTGTCGGCGAACACGCCTTCGACAGCGGTTGCTTCGCCCGCTGTCAGCGCCACGGTCTGGCAAGGTGGCGGCAAGAAGTTGGCAACGGCCCCGAAGCAGACGTCCACCAGGCCCGGAGCGAGTTCGGCCATGAGGCCCCACTCGCCCGCTGGGGCCCCGTCGATCGTGATCACCGACGGGAGTGGCGAGTCGACGGTGCCTTCCACTCTCGTGGTGACGGTGAGCGTTGATTTTCGAACGAAGCTGCCCTCGGACACCGTGGTCACGCCAGACGCCACGCTGATGAGCTCGCAGGGTGGTGTGACCCAGCCGGGTACGTCGCCGAAACACTGCTGATAGTCGGCCGGCGAGACGGCAAGCCAGTCGAGGCCCCACTGGGTACGGTCGACGCCGTCGAGGGAGATCATCGATGGAACCGGCGGGTTGGTCGTTGTTCGGACGAACCCGGCCGGCGTCTCGCCCGGTGCGTAGCGAATGCGGTCGATGGATCCGGTGGTGATCGACGCGAGGTAGAGGTGGCCGTCCGGACCGAACTCCATGGCGACCGGGACCGTCGAGGTCGCGAGGTCGGTCGCCGAGGGAGCGGGGCTCGCCACGTCGATGCCACTGAGGGTCGCTCGGACGTAGTCGCCGATGATCAGCGAACCGTGGAACTCCGCGGGCCACTCCGAGCCTTCGTACACCTCACCTGCAATGATCGCGGCGCTTCCCGGGCCGTGGTTGTAGCTGTAGAGGGGCGCCGTCGCCGAGTTGTCGAGGTAGTACGTCTGGCAGTCGATGTGAGTGACGAAGTCGTCGTTCTGCGAGAGGGAGCCCGCGGCCCCACCCTCGTAGCAGGGCCACCCGAAGTCGGCGCCTGGTGGAGCGGAGTTGATCTCTTCCCAATCGCCCGAACCGACGTCGCCGATGTAGATCGTGCCCGCCGCGTCCTCGGTGAAGCGGTACGGGTTGCGCAGGCCGAGGTAGTACACCCGCGACGCGTTGCTGTCGGGGTCGCCATCCCAGAACGGGTTGTCGGACAGACCGAGGCCCGTGTCGGGATCGATCCGCATGATCTTGCCGGCGAGGCTGTCCAGGTCGAGGCTGCGCAATGAGCGATCCTCCGCGTCGAAGCTCGCCCCATCGCCCGAGCCGACGTAGAGCATTCCGTCCGCGCCGAAGCGCACCATCCCGACGGTGTGGTGCGCGGAGTCGGCGGGGATGCAGTTGTCGAGGTAACCGCCAGGCTGGCCGCAGCTCCACGCAGGGCTCGAGTTGCCGTCCTGCGCGCTCGGGTCGCCGATCGCGGCCCACGTTCCGGCTGCGCCGAGGATCGTCGTCTCCGAGCCCGGGACGGCGGTGATGTAGCCGGTGGTGACGTCTGCGGTGAAGCGGCTCAGGCGGGCGACCCGCTGACCGTTTCCGTCGCGGGCAGCGTTGCCCGATCCCAACGCTGCCTCGGGCGGGTCGTAGGCGTACAGGGCATAGACGTACGGCGAGCCGCTGACGAAGTCCGGGTGGACCGTGACGCCGAGCAGGCCCCGCTCCCCGGCGGCGTTCACGTCATCGGACAGATCCAGGAAGGTCGTCGTTGTCACCCCGCTGACGACCTTGATCGCCCCGGACTTCTCAGCGACGAACAGCAGCCCGTTGGGCGCCCACTCGAGATCGACGGGGATCGTGAAGCCAGGTGCGTACACCTCTTGGACGAACCCGGTCACCGGTGCCGCGACCGCCTCGTCAGATGGAGGCGACGTGACCACCGCCGCTGCTCCGAGAGCGAGGGCGAGGGCGATGTACTGCACTTTGAACAGACGTAGTCTCGCTGCGATTCCGCGTCCGTGTGCCGACACGCGCTCCCTCACCTGTTGTCTGCGACCCTGTTTGTTCGGCCGTCGAACGAAGAATGATCACAGTAGGTGACGAATGGGTGTTTTTCAAACACTCATGGTCACCTTCATAGCATGGGGCTCCCGGAATGATTCGGGTTGCGCCTCGGCCGCCGCGCCACACTGTGACCGTGGACATCCTCAGCGATCTCGAGGCCCGTGGGCTGATTCACGACACGACCGACCGGGCGGTCCTGGCGGCCCGGCTCGCCGACGGCCCGGTCGTGCTCTATTGCGGATTCGACCCCACAGCGGACAGCCTGCACGTGGGCAACCTGATCGGGCTGTTGACGCTTCGGCGCTTCCAGCTGGCCGGGCACCGCCCGATCAGCCTGGCCGGCGGCGCGACGGGGATGGTGGGGGACCCGAGCGGGAAGTCTGCCGAACGGAACCTGCTCGACGACGAGGGCCTCGCTCAGAACCTCGAGGGCATCGTGCCTCAGCTCCGGCAGTTCCTCGACTTCGACGATGGTCCCACCGGCGCCAAGCTCCTCGACAACCGGGCCTGGACGGTCGGTGTCGGCGTGCTCGACTTCTTGCGGGATGTGGGCAAGCACGTGACCGTCAACCAGATGATCGCCAAGGAGTCGGTGAAGAACCGGATGACCGGTGGCGACGGCATCTCCTACACCGAGTTCAGCTACATGCTGCTGCAGGGGTACGACTTCCTCTGGCTGGCCGAGAACGAGGGGTGTGAGCTGCAGGTCGGCGGATCCGACCAGTGGGGGAACATCGTTCTGGGCGCCGACCTCATCCGTCGCAAGCTCGGCCAGACCGCCCACGCTCTGACGTGGCCGCTGCTCACCAAGCCGGACGGCCAGAAGTACGGCAAGACCGCCGGGGGCGACACGATCTGGTTGAGCCGCCACCGGATGAGTCCCTACCGCTTCTATCAGGCATGGATCGGGGTCGAGGACGCCGAGATCGCCAAGCTGCTGCTCCAGCTGACGTTCCTCTCTGTCGAGGAGATCGACGATCTCGTGGCCCGCCACGACGCGGATCCGGGGGCCCGGCTCGGCCAGCGCACGCTCGCGCGGGAGCTGACGTCGATCGTCCATGGCGAGACAGCCGCCGCGGCTGCCGGGGAGGCCAGCGAGCTGCTGTTTGGCCGCGATGGCGATCCACGTGTCGCCTCGGCCGAGGCATTGGAGTTCATCGCAGGCGAGGTCCCCTCGGGCGGGCTCGCCGGTCTCGGCGGTTCGGTGGTCGATCTCCTCGTCGAGAGTGAGCTGGCCCAGAGTCGCGGCGATGCCAAGCGAGCGGTGGGCGAGGGCGGTGTCTATCTCAACGGCGAGCGGGTCGGCGACCCAGATCGAGAGCTGGCCGAGACCGACCTCCTCCACGGCCGCTATCTCCTCGTGCGGCGGGGCAAGAAGCGGTGGTACGTGGCTGAGCGCACCTGACCCTTCGCCGTCTGGAGATCGTGGGGCCGCTGAGAGCTTGAGTCCGGGCGGTCAGGGGCCGACGGGTACATGCAGCGCCATGGATTCTTCTCCTCTACCCCACGAGTCAGATCGCACAGCCGACGGCTGGACCTCCGCGGACCTCGGCCCTGGGGAGATCGACCCAGTGCCGGCTCGAAGTGCCGCCTCGAGCACTGCTGTGCGGGCAGTCGCCATTCTCTTCGCCCTGATGGCGGCGAGCTCCCTCGGATTCCTCGCTGCGAGTTCGCTGTCGGGCAGCGGCGCCGCGACGCCGATCGAACCGGCTCCCGCGCCATCTTCGACCGTGGTCACGACCCCCACCACCATCGCTGTGGGTGGCCCGGTCTCGGTTCCCGAGGGCCCCAGGACCACCCTGCGTCGCTGATCCGGCGCCCCACCCCAAGAATCCGAAGAAATTCCGGCCCCGAGGTTGACGCTCCCGCGCCCCCTGGATACATTAACTCCTCGCCCCAACGAGCCGGTCAGTCCGGCCCGCGGGCACGGCACCTCCGTTGGATTCCTACCCAGGAGCCCCACGTGTGCCGGAGATGCCACATCACCGTTTCGGCGGTGATGAGCAGCGCTCCTTGACAACAGAACAGAGGACGATAAACGCCAGTGCGGGCGAGCGGCCACTGCTTTCAGCAGTCGCCGGTCGAACCACACAATCGTGTCATCGGTGTCTCACATCGATGGCGCAATCGAATCGTGTCGTCGGGCTCTCGAGCCTGACGATGCATCCAATCGCAGCGTCCCTCCAGCCACCGGCTTCGGCCAGCGGTCAGGAGAGACGATGCAGCAATTCCAGCCAGCCGCTCATGGGAGAGGGAATTTTCCCCCTCGTTGACCATGGCGGGGGCTCTTCGATCGACGTTGTTTCCGCACTCGTTGCGGCTGAACGCACTTGTTGCTGTCAGTCCGCACTCGTTGCGGCAACAGCACGGTCTTGACGGAGAGTTTGATCCTGGCTCAGGACGAACGCTGGCGGCGTGCTTAACACATGCAAGTCGAACGATCCCGGGGCTTCGGCCCCAATGGGAGAGTGGCGAACGGGTGAGTATCACGTGAGAAACCTGCCCCGGAGATGGGAATAGCCCAGGGAAACCTGGATTAATGCCCAATATTCTGGCAGCACCGCATGGTGCAGTCAGGAAAGGTTCCGGCGCTCCGGGAGGGTCTCGCGGCCTATCAGCTTGTTGGTGAGGTAATGGCTCACCAAGGCATCGACGGGTAGCTGGTCTGAGAGGAC
>CAZVUM010000095.1:0-15447 GCA_964629575.1 uncultured Acidimicrobiales bacterium | reverse complement strand
CACCTCGGGCACCCCGACTCGCGGGAGCCGAAGGCCTCCTTCGGGTGATGAACAAAGTCTGAACAGAGCTCCAGAACGGAACCGGCGACCCTCGGCACGCGTTGCTTGCGTGGCCGGATCCTCCGGCTGCATGCGATCTCGCATGACTGCAGAGGGAGTTCACGATGAAGAAACGGACACGCCTGATTCGCTCGGCGGCCGCGCTGGGCCTGGCGGCGACAGCAGTCGCCGGCACGGCGAGCGGCGCCGCTGCGCACGACGACGACGACGAGAGCCAGCGGTTCCGGGTCACGATCACCAACCGGTCCGATCGCAGGGCACCGAGCCAGGTCGGGACCTTCACGACACCGATCGGCGGTATGGGCGATGCGCCCGCGTTCCCCGGCGAGGCGTACGAGTTCAGCTTCACCGCAGCCCCCGGCGACCGCCTCAGCCTCGCGACGATGTTCGTGCAGTCGAACGACTGGCTGTTCGCGACCCGCCAGGCGGGCATTCCCCTCTACCCGGGCGGCAGCCCGCTCAGCGGCGACATCACCGGCCAGATCCGAATCATCGACGCGGGCACGGAGATCGATCAGCCGATCGGATCCGGACCAGACCAGGCACCGCGGCAAGCGGGCCCCAACACTGGAGCGGACGACCCTGACGATGACGTTCGCCGGGTGCGCGGCCGCAACGTGGCCAACTACCTCACCGTCACGGTGACGCCGGGAGCCGATGGGCTGTTCACCGTTCGCCTCGACAACGTGTCGGGCGTGAGCACGATCGCCAACCCGATCTCGCCGGGCGTCTACGCGGTGCACGACAACACTCGTCCGATCTACCGGGTCAACACCGACGACAAGGCCCCCGGTCTCGAGTCCCTCGCCGAGGACGGCGACCCATCCGCGCTCGCGGCCTACCTCGAGAGCCAGCTGGTTGTGACCACTCCGCTGGCACCCGGCGTTTTCGCGATCGATCAGACCGGCGACGCACTGTTCACTCCCGGCACCCCCGACCGCGGCGACGGCCTCGAAGGCCTCGCCGAGGACGGAACTGCCGGACCGCTCGGCACCCACCTCGCTGCGACCCTGAGCGGCGACAGTGGCGTGTTCGCCGTACCCCAGGGTGCAGCCGGACCGGGTCCCGCGTTCCCTGGTGACCGCTACGTGTTCGAGTTCGAGGCGTCGCCGGGCGACGAGCTCAACTTCGCCACCATGCTCGTGCAGTCGAACGACTGGATCTTCTCGCCCGCAGGCGGTGGGATCGAACTCTTCGACGACGACGGAGACCCGATCCGCGGCAACATCTCCGATGACATCGCCGTGTACGACGCTGGGACCGAGGTCGACCAGCCGCTCGGCTGGGGCGCCGACCAAGCACCCCGTCAGGCAGGCCCAGACACCGGCGCATCCGAAGGCGGACTCGTCGAGCAGGAGTCGATCGACGCCAGCGACTACGTGCGGGTGCGAATCCGCCCGATCGGCTGATCCCCCGAGTTGAGCAACTCGGTGTCAGGCACCGAGTTGCTCAACTTGCAGTGGGTCGAGTTTGCAGAGCCGGCCGTGCTCGGGCTCTAGCCTCCGGGCATGGCCGGCTACTTCATCCTCCACACGACCTGGCACACCCTCGAGCACCTGAACGAGTACCAGGCAGGTGCGCAGACCACGCTGCAGGAATACGGAGCCGAATCGGTCGTGTACGACGTGAAGACCGAGGTGGTCGAGGGCGAATCAGACCATCGAGCCACGGTCATCATCCGGTTCGAGGACCTGGAAACGGCAAAGGCCTGGTACCACTCGCCGGGGTACCAGGCCGTGCTGCCGCTGCGGTTGAAGTCGTCTGAGGGCGTCGCTCGCTTCGCCAGCTCCTGAGCGTGTGCTCGCCTATCGAGCGGGCAGCCCGAAGGTCGGGTACCCGGGCTTCACCATGGCCACGTACACCCAGATTTTGAAGTACTGGTTGGTGACTCGGACGATGAAGGAGCGCATGCCCTCCGGCCAGCGGCCGGTGAAGAGCACGGCGAACCAGGCGATGATCGCCACGACGAGAGCCGCGATCGCGTAGACCGCAAGCACCAGGTAGTGCGGGATGGCGAGGAACCAGTTGAACAACCCGGCCCGCGACACCTCGTCGCTCGGCTCCGGAAGGTCGAGCCGCATCGCCTCGTAGGCGCCGTCGTCCGTTGCACCCTGGCTCAGCTGGATCGGTGCGTAGCGTTCGGAGAATCCGATCAGGAACGAGTCCGCCCGGACCTGGTAGCGCTCGTGCATCGTCATCACGCCGTACAGCCCGCGGTGAAGCCGGCCCGTGAAGAGGCGGACGAACCAGTAGAACACCGCCGCGATGAACGCCAGCATTCCGAGGGCCCGCTGAATGATGTGGTGAGGGATGTAGAGGATCCAATTCACCAGGGGTCGCCAGCGGGCGACCTCGTGGGGTGAGTCGACGACGAAGTACTGGTCGTCGTTCATGGCTTCGGTCACGATCTCGTCTCCTTCGGGCCCACGGCGGGCCCACCCACGACGGTAAGAAGTCCCGCAGTCGCCGACATCGGCCGAAAGTCCCGTTCGGGTCGGTCGAAGGTCTGATCAGAGACGGCTGATGCCGTCGATGACCGGGCGCCACGTGTCTGCATCGGCCGCGTAATCGGCGTTGACGAAGACCCTGTCGATCACGTCTCCGAAGCGGGCGTCGAGCACAGATGCGACCTGCGTGGGCTCGGCGACGATGGCGAAGGCGTCGAGCACCTCGTCGGGGACCGCATCGATCATGTCGTTCCAGCGGCCGGCCTTCGACAGGGCGTTGAGCTCGCCGGAGAGCTCACCCCAGCCATGGAGATCGAGGACGTCTCGGTAGGCGGGCGTCGAGCCGTAGAACGACACTTGTTCTCGCCGCCCGCGCACGGCTGCGGCGAGCCCTTCTTCGGTCGCTCCCGTGGCGATGAAAGCGGGACTGACCACGTCGATCTCGGACAGGTCGCGACCGGCACGATCGGCGCCGATCTGCAGGTTGGGGATCGTCACCTCACGAACCCAGCGCTCGGTGGTGAACCCGTGAAGGATGATCCCGTCGCAGACCTCGCCCGCCACCTGGGTCATGAGCGGGTTGACCGCGGAGATGTAGATCTTCGGCTGTCCATGCGGATTGGGACCTGGCGAGAAGAACGGCGTCATCAGCGTGTGGGAGTAGAAGTCACCGCGGAAGTCGAGCCGGTCTCCGGTCTCCCACGAGTGCCAGATGGCCTTCAGCGCGAGCACGTACTCCCGCATCCGGTCCGCCGGTTTGGACCACGGCATCGAGAACCGCTTCGTGATGTGTGCACTCACCTGGCTGCCGAGCCCGAGCAGGAAACGTCCCCCTGAGTAATTTTGCAGGTCCCAACCGACGTTGGCGACCGTCATCGGGGTCCGTGCGAACGCCACGGCGATGCTCGTTCCCAACTCGACCCTCTCTGTGTGTTCGGCCGCGAGCACGAGAGGGAAGAAGGGGTCGTACGTCGTCTCCGCCGACCACAGGCCGTCGAAGCCCGCCTCCTCTCCCCGACGCGCCAACTCGGGCACGTCCGACAGCAGCTCGATGATCCCCGTGTCGACCTTCATGACCCGTCCCCCTGCGTTGTGGCGGCGAGCCTATGCCCGGCGGAACGGTGCGCAATCAGGTGGCGAGGCTTGGGGCGAACCGGCCGTGTCGCACGATGCTTCGCGTCTGCGTGCTGGCCACCGCCGCAGCCATGAACACGGCAGTCCACAGAACGCCGGGGACGATCAGAAGGACGCGTACGTCGACGACTTCGGCGACTCGACCGAACCCGAGGTTCATCATCGCCATGTGACCGGCGGCGATCATGATGTACAGCGACATGACCCGGCCCCGGTAGTCGTCACTCACGACTTGCTGAACGAAGGTGGCGGACATGGTCATGTAACTCGCCTGGGTGAAGCCGGCGAGCGCTCCGCCTGCGATCACCATCGCCGGGGTCGTCGCGGTTCCGAGCACCACCATGGCAAGCCCGGAGCCGACCCCAGTGAGAGTGAACAGCCACGCGCGTGGCGCATCCCCACGAATCTGCGAGATCCCCAGCGTGCCCAACAGCGCGCCGCTCCCCAGACCCACCAGAATCGAGCTGTAGAGACCGGACCCTCCCCCGACGTCCTCCGCGAGGGTCGGCATCATGGCGTCGAACGCCATCGTGAAGCTGCAGTGCACGCCGACGAGGACGATGATCGTCAAGATCCGAGGGTCACGCCGGACGTAGCGACCGGCGAACGCCAGATCACTCCCGACCCGCGCGATGGCCCCTCCGACCCCGAGCTCTTCGTTGTCCGTCCGAGCCTCGGGTCGGAGCCGCATCCGGATCACGTCGACGAGGCCCAGGGACAACAGCACGGCCGACAGCACGAACACCGAACCGGTGCCATAGCTCTCGAGGAAGGCAGCTCCGAAGAGCGGCCCCACCACTCGGGAGCCGTGCTGGGAGATCCCGCTGAGCGCGATCGCGTTCGTCAGATGCTCAGCCGGGACGACGTTTGCGATCAGCGCCTGACGAGTCGGAACGGTGGCCGCCTGAGCCGACCCGGTGGCGAAGGCCAACAGGATCACGTGCCACACCTCGACGAGGTCGGCGATCGTGATCGCCGCGAGGATGGTCGCTCCCACCACTCCGAACATCGTGGAGAAGATCAGCAGTCGCCGTCTGTCGAACCGATCGGCGAGGGTGCCGACAACTGGGCCAACCACGACGAAGGGAAGGAAGCTCGCGAAGGTCACCCAGCCGACGGCTGCGGTCGACCCGTCGGTGAGGTTGTGGACGAGCCACCCTCTGGCGAGCACCTGCGCCCAGCGCGATCCCGTGCTGAAGAATCCGTTGAGAAACAGGCGTCTGAAGTCATAGGACTGAAAGGCTGGAAAGCGCTCGGCGAGGCCACTCGCCGCGCCACTCACGCGTGGGCCAGTGTGGTCACGTGCGTCGGTCGATCATCTTCTGGAAGTGCTGCGCACCGTTCATCGCAGGAACCCGACCCTCGCCGGGACCCATGTCGGCAAGCACGGGGAAGGCAGCCTCGACGGTGAAGCTGAACTCCTTCGATTGAGGCAGGAAGCACTCCACGTCGTTGCACGCCTGCCACCTCACGGTCCCGCTGACGGTGACGAAGCGACCCTCGGCGGTCTTGGTGGTGTTGCGCGAATTCTGGGTGACGGGAAGCCGCAGAACGACATCTCCGTCGTACACCTCCAGCGTTTCGCCGCTGCCCGACAAGGTGAGGGGTGAGGTCGGCGGCGCGATGGGTGTGTAGGACAGGATCCCGGGGGTGTCGTCGAGCTCGATCGTCGCGACCACGAGACCTTCGGGAACGGGCTCGCCGTAGAGGTGCTGGCCGTCGGGGACCCGGAACGTCGCGACGAGTTCGCGCGTCACGCCCGAGGGGAGTCGATCACCGTCGAGCGACACTTCGACGGACACCTCGTCGACAGCCTGGGCCTCCTGGCCGAAGTCCGCCTCGTTGCCCAGGGCCGCGGCGAGCAGCTGTTCGGGGCCCGGCCGGACCGCGAAGTTGTGCTCGAACACCTTCGCCAGAATCGTTCCGTCGGCCCCGATCGCGTAGGCGCCAGGAAACGGAATCCCGTACCAGGGATGGTCGTCCTCGGGAATCGTGGTGTTGAGGATTCCGAAGCGATTGATGATCTCGCTGTCGGGGTCCGAGAGCATCGTGTAGCTGACGCCGCCGGCTTCGGCGTAGTCGGCGAGCGCGTCCTGCTCGTCGTAGCTGAGCGCGTAGAGCTTGACGCCGGCTTCGTCGTAGGCGGCCATTCCTCGTTGCAGCTCGACCAGCTGCGTGCGGCATGGCGGTCACCACACTGCCGAGCGGTAGAAGACCAGCACGGCGGGAGCGCCGGCCCGATCCTGGTGGAGGTCGACTGTTCGACCGTTCTGGTCGACGGCGACGACGTCCGGCAAAACCTCGCCCACATCGGGCCCCGTCGGAAAGTCGTGGCGGGGGATGCGTCGCGGACCGCTCGCCGGGGGCAGCGGCATGATGTAGCCCTCTGCGTCCTCCCACTGATGCTCTTTGACCTGTCCCCCGCGCGTGTCGAGCTCGATCTCCATGGCTCCGCAGCCTACGGGAGGACGTCGGGTCCGATCCTGACGAGTCGCTTTCCGACGTTGTCGCCGGCGAGCATCCCGAGGAACGCTTCTGGCAGCGCGTCGATGCCCTCGACGATGTCCTCGTAGTAGACGATCGACCCCTCGGCCAGCCATCGCCCCATCTTCGGGACGAACCACGGCAGGCGGTGGACGTGGTCGTAGATGCTGAAGCCGGTGATGGTCAGCCGGTTAGCGAGCACGCTGATGAGATTGCGAACGCCGGGATCGTCTGCGCTCTCGTAGCGACTGATCATGCCGCAGACGGCGATTCGGGCATGCGGGTTGGCCTTGGCGAGGACGGCCTCGAGGGTGTCGCCGCCGACATTGTCGAAGTAGACGTCGATGCCGTCGGGGCAGTGCTCTCTCAGCGCGTCTCGTGGCGACCTGTCGCGGTAGTTGAAGGCTGCGTCGTAGCCGAGGCGGTCGACGGCATGGGCGACCTTGGCGTCGGTTCCTCCCGAACCGACGACTCGGGCCCCGGCACGCTTGGCGAGCTGCCCCACCACCTGGCCGACGGCGCCGGTGGCCGAGGAGACGAACGCGGTCTCGCCGGGCTGGGGCTTGCCGATGTCGACCAGGCCGACCCACGCCGTGAGCCCCGGCATGCCCCGGACGCTGATGGCGTGGGACAGCGGACCGAGCCCGGAGTCGACCTTCGTCAGCTCGGCGCCGCGCACGATCGAGTACTGCTCCCAGCCGAGGAACCCCCACACATGCTCACCGGGTGCGAACGCAGGGTCAGCAGACGCTTCGACCTGGCCGACGACGCGAGCGGTGATCGGCGCGCCGAGTTCGAACGCGCCGTCCATGCGACCGCGGAGGTAGGGGTCGCAGGACAGGTAGATGTTGCGGACGAGTACCTCGCCGGGGCGCGGCTCGCCCACGGGCTGGTCATCGACCTCGAAGCTGGACTCGTCCACCGCGCCCGCGGGCCGCTTCACGAACAGAACACGACGGTTGCTGGTCATCCCCCCAGCCTGGCCCACCCTTCTGCCAGCTTCCACGGACACCGGAGTCACCGCGCGAGCTGGCAGAACGGGGATCGGGTTCAGCGGGCAGTGGCTTCGCCGAGACCGGGTGAGATCTCGCCGATGGAGCCGGCGACGAAGAGTGCCGCCGGGACGACCTGGGGCTCCAGGGGCTCCGGGTCCTCCGCCGCCGCGCCGGCCCCTGAGATCAGGGCGCCGGCTCCGCTGAAGAGCGCTCCGACGGCGAGGATGGATGCAAGGGTGATGCGAAGTCGCATGTGATCGTTCCTTTCGATCGGGTTCGTCAGGAACATGCGAAGCGACGACTTCGAGAAGGTTTCACGACCCCGGGTCGATGGGGCGACGCCAGGCAAAACGACGACGCGTTCAGTCGTGTTCAGGCTGGTCAGGGTGTTGTAGGGATTTTGAAACACCGTTCGGCCCACTATGGCCCCATGCCAAATCAGCTGCAGATCGGCCTGCTGGGGCCGGTGGACATCCGAGTCGACGAAGAGTCGGTGGATGTCGGCGGTCCCCAGCAACGTCGCCTCGTCGCGGTCTTGGCAACGGCGCGCGGGGCTGTCGCCGCTGACCGACTCGTTTCCATTCTCTGGCCGGACGACGATCTTCCGGCGGACCCCAACCGCACCTTGAGCGTGTACGTCTCCCGCCTGCGGGGGGTTCTCGACGAGCACATCGTCCGAGACGGCGCGGGCTATCGGTTGGCGGACGCCGAGGTCGACATCGACGCCTTCGTTGCGGCGGCCGAGACCGGCGCCGCGAGCGAGGACCCAGAGCGCCGCCGCGGCGACCTCGAACGAGGTCTCGACATGTGGCGAGGCGACGCGTTCGGCGAATTCGCCCACGAGGCGTGGGCGCAAGCAGCGGCCGTCGAGCTGGTCGAGCGGCGCAACGCGGCCGAGGACGAACTCCTCGATCTGCTTGTGGAGGAAGGTCGCGACGGTGACGCCGTTCGTCGCGCGGGAGTGGCGGTCGAGCGGGACCCGCTTCGGGAAACACCCCGGCGGGTGCTGATGCTCGCTCTCCACCGCTCCGGCCGTCAGCCCGAGGCGCTGCGGGCCTTTCAGACCTACAGGGCCTATCTGGCGGACGAGCTGGGGCTCGAGCCGTCCGCGACCCTCATCGACCTGGATCAGCGCATCGCCACCGGCGACCGCTCGCTCAAGGCCGCTCCCATCGGCCGGCGGCTCAAGAGCTACGAGGTCCTCGAGGAGATCGGGCGGGGTGCGTTCGCGATCGTGTGGCGTGCTCGCCAGCCCGGTCTCGGACGCGACGTCGCCCTCAAGCAGATCCGGTCGGAGTTCGCGAACCGCCCCGAGTTCATTCGCCGATTCGAGGTAGAGGCTCAGCTGATCGCCCAGCTCGAGCATCCCTACGTCGTGCCGCTCTACGACTACTGGCGCGAGCCCGACTCCGCCTACCTCGCCATGCGCCTCCTCGATGGCGGATCCCTCGAAGAACAGGTCGCCGAGCAGCCACTGACGCTCGACGACACCTTGCGGCTCGTCGAGCAGGTCGGATCGGCGCTCGCCGCGGCACACCGCGTCGGTGTGGTCCACCGCGACGTCAAGCCCGCCAACGTGTTCGTCGACTCCGATCGCCACTACTACCTCGGCGACTTCGGCATCGCACTCGCGGTCACCGACGAGCCGAACCCGGAGGGCCAGCTCTCCCTCGGCTCGCCGGCCTATGCCGCACCGGAACAGCTTCGACGGGAGTCGGTCGACGCCAGTGCCGACATCTACTCGTTCGGGATCCTGCTGTACGAGGCCCTCACCGGACGCCTACCGTTCTGGGAGGAGACGACCCAGTCAGCGCTGCTCGAGCGTCAACTGCGCGACCGCGTGCCGTCGGTGCTCGAAACGCGACCTGAGCTCCCGGTGGCACTGGACGGGGTGATCCAGCGAGCGACCGCGAAGGACGCCGCAGACCGCTACATCAGAATCGAAGAGCTGATCGCGGAGGTGCGGGCGATCGGCGACCGGGAGGCACCGACAGCGACGCCTGTCGGGTCGCTCACCGTGATCGCCGAGGAGCGCAACCCGTACAAAGGCCTGCGCGCCTTCGGTGAGGCGGACACCTCCGACTTCTTCGGGCGAGACCGTCTGGTCGACCGGCTCATCGAACAACTTCAGGAGCCAGGACCGAACGGCCGGCTCGTAGCAGCGGTCGGACCCTCCGGTTCGGGCAAATCGAGCGGTGTACGCGCCGGGCTCGTTCCCGCGCTGCGCCGCGGCGAGATGACGGGATCGGACTCCTGGTTCTTCACGTCGATGCTGCCGGGAGCGCAGCCGTTCGAGGAACTCGAGTCGGCGCTGTCTCGGGTGGCCTCGGCGCCGCTGACCGGGCTCGTCGAGGTGATGGCGTCTGACGACAGGGGAATCGCCCGCGCGGTCAAGTCGGTGCTACCCGAAGAAGAGTCAGAGCTCTTCCTCGTGATCGATCAGTTCGAAGAGCTGTTCACGCTCGTCGAGGACGAGAACCTCCGACGCCGATTCCTCGACGGGTTGGTCGCCGCCGTGGACGACCCACGCTCGCGACTGCGGGTTGCCGTCACGATCCGAGCGGACTTCTGGGACCGCCCGCTCCGCGTACCCGAGCTGGCAGCGATCCTCGAACACTCGGCGGTCACCGTGCCTCCCCTCGCCGCCGACGAACTCGAACGGGCCATCGTCGATCCTGCGCGCCGCGTCGGTGCCGAGTTCGAACCGGGGTTGGTGTCCGAGATCGTCGCAAACGTCGCAGACCAGCCAGGCGCGCTACCGCTTCTGCAGTATGCGCTCACCGAGCTCTACGAGCGTCGGGTCTCCAACGTGCTCACGATCCAGGCCTATCACGAGCTCGGCGGGGTCTCGGGTGCGCTGAGCCGTCGGGCCGAAGAACTCTTCGGTCAGGCGACAGACCAGCGACGAGAACAAATCCAGCGGATGTTCGAGCGACTCGTCTCGCCAGGTGAGGGCACCGAAGACACCAGACGTCGAGCCCTCCTCGGTGAGCTCGCGGGTGTCGATCGCGAAACCGTCGACGTCTATGGATCCGCTCGGCTGCTTTCGTTCGACCGCGACCCGGCCACGCGTGAACCCACGATCGAGGTCGCTCACGAGGCCCTGCTTCGTGAGTGGCCGAGGCTCCGCAGGTGGCTCGAGGACAACCGCGACGGCCTGCGCGTGCTGCGGCATCTCGGCGGCGCGGCCGCCTCGTGGGAGGCGGCCGGCTGCGACCCCGACGAGCTCTACCGCGGCGGGCGTCTGGAGAGCGCACTGGAACTCGCGGCCACGCGCCCCGACGCACTCAACGACGACGAGACACGCTTCCTGACGGCGAGCCACCAAGCCCACGAGCACGAGATGGCCAAGGCACGACGACGCTTTCGTCGCGTGGTGATGACTGCGGTTGCAACCGCAGTGGTCGCGGCCATCGCACTCGTCGCCGGAATCGCCGCCTTCGTCCAGAGCTCCCGAGCCGACGACGAGGCTGCGGAGGCCCGCCGCCAAGCTGTGATCGCTGACGGCGAGGCGGCTCGGGCCGAGGAGCAGTCGCAGCTCGCCACTGACCGGGCCGTCGAGGCCGACCAGCAGCGCGAGATCGCTGCAGAACAGGCCGAGGTCGCGGCAAGCGAGCGCGACCGAGCCGACATCGCTGCCCGCGACGCGGAAACTCGCCGGCTGCTCGCCGCCGCAGAGCTGCGCGCCGAGACGGACAGGACAGCTTCGATGCTTCTCGCCATCGAAGCCGCTCGGCGGGACGGTGTCGATCGGCTCGACGCCCTGGGCGCGCTCCAGCGCTCACTGAGCAGCACGCCCGGCTTCTTGGGCCACCTCATTCCGGACAGCGGGTCCGTGTTCGCGGCAGTCTTCTCCGCCGACGGCGAGTCGATCTTTGTGTTCAGCGGTAGTGAGCTCGAGGAGTGGGACCTCGAATCTCGGACGTTCGTGGGAAGTGTCCCCTTCGACACGACAGCGTTCTCGACGATCTTCGCGACGCTCCCAGACGGCACGGTCATGGCACAAACCGATGACCGAGTCGTCCGAACGCTCGATCCCCGCACCGGAGAAGAAGTCAGGCCCGCGATCGAGGCGCCGGCGCGGGCGCACATCTTCGTCTCGCCAACGGGCGACACCGTCGCCTTGGCCCTGAACCAGGCGGACGAAGTCTGGCTGTGGGACGTCGACTCGTGGAGCCTGCGAGCCGTGTTGCCCCATGAGGGACGCCCTCGCTATGCCGGCTTCAGCGGGGACGGAGCTGTGGTCGCAACCGGCGCCGAGAACGCGACATCCTTCGTGTGGTCAGCCGAGTCAGGCGAACAGCTCGCCGGGCCCTTCGCCCCCGCGTCTTTCGCACAATCGACGGAGAGCGTCCTCCTCAACGAGGACGGCACGCTCCTCACTACGACCACGCGCAGCCCAGTCGAGGTCGTCACGTGGCGAGTCGCGAGCGGCGAGATCCTGAGCCAAACGGAGCCCGCCGATGGTCTGCACGGGACAGCGGTCCGCCTTCCCGACGGGCGGCTGGCCATCGGAGGTTTCGGCGTCACCATCCTCGATCCAGTCACAGGCCACTCGGATCTCTACTCCGGGCAGACTGGGCCCGCGTTCGTGCTCAGGCTGTCTGCGGACGGTTCGCTGATCGCCAGCGTCGGCGATCAGGGTGTGAGCTTCTGGTCGACCGGTGCAGAGGAACTGCTGGCGACGGCGACCCCCACTCCCCCCGGCATCGTCTCGTTGTTGAGCGGGCTGACGGTTTCGGCCGATGGCCGTTGGGCCGCCTACACCACACCGGGCGGCGGAGCAGTCATGGACCTCAGCGACGGATCGATCGTCCTCGACGCACCGGGTGGAGCGGTGGACATCAGCCCCGATGGGGCGACACTTGTCCGACGCATGCCCGACTTCAGTTCCGAGCTGCTGGATTGGCCCAGTGGCGAACTGCGCGCCATTCGTCCCCCGGCAGTTCCTGCAGCATCGGCCGGAGCATGGGACCCCGACGGCCAGTGGGTCGCCTACGGCGATTTCGCCGGAGGGGTCGTCGTCATCGATCTGGACGATGGATCGACGATTGCCCACCTTACGGAGCTTGGTGGCCTCGCCACGGAGTCGACAGAGATCGCTCAGGCCGTATTCCGGGTCAGCGTCTCCGGCGACGGTCTACAGCTGCTGGCTGCGACGTTCGGCGGGGCCGCCGCACAATGGAACACTTCCGGCTGGGAGCTACTCGGCGACGAGCTGATCTCTGAGGGCGGATTCGCCTTCACATGGCCGACGGTCCATCCGACCAGACCGCTCGTGGCTTTCGGCGCTGATCTAACAGGAACGATCCAGGTGGCGGACTCCCGTACTCTGGAGCGGTCCGGTGCTCCACTGATCGGGCACCGAAGCAGCACCGGCGCGAAGACCTTCAGCGAATCCGGCACCTTGCTGGTGTCCACGTCCGGTGAGCTTCCCGCCATCCTCTGGGACTTCGAGCAGCGCCGACCGATCGGCGTGCCGTATCGAAACGAGGCCGCGACCGCCGCGCACATCATCGGCGACCACACCCTCATCACCAGCTCGACGAAGTACCTCTACCGCTGGAACATCGATTTCGACACGTGGGAAGACATCGCGTGTCGGGCAGCAGGTCGCAACCTCACCGAGGCCGAGTGGGCCGATTTCGGCCCCGTCGACCAGCCGTACGCCCCGACGTGCGAGATGTGGGTCCGCTGACCCTTCTGCCAGCTTCCAGAGACACCAGGTCCGCGCCACAAGCTGGCAGAAGGGAGTCAGCCCGTCAGCTCATGCCCTTCATGAACGTGCCCATGTCGAAGTAGTCCCGCCACACCTTGATCTTGCCGTCCTCCATCTCGAAGACTCCGGTGCACGGCAGATCAACGCCTTTGTCGCCCGCCTCGGTTCGGTCGAGCCGCTCGGCGATCACCACGTCCCCGTCGCCCACGATGTGAAGGATGTCCCACGTTGTGGCGGTCCAGTCCTTCGTGAACCCGGCGATCATCCGGCGGACATTGTCGCGCCCACTGACCGGACCCACCGGCATGTTGTGGTAGCAGCCATCGTCGGCGAAGTACCCCGCCAGCTCGTCGGCGTCGAGCCGTTCCCAGGCCTCGATGAACTCGGTGATGATCCCGACGTTGTCCTGGTCAGCCATGGTCGTCCTCCTGTGGCAATGCTGCCATCGTCCCACGACCTCGACCCGTCGATGGCCGATCCGCAATAGATTCGGCCCCGATGGTCGACGCGTGGGGCGTGATCGCCTCCCTGAGCCTGGTTGCCGTCGCCATCGCGCTGTCGCTGTGGTGGCGGCTCGGCCTGCACGTCCCGCTGGTGGTGGCGGCCGCGCGAGCCATCGGTCAGCTGCTGCTCGTGGGGCTCGTGCTGATCCCCGTGCTTCGAAGCGACGCAGAGCTGTGGTGGTCGTGGGTCTGGGTGGGGGCGATGTTGCTGATCGCGCTCGCCGTTGTCCGGCGCAGAACGAGGTCGGCAGGAGAGCATCGACCCGGGATGTGGGCGACCCTGTTCGGCGTTGGCGCGCCGGTGGCTGTGTGCCTCGCCATCGTGTTCGGCCTCGGCGTGTTCGAGCTCCGGCCGGCCACGCTCGTCCCCATCGCGGGCATCATTCTCGGCAACAGCCTCCCCGCCACGGTGGCCGGCGCGCTGCGCTACGAAGCCCAACTCCTCACGGACCGACCACAGGTCGAGGCGATGCTCGCACTCGGCTTCGAGCCGAGCGCCGCGATTCGACGAACTGTCCAAACGACCATTCGCGACGCACTCGTTCCCCAGATCGAACGCACGAACCTCGTCGGCCTGGTCGCCCTCCCGGGCGCGATGACCGGTCTGATCCTCGCCGGGGTCGACCCCATCGAAGCGGTCCTCGCTCAGATCGTCGTGATGTTCCTGGTTCTCGGTGCCGTGGCGGTCACAGCGACCCTGATGACCCTGGCCGGCGCTCGCACCACGTTCACCCTCGACCGCCGCCTCGCCCGCTGACCACACCCACGCACTCCCAAACGTCGAGTGGGAGCGCGCCACCCCTGGCGCGCTCAGACTCGGCGAAGACCAGACCCGCCACGAGCCCGCACCAACGTGGGACGCGTAGGCTCGGCGGCGGTTCGATCACCTGGAGGGGCGATGAGCGACGACCTGGCGGCCCGGCTCGACGTGATGGAGAGCAAGGACGCGATTCGTGAACTCACCGCGGCCTATTGCTTCGCAGTGGCCGAAGGACGAGGGGCCGACATCATCGAGATGTTCACCACAGACGGCGTGTTCAAGATGCGCGGTCGCGAGTGGCGCGGCACCAGCGCGCTCACCGATATGTACGGAACGATCGGCGACGCGGTGACGCCGAAGCCCTACATCCAGAACCACGTGATCGACGTCGACGGCGACAACGCAACGGGCCGCTGTGGTGTGGAGATCCGCCTCGTTCACAAAGGCGAGGCCTACACCGCCGCCGGTCACTACTTCGACAGCTACCGACGGCTGGACGGTCGGTGGCTGTTCGCGGAGCGTGATTTCCACACCTTCCACTGGGTGCCGCTCGCACGCGGCTGGGCCGAGCAGTAGCCCGCTTTCACCCCAGACCGACCCCGTCCAGGACTGGAGTCGGCCTCACCCTCACACCGTGAAGGGTTCGCCGTCGGCCCGCTCGCGCGTGACGAACTCTTCGACTGTGTTGCGCGTCAGCTTGGTGAGCTGCTTGACCGGCTTGCCGATGGGAAGCATGGCCGCGATGGCCATGTGCTTCTCGAGACCCAACAGCTCCTGGACTTCCGCTTCGGCGGAGGCGATGAGAGTGGTGAGAACGCCGCCATATCCCTCGTTGCGCGCACCCATGAGAATGCTCCACGCCATCGGGTACACGGACCCGCCGCTCACCACGCCGACCCGGTCGAGATACTGATCCATCGACGCGACCACGGAGAGGTCGACCGCGATCAGCAGCACCACGGGAACGTCCGCGAGGTTCTCGAACAGCGGCAACATGATGGGGATGCTCTCGTCGTGAGCAACCTCGTCGAAGTCGACACTCGAGGGGTGCACCGTCTGCCAGTAGACCTCGCCCGCGCGGATCTGCGACAACGCGTACCGCATCGCCGGGAAACACAGCTGGCCGAGCTTGGTCTTCGTCTCGTCGTCACGGATCACGATGACGCGCCCACCCTGGCGATTGCCACCGCTGGGAGCGAACCGTGCGCTGTCGAGAATGCGGTACAGCACCTCGTCGGGAACGTCGTCGTCGGTGAAATCCCGACAGGCGAACGTGGTGCGCATGACGTCGTAGAGCTCCATGGAGCAACTATTCCACGCGGCCCGAAGCGGCGCTCGCCTGAGG
>CAZVUM010000094.1:1217-15668 GCA_964629575.1 uncultured Acidimicrobiales bacterium | reverse complement strand
GGCGGCGGTGCTTGACTCGCGTCATGGACGCCACCGAAGCCACCACCCTCGCGACCCAGTACCGGGATCAGGTACAGGCGAAACAGGCGCATCGATCGCTGATCGACCAAGCGAGCGCCACCAGCATCGAGGATGGATACGTGGTGCAGGCGGCCTATCACGACCTGCTCCGCGCCACGGGCGCCGACATCGCTGGATACAAGGTGGCGCTGACCTCCAAGGCGATGCAGGAGTTCGTCGGCGTTGATCAGCCTCTCGCCGGCGCCGTCTTCGACGACGTCGTGCTCGCGTCGGAAACGACGGTCGACCTCGGCGCGCATGCCCACCTCGGGGTCGAGTGCGAGGTCGCGGTCAGCCTCTCCCGCGACCTGGCGCCCGGATCCGGCCTGCATACCCGCGAGTCGATCGAAGCGATGGTGGCTGCATGCCGACCGGCGTTCGAGCTCATCGAGGACCGAAACGCCGACTACGGCGCGCTCGACCCGTTCGACCTCGTGTCGGAAAACGCCTGGAACGCCGCCGTCGTCCTCGGCGCACCCGGCGACTGGCAGAGCATCGACATGCAGGCCGCCGCCACCCGGCTGCACGTCAACGGCGAGCTCGTCGGCGAGGGACGCACCGGCGATGCGCTCGGCCACCCGTTCGAAGCGACGGCGTGGCTCGCGAACCACCTCAACTCGCAGGGTCACACCCTGCGAGCCGGCGAGTTCGTGATGACCGGCAGCAGCGTGGTCACCCAGTTCCCCGAGCCGGGCGACGAGCTCGTGTTCACGATCGACGGCCTCGGCGAGGTGCGCGCGACCTGCTCCTGACCCCGCCGGTGCGCGTGGGACACTCGCCGCATGGACACAGCGCTTCTCTCGGCTTCCGACCTCGCCAGGCGAATCCGGCGCGGCGAAGTCAGCGCCGTCGATGCGCTCGAAGCGTGCCTCGACCGCTACGAGCGCCACAACCCCGCCGTCAACGCGGTGGTGGTCGAGCGTCGTGAAGAAGCGCGCGCCAGAGCGGCCGCCGCCGATGAGGCGACCAAACGGGGCGAGAACTGGGGCCCGCTGCATGGCGTGCCGGTCACGATCAAGGACGCTTTCGACTGGGTGGGCACCCCCTCGACGTGGGGTTCGCCCGCACTGGCAAACAACTTTCCCGAAGTCGATGCCGTCGCCGTCCAGCGTCTCCTCGGCGCGGGTGCGGTGATCTGGGGCAAGACCAACGTTCCGCTGATGCTGGCCGACTGGCAGAGCTTCAACGACGTGTACGGGATGACCCGCAACCCCTGGGACCTGGATCGAACACCGGGCGGATCTTCTGGCGGGTCGGCCGCCGCCCTCGCGACGGGAATGTCCGCACTCGAGATCGGCAGCGACATCGGGGCGTCGATCCGCAACCCTGCTCACTACTGCGGGGTGTTCGGCCTGAAGCCCACCTGGGACCTCGTCCCGATCACGGGACATCTGCCGCCAGGGGATGTGGGAAGCATCGACATCGGGGTCGCCGGGCCGTTGGCGCGCAGCGCTGACGACCTCGATCTCGCCTTGGGTGTTCTCGCGGGACCTGCGGGGCTCGACGCCGCGGGGTATCGCGCCGACCTGGCCGAGCCTTCCCAGATGCGGCTCAGCGATTTCCGGGTGGGCCTCGTACTCGAGAGTCCCTGCGTGGCCCAAGACCAGCAGCTCACCGACCAGCTCCAGAACGTCGCAGACGCGCTCGCCGCGGCGGGCGTCGATGTGGTGGAGGGCGCCCGGCCCGACATGGACCTGCGGCGGGCGCACGAGGTGTACATGCTGCTGCTTCGGGCGGCGATGGGGGCGCACGCAACGGACGAGGAGATGGAAGCGCACCGAGAGATCGCGGCGAACTCCGAACCCGACGACATGTCGTACGACACGCTCAACTCGAGGGGAGTCACCCTGTCGCACCGTGACTGGTGGCAGCTCGACCAGGAGCGCCAGAAACTCCGGCTCGCCTGGGCCAACTGGTTCGAGGCGTTCGATCTCCTCCTGTGTCCGACGGCCGCGTCGGCCGCCTTTCCCCACATCGTCGATGGGACCCGCGGGAGCCGTCAGATCGAGATAAACGGCATGCCCGAGCTCTATACCGATCAGCTGTTCTGGGCGGGATGGTCGTGCTCCGTCTATCTCCCCGCGGTCTCCGCTCCGGCCGGCCTCACACGCGACGGGCTGCCGGTCGGTCTCCAGATCGTGGCCCCGCACCTGCAGGATCGCCGGGCGATCCGGTTCGCCCAGCTGATGGAGCGCGAGCTCGGCGGATACGTGCCGCCACCCGGCTACGAGTAGCGGCGAGCCGCCAGGTCACTCAACGAGTGATGCCGAACTCAGCGAGCACCTCGTCGGTGTGTTCGCCCTTCGTCGGCGGCCGCTGATACAGCCCGGTCGGGTTGCCCGCGACCTTGATCGGGTTCGCGGCGAGGGCGATCGCCGGGTTGTCGCCAGGGAGCTGGCACTCCTCGATCGCACCACGGGCTGCGATGTGCGGGTCGTCGAAGATCTCCTCCATGGTGTTGGCGGGCCCGCACGGCACCCTTCCTCCCAGAAGATCCAGCAGCTCCGCCTTGGTCTTGGTGGCGGTCCAGGCGCCGACTTCGGCCTCGGTGAACTCCTGGTTGGCCGACCGTTTGGGGTTGGTCGCAGTCCGCTCGTCGGTGACGAGATCGGGTCGACCCATCGCTTCGCACAGCGACTGCCAGTGACGCTCGACCGGCGCTGCGATGGCGAACGAGCCGTCGATCGCGGGGAACAGACTGAACGGCACCAGCGCTCGCCGGCCGGGCTTTCGTTCCTTCTGAGTCAGCGAGTAACTCGGAACGTGCGAGCGCAACATCGTGAGCGCGGCGTCGTACATCGCGACGTCGACGAAGTCTCCCTGGCCGGTCAGCTGGGCACGGTGCACCACTGAGACCAGGCCGAGCGCCATGAGGGTGCCCGGATAGATGTCGGCGATCGCGACCTCGTAGAGCCCGCCCGTGGCTTCGACCAACCCGCCCATCGCCTGGCCAGCCGTGTCGAGGCACGGCCACTCGCCGTACGGGCTCGCTCCGGTGCGATCGTCGCCGAACCCGCGGACACAGGCGTAGACGATCTGCGGGTTGCGCGCCGACACCACCTCGTAGCCGAGTCCCAGCTCGTCCATCACCCCGCCGCGCATGTTCTCGACCAGCGCATCGGACTTCTCGCAGAGCTGCAGCAGCACCTCTGCGTCGGCCGGATCCTTCAGATCGAGGCAAACGCTGCGTTTGTTTCGATTGACGCCGGCGAAGGCCATGCCGTAGTCGGCGCCCGCATCGGTGTCGCGGGCCGCGTGCCCGTAGTCGGGAGGGAACGGCGGGAGCATGCGGAAGCTGTCGCCTGTCGGCGGTTCGACCTTGATGACGTTGGCGCCCAAGTCTGCGAGCAGCGCTGTGCCGAACGGTCCTGCGTAGGCCATCGTGCAGTCGATGATCGTGACGTCGTCCAGCGGCCCGCGCCGGGCCTCGGTCATCGGAGCGGCGTCGGCGGGCAGGCGGGACTCGTTCATCAGCGCAGCTCCGGTTCGAGGGCGGAGTAGATCTCGGCGAGACGGTCGAGCAGGGCCTCGCTCGACCGATGCCCGAGCTGAAAGAGCGGGACGCAGTCCATGGCGCACCAGTCGAAGCCCATCTCGCGTAGCTCGACGAGTCGTTCCTTGAGCAGGTCCGTGTCGTCGTAGAAGCGCTTCCGTTTCTCCTTGTCGAGCGGACCGGGAGACAACGACATCTGCAGGCCGATCGAGTCGGGGTCGCGGCCGGCCTCCTCGGCGTAGCGGCGGAGCAGCGCCAGCTTGTCCTCGAGCGGCGGGTCGCCCGGCGCGTTCATGGCCGACCAGCCCTCGCCAAGCTGAGCGGCGCGTCGCAGCGCAGGCGGCTTGGTGCCGCCGATCCAGATCGGGATGGCGGCGCCGCTCGGGGGCTTGGGTTCCATCGCGATGTCGTCTGCCCGGTAGTGCTCGCCCTCGTACCGAACGTGCTCGTCGCGCCAGTAGGTCCGCATCAGCTCGATCGCCTCGTCCATACGGTCGCCGCGGCTGTCGTAGTCGTGGTGGAGCGCCTCGTACTCGGCCCGCTGCCAGCCGGTTCCGACACCCAACCGAACCCGGCCACCCGACAGAGTGTCGAGGGTCGCGACCTGCTTGGCCACCAACGTCGGTTCACGCTGGGTCAGGACGAGAACCCCCGTTCCGAGCCCGATGCGAGAGGTGATAGAGGCCGCATGAGCGAGCAGCATGAAGGCCTCGAGGATCGGCATGGTCGGTGTGTAGAACGGCGCCCGACGGTCCTCGGTGGGGTGACCCATCACCACGTGGTCGAAGACCGACAGCTCGTCGAAGCCGATCTCCTCGATCCCCTGGATGAGTCGCCCGACGCCCTCCGGGCCCTCCCGGTACATCACGCTCGGGAACACAACCGCCAGCTTCATGTGGGCCCCTTCCCCGGATCAGACCGTAGTGCCGTGGGTCCGGTCGCCGACCGACCGGTGGTGGGCTAGAAGGGAGCCATGGCTGACATCGAGCACATCCGTCCAGACGGCATGGCGAACAACCCCGCCTACACCCACGTGGTCGCTGCGAGGGGCGAGCGGCTGGTCCACATCTCCGGCCAGGTTGCCGTCGATGCGGGTGGGGCGATCGTCGGCGTCGGCGACCTCGCTGCACAGACCCAACAGGTGATGGAGAACCTGCAGACCGCGCTCGGCGCCGCCCGTGCGACGTTCGAGAACGTTGTGAAGATCACCACCTTCGTCGTCGGGTACCAGCCCGAGCACCGGGCCGTGATCAGCGAGGTTCGGGGTCGCTACCTTCCCGCCGATGCGCCGCCGGCGTCGACGCTGGTCGGTGTGTCGGCGCTCGCCGCGCCGGAGTTTCTCATCGAGATCGAAGCGACAGCGGTCACCGACTGACGAGGGGCGAACACCATGGCCGAGCTCATCGATGTCCCTCCCGGTCTGGCCGGAGTTGCGGTCGCGGACACCGAGGTTGGCGACGTTCTCGGCGAGCAGGGCCTCTATCACTACCGCGGTCGCTCAGCGCCCGACCTCGCGCGCTCGACCACGTTCGAGCACGCGGCGGCGGTGCTGCTCGACGGGTCCGATGAGCCGCTCGAGCTCGACCGCACACTGCCCGACGGTTTCGGCGAGATCGCAGCGCGGCTCGACCTCCGCTCCGCAATCAGCGCACTCGGCGCGACGCTCGACCTGCGTCCGATACTCGACTCCGACCCCGAGGAACGGCGGGCCGACGCGCTTCGGTTGATCGGTGCGATGCCGACGCTCGTCGCAACCGTCCGACATGGTGAGCCGGTCGAGCCCGACCCGACCGTCGGCCATGCCGCCGACTACGGCCGCATGCTGACGGGCACGCAATTGGCGCCGGCGACGGAGCGGGCGCTCGAGGCGTACATGGTGCTCACGCTCGACCACGGATTCAGCAACTCGAGCTTCGCCACGCGTGTGGTGGCGTCGGCGGGATCCGACCTGGTGGCCTGCGTTCTCGCCGGGTACGGCTCGCTCACCGGTCCCCGCCACGGCGCCAACCTCGGACGCATGCTCGACATGTACGACGCCATCGGCACCGCCGAGCGCGCAGAAGAGTGGATGAAGAACGAGGTGGCGAATCGGCGCCGCCTGCAGGGATTCGGACACGCTGTCTACCGAACCGAGGATCCACGGCTGGCCCTGCTTCGTGAGCACGGGGCACAGATCGCCCCGGAACGCCACGGCTTGGTGATGGAGATCGAGCGCATCGGGCAGATCGTGCTCGGTGGCAAGCGACTCGTCCCGAATCTCGACCTTCACGCGGCGGTTGTGCTGGAGGGCTGCGGAATCCCGCGGGACTGGTTCACTGCCACCTTCGCCACCGCCCGGGTGGTCGGGTGGTGTGCGCACGCTCTCGAACAGGCCACCTCCGACAAGATCCTCCGCCCCGCCGCCCGCTACGTCGGCCCGCCCCCCGAAGTCGGCACCTACGACGTCTAGGCCGTTCTGCCAGCTTGTGCGGTCACTGGAGTCACCCTGGAAGCTGGCAGAAGGGGTGAGGGGTCGGGTTCAGACGATCTTGGAGTCGGCGTTTCCCCAGTAGCGGTCGCGGAGGAGGCGCTTGTAGAGCTTGCCGGTGGGCAGGCGGGGAAGCTCGGTCTCGAAGTCGACGCTGCGGGGGCACTTGTAGTGGGCGATGCGATCCCGGGCGAAGGCCATCAGCTCGCGGGCGAGTTCGTCTGAACCCTCGACCCCGTCCATCGTCTGCACGACGGCCTTCACCTCTTCGCCGAAGTCGGTGTTTGGCACGCCGAAGACAGCGACATCGGCGACCTGGGGATGCACGATCAGACAGTCCTCGATCTCCTGGGGATAGATGTTCACCCCGCCCGAGATGATCATGTGGGCCTTGCGATCCGTGAGGAAGAGGAAGGCCTCCTCGTCGAGGTACCCGATGTCGCCGAGCGTGGTTCGCCCGCCCGGCAGCTTGGCGCCCTCGGTCTTGTCCGGAGCCTTGTAGTACTCGTACTCGCCGCCGCCCGAGAAGTAGATCGTGCCGATCTCGCCGGGTGGGAGGTCGTTGCCCTCGTCGTCGCAGACGTGGAGCTGCCCTGCCCGCACCCGACCCACCGAGCCGGGCCGTTCGAGCCACTCCTCGCTCGTGATGAAGGTGGCGCCGTTGCCCTCCGAGCCGGCGTAGTACTCCATGAGGATCGGCCCCCACCAGTCGATCATCTGGTGTTTCACCGGCACGGGGCACGGCGCCGCGGCATGGATCGCAACCTCGAGGGTCGCCAGGTCGTGGCCGACCCGTTCGGCCTCGTCGAGCTTGAGCATTCGCACGAACATCGTGGGGACGAACTGGCTGTGCGTGACCCGGTAGCGCTCGATCGCCGCGAGGCACTCCACGGCGTCGAACTTCTCCATGATCACCAGCGTCCCGCCGACGCGGTGCACCGCGGTCGAGAACGCCAGCGGCGCAGCGTGGTACATCGGCGCCGGTGACAGGTACGTCATGTCGGGGCCGTAGCGGTACTGGTCGGTGAAGAACGTGGCGACCCGCGGCTCCATCTCGTCGATGCCGTAGGTGGGCAGGGGCCGCTTGACACCCTTGGGTCGACCGGTGGTACCCGACGAGTACAGCATCTGGAAGCCCGGCTGCTCGTCGGCGATCGGGCTCTTCGGGTGTGCAGCGATGGCGTCTTCGTACGGCTCCCACTCTGGCCCGCTGGCGCCGCCCGGTAGTCCGTCGACCATCAGCCAGCGTTGGACGTCGGGAGTCGCCGCCGGATCGATCGCCGCTGCAACGTCTGCCTTGGCGCGCGAACTGACGACGACGGCCGCATCGCAGTCGTCGAGGATGTATGCGACCTCATCGGTCGACAGGAAGCTGTTGACCGCGGTGATGTAGATGCCGCTGCGCAGCGCCCCCCACACGATCTCCATGTAGCGCAGCTGATTCTCCATGAAGATCGCCGCGTGATCGCCGGCGCGCAGCCCCTGGGCACGGAGCAGGTGCGCGACCTGGTTGGAGCGCTCATCCAGCTCCCGGTAGGTCTGCGTCAGCCCGGACCCCGCCATCACCACCGCGAGGTGTTCGGGGTGGCTGGCCGCGTGAATGCCCGGGTACGCCATGGCTGCTCGCTCCTCCCGTCACCTCGGCGCTGCGGAGCGAGAGGCGTACGCTCCAAACCTACTCTCAGCATCCTGGAGGACAGCCGATGAGCGATGCGCCGGATCTCGACGAGTTTCGGGCACGGTGCCGTGCGTTTCTCGATCGTCACGCCACGGCCGAACCTCCGTCCTCGGTGGAGGATCCTCGCGGCGACCGAGCGATGGAGATGGCGCTCGGGTTCCAGAAGGAGCTCGCGAAGGCCGGTCTGGCCGGGCTCGGCTACCCCACCGAGTTCGGGGGCCAGGGGCTCGGGTCGGAGTACGAGGACGCCTGGCGCGAGGTCTCGGGCGACTACCCACGGGTCACGGCGTCGCTCGCGATCACCATGGGCATGTGCCTGCCGATGCTCAACGAGTACGGCTCAGCCGAACAGCGCGCCCGATACCAAGCGCGCATTATCGGAGGGGAGACCGCCTGGTGTCAGATGTTCTCCGAGCCCGCTGCCGGGTCGGATGTGGCCAGCCTGCAGACCCGCGCGGTTCTCGACGGTGATGAGTGGGTGATCAACGGACAGAAGGTCTGGACCACGCTCGCCCACAAGTGCGACTACGGAATTCTCATCGCGCGGACCGATCCCGATCAGCCGAAGCACCGCGGCATCACGATGTTCATCGTCGACATGAACGCGCCGGGCGTCGAGATTCGCCCGATCATCCAGATCGACGGCGGCACCCGCTTCAACGAGATCTTCTTCACCGACGTGCGGGTCGCGAAGGACCACCAGGTTGGCCCGCTCAATGAGGGATGGCGGCTGGCGACCGCGATGTTGATGTACGAGCGGGTGGCCATCGGCGCTGGATCGAAAGACGGCGTCCTCCACGAGCGAGCCGACAAGCTCATGGCCGAGGCGAAGGCCCGCGGTCGCGAGAGCGACGCGACTGTTCGGCAGGGTCTGATGAAGATGTACAGCGACGAGATCTGCCAGAGCCTGATGGCGATCCGCAGCAGATCCGAGCGTGAAGCGGGAAAGACGCCGGGACCGCAGGGCTCCCTCGGCAAGCTCGCGGGAGCTCGCATCGCCGCCGACTACCGCAACCTGTCGCTCGCGATCGTGGGAGCCGACGCAGCCGCATGGAGCGGAGACGACGCGTGGGCCAAAGAGGCGCTCACCACCTTCTCCAGCGGCATCGCTGGTGGGACCAACGAAATTCAGCGCAACATCATCGGCGAGCGGGTTCTCGGACTGCCACGTGAGCCATCGGTCGACAAGGACCAGCCGTTTCGCGAGGTGCTTCAGGCGCGATGAACGGCGTTTGGTCGCGTACCCGTCTGGCTACTCTGATCCGCGTCTCGCCGCCCACGACCAGGAGCAGATCGTGAAGAAGATTCCGAAGGACGATCCCCGCGCCCAGCGGATGTCGAGCGACGTCGACGTGAGCCTCGAGGAACTGATCGAGCACGTGCGCGACAAGCACCAGTGGGTGCTGTCCACCACTCGAGCAGACGGCCGTCCCCAGATGAGCCTGGTCTCCGGTGGCATCACGCCAGAGGGCGAGCTGCTCATCTCCAGCTACCCGTCGCGGGTGAAGGTCAGGAACGCCAAGCGCAACCCGCTCGTGTCCGTGGCGGTCATGGGGGACGGGGGCTTTCACGCACCGTGGGTTCAGATCGACGGCGAAGCCGACGTGCTCGATGTTCCAGAAGCCGTCGACGGGCTCGTCGAGTACTACCGCACGATCAGCGGCGACCATCCCGACTGGGACGAGTACCGCCAGGCGATGATCGACCAGGGCAAATCGGTGATTCGCATCCGACCCAGCCGCTGGAGCCCGGTCAGCAAGGGCGGGTTCCCGCCTGAGCTGTTCGAGGACTGACGAACGGACTGTCATGCAACACACGGGATTCGGTCGAACCGGGATGGCCGTGTCGCGGCTGTGCCTCGGAACCATGACCTTCGGATACCAATGCGACGAGCGGGAATCCTTCGCGATTCTCGACGCAGCCATGGAGCACGGGATCTCGTTCATGGACACCGCCGACGCCTATCCGGCAGGCGGCGACCTGGCGACAAACGGGCGGACCGAGGAGATCATCGGCGACTGGATGGCCGGGCGCGGCTGTCGTGACGACGTGATTCTCGCCACCAAGTTCTTCGCTCCGATGGGACGGCAGCGCTGGAACCGAGGCGGCAGCCGCAAGCACGTGATGGACGCGATCGATGCATCGCTGCGGCGACTCAAGACCGACTACGTCGATCTGTATCAGATCCACTTCCCGGACGATCGCACCCCGATCGAGGAAACGCTCGGTGCCCTCGACGATCTGGTTCGGCTCGGCAAGGTGCGCTACGTCGGCTGTTCGAACTTCGATGCGTGGCAGCTCGCCAGGGCCAACGGGATCGCCGCGGCCAACGGGCTGCGCAGATTCGACTCGGTGCAGCCCCGCTACAGCCTGCTGTTCCGGAACTACGAGCGCGATCTGTTCCCCCTGTGCGAGCTCGACGACATCGCGGTGATCCCGTACAACCCTCTGGCCGGTGGATTCCTGAGCGGCAAGCACTCCAAACAGGAGGGGCCCCAGGAGGGGACCCGGTTCGCTCTGGGCAACGCCGCCGCCCGCTACCAGGAGCGGTACTGGAAGGACCAGCAGTTCGACACCGTGGAGGAGCTGCGTCCGATCGCTGCCGCTGCGGGAATCGGGTTGGTGGAGCTGGCGCTCGCCTGGGTCCTGCAGAACGCGGCCATCACGTCGCCGATCATCGGTGCCAGCCGGCCAGAACAGTTGGACGCCCCCGTGGCGGCCCTCGACGTCCGACTCGACGACGACCTGCTCGCCCAGCTCGACGATCTCACCCGGCAGTACAGCAACATGGAATTCGGGATGTAGCGGTGCTCAACAAGCTCGACGACTTCCCGATTCACCAGACATCCGAACCGATCGCGCACCCCGCCACGTCGGATCCCAACTTCTACGACCGCACGTGGTTCAACGGCTACAGCGAGGACTGCTCCCGCTACTTCGGTTTGGGAATCGCCGTCTACCCGCATCGCGAAATCCTCGACTGCCACTTCAGCACCGTTGCGTCCGGGGAGCTCCAGCACTGCTTCTACGCATCGCGTCGGGCACCTCAGGAGCGAACCGACATGTCCGTCGGGCCCTTCCGCCTCGAGATCATCGAGCCGCTGCGGAGAGCCCGCGTCATCATCGACGACAACGACAGCGGGGTTGGGTGTGACCTGACCTTCTCGGCTCGCACCTCCGCCATCCAAGAGGCACGCCAGGTGCTCTGGCAGCGACAACGGCGGGTGATGGACGCGACGCGCTTCGCGCAGTTCGGGCGCTGGAGCGGAACAGTGAACACGCCGGATGGAGAATTCGCGGTCGACGAGCACGCCTGGCGCGGGACGAAGGACCGGTCGTGGGGCGTGCGCGGAGTGGGGGAGCGGATCACCCTCGGCGCACCGGTTCGACCCGAGGGTGCCTTCTTCCTCTGGGCGCCGCTGCAGTGGGACGACCACATCTCCCACGCCGTGTTCTTCGACGGAATGAAGGGTGAGGCGCTGGTCAGAGAAGGGCTGACGTCTCCGCTGTACGCCTCCGAGGCCGAGATCCCCGGCGAGCTCGACGACGTCACGGACCGCATGGCCACCGCGATCCATCGCATCGAGTACCACCCCGGGACGCGATGGGCCCGGCGCGCCGAGCTCGATCTCATCGACCTGCACGGCGCGGTGCGGACCATCACCCTCGAACCGCAGCTCCGATTCCAGTTCAAGGGGCTCGGCTACGGCCACCCGTCGTGGAAGCAAGGCATGTGGAAGGGCGAGCTGGAGATCGGCGGCGAGTCCTTCGATCCACTTCGACTCGATCCGCGGGCGATGGAGAACATCCACGTCCAGCAGGTCGTGAAGGTGAGCGACGGCGACCGACACGGAATCGGGGCCCTGGAGCAGATCGTGGTCGGACCCTACGAACCCGCCGGCTTCACCGACTTTCTCGACGGCGCGAGCTGAGGAGGAATCATGCGGATCGGAATCTCGCTGCCCGTTCGGGAGCTGCGCGACGACCTGGGTGCGATACGCGAGTTCGCGCAGGAGGCCGAGGCACTCGGCTTCACGCATCTTCGGGTGCCCGACGTCGTGCTTCGCCCCGGCGGAAGCCATCTCCACGAGCCGATGATGCTGCTCGCGTGGATCGCCGCTGGGACCACGAGGATCGAGCTGGTGCCGTCGGTGATCGTGACGCCGTCGCGCCAGACCGTGCTTCTGGCCAAGCAGGCGGCCGAGCTCGACCTGCTGAGCGGTGGAAGGAGTCGGCTCGGCGTCGGGGTGGGCGGCAGTCGGGAGGAGTTCGCGGCCATGGGCGCCGACTTCGGAACCCGGGGGGCACGGCTCGAAGAGCAGATCGAGCTCATGCGAGCGCTGTGGAACGACGAGGCGGTCACCTTCGAGGGGCGATGGGACTCGATTCCAGAGGGAATGGCTCTGGCGCCCCGACCGGGCCAGCCGATCCCGATCTGGATCGGCGCGGGACGTGAGCTGACGCCCCGGATCGCGGCGCGAATCGGACGCCTTGCCGACGGGTGGTTCGTCCTCGCGAATCCGGAGGACTACGCAGCCCAAGCGGCGGAGATCGACGCCGCGCGCGCCTCTGCAGGCCGGCCCGAAGGCGCTGTCGGCGCCGAGGCCTCCATCGCAGTTGCCGGCGATTCGGGCGCGGGCTGGGAGGACAGGGTTCGGGAGTGGGGGCAGGTTGGCTTGACCCACGCGTGCGTCCGCACGCTGGGTGCCGGTCTCGAGGGAGAACAGCACGCTGCCAAGATGGCCGAAGTCGCGTCGCAGGTCGCCGAACTGAGCACCCAGCTCGGCTGAGCCGCGGGCATCTCGCCACGGCGGGCGCATCCGCTCAGCGGCTCAGCCGTCCATCCACACCAGCCATTCGCCGTGGGGATCCGCGAGCGCGACCGGTGTGCCGTCGACGGCCAGGGTGAAGCCGTCGTGTGTGCCGTCCGGCTTCGTGACACCGGTGTCGGGAACTCCGGGCGACACTCCCGGGAACTCGTTGGAGATCCAGTGCGCCTGTGTCGCAGCCACCTGGTCGACGAAACGCTGCCGCGCGCCGTGGCCGAGGTAGCCAAGAACTGCGCTGTGGAACACGACCGGCGTCGCTCCGCGCGGCACGTCGCGAAGGGCCGGCTCGAGCAGCTCGTTCAGGTCGCCGGCTCTGATGTCGGCCGGTGCGTCTGCGGCGAGTTCCGCAGCGCGACGCAGCCGCTTCCGTCGCGTTTCGTGTTCGGGCCAGATCAGGGCGTCGAGCCACCGCATCGTGTCGGCGTCGGCGATGTCGTGCGGGTTGAGGTCGATCCCGATGCGCGCCGCGATGCGCGGGAGCCGGTCGGGAACGGGGACCGGGCCGCGGATCGCCATCTCGACGATGAGGTCCGACGTGCCGCGTTGCTGCCCGCCCCACGAGTAGGCATACAGGTCGGGGCGGAGACACAGCCCAGCCGAGCACCCAACCTCGATGAGGGCGACCGGCTGAGGCAGCAGTGCGAGCGCTGGAACCAAGGCCCCGCAGCGTCCCGCTTCGTTCATCTGGTTGGTGCGCGTACGCATCGTCGTGGACACGGCTGACCAGTTGCCCAGCAGCCAGTCACGTGCGTCACCCCACGGTCCGGCAGCGCAGCCCTCGAACCTCATGGCCGCATAGAGCAGGTTCGGTTGGCGCCGCGTTGTCGGCAGCTCGCCGAGCAGCCCGATCACCTCCGGATCGATGGCGATCTCGCGCGACCACTCTTCGTAGATGGCAGAGCTGCCTGCTGCCTCGTGATCGGCGAAGCGTGCGTACCGCTCTGCGGTCGAGGCCTCGTCAGGCACCGGGATTCGACGCCAGGTGGTCGAAGGCGCCAGCAGGACGGGTGCGCTGGTATTCGTCGACGATCGGCCCGAGCTCCGCCGGACTCGCGCCGTGGAGGATCACACCATCGCAGCCCAGGTCGAACTGGCCGCGCACGGCGTCGACGCACTGCTCCGGGGTGCCCGAGGCGGCCGGCGCGAGCCACTCGTCGGGGAGCAGGGCGGCGATGTGTTCGAGCTGCTCGGTGGTCCCGATGTCGTCGATGGCGCCGGGAATGCTCTGCACCACGTCATCGGCGCGAAAGCGGGCGAGGACCTCGGGATCCCAGTCGTTTGTGGTGACCATCAGTTCGCCGTAGGCCTGGAGGTAGGTGGCCAGGCGGCCGACCGTTTTCTTCAGCCTGATCGGTTCGGGGAGATGGTCCCCGATGGTGGCGAAACACGACCACACCCGGACCGCTGCGGGATCGCGACCAGCCTCCTCCGCCGCCGTCTTCACCTGGCCCACGACGCGGGCCGTCGTCTCGTCGGTGAAGAACGTGTGGAGGATGACGGCGTCGAAGCACCGTCCACCCAGAGCGAGGGAGTTGGGTCCGAACGCGACGAGCGACATCGGGATGTGCGCCGGGTCGATGCCCCGAATCTGGAGGACCGGCCACGCACCGGCCGGTCCGTCGTGATCGCGGATGAGCTCGCCGGTCCACAGCCGCCGCATCAGACCGACGAAGTCCTCCATCTGCGCCGTGGTGATCGGAGCGAGGCCGCGGGCCTTCGAAGCCCTCGCGATGCCCCGCCCGAGCCCGAGCGTGAAGCGTCCGGCTGTCAGCGCATGCATGGTCGTTGCGTGAGACGCGGTGATCAGCGGGTGGCGGGTGTTGTGGTTGGTGCACGCGGTCCCGAGTCCGATGCGCTCGGACACCGCTCCCGCAGCGCCGGTGATGGTCATCGCCTCCTTGATGTTGAGGCGCTCGCTGATGAA
>CAZVUM010000094.1:0-1117 GCA_964629575.1 uncultured Acidimicrobiales bacterium | reverse complement strand
GAGGTCATCGATGGCTCCGGGTTGGTGCTGGCGCCCGGGTTCATCGACGTGCACACCCACGACGACGGGGCCGTGCTCGCCGACCCGGACCACGGCTGCAAGACCCTCCAAGGCGTGACGTCGGTGGTGGTCGGAAACTGCGGGATCTCGCCGGCGCCGGCGTCGGATCACACGCCAGGCCTGACCGTCTTCGGACGCATGGGCGACTACCTCGGAACTCTCGACGAGCAGCCGTCGGCGGTCAACGTTGCCGCCCTGGTCGGGCATGGAGCGATCCGCGCTGCGGTGATGGGGCTTCGCGACGACCGTGCGCCTCAGCCAGAAGAACTCGCCGCGATGCTCGACCACCTCTCCGATGCGCTTGCCGATGGCGCGATCGGGCTCTCGTCCGGTCTGGCGTACGAACCCGGCCGGTATGCGGCACACGACGAGCTCGTGGAGTTCAACGCACTGGTCGCCGAGGCCGGTGGCATCTACACCACGCACATGCGAGACGAGGGCGACAACCTGCTCGACTCGATCGATGAGTCGATCGCCGTCGCCGAGGCCACCGGCGTTCCGCTGCAGATCTCACACCTCAAGGCAGCGGGGCGCGACAACTGGGGGACCGTGGTGGAGGCCATGGCGCGGATCGATGCAGCCCGCGGACGAGGCGTCGACGTGATGGCCGATCAGTACCCCTACACGCGAGGGAGCAGCCTGCTCGAACAGATCGTGAGCGGTGGAGCACTCGACGGGCCGTCGGCGTTCGGGCACTGCACCCCCGCCGAGGTTCTGATCGCTGCGGCTCCCGAGCATCCCGAGTGGGAGGGGCGGACCATCGCTGAGATCGCCGAGGATGCCGGGGTTGACGGTCGCGCTATGGCCGACCGGATCATCGACGAGGAAGGTCGTGCCTGCATCGTCGTCCTCGACATGATGGCGGAGGACGACGTTCGCACGGTCATGGCGAGCCAGGCCGTCATGGTGGGCAGCGACGGGGTCCCCATGGGTCAGAAGCCACACCCGCGGTTGCATCACACCTACCCGCGGGTGCTCGGGCACTACGTGCGGGAGCTCGGACTGCTCGAGCTGCCGGACGCAGTGAAGCGCATGACGTCGGTCCCGGCCGAGAGGT
>CAZVUM010000093.1:0-15892 GCA_964629575.1 uncultured Acidimicrobiales bacterium | reverse complement strand
GATCTGGTGCATCGCACCTTCGAGATCGAAGACGGACTGCTGGCCACGGACACAGCTCACACCGCTGACTAGGCGGCCGACCTGAAGCGCGGGCGACAGTCTCAGCCCCGGCGATTCTGACAGCCTTCGCCATGACGGTTACGTCACGGGACAAGAGACAGCGCAGTCAGGAAGATCGCACCCGCCAAGCCACCGGAGGCTTGACTCTCCCTCCAGACATCGCGCCGACTCCTCGACGCGAGTCCTCCCGAAAGGACGTCCCGCCCATGCGCAAGCTCATCGCACTTCTCGTGCTCAGCTCAACGCTCTCCGCCGCCGACATCCCGGTCACTCCTGCCAGCGGCATTCAGGCTGCCATCGACACCGCCGTCTCCGGCGACCGTCTCCTGTTGGAGGCTGGCACCTACCTTGAACAGATCGACTTCGGTGGCAAGCTCATCGAGGTCATCGGCGTCGAGGGCGCCCAGCTGACGATCATCGACGGCAACGGTGTGGGCCCTGTGGTGCGCTTCGCCATGGGAGAGGGACCCGCCGCGCGACTGTCTGGAGTGACCGTCACCGGCGGCGTGGCCAGCGCCGGAGCCGGGGGCATCGCCTGCTCATCCGGGTCCACCCCCACCATCGCCGACGTGATCATTCGCAACAACGTGGGCAAGTTCGGCGGCGGCGTCACCGGCAGCCCGATCCTCGACCGCTGCGCCATCCATGACAACCGCGCATCGCTCAGCAACGGCGGCGGCGTCTACGGCGCCCCGCAGATGAGCCACTGCATCGTGGCCCGCAACACGGTCACCTCCGCCCACGGCGGCGGCCTCTACCTCACCGGCGGCAACGCCTCGATCACGGACTGCCTCATCGTTGAGAACAGGACGGTCTTTGGTGGCGGCGGGCACGGCGGCGGCGTTCACGTCGCCTCCACGGCCAACGCCACGTTCGAACGCACCCTGATCGCGGGCAACAGCGCCTCTGCGGGAGTCTTCGCCGCGATCGGTGCCGGTGTCTTCGTCGGCGGCACGGCAGACTTCAACAACTGCGCCATCGTCGGCAACCGGCTGTTCTCCGCGAGCGATGTCGCCGGTGGAATCTGGGGCGCGGCGACCGTGCGCAACTCCATCGTGCGGGACAACGACGGCGACCAGCTCGTGGGCGTGGGCGCGGTGACCTACAGCAACGTAACTGGCGGGTTCCTGGGCACGGGCATCATCGATGTGGACCCGTCCTTCGTGGACACCGTCGCAGGCGACTATCACCTGCTCCCCGCCTCAGCGTGCATCGACGCTGGCGACCCAAACCAGCTGGACCCGGATGGCACGGTCGCCGACATGGGAGCCTTCCCCTTTCAGACGCTCTACACCCACTCCAGCACCCTGGAGAGTGACTGGGCCAACCTCAACGCGCCCCAGGTCTCCGCCTCGCTCGCCGGTGAACAGGTGCGCTTCGATCTGCTGGCCGGCCCGCAGAACGCAGGACGCACCTACGTGATCCTGGCCGGACTCAGTGGTGCGACTCCAGGCCAGACCCTGCCCTCGGGGACGATCGTGCCCCTCAACTTCGACGTGCTGACAGACCTCGTGGTCAACAACCTGAACACCCCTGCGTTCGACGGTTTCCTTGGCAGCCTCGACGGCCAGGGCAGGGCCTCCGCGACCCTCGACACGATCGTCGCCCTTGGTCCCGCTGCCATTGGCCTGGAGATCACCTTTGCCTACGTGCTCACGGCTCCCATCAGCTTTGCCTCGAACCCCATCACCGTGGATGTGCTGCAGTAGTCCCCTCCCCCCCCCGAACTGCACGCACATCGCCGCCCCTGTCTGGCCCCACTGGCCGATGGGGGCGGCTTTGCATCCGGGCGCCGCAGTCGCCCGCGCTCGCCGGCCTCAGCCGTCCGCCGCTTCCGTGACGAGGGCGTCCTTCAGCTCCTGAACACGCTCCGCCACCCAGGCGCCGTTGTGGTACGCGCCAGCGTCGAGCCAGCGCTGCAACTCCTCTTGAACCTCACTCTGGTCCTTGCCGTCCCCCGACACGCTGTCCAGCTCCTCCAGCCACTCGGTCAGCGGCCGCTCGGCCTCATCGATCCAAGGGCCGTAGCGCAGGGCGGAGAAGTTCTCCTCGTCGTCCTCGTGGCAGTAGTCACACCCCGACCGCATGGCGCTCGCTGAGTGACCGGACTTCAGGTCGGAATGGCACGTCAGGCAGTCGAAATCCCACATGGGGCTGGGTTCGCCGAGGGTCTCGGCCGCCCGCAGAGCGCCCTGGTCACCGTGACAGTGTGCGCAGGTTCTGTCCCGTTTGGCCTCGTGGTGGCACGAGACGCACGTGGCCTGGGCCGGCCGTGGTGCCGGCTTGTGGCGGGTCCCGTGGGGCTCGGCGTCGTGACACACCGCGCAGTCGATGCCCTCCCGCTTCACGTGGCGACCGTGATCGAAGGCCGACTCGCGAGACTCGATACCCACGTGACACAGCGTGGTGCACTCGGTCGCGCTGGCCGACACCGGCCCGACCTCGACCTTCGGCATGGCCCGCGGTGAGCCGAGGGCGTCGAAACCCTCCCTGGCTTCGTCCTCGGCGCGCTGCAGCAATGAGCGCGTGTAGGGCAGGTTGTGCACGCCCAGGCTGCCGTCCAGCAAGACCCGGCTGAGACTTGCCGCTGCCTCCTCGTGGTGCCTCTGCGCGAGCGGTGTGTCCGCGTCAGGATCTTCGTACTCGATGGCCTCGTCGATGTACTCCGTGAGCTTCGCCAGCGCACCTGTGAGCCCGTCGACCGCGCCCTTCGTCTCGTCCTGCCAGTTCTCCATCATGCCGTCGTAGGCCGGTCCGTGGCAGTCGATGCAGGCCACCGGGTCGGCCTGCCAGGTGGCGCCTCCCGTGGGCACCGTCGCGCCCGGGAACGGCGGTCGGTGGCAGCCCGTGCAGGTCACCCGCGCCAGGTACATCACCGAGGGGTCATCCGCCAAGCCCTCGCCTCCCGTACCGCGGAAGGTCGCGGACGGCACGCCGTGGGGCGTCTGATGGCAATCGGTACAGGCCCCTTTGTAGTGCTGCTCTCGGGGCGGCAGGCTGTGTTCGATCTCCGTGTGACATTCGAGACACGAGATGGCGTGATTGGTGACGTGGTTGTCGTGCATGAAGTCGACGTCGCCGATGCGGTCGAGGTGCGCCTGCTGGTTGTGGCACGACCCGCAGCGCTCCCGGGGGACCCTGCCCTCTCCTCGAGTCACGTCACCATGGCAGGCGGCGCACTCGACGCCCCGGGCCAGGTAGTCGCCGTGCTCGAACCGCAGGCCATCCTCAACAAGGACCTCTTCGGGGGCGCCGTGACACAGGGTGCAGTCGTCAATGGGGCCGCCGTGGCCGTTCTCCCTGCCGTCCTTGAAGTGGCACAGGAAGCAGCTCGAAGCGGTCACCGTGAGGTGCTCACCCTGCACGAGCTGCGAGTGGCACGACGTGCAGCGCAGCTTCTTGCCACGCCTGAGCGAGGCCAGGTGATGCCGGTGGTCAAAGCGGATCCGACCGAACTGAATCGTGCCCTCAAGCAAGCGCGCCGAGTGACAGCCGCTGCGCATGCAAGACTGGTCGCTCACCTCGGCCCAGGGCTTGCTGCCTTCGGTGGCGGTCACATACTTGGCCAGCTGACTGAGCGCCTTGAACTTGCCCTCGAAGGTCTCGAGCAGGCCCGGCTCGTAATGGCATTCGACGCAGCTCACATCCTTGTGGCTGGAGGATGCCCATGACTCGTAGTAGGGCTCCATGATGTGACAGCTGGTGCAGAAGGTCGGGTCGGTGGTGACCTCCAGCGCGACGAAGGTCGTGCCACCGCCGACCGAGACGAGTACCGCCACGGCGATCGCGAGGGTGACCAACCAGCGACCCCAGCGATGGCGGCCTGGCAGCTTCACGACAGTCGTCTCACCGCCGAGAGTCGCGCCCCCAGCAAGCCCGCCATCATCAGCAAGACAGCCGCCAGGGCGCTGCCCAGCAGGCGGCGATCACGCAAGATCGTGCGCTTGTGCTCCAGGGCCTCGCGGGTCAGTTCGTTCCGTTCGATGCCGTCTGCCAGGTGCTCGCCGATGGCCGAGAGGTCCAGGGCGTGGGCCAGGGGGCCGAGGGACACGAGGGTTCGGAGCGTCGCCCGGGAGCGACGGGCCTCGTCCTCGAGATAGAGCCCCGAGCGGCGGGCGTCAGCCAGATTGGCAAGGGCCTGGTCGTGGCTCGCCAGCAGGCGCTGCTTGCCCTCGATGAGGAAGGTCGCCATGGTCTGGGGCTCGGCCTCAGTGGGATGGCAGTGGGTGCAAGACCCCGCGCCTACGCCCAGGTAGAGCCCGTCGTCCGGGACGGCGATCCCGTGGGCGCCGTGGCAGGCTGCGCAGGCCGCGCGCCCGTCGGCAGCACCACCCGGCAAGTCCCCCTCATGACAGGCCTCGCACGACATCCGCTGCGGGTCGGCGTGGGGCCCTCGAGCGAAGGCTTCACCCGTGCTGGGGTGGCAATGACTACAGATCTGGGCGATGGAATCCCGACCGGGTGGCGTACTGCCGTGTGCGCCGTGGCAGTCGCTGCAGGTCGGCGCTCCCCGGAGCTCCTGGTCCAACAGGGCCTGACCATGAACGCTCTCGCGGAACTGCTCGACCACGCTGTGGGACAGGCCGTAGGCCCCCATCAGCTCGCCATCGCCGTGACAGCGCCCGCAGGTCTCCGGTTGGTTTGCCCGAGCCGTCGGCGCCAGCGGGTCAGCCGTGGCCAGGATGCGGTGCGTGTCGTGGCAGTCCGTGCAGATCGCCACCGCGTCGTCGCCCCGGTCGTACAGCTGTTGTCCGTGGACGGAGCTACGATAGACCGCGAGCTGATCGGTCGGCAGATCGTAGGAGAACATGCGCTTGGGATCCGCGTGACACGTGCCACACAACTCAGGCACGTCGTGGCGGGTGATGGCGCCGCGATAGCCGGCCTCGATCGAGTGCGAGGCGTCCTTGTCCCGCTGAGCCGTGGGGTCGCCACCGTGGCAGTCGATGCAGGCCAGGGCCAGGCCATGGACGCTGGCCCCCAACGCCATGCGTTCGGCGCCGTGACAGGCCGTCGTGCACGAGCTGCCCTCGGCGGGCGACTGTGCCGTCATCAGCAGCGCGCTGGCCAGCAGAGTGCTCGTGAGCATCATGGTGTCACCCCCACGACGGCCAACCAGGCAATCTGCAACAGGAACGCCAGAGCGGCCAGCCGAAACACGCCATGGGCCACACGACCGCCCCTCGAACGAGGGTCGAAGCGATCGATGAAGGGCCAGAACAACAAGACGACCCAGAACAACGGCATCAGGATGGGCGTGGCGCTGGGAGCCATCTCCAGGGCCAACTCGGGCAGGCGCAGGTACCATTCGGCGACGGGCAGGATGGTCTCACCGCCACTGGCCGGGTCTCCCAGGCTCGGAGGAAACCAGGCGGCCAACAGGACCAACAGCGCCAGGACGACCATGGTCATCCAGCCGATACGCAGGGCGCCGTGGGGCCACAAGGGCTCACCGCCGCTGATGGCCACACGGCGCGTGAGGATCTCAGCCACTCCGGGTACGCCGCGCAGCTCGAGGGCGCGGCCACGCCCTGGGCCCACGGCCTCGAAGCCCCGCCCCGCCTTGTCGTCCAGGGCGATCATGTGCAGGCCCAGTTGGGCAGCCTTGTCGAGCGCGGCTTCGATGGTGGCCGCGTCAGCCGTGGGGCTCAGCAAGACGATCATGGTTCGTCCTCCGACAGGCCATGTCGTGAGACCAGGACTGCGTGCAAACCGAACAACGCCAGAACGAGCCACGGCAACAGCAGCGCGTGGGTCGTGAAGAAGCGATTCAGTGTGTCAGGGCCGACGACGTCGCCGGCGCGCAACCAGACCGCCAGCAGCCCCCCGAGCAGGGGCACGGACTCGACCAGCTTGAGGCCCAGCAGGGCGCCGGCGTAACCCTCCCCATCCCATGGGAGCAGACTGCCGGTGAAGCGCATGGCCAACACGATCAGCAGCAGGCCCACGCCCACCAGCCACTGGAACTCTCGCGGATTGGCGTAGGCGCGGCGCATGAACACCCGGGTCATGTGCAGCGCGACGGCCACCAGCAGCAAGTCGCCAGCCCAGTGGTGCATGCCGCGCACCAGCCAGCCCGACGGGACCGAGCTGACCAGGAAGCGCATGGACTCGTGGGCCGCCGCGGGCTCAGGCCGGTAGTAGAGGCTCAGCAGAACCCCGGTGAAGAGCTGCACGAACAAAAGCAGCAGGATCACCGCCGAGCTCCAGCGGATCCCCTTGTAGCGCGGGGTGATCACCACCCGTCCGAGCTCGTTGAGCAAGCGCCGCACGCGCGAACGGGTGCCGAGGATCTCACCGCGGGCCTTGCCGAGGGGGCGCTTGGGACTCATCAGCGTTTCCTCCTCATGTAGACGTTGCCCTCGCGGATCACCGTCTCGAACGTGGTCAGCGGCCGGGGCGGCGGACCGCTGACCACGTTGCCGAACACGTCGAACACCCCGCGATGGCACGGGCACAACAGCTGCCGGCGGGCCCCATCCCACTCGACCACGCAGGCCTCAGAGTGGGTGCAGGTGGCCGAGAGCGCCACGAAAGAGTCTGCGTTGCGCCGGATGACGATGACGTCGTCACCGTCGACGATACGGGAGACGGCGCCGCCCACGGGCAGGGCATCGATCCGCGCCACCAGCACGTCTCCATGCAGGCCCCGGTAGGCTGGCGGCGCGTTCAGGTACAGGCCGATCGGGCCGGCCAGGCAGCCCGCGGTCAGCAGCCCGGTGGTGGCCAGGGCCACGTCCAGCAGGTCACGGCGAGAGAAGAGGCGCGCGGTCTCTTCCGGTGACGGATCGGACAGCACCCACTCGATCGCCGGGTCATCGGCCAGCGCCTTCAGCGCTGGCGTCTCGGGATCACGACCACGTACCTGCAACACCAAGCGACCGGCCCGGCGCGTCCAGCGCGCCGATTCGTCCAGGGCCGCGATGTGCTCTTCCAGACGATGGAAGTCCTGCTTCTGGAGGTCGGGCCGACAGATCATCAGCATGGAATCCAGTCTCCCTACAGTGGCGCTCCCCTTGGGCTGGTGGGTCGGCCAAGTGGTGCTCCGCACACCCGGCGCCGGAGGAATCTCCGGATCGCCGACGTCATCCGCGGGGCGTAGTCGTGCAGATCAATCGAAGAGCAGTGCATAGACAATCAGGGCGATGAGGGTCAGCCCGACAAGGAGCGCAACGCCACCGAATGCCTTGAGGCTGCGCTCTGCGGCGGCGGGCAAGGGGTCGACAATCTGGTTCTCGAGCTCGCCAGAGGCGACGAGCCGCTCGTACTCCTCCGGACGCTCGTACTTGAGCTCGGAGACCGTCATGCGGCCCGTGAACATGGTCGGGTCCATGGGGAACTTGTCGGGCCGCAGGTTGGCGTTGAAGAAGTGCACCGTGAAGATGAACGCCACAGCCAGCAAGGCCTCGTCGCCGTGGACGATGGTGGCAACGTTGAGCGCCCAACCCGGCAGGACCAACGTGGCCATCTCGGGGAACCAGAGCGAAAAACCCGTCAGACCGATGACCGCCACGCCCCAGAACACGGCGAAGTAGTCGAACTTCTCCCAGTAGGTGTAGCGCTCATACCGAGGGCGCTTGCCCCGGCCCACGAACCAGGCCAGGGTGGCCTTCACCTCGCCCAGGTCGCGCTTGTTGAACAGGATCGAGTTGGGCGCGGTGATCAGCTGCCACCAGGTCTGCTTCTTGGTGCGCTTCGCGATCAGCGCCAAGCGCACGTGCCAGAGGAACACGGCCACGAGCCAGAGGGCGGCGATGCGATGGAGCGTGCCCGTCGTCTCAAAGCCTCCCATCAGGCCAGAGAGCGTGGTCGCCCAGGCCGAGTCGGAGAACTTCAGCATCATGCCTGTCAGCGCCAGGGTCAGGAAGCTGACCACCATGAGCATGTGCAGCGTGCGCGTGTAGCGATCGAAGCGGCGGTACAGGCGCAGGTCGCCGCGGCCCTCACGGATGGCCTTCTGGTGTGCCTTCCATTCCTTGCGGTCGGCCATCAGCCGCACCCAGAACAGCAGCGTGTGCAGCAGAGCCACCGTCATGGTGCCGACCAACAGGGAGGTCATGGCCCAGAAGGTCCAGAACAGCCAAGGCCACTGTTCTCTATCGTTGTGGGTGGCGTGAGCCAGGTAGCCTGTGAACTGCCGGTGGGAGCCCTCGTGGCAATTGCCGCAGGTGGCGACGATGTTGTCGTCCGAGAGCATCGATGCGGTGTGGTCGGCAGGCAGGATGCCATGGGTGCCGTGGCAATCGTGGCACTTCGCCGCACCCAGGTCGCCCAGCCGTGACACCTTGCCGTGGAAGGTGTCGTAGAAGGAGTCCGCCTGCTCGCCGTGACACTTGCCGCACTGATCCATGATCTCGCTGCGGAAGTCACCGATGTCCGTGCGTGAGATCGAGTGGGCGGTGTGACAGTCCTTGCAGGTGGGCAGTTGTTCGCCCTCTGCCCTCTCAGCATCGTCCTCACCTGGCCAGTGCACTGAGAGCCGGAAGGTCTCCTCGATACCGAAGTGACACTCGCCGCAGGTGTCGGCTACGTGGTCGCTCGAGACCCGAGAGCCCGGGTCGTCAGACGGAAGCACTTCGTGGGCTCCGTGACACGACGCGCAGGTGGCCGTGACCAGCAGGCCGCTGTCCGTCAGCCCCTTGCCATGGATCGAGTCGCGATACTGGGCCACGGCGTCCACGCCGCTGCCGTTGCCGTCACTTCCACCATGGCTGCCGCCACTGCGCGCGCTGACCGAGCCACCCTCAGCGTGGCACTCGCCACAGAGATTGGGCACGTTGCTCGGAAAGGTCGGCGAGGCGGGGATGCTGCTCTTCAACACCGCGTGCTTGCTGTGGCAGGCGACGCAGTCGGGGGCGTCGAGATCACCCTGGGCGTGAAGCTGTCCGTGGGTTCCAGCCTGGTACAGCTCGACCGGTCCGGCGTGACAGACCGCGCAGTCGACCTTGCCGTTGCTGGTGGCGCAGGGCCGGTCCATGGATGCGGTCACGTCGGTATGACACTGGGCGCAGGCCGTCCCCGAATGTGCCGAAGCGCTGTAGTCGCCCTCGCCGACAAAGAGCGAGATCGTCTCGCCCTCGCGCTCCATGGTCAGATCACGGGCCGCGTGACAGGCCATGCAGTCGCGATTCGCCATGCCCGCCGGATAGTACGCCTGACGCACCTCGTGGGGAGCGTGGCAGTCGACGCAGACCGGGATGACCTCCGGCTGCTCCTCCCACAGGCGTGTGGCGATGACATCGCTGTGCACCCGTTCGATCTGGCTGTGGCAGGCGGTGCAGGTCGCCGCCACGTTGTCCTTGTGGATCGTCGAGCCTGGGTCCGTGTGGGGCAGGATGTCGTGGGACGAATGGCACGAGGTGCAGACCGCCGTGACCGCCAGCCCTTTGTCCAGCAGCCCCGCGCCGTGCATGGCCAGCGAGTAGTTCTCGAGGATGTCCTCCTGCGAGATGCCGTGGGTCCGAGAGATCGGTTCACCTTCGTGGTGGCAGGCACCGCAGGTGCTGGGGATGTTCAGAATCGCCGTGGGCGACAGGGCGTCTGAGGCCGGCAGCACATGGTGCGAGCCATGGCAATCGGCACAGCTCGGCGCCATCTCGTCACCGGCGGCCAGGGCCTGGCCGTGCACGCTCGTGGCGTAGTGCTCGACCTCGTCGTCGTGGCATTCACCGCAAGCCACAGCCTCCACCTCGAAGTCGTGGGGCAGCTCAACCCCCTCCAGACTCATGTGGCAGTCAATGCAGCCCACGATCGCGTGTACCGATGTCGACAGGTCCGCCGGGTCGATGAACCCACGCAGGGGGACACCGTCTTCGTAGAACAGGTCCGGGTCGCCGTGACAGTCCAGGCAGTCACTGTCCTCCTGGGCGAGGACGACCGGCGCCGTCATCGTCAGCAGCAGCAGCGCCGTGACCAGGGCGAGGACGCCCCTCGGCGAGCGGGGTTCAGAGGTCCGTGTGTAGCTGCTGGGCTGCGTCATGTCTGAATCACCATGAAGACCATCATTGCTACGTTTACAGCTCGATCACCAGCGTCCGGGCTGCGGTTGCCCGCCTTCAACGCAGTCGCCGCTCCGTCTCCCCTGACTGGTCATGTTGAACAGCGGGGGCGGCGGAGCGGCGATGATCTGTCCCCTGCGCTGGCCCGGACTCACGCCTCACGGCGGAAGTCCGAGCCAATCAAGAGTTCTGGGAAGCTCAGTCTCCTGCTTGCCCCGCACCCTGGAACCGCGTGGTGGCCATCTGCTCTGCGATGGCTCCCTTGATGTCGGCGGTTGCCTCAGCGTTGTTGTCCAACGCTGTCGCCACCGCACTCAAGAGGGCCGCGTCACTCTCACCAGAGAGCACCGAGGCAAGCCGTTGCAGATCAACGGTTGCGCCCGTGGAGGCCCAGTGCACGGCGGCCAGGCTCCGCAGCCCGTCACCTTGCACCTCGATGGCGCCCACGACCAGATCCTCGAGAATCCAACGACCGGCGTGGTCACTGGCGTCGAGCAGGCCGATGGCCCGAGCGGCGACGGAGGTTCCGCTACCGTCATCGTCCCAGGTCACGGTGTTCTGGTAGAGCCAGTACAGCGACGGCGAATCCAGATCGTTCAGAGCGCGCAACATGGCGATCTTCTGGTTCGGGTCACCCTGGCCCAGCATCATCTCCTGGGCCCTGCCTTCCAGGTTCACGTTGTCCCGGCAAGCGAGGGTCACGAGCTCTTCGTAGAGATCCTGCTCTGGTGTGGAACCGAAGCCGTCCGGCTCGTAAGCGAGGATCTTCATCAGGTTGCTGCACTGATCGTCGAAGACCAGCGGGCTCTGGAACTGCAACCCAGAGACCGTGTGGCAGCCTGTGCCACAGGCGTTCGTGTACGGAATCGGCATGGCCGAACCAGGGACGACCCCTGCGACATTCACGTGGTCCTTCTTCGGAATGGACAGGAACAAGTGGCTGGTGATGTCGTTCGTGAAGTAGGTGATCGACGGATCACTGGCCGTTCCAGTGGGTGCTCCCAGCAGGGCCTCATAACCGCCTGCGCCCGTCTTGGCCGCCTTGGTCATGTGGCAATCCGTGCAGCTGGTCTGGTTGCCAGCATGGGTCGCACCGGTCTCTTTGATCATGTGAGCCGAGAGATCCATGGCGTGGCAGCTCGCGCAGAGCATGCTCTCCGGATCGTTCGGATCAGATTTCAGGTGATGCTCGAAGGGGGCGTTGCCATGAATCTCATGACAGTTCGTGCAGGTCGTCAGGATGCGGTCATTGCGGTGCATCGGCGACTTTATCAGATCAGAGTACTGCTGGTGGTGGCTCTTGCTGTGGATTTCATCACCCCACATGCTGGAGGTCTTGGGACCGTTCCTGGTCACGTAGGACGCCAGGTAGGCTTCGCGACCGATGCCCGGCAAGGGCATCAGACCCGCAGCGTTCAGGGGCTCGTCGTTGATCACCGGGCCCTGGCCCGAGACGCGGTCGTGGCAACGACCGCAGATCAGCGATTCGCGAGAGGCGCTGAGCAGCTCAGGTTCAACGATGTAGCGAGCCTGCATGCCTGCGTTCACAGGGTCGGCGGCCCAGATCTGGTGATCAGAACCGGGCCCGTGGCAGACCTCGCAGCCCACGTTGATCTCGTCCAAGCTGCCGTCGCCGTCGATGTCGAAGGCGCCGGCGGCGTCGTCCACCGCGTGGGTCAGGTACTCGAGAGTGCCTGGATCCTGGTAGCGCTCGAATCCCGTTGCGTGACAGCCCGTGCAGTTGCCGTCAAAGTTCTTGGTGTTGGCCGGCAACTGAAGCAACTGGTTCGTCTTGTCCCAGTACCAGTCGAGGTGATAGTCACGGAAGACCTTGCGCGTACGGTCATAACGGCTGTCGTCGCCATCGGTCTGGTATTGCAGGAGGGGGTAGAGCCCCTTGCGGCCAGTGATCGCCACCAGGTTGCGCTGCTTGTAGACCGCGCCGCCGTAGGTGAGCTTGACCTCGACCGTCCAAGGTGACATGGCGTCAGCAGGGAACGGGTTGATGATGTTCTCAAGCGTCAGCTTGTACTTGTTGTTATCAGTCGTGTCCTGCCAGAGGTAGGCCTTGACGTAGACCGTCTCGCCGAGCCCCGTGGGGTCGGTCATGGAGGTCTTGAACTTGTCGAAGCCCCGGGTCGGGTCGAAATCGGAGTACCAGACCTCGGTGCCGCCCATGTAGTTCGCGGCGGGCGTAAACGCGTCCCAGTTGTCGGTGTACTCGGGGTAGCGGCTGATGTCCTGCAGCGCGGCGAGCTGGCCAGGAACGGCGAAACCGAGCTTGTGAGCGTGCTTGGCTTCGCTGGCGTAGCTGGCGTGGCAGACCAGGCAGGTGCTGGTGCCGACGTAGTCAGCGGTCGCGGACGGGCTACCGGTGAGCGTCACTTCGACAGTGGTGCCACGGAACTCGGTCCAGTCTTGTGACACTCGGCTGAGCGAACCACCGGGCAGGTGCTCGGTGTCCGTCGCGGCTGGCATGGCGAAGAAGAAGTACTTGCCCTCAACCAGGCCAGTGATGAGCGCCTTGCCGTTGGCACCCGTGACCGCCTGCAGGTAGCCAGCGCCGTTCAGGCGAATGGCATCCTCGAGGGGCTCGTCATAGGCTTCGGACACACCGTCGAGGACGTCCTGGGCGTCGAAGGGGGTCTGGTCCACATCGGTGGCTGGCACCAGGTAGACCGTCGCACCGACGATGCCGGCGCCGTAGTGGTTGACGACCGAAACGGTGACGAGGTTGAACGCGCCACCGCCGCTGCTGCCTCCTCCGCAGGAGGTCAGCAATGCAAGAGGAACGACCGCCAGGGGCAGCATCAGCATGCTGAGGAGAGTGCGGTGAAGTTTCCGTTCATGCCTGGTCATGGTTTGTTTCCTCCTGTACGCCTGTTGGGCGTGTCGTCGTGAAATCGGAGTAACGGGGCAGGTCGCCTCGACCCTGCGATGTGTTCAAGTCTCGCGCCGGCCTCCGGCCGTTTGCGCTGTCGCTGGTGTTGCCTTTCGTCTTCATCAGGGTTGGTGACACAGGTTGCAGTTGCCGCCGTTATCCACGTGGGGCAGCGGGGCTGTGATGCCGTGGCACTGCAAGCAGTCAGACATCGGGTCGTGTCCGGGCGGTTGCGCCGTAGCGGCCAGGTGGCTGGGAGTGCCCTTGTGGCAGACCGAGCAGCTCGATGCTGCCAGGGGCTCGTGGCAGCTCACACAGTGGGTGTTCTTGGTCCCGCCGAAGCTGGCACGGTGGCTCCTCGGCCGCGTGTCCAGATGGCAGCTCTCGCAGGAGGCTGGCTCGTGACACACGGCGCAGCCCGTGCGATCGAGAGAGGCGCCGATGCCGTGGGTGCGGAGGCGCCAGGTATTGTTGTGGCTCGCCGGTGCCATCTCGAAGTGGCAGGCCTTGCAGCTCGACTCGGTATGGCAGAGCGAGCACTGGCTGGCGGTGTCGTCCGAGTCACCGTGGGAGAACAGCCCATGGGCCCTGGTCCAGTTGCGCTCGTGTCCAGCCGGCGCGAAGCCCTGGTCGATCTCTTCGTGGCAGCTCGAGCAGTCGTTCGCAACGACCTGTGAGTCCTCGTGGCAAGACACGCAATCGGCCATGGCGATCGCCTGATCTGCTCCGATGCGATCGACATCCTCGATGCCCTCGTGGCAGTCGGCGCAAGAGAGGCCGTAGTCACCGTGGTCGTCGTGGCTGAACAGCACCTCGTCGTCGTAGCGATCGTTGCCCGAACCCTGGAAGACACCGTTCACGAACAGGAACTTCACCGCCCGGTCGGCGGGTCGTTCGGTATCCAGGTCTTCGTGGCAGAACTCACACAGCTCAAGGGTGATGGGCGCCGGCATGGCAGACGAGCTGCCGAACTCGTGACAGTCCGTGCACTCCATGCCCGTGGTGCTGTGAGTCAGGTGGCTGAATGCGAGGGTGTCATCCATCAACCCGAAGAGCACACAGCCCGTAACTCCGAGCAGGAGAACGCCAGCAACAGCCACGCGCTGCGAGAGGCTACTCATTGTGACTATCTTCAGAATCGCCATGACACCCTCGCCATGAAGACCTGGAACGTGTCCAGGTCGGCCTTCTCGAATTCATACTCCGCGCTGATCGACGTGCTCTTGCTCAGGCGGTAACGCCAACGAGCGTAGTAGGTCCGCACGTGCTCGCGCTCCTCGGCCAGCAAGAACTGGTTCTTGTAGAGCGCGTAGTACGAGCCCAGCGACAGCCGCTTGGATTCAGAGAGCTGGTGGGTCACATCAAGGCCCCAGGTCTGGGTGTCACTGCCACCACTACTCCAGACCTCACCGGTCAGGCCCACAGACGTGTCCTCGTCCAGCACCTCGTGCATCGTGCCGGTGAGGAAGAAGCGATCGAACTCACGGTTGAAGGGGCCGATGTCCGATTTCTCATCGAGACGCCTCACGTCCACACCGCCGTCCAGGTCGAAATCGTCGCCCAGGCCCTTCCAGAAGGTCAACCGAGACTGCTTGTAGGGGTGATACTCCTGCAAGGTGGCGAAGAACGGGTCGAACTCCTGAACCAGGTCTTTCTGGGTGGACAGCTGCTGGCGGAGGCTGACCTGAACCGTGAGGGCGGCTTCCGGGTCCACGAAGTGCGCGGCCACGCTGGCATCCCGGCTCCCTGAGTCGATGCGGCTGTAGTTGCCCTTGACCAGCAGGTGCTCGTCGATGTTCTGCCAGACGCCCAGCCCGTAGAGGTCGTTGTTGTTCACGCCGAAGCGATCGTCGTCCTCGACGTGCATCCAGTCGAAGCGCACGCGGCCGCCTTGCCAGGGGCGGGCGGTGGCGTGGAGCCCGGCCACATTGTCACCCGAGGGCGATGTCTCGAAGGTGTGGTCGGGCTGGCCGCCGTAGACGCCCAGCTGCAGGGGCAAGTCGGCGACCTCTTCGGTGACCAGGTGCACGCCGTCGAAGGCCACGTACTCAGGGGCCTCGAGCAGGGCTTGCCGACCGAAGCGCAGGCGCTCCAGGCCGTCGATGTTGTTGATGTCGACATAGGCCCGGTAGAGCCGGCCATGCAGCCGGTGGTCGAATTGATCGTCCAGACTGTGGAAGGTCGTGTCGGTGCTGGCGGTATCGCCGTCGAAGTCCTGGCTCACACGGCCCTGGATGAAACCCGAGTAGGGGTCGATGCTCTTGTCACCGATGTCCAGGGACATGAGCAGGTAGGCGTCCGAGTCGGTCTCGGCGCTGGTGCGACGGTAGCGGTAACGAGCCGACAGCAAGCCATGGAAGAGGCCGTCGTCTGCCTCCCCGACCTCTTCGACTGCGGGGCCTGGCGCAGAGCCCTCCCCGTCCCCATCGACGGCACCGGGCTGCAGGGGTTGGATCGCGCCCGCAGACGCAGCCACCCGCCCCGCCTCAATGCCCTGCCCAGGAAGCACCTGGCAGGCCGAACACAGAATCACGGCGAGAGGAGCCAGAACGAGAGCCAATCCCTGGCTCCTACAGCCTTTGGCTGCTCTTCGTGAGCCGTTCTCCGCATTTTGTTTCATGGGGAGTATCCCGAACCTGAACGCCAACATCATCGTCAGGTCAGCTGGGCCGCACCACGGCTGCTAGTGCGTACAGCAGTGGCGAACAGTGCGCAGACCAGGTGGCTCGCGCCCGCAGGTCACCGCGCCCCAGTCAAGCTGCCTCGGCGAGGCTCATGCACTACGCAGGACAGCCGCCCCGATCGACGACTTCTTGGCCATCCCTCAGGGCAGCTGTCTTGGTGGGTCGGGTAGCTCAGCAAGCACGGCGTCGCTGAGAGCTCGACAGTGAAGAGAGGCTAGAGGTCTTCCGCGAGCTTCTTGAAGCTCATGTGAGGGTTGTGGCAGTCCGCA
>CAZVUM010000092.1:0-16197 GCA_964629575.1 uncultured Acidimicrobiales bacterium | reverse complement strand
TCATGACCCGACGCTATAGGTGCCTGGCACTTCGTGTGACGATTCGTAACGTTAGGTGCCAGGCACCAAGAACTACGGTGACGCCATGAGTGGGGGAGTGCCCGAGGTCCGGTACGCGCGCTCGGGTGATGTGCACATCGCGTATCAGACCTGGGGTGAAGGCGACCGGAACCTGGTGATCATCCCGGGAGCATTCAGCCATCTCGAGATCAACTGGGACCAGCCGAGTTTTGCCGAGTCCACTGCACGATTCGGTCGGTCGGGTCGCGTCGCCATCTTCGACAAGCGGGGCACCGGGCTGTCAGACCGTAACGTCGGGATCGCCCCACTTGAGGTGCGGATGGAGGACGCCCGCGCGGTCATGGACGCGTGCGGGATGGAGTCGGCGACCATCCTCGGCCTGAGCGAGGGCGGCCCCATGGCCGTTCTCATGGCGGCGACCTATCCGGAGCGGGTCGACTCGTTGATCCTCTACGGAACTGCACCGACGTGGCGCGCCCGGGCCGATGTCCCAGGAAGCGACCTCGCCGAGGAGACGTGCCGGTTGCTCCTCGCAGAGATCGAGGAGGGGTTCTCTGAGGGCCGAGGCTTCCAGGTGTTCTCCGGACCGGAGCTGGACACACCCGAAGCGCGAAAGATGGTGGGCCGCCGCTGGCGCAACTCTGCGAGTCCGTCCGACGCTGTCCAGATGTTCCGGATGCTCGCCGGCATCGACGTCTGCGACGCACTCCCGCTTGTGAGCTGCCCGGCCTTGATCATGGCGGCGAGTCTCGACCCGGTGGGTCCGGCCCCGTCCAATCGGTGGATGGCGGAGCAGATCCCGCAAGGGAGGTACGAGGAGTTCCCGGGCTATCACTACTGCCACATCGACCCGGACGTGAACGAGCGCTACATGCAGCTCGTCGAGGAGTTCTGGGCCGGCGCCAGCCGGCCGGACCCTGTCGAGCGTGCACTTGCAACTGTCCTGTTCACCGACATCGTGTCCTCGACTGAAGCGGCTACCCGGATGGGAGATGCGCAGTGGCGACGGGTGCTTGAGCAGCACGACGCGCGCTGCGGCGCCATCGTCGACCGGCACGGCGGTCGCCTGGTGAAGTCGACCGGCGATGGAGTGCTCGCGACATTCGACGGGCCCGGAAAGGCCGTGCGAAGCGCGCACGACATCATCAGCGACTGCAGGGAGCTCGGGATCGAGCTCCGAGCGGGACTGCACGGTGGCGAGGTGGAGCTTCGACCCGATGGCGACGTCAGCGGCCTGGCGGTGCACATTGCCAGTCGGGTCGAAAGTGCTGCCGCGCCGGGCGAAGTCCTCGTGTCGCGCACCGTCGCCGATCTCACTATCGGTTCGGAGCTCAGGTTCGCCAGCAGGGGCGAGCACGCGCTGAAGGGTGTCGAGGGCGCATGGGAGCTCTTTCGCTCAGTGGCGTAGAGGACTCCGCATCACAGCCCGTCGCCGTCTCCATCTCCGCGGCGACAGGCATCGCCCAGCGCCCATGGCCTTTGGCGGCGGTTCCAGTGGTCGCCTTCGGTGTCCCAGTCTTCCCCTGCCGTGACAGCGGACCTGCGAGACAGCTGCCGCGCACCCGTCCGGATACGCTGAGTCCACTTCCCTCACACTTCAGATGACGTGACGAGAGAAGATGATCAACGACGCCGACCGACGCCTACTCCACGATGCCCTGCTCGGGGCACTCGGGGATCGACCGAGTGAGGTGCTGATGGAACTACTGCCACCTGCGGGCTGGAGCGACCTCGCGACCCGCACGGACATCGTTGCAACGCAGGCCGACATCGAGTTCGCTAAAGCGGAGTTGCGGAGCGAGATCCAGCAGCTTCGGAACGAGGTCCACGAGCTGCGAGTACGAGTCGACGCGCTCGTTCCGAAGATGATCGCCGCAAACATCGCGTCGATGATCGGCGTTGCCGGCCTGGTCCTCGGCGCCGTCGCGATCGGGTAGGCCCGTTGGCCTGTGCGGCCTCCGAGTTTCGCTGTCCCACCCTCTGAGCACACTGGTCTCCTTCCCCGACAGGCGGGGACTCGAAAGAAAGGAACCAGTGATGACACCCGAGCGCACAATGCGACTCGAGGAGATCATGGCGGCGCTCGCCGCCGGCGACCGAGCGATGGTGTTCGCCCTGGTCGAGGAGTTCGGCACCGAGCTCGCGGCGCAGGTGCGGCGGGTTGCACGGGACCACAACCGGAGCCTGACGTCCGAGGAGCTCAACGACCTCGTGATGGACTCGGCGTTCGTCCTTGCGGATGTCGCGTCGGCGTGGAAGCCCGACGGCGGCGCTCTGCCGTGGACATGGGCCCGCGGTCGCGTCCGTGCCGTGGTTTTCGCCGAGATCTTCGGCCCCTACCCGATCGATCCTGCAGACCTCGCTGTCGAGGAGGATCCTGAAGTGTCCAGTCCAGTCAGGGTGACGACAACCGAGCCCGACTGGAGCGGAGTCTTCAGTGATCTCGCTTCGAAGGACCGCCGCGTGGCGGAGTTGGCGCGGGCGCTCGAGGGGGTTTCGGCGCGGAATCGTGAGGTCTTCATCCAGTTCCGCCTCCAGAAACAGAGCGATCCCTCTCCCGCCAATACGGTGGGGGAGATGTTCGGTCTGACCTCCGACAACGTGCGCCAGATCGTGAAGCGGGTCAGGAACCGGCTTCGCTCGGCAGGGGTGGAGGTGGCTGTCTGATGTCGGCTGCCGAACCCACACAAGATCACGCCAACGACTTCGTGCCCGATCACGACCGCCTCCGTGCCCGCTACGCCGAGCGGCTGCGACAGGCCGGTGTCCCCAACGCCGACGTCGCTGCAGCGGTCGCCGCTACCAGAGGACGAGCAGGCGAAACGGTCGAAGCGTTCGCCGCGCGGCTGCGCGTCGAACCCGATGTGGTCGTGGCCGCCGAGGGTGGCGAGATCCCATGGAACGCCCTCCCTGACTCACTCGTCAAGCTGTTCTCGAGTGGCTGATTGGGTGAGTTGTGCGGCAGCTGAGCCGCACCATCAGCGGCGCCGCTTCGTTCGCCGCGTCGACAGGTGTTTGCGCACCCTCACCACCATGCGCACCATCTCCTCGGCCAGCTCTTCAGGACGCGCCCGCGGGTTGTTGTACACCACGTACTCCTTCGCAACCAGGGTCGCGAAGTAGTCGAGAAGGTGCGTCTCATCCCCCTTGACCATGAGGTAGTCGGGGTGTCGATCGTTGTACAACACCACCTGGTCCTCGGCGTCGTATCGGCTTCGGGGACTCGCCGGGAAGGGATCGGCTGCGATCGTCGGCAACCGGCTCTGGCGGGTGCGCACGCTGTCAGGCGTCCCGGTCTGCCCGTTTCCCGATGGTCCTCGGCTTCGGGATCTCAGCTCGCTCAAGTCCGGCGGGCTCGCCCGCTTCTTCGACGGAAGAAGATCGTCGTTGGCGGGCTCCGCCTGATTCACCTCGATGGCAGAGCGCATTGGGTTGTCGAGGTCATCGAGCTCCTTGAGAACGGTCGCAAAGACGCGGCGGATCTCCTGGGACATCCTCTCCGATGTGTCGACGTCGACCTCAGCGGCAATTCGTTGGACCAGTGCGCTCACTGTCGGAGTGATCGACCTGACCGTCTCGACAAAGATCGGGAAAGCGTCGTCATCGCGGAGTACCGCCCGTCGGCCGGCGGATTGTTGCAGGGCCTCGAACGTCACCCGTCCGCTCACCTGGCCACTGTTCCACGGTGGCTCAGCGAACTCCTCGAGCTCGGTGACGTCGTCGAGCACCGTGGTCGCAGCGCGGCCGACGACGGCGACGGCCCTGGCCTTCTCATCCGGTGGGGCGACGAAGAGCTGGAACTCGATCGGCCCCCACAGGGTGGTGTGCGTCGGAAGTGGTACAAGGACTCCGTCCGGCGTTTCGGGTGTGACGATGATCGCCGTCTGACCCTCTGCGACTTCCACTTCGTAGAGGTCCTGCTCGAGCGCGGCGCCACGACGACTCCTCACGTAGTCGACGATCTTGCGCTGGGTGAGCATGCGCAAGACCTCTTTGTCGAGGTCACGGAGATAGATGGTGGTCCCGCTGCGGTCCCGTGTTCGCCGGCGCTCCAGGTCGAGGTCGGCGCTGGCTGCACCTCGCTCAAGGCTCAGGCACCAGGTCTCTGTCGAGCCCTCGGCGCGAGACACGACGTCCATCTTGGCGCCGAGCTGTTGGAACGCCAGCAGTCCGATCGCCTTCTCCCCGAGCGTGCGATCGTCGCCCGCCTTCACCGACTTGAACAGGTTGCGCGCAACTTCGCGCAACCGATCTGGCGTCATGCCGTGCCCGTCGTCGTCGACAGCGATCGTCGGATAGCGGCCGCGACGTCGCAGGACGACCCGAATGCGGCCTCGCTCACCCGACTCGAGATACTCGTCTGCGGCATTCGAGATGAACTCGTTCAGCGCGTCTTTGGGATCTTGATAGGCCTGGCCGGTGATCAAGACCGCGCGGGCTACGGACCCGACTCTGAGCTTCACCCGTTCAGCCACCGACAGATCCTGCCACTTCGGACCGCCTCCACCACCGCCGACCGCCGGGAAGGGCCACCGCTAGCCTGCGGCCATGTCGAAAGGCGAGCTTCCTCTCATACCGACCACCGTCATCGGGAGCCACCCGCAGCCCGACTGGCTGATCGACCGGGACGCCCTCGCTCACCGTGCGCCGCCGCGCATCCGGGCCTACGAGATCTGGCGCCCGGCCCCCGAGCACCTCACCGAAGCCGGCGACGACGCCACCATGTTGGCGATCCGGGACATGGAAGCCACGGGCATCGACATCATCACCGACGGGGAGATGCGTCGAGAGAGCTACTCCAACCACTTCTCCAACGCCCTCGATGGCATCGATCCCGAGACCCCAGGTGCAGCACTCACCCGAACGGGCCGTCCCGATGTGGTGCCGCTCGTCAATGGGCCGATCAGCCGTCGCGAGCCGGTCGAAGTCGAAGCTGCGGAGTTCCTGCTCGCCCACACCGACCGCGTCACGAAGGTGACGGTCCCCGGCGCTTTCACGATGAGCCAGCAGTCCCAGAACGACCACTACCCGAGCAGGAGAGAGCTCGGGATGGCGATGGCCGACGCGCTGCGCGAGGAGATCATCGACCTCTTCGCCGCAGGTATCGACATCGTGCAGATCGACGAGCCGTACATGCAGTCCTTCGTCGACGATGCCCGCGAGTACGCGATCGAAGCAATCAACCGCAGCGTCGAAGGGGTCGACGGAACCACGATCCTGCACACCTGCTTCGGGTACGGACACTTCATCAAGGACAAGACCGCCGGCGGCTACCCGTTCCTCGCCGAGCTGGCCGCAACGAACGTCGACCAGATCGCCATCGAAGCCGCACAGCCTCAACTCGACCTGTCGGTCCTCGACGACTTCGACCGTCACACGATCGTGCTCGGCGTCCTCGACCTCGGAGACCCGGTGCCTGAGACCCCCGAGGTGGTGGCGGCCCGAATCCGGGCAGCGCTCGAACACATCCCCGCCGAACGCCTGATCGTCGCCCCCGACTGCGGGATGAAGTACCTCCCCCGCGACGTCGCCCGCGCCAAGCTCGACGCCCTCGTCGCCGGCGCCGCCATCGTGCGACAGCAGCTCACCTGAGCAGGTGCCTGGCACTTAATGTGACGATTCGTAACACGAAGTGCCAGGAAACTCAGCGGATGCGCAACTACTGAACATCGAATTCGCTGAGTTTCTTGGGGCTGCGCTCTCTAGGGCTCCGCCCTGTCCGCGCAGCCCCCAGGCACCAAACAGGGGAGACGGACAATGACGGAAGCGAAGCGGGCCTGCGAGGAGCTGATCGTTCGGTACACGCACATCGCCGACTTCGGTCCCGGCGAGGACATGGTGGATCTGTTCACAGACGACGGCGTGTGGACGTCGTCGGAGATGACGTGTGAGGGGCGGGACGAGATCAACGCATTCTTCAGCCGCGACAAGGGTCACGCGAAGAGCCGCCACGTCAGCTCCAACGCCCACGTGACGGTGAACGACGACGGCACTGCGGAGGGCCTGAGCTACTTCACCCTCTACCGCTATTCCGAAGAGAAGCCCCGGGTGCCGGACCTCGACCAGCAACCGGTGATACTCGGCGAGTACCGCGACCGGTACCGCCTCACCGACGAGGGCTGGAAGATCGCGCGCCGTCAGGCCGACGTCGGGTTCGTGCGCCGCTCGGCGCTCTGAGACGCAGCCGCCGCCCATGATGAACCGCGACTGGCTCGCCCTCACCCACGAGGACGCCCTCGAGCCCGACCTCGAGATCGTCGACCCGCACCACCACCTCTGGCAGGAAGAGACCAGGTACGGGCTCTACGACCTCGACGACCTGTTCCTCGACACTAACGCCGGCCACAACGTCGTCGAAACCGTGTTCATCGACTGCGGCGCCAGCTACCGAAGCGACGGCCCCGAGCACATGCGGCCCCTCGGCGAGACCGAGTACGTCGCCGACCGCGCCGCCCGCAGCGACCTCACCGCGGGCGCACGCATCAGCGCCATCGTCAGCCACGCCGACCTCACGCTCGGGTCAGCGGTCGAGGAGGTCCTCCAAGCGCATGTCGAGCTGGCGGGCGGTCGGTTCCGCGGGATCCGCCACTCGGGCGCGCGCCTCGACGATCCCGCCGTCCCGGTGTCGCGCGTCGAACCGCCCGCAGGCCTCTACGCCACCGACGCCTTCCGGGAAGGAGCCCGCACGCTCGCCTCACTTGGCCTCAGCTATGAAGCGTGGCAGTACCACCCTCAGCTCCATGAGGTCGCCGCGCTCGCCAATGCGGTGCCCGAGCTGTCGATCGTCCTCAACCACATCGGTGGTCCGGTGGGTATCGGCCGCTGGGCCGGCAAGCACGAGATGGTCCTCGAGGAGTGGCGGCCGGGTATGGAAGCGGTCGCCCGTTGCCCCAACGTCTCGCTGAAGGTCGGCGGCATCGGCATGACCCGCTACGGCGTGCAGTGGCACAACGACCCCCGACCGCCGACGTCCGATCAGGTCGCCCACCGTTGGCGCGATCAGCTGCTCTGGTGCATCGACCTCTTCGGTCCCGGTCGCTGCATGTTCGAGTCGAACTTTCCCGTCGACGGCGAAACCTGCAGCTACGTGGTGCTGTGGAACGCGTTCAAGAAGGTCTCGGTCGGGTACAGCGAATCCGAGCGCGCCGAGCTTTTCGCCGGAACCGCTCGCCGGGTGTACCAGCTCTGAAGAATCAGCCGCAGACGCCGCGCTGCGTCTGTCCCTAACATCGGTTTAGGGAGGCACCCGTGTGCCGTGCGTTGGTCCCTGCCAGCCAATCCGGGGGAATGGCATGAGCGACTTCTACACCGAACTCAACAAGCTTCAGTCGAACCACGACACCAAGCTCGCGATCCACGAGGCGGTTGCCGCCGGGGGCGGACTGGTGCAGGGATTAGCTGCCGCGTCGGTTCTGGAGGCCCAGGACATCGACCTCAGCGACCAATCGGAGATTCCCGATGGCATCCCGGTGCCTGAGGTCTGGCACGAGGGTCTACACATCGCGATTCCTCAGGGGGAGCCCGAGAACTTCACCGGTCTCGATCCGGACCGGTTGGCCGCTGGTTGCTACATCTGTATCTGCCTTCCGTGGTTCGGATGCATCTACTACCGGGTCTGTTGAGCGGAGGCTGAGCGGCCGTGGTGGGAGAGCGCGTCGACCAAGAACGGCGATCGATCACCACGCTGTTCGCTGACCTTCAGGGCTACACGGCGGCTTCCGAGCGGAATGATCCTGAGGTCGTCGACGAGGTCGTGGCCCGCCTCTTTGACGAGATGGAGCTCGTGATCGAGACAGCCGGTGGGCGCATGCCATCCCGCGCTGGTGACGGGTTCATCGCGCTGTTCGGCACGCCGACCGTGTCGGAGGACGACCCGATTCGGGCGCTCGAATGCGCACTCGAGCTACGTGACATCGCGCGAAACGCTCAGGCTCGACTCGAGGAGCGGCTCGGGATGGCCCTTCCGATGCGCATCGGCGTCAACACGGGCCCAGTGGTTGTCGGCCGCCCGACCGCAGGTCAACGGGCGGTCCCAATCACCGGGGACGCAGTGAACGTGGCCTCTCGCTTGGAAGGGTTGGCCTCGCCGGGTTCGGTACTGGTCGCCGAATCGACCAAGAGACTCGCGGGAGCCCGGTTTCAGTGGGGGGACTCTGAGTCGCTGTCGGTCAAGAACCGCCAGGAACCGGTGCTCGCCCACGAGCTTCTCGGCGTCGGCGCCCCGCCGCGGCCAGGGCGCACGCCAGGCCGACCGTTCATCGGACGATCGACCGAGTTGGGTCAGCTGTCGCGCGCGTGGACGCTCGCCCAACGTGGCGAAGGCCAGGTCGTCGCGCTCCGGGGCGCGGCCGGTATCGGCAAATCGCGGCTGGTCCACGAGTTCGTCGGCCGAATCGCCGACGAGGTTTCCTGGGCTGTGCTCGCGGCGTGCACGCAGCGGGGGGCCGGCACACTCGATCCGATCCGGCAGCTCGTGACGGGTTTGCTGGAGGACCTTCCGGACCGTGATCAACTCGATGGCGCATCGCGCGAGGCCCTCGACCGACTGATGCTCGGGACGCGAGTCGAACGCGGGACCCTCGCTCGTCGTCGGGACATGATCCAAGCTCTTGCTGGACTCTTCGCGGCGTGGGCGCAGGACAAACCTCGCCTGCTGATCGTCGAGGATGCGCAGTGGGCGGACCCACTTTCGGTCGCTGCTCTCGCCGCGATCGGCAAACGCCTTCGGACACACCGCGTGATGATCATCTTCACATCGCGCGCACACTCGCGGAGACTGCCTCGCGTCTTGCGGCAGCCCACCCTGGAGCTCGCACTTGGACCCCTGACTGCGGAGCAGGCGACCACCCTTCTCGAGGTGGTCAGCCGGGGATCGGGGCTGGACCCCGGGCTGCGCGCTGTCGTGCTCGAGCGAGCGGAGGGAAACCCCCTCTTCGTCGAGGAGATCGCGCGGGTGCTTGCCGCTGGAGACGCTGTTGTGGCTCCGGCTGGACCGGTGCCCGACAGCGTTGGCCAGATCTTCCTCGCGAGACTCGATCGAATCGACCCCCGCAGTCGTCGAATCGCGCAGGAGGCGGCCGTCATCGGGCGAGGATTCCCCGACGACCTGCTCGCGGCAGTCACCGATGACCCTCGATCGATTCGCAGTTCGATTCACACACTCGAGCAAGACGAGTTTCTGCGTGAGTGGGTGCCCCAGGTGGCAGGTGAAGGCCACCAATTCACTCACTATCTCACCTGGAACACGGTCTACGAGAGCCTGCTCATCCGCCGACGAGTGGAGCTCCACCTCCGCACCGCCGGCGCCATCGAACGGATGTATCCAGACGAACTCCCGCACCTCGCCGCGCTGCTCGCGCATCACTACGAGATGGGCGACCGCCCCGATGAGGCGGCGAAGTACCACCTGAGTTCGTCGATGAACTCAGAGGCGGTGTTCGCACCCGGCGATGCATCCTCTGGTCGCCGGCGAGCTGCGCAGCTTCTCGGACTTGCCTTCACATGGCGAACCTCGCATGTGCTGCGGAACTCCGTGACTCGGACTCTCCTCCAGGCGGGGCTGGCGATCGTGCTGTTCGCTCCGGCGCTGTGGCTCGTCTTCACGCAGCGACCGTCGCGCGGTGAACAGAGTCTCGGTCTACCGGCCGCGCTCTATGACCCGGGCCCATGGATGCTCATGATGCCCCTTGCGGTTGCATTGGTGCCGGTCGCGGGGCTGCTCCTGGTCGCGTGCAACCTCCGATTCCCGCGTTACTTGGCGGTGCCGCCCACGCCTGTTCGGCTCGTCGTCGACACACTGGTCGGAGGTATCGCGTTGAGCATCGGGTTGGCTGTCGCGGGGCTCGCGTTCTTCCTCGGCGTGAGGACAGGCGTCCTCGGTCGCCTCGAGGAGATGTACGCAGTTGCGACAGTACGCAGAGCGATGGAGCCCGGAGGGTGGAGTCTCGCGGTCGAGGTGGTCGTTGGCGGGATGCTGATCTCTCTTGCCGGCACAATCTGGCTCGCACGCCGCTCGAGCCAATGGCGGCGACACTTTGGCTCCGGGGAGGCTTGGGTCGAAGGGCACCCTGGCTATCTGCACTCGTTCGCGCAGCTCGTGTCGATCGCAGGCGGTCTCGGCTTGGCGATCTCGCTCGTACTGCTCTTCGGGTTGCCGCCTGCGGTTGGGCTCGAGGCGAGCGGGACGGCACTGACGGCGTCGTTCATCTTCCATCTCTTGCTGCTGGTTGTCGCATTGGTCGCGTACGCCACAGCGCACCGGCTCCCTGTCGGTCGGGCCCTCGAGATCGCTCTTGCAAATCTCGTGGGGCGTATCCGATGGAGGACCGAGTCGGCGTCGCCTCGACCCGTCCGTGGCCTGGGGTTGGAGGTGCCATTGCTTCTGGCCGTCGTGATGGGGCTCTGGCTTTCGCTCTCCGTTCGCGACAACGTGGTCGAGGCTCTGCGATCGCCCGTTGGTGCGGATGTGGCGTCCGCGGAGCGGCTGGTTGCGTGGTTCCCCGACTCAGCGCTCGCTCATGCCAGCCTCGGGGCGGCCCTGGCCAGAGAGGGCCCCGATTCATCGGGGGAGGCGATCGCCGCGCTGGAAAGAAGCATTCAGCTCGACCCCTCGTTGGTTGGCGCTACCGCGAACCTCAGCCTCCTCTATGCGACAGGGTCCGGGGATCTCGACGGTGCCCTGGATCGCGCTGAGGCGCTCGTCGACGCCGAGCCGGGTCACCCGATCTCCTACCTCGTGCGCGGTGTAGTGCGTTCGCTTGCAGGTGATGAGGAGGGCGGCGCCTCCGACCTCCTCTTCGGGGCGGGCCTGCAGCTGGACTCAGCGCGTTGGGATGCCTTCCACGCGAGGTGCCAGATTCGGCAATTGCTCGGCTCGCACCAATCCGCCCTCGATGACTGTGCCCGGGCTGGCGAGTTGAATCCTCGACTGCTCGACGACCCTCATTACCTGTCGCTGCTGGCGACCCTCGGGGGCGATGCAGGCCACGTGGATGTCGGTGGTTCAGGAGACGCTGCTGAGTCGCCCCAACCACCAGGACCACTCGGCCGCGCGGACCTCGACGTCGAGCTTCCGTTTCATGACATCAGGGACTTCGATGCTGGGCCTGCCTATCACGCCCTCGGACGCGAGGATCTTTCCGCGGAACATCGGGTTGTGGCGGGCCAGTGGGTGGAGTTCGTTGATCCGCGCGGTCCCGGACGCATGCTCCCGGTCGTGATGCAGTTCGTCACCCGCTACGCAGACGGGAACGGAGCGGGCGAGGGTTATCGGATGCTCTCGGACCGCCTCGTGTTGGCAGCTGTCCGCGAGAACGTCTCCTGGTCGCCTCTGCCCACTTCGATCGAGCCTTGGGACGTCGAGCGAGATCACAACGATGCGCTCGAGACCGGACGGGCTGTGGTGCGGCTCGAGGTGGAGTTGGGTGCGGAGACACGTTCAGAGGATGTCGTAGTTGTGTGGGAGGGGACCGTCGTCGCCATGTATCTCGTCAGCGAAGACGCTGGGATCGACATCGCTGCTGTGGAGCGGGCTGGACAGGATCGGCTGGGCATCGGCCGCCCCTGACGCGAGTCAGCTCTCGACAGGAGTGTCGGGCAGTCGGCCCCACTCGTTCCAGGAGCGGTCGTAGCTCGCGATGTCCGCGTACCCGAGGAGCTCCGAGAGGACGAACCACGTGTGCGCGGAGCGCATCCCGACAGCGCAGTAGGTGATTACCGGCCCCGACCCGTCCACGCCGGCCCGGTCATACAACGCAGTGAGCTCTTCAAGCGGGCGAAAGGTGAGGTCCTCGTTGTGGGCTTCTTCGAAGTACACGTGCGCCGCTCCGGGGATGTGACCTCCGCGCTCGTCATCACCGGGAGGCGCGAGGAGGAAGATCTCTCCCGTGAACTCCTCGGCTGTCCGCACGTCGACCAGAACAGGACCATCGGGGCCAACGGCCGCCTGCACGTCGGCGAGCGTCGCCCGCCAGTCTTCGCGCACGGGCACGCCGACCCGCTCCACCGTCAGTGCCGTCGCCTCCTCAGTGCTCAGCTCATGTCCGTCGGCGGCCCAGGCGGGCGGTCCACCGTCGAGCACGCACACCTGCTCGTGGCCCATCGTGCGCAGGTACCAGTACGCCCACGGACCCAAGCCAGGATGTTCGCTGGTGCACACCACGAGGGTGTCTTCAGCGATTCCGGCCTGGCCTGCCAACTCGGCGAAGCCGGCGGGATCCAGGTTGTGTCGAAAGTCCGAGTCCATGATCGTCGCGAGCGCGAACCAGCGGAGAGCGCCCGGGATGTGACCGCGGTCGTAGGCCTCGGGGTCCAGCTGAACGTCGATCACCCTGACATCTGGCTGCTCGATGTGCGTGGCCAGCCACTCCGTGTCGACGAGCGGGCCTGGGTTTTGGGTCACGTCGTTCTCCCTGAAAGACGAAGGGCTCACCATTGAAGCCGAAGTCCGCGAGTCCGCTGCCCACGTCCCGACGAAAGCGCTCGTGGTGATGCCATCTGGCACTGGCGCGGCGCTGAGACGCTGATTGAACTACCTGTTCTGCCACAAACTCAGATCCTGCCAACTCAACGGGCGCGCTGCGGATTTCTTGAGTAGAAGGTGGCCATGAAGAAGTTCTGGTTTGTCGCCCTTGTCGCAAGTGGAGCACTGCTGTTGTCGGCGTGCTCGCTGTTCACCGTGGACGATGAGGCCGATGCCGGCGATGAGTTGACGGCTGCGTCGAGCACGACGCTCGTTCCGACGACGGTCACAGTGGCTCCGGTGCCGGCAGACACTCCGCCGACCACGTTCGAACTTCTGGCCGAGCTCGAGGCGCTGTACCAGGTCTACGGGATCAAGGGCACGCCGACCTTCGAGAACGACGTGTGGGTCTTCACCGGCGTCGCTCCTGACGAGACCATTCTCGCCGAGTTCCTCGGATCGGCCCGGCGGCTCGAAGGGGTGAACGTCACCCGCAGCTTGATCGAGCTCGCGCCCGCCGGCGAGGTTGCCGCTCCCGGCACGGCCCAAGCCGGCGAGACTGCCACCGGCGACGGAGCGGCTCCGCCGGCCTCCGCGCCTGCAGCCGACCCCGGATCCGAGACGGCTGCACCCGTCGAGCAGGCAGAGACCCTCCCGCTCACCGGCCCGGGCCTGTCGATGATCCTGTCGATCGCCGCGATGCTGCTGATTGCGATGGGTGCCTTCGCGGTGGCCACCGGCAAGCACATCTGGCTCAAGGCGCAGCTCACCAACGCGTTCCGCCCAGTGCCGTCGAGAACGAGCATCTTCGAGGTGGAGCGCCGTCGGGGTCGCCGCCGCTGATTCAGCCCCAGTCCGGCCCACCGGTGCACACGTCGATGACGAGTCGCGACGGGCCAGGCAGTCCGAAAACGTTGAACCCCTTTGGCGCGTCCGCTCCGAGCACCCACAGCATGTAGCCCTCGAACGAACCGCCCGACAGCGCCTCGCGCACGTTGGCGGTGTCGCTGGTGAGCGACGTCGGCCCGTCGTAAGCGACCTCGGTGTCGAAGTTGAACATCGAGCCCGTCAGGCGCACTTCGAGGTACCAGTCGCCATCGGGTGCCACGGGCAAGCCGCTCCCCTCTGCCTCGGGCGGGGTGGCGGTCCAACTCACGACGTAGCTGTCCGTCGGCACTCCCGCATCGCCTTCGAACTCGAGGACGAAGCGATCGAACGAACCCTGGCCGGCGAGCCGAATCGCCGTCAGGAATCCGTCTCCATCGCTGTAGTCGGGGAACCCCCCGTATGTCACGGGGTCTCCGGGCCACGGACAGTCGAGCTCGTCGCCCTCACCGGCCACCGTCGTGCTGGCAGCCGGTGGAGCGGTGGTCGGAGCAGCGGTCTCCGCTGGCGCTGTCGCAGCCGGGGCCGAGGTGACTGGTGCGACAGACGTGGCAGCGCCGGCGCCAGAGGTCGGGGGTGCAGCTGAGGCATCGCTGCCGGACGGTGCGGAGCTCCCCGCACCGTCGGTCGATGTGTCGTCGGAGTCCGCGCATGCACTGATGAACAGCACGGCAACCAGGAAGGCTGTCGCCCAGCGGGCGTCCAATCCGCGCCCTGACCTCAGGTGTTGTGCAGATCTCATGGCTGGTCTCCCACGGTCGTGAACGCCTGCCGCAGCGGACGATCGCCAGTGACACCAGTGTCCATGAGTCAGCGCACAAGGTGGGGGAGCGTCGATCACCCAACGCGGGCGCCGCGATGATGGGTCCGCGAGACTCGAGGGTCGTCGGCACAGGAGGCAAGACATGAGGCTCGAAGGCAGCGTCACAGTGATCACCGGTGGAGCGAGCGGTATCGGCGCCGGGACGGTGCGCCGTTTCGTCGAAGAGGGCGCGCGGGTGCTCGTCGCCGATCTCGACGAGGAGAAGGGGACCGAGCTGGTGGCCGAGCTCGGCGAGGCGACAGCGTTTCTTCGAACCGATGTGAGCGACGAGGAACAGGTTGCGGCGATGATCGCCGAAGCGACCGACCGCTGGGGTCGCCTCGACTGCCTCTTCAACAACGCCGGGTTCGGCGGGGCCCTCGGTCCGATCGAGGCAACGTCGGTGGAGGACTACGACCTCACGATGGACGTGCTGATCAAGAGCGTCTTTCTCGGCATGAAGCACGCGGCGCCGGTGATGAAGGCCCAGGGCTCTGGTTCGATCATCTCCACCGCGAGCGTCGCCGGTCTTCGCCCCGGCTACGCGCCGCACCTATACAGCGTGGCGAAGTGTGCCGTGATTCATCTCACCAAGTCGGTCGCCCTCGAGCTCGGCGAGAACAACATTCGCGTCAACTGCATCTGCCCAGGGTTCATCGCCACCCCGCTGGCGGCCGGGCGCCCCGACGCCGATGACTCGCAGATCCAGCAGATGAGGGATGCGGGTGAGGGGAGCCAGGTGCTCGGTCGAGTGGGCGAGCCACGGGACATCGCCAACGCGGCCCTGTGGTTGGCCAGCGACGAGTCGGAGTGGGTCACGGGCCGAGAGATGGTGATCGACGGTGGTTTCGAGGCCGGTCGCCCGTGGTCGAGATGGCCGGCGTTCGCCAAGATGGAGCGCCCGATCCGTCATCACCGTCCGCCTGGACGCTGATCTCGCGGAGCCCGTTGCGCTCGACGGTCGCCTCTGTAGGGTGACCGACACACGACTTCCCCGTGTCACGTCGACCAGACGCGGAGGAAGTCATGTCAGAACCGTCCACCACCGAGCGCGCGCAACAGCCGCCAGAGTGGAGCCCATTCGTCGAGCGCTCGGATTTCGAGCGCTTCTGGAGCCTCGCCCTCGCGGCAGCTGAGCTCCACGGCGCGATCGATCCGCGACCGGACGAGGGGATGATCGCGATCGGCGAAGGTATCGATCTCGTCGAATGCGGGATGCTCAACCTCGCGCAGAGTTGCGCGGGTGCCGGCCCCTCCGCGTGGGAGGAGATTGTCGAGCAGCACTTCGAGTTCTTGGCCGCCAGCCCCCTGCGTCGGGTCGGTCGCCTCATCGAGTCCTTCGCCGCGGCCCGTCCGCACCTGCGAACCCGTGTGACGCAGGCGGGGCTGATCGACCAGCTCGACGGCAGCGCGCTTTCGCTTCCGAGCGGCATGGCGTTCGGCCTTGCCCTCGATATCCAGGGCCACAGCATGTGGCTCGGCGACGAGCACACCAGAGGGTGGAACCGCAGCAGCGAGGAACTGCTGCTCGCCGGAACCGTTCAGGTCCGCAAGCGAGCGCGCCTGCGGCAGCGGATCGAGAGAGGGTTCGGCGGTCGAGTCACCCGGCTCGCGGGGAGTTCGCTGTTCAGCACCGGACATCTCTTCGACCTACCCCAGCACGTCGGGCCGCTCCCCGAAGCCGGAGCACTCGTCGCTGTCCCGACTGCTCGCGAGATTCTCGTCGCGCCGCTGGACAATGATGCCCAGCTCGTCAACGACGCCACGGCGACGCTCGTGAGTGCCGTCACCGCCTATGCGGAAGGGCCCAACGCCCTCACGCCCGACGTGTGGTGGTGGCGACCCGGCGAGGATTTCACACCGGCTCTGCGATACGACGGCCGCCCGAGATTCGAGGGTCCCCGAGAACTGCGGGAGATCTTCGACCGGCGGTTCGACATGGACGAGTGACGGCCGCTTGGGACATCAACCGGGTAGGTGAAGGTTTGCGGTTCCCGAGTCGCTGCACTCCGCTCTTGTCGCCTTCGGC
>CAZVUM010000091.1:0-16235 GCA_964629575.1 uncultured Acidimicrobiales bacterium | reverse complement strand
AGGTCGTCTCACCGCCAACGCCATCGAGTGGTTGAACAAGGGCAGGCGCCTAGGGTCACTGCTTTGAGGTCGATCCCCATCGTCACCGCTCGCCCGATCTTCGCGGCCCTGGCTTTTGTCTGGCAGGCCGGTGGCCTCCTTCTGTGCGCCGCCGCAGTGCTGCAAGGCCAACCGCCGTTCGGCGCGACATTGCTCGTGGGTGCCTATGCCGTGCATTTTCTTGCTGTTCCGCGACGTCAACGTGATCGTCACGCCGTGGAGCGTGTGGACGTTGGGCTTTCTCCCGCGGCGACACCCGAGAGCCCTGCTTGCTACGACGCGGCTGGTCGACGACCACTCCCAATATTGAGGTTGAGCTCGCGGATGGCACATCGTCTCGCCTGCTTCGGGTGCCGGATGATCCCGTAGTCCGGTACCAACCCGAAGCCACAGAGGCTCGAGCGCTGCCTCGATCGACTGCGCGCGCTCGGCAAGCTCTGAGCCAGAATCGGGTTGCACGGTCCTGGCGCTGGCTCGTGACCGCGGCCCGGTTACGCTCTCGCCGCATGGCAATGACCGACCAACAACGTCGCGAAGCGGCCGCCGCGCTCGTGGAGGCCGAGAACACCCGCAACTGGTGTGAACCGATCACCCTCGCCTACCAGGGCGCCGACGTGGAGGATGCGTACGCCATCGGTCAGTACGTGACCGACGCCAAGGTTGCCGCCGGGCGCGTCGTGAAGGGACACAAGGTCGGCCTCACGTCCAAGGCGATGCGCTCCACCACCGGGGCAACCGAGCCGGACTACGGGACGCTGTTCGACAACTGGTTCATCGACGAGGGCAGCAAGATCTCGATGAGCCGCATGAACCGGCCCCTCGCAGAGGTGGAGCTCGTCTTCGTGTTGAAGGAAGACCTCGGCGGACCGGACGTGAATGCGGTGGATGTGATCCGCGCGACCGACTTCATCCTCCCGGCCATCGAGGTGGTCGACGGGCGCTACAGCAAGTCGGGCGCGGGGGGAGTGGTCGACAGCATCGCCGACGCAGCGTCTTGTGGGTTCGTGATCGTCGGTGGCAACCCGGTTCTGCTCACCGACGTGGACATCCGGTCGATCGGCGGCTCGCTGTACCTCAACGGCGAGCTCGAAGAGTCCGGCGTCGCCGCAGCCGTCATGGGCAACCCGATCAACTCCGTGGCGTGGCTCGCTCGCAAGCTCGACGAGTTCGGCGTGCGCCTGCAAGCGGGCCAGACGATCCTGTCCGGATCCTTCATTCGGGCACGGACCATCGCCGCGGGCGATTCGGTCGTCGCCGACTACGGCCCGCTCGGCCAGATCAGCTTCGGCGTCGTCGAGTAGCTCCGGGACCCGCGGGCCGAGACTCAGCTCGGTCGGAACCGGTCGGGCCAGCGCAACCTCTCCCGACCGTCAGGTGCCTGGAGGATGTTGGCCACCAGCTGCGTGGCCTCCGTCTTGTCGTAGAACTGATAGGCCCGCGCCTTGAACTGGGTGTTGTCGCCGAAGAAGAACCGCTCGTAGAGCTCGGTGCGGCCGGCCCATCCCGAACCCGCGACGTCCCACGCCAGCCGGAACAGCGACACCTTGTCCTTGGCGTCGACCTCGGCGCCTCGGAGGTACTTGTCGATCGCCAGATCGGCGACCTCGAGCGTCGCCTCCTGGGGCAGGCTGACGTAGCCGCCGCCACCGAGCTGCTTGAGATGGTCGATCATCCGCGGGTACGCCTCGGGGAACAAGCGCAGCGCCGCGTTGATGGCGTTGGAGTTGCAGTAGTAGAGCCCGTTCTCGGGGTTCTGCTCTGCGCCCTCGACGGCGGCGATCGCCAGCGACTCCATGATCTGCAGGTACATCAAGATGTCGCCGAGCCGCTCCTGCACGTTGATGAAGCTGCTGATCTGAGTGGACTCGGCGAGAAGGTGAGCGAGCCCGAGCAGAAAGCGCGTCTTGGCCACGTTCTTCACGATCACGTGGTGGCCAAGCGATTCCTGGAACCGCATGTCCCGCAAAACGCCGTTGTGGATCTGGATGTCCTCGCACAGGAAGACGTCGTCCCAGGGAATGAAGCAGTCCTCGTAGACCGCCAGCGCGTCCATCTCGTCGAACCGAGTCGACAGCGGCCGGTCGTAGTGCGGGGCCTCCGGATCCATCACATCGCGGCAGATCCACTTGAGGCCGGGGGTCGCCACCTTGGACTGGAACGAGATCGCGTTGGCCTTGCCGTCCTCGGTGAGCATCCCCGGACCGGCGAAGCTGACGTTCTCGTCGCAGAACGGTGCGAGCGTGCCGACCATTCGGGCACCCGACACAATCACCCCGTCGGCGGTTCGTTCGACGACGCTGGCGTTGATGTTCGGTTCCTGCTCGTGAATCGGGGTGAACCGGTCCACCATCGGGTGCACGAACGTGTGTGTCATGCACACGTCGTTGCGTCGGCAATGCAAGTAGATGTCGTAGGCCCGCCGACCCATCTCGGGATCATGGCGGCCCCAGGAGTGGCGGGCCGCGCCCACCGCCATCATGCAGGCGTTCATGTAGTCGGGCGCCCGACCCATCTGACCCGCGGTGACTTCGGCCCACGCCGCGAACGCCGCACCACGGCGCCTCAGGTCTTCGATCGACCGCGGCTCGATGAAGGAGAGGTGCGCGCGGTCGCCGTCGTCGGTCTCGTACGTCAGCAGATCCTCGAGATCGGGGTTGTGCTGCATGTCGTAGTACTGAGCGACCGTGAGCGCAGTGTTGCGCATCCCGGGCTCGGTACGGACGTCGCTGACCTTTCGCCCCTCGATCCAGATCTCGCGGCCGTCATCGAGGCCGGCCAGATACTCCTCGCCGGTACGCATTCCCATGCCGACCCCCTTCTCAGCGCGCTCTCAACGCCCTGCTATTCGACGTAGGCAATGAACGTGCAGGAGATCTTCACCGGCCCACCCGTGTCGGGAACCTGGAGATTGTGACGTGCCGGTCGCGAGTCCGGGTCGGGGAAGCGCTCGACCCACGGCCCGTTGAGCGCAGCCCTGCTCTCGCTCGGATCGGTGACGTAGAACGTCATCTTCGCCATGTCGTCCCAGCCAGCCCCTGCCTCGTCGAGCATCCGTCCGACGTGGGTGAAGAGGTTGTCGATCTGGGCTTCGATCGTCTCGGGGACGTTGCGGCCCCCTGGATCGAACGGCGGGGTGATGCTGCTCAGCACCATCGGGCCGATGCGAGTGGCGGAAGGAATTGGGTTCGCGTGCTCGAACCCTTCGATCTCGATCGAGCGGCGAGCCATCAGCCGTTCCCCTCGCCGTCTCGCGCGGCCTTCCATGCGTCGTACTCGTCGCGCTTGTCCTTCGCGAGCGGGAAGTAGTCCCGTGTGGAGCCACCGTCGCCGACGCGCTCGAGTGCGAACTCCTCGCGAATCTCCATCGCGAGGGAGGCCTCTGCGATCTCCGCCAGAAGAGCTGCCGGGATGCACACGGCCCCCTCTTCGTCGCCGACGATCACGTCGCCGGGCATCACCGTGACACCGGCACACGCGATCGGAACCTGATGGTCCAGGGGAGAGTGGAGGCGTCCCAGCGTCGCGGCGTGTGAGCTCTGGTGGTAGACGGGCATCCCGATGTCGCGGATCGCCGGCGTGTCGCGCAGCGCACCGTCGGTGATCACGCCCTCGGCACCGAGGTACTTGGCGCGGGTCGCGTAGATGTCGCCGATCGTGCCCGCGTGGGGTTCGTTGCGCGCCTCGACCACGATCACCTCACCGGGCACCACAGACTCCACCGCTTCCTTCTGGGCGTTGAAGCCCATGAGGGACCCGATGTCGGGCCGCGCGGGTACGTACCGCAGCGTGTGAGCGATGCCCATCATGTGCTGGCCCTCGAGGAGCGGTTTGAGCCCGGCGAAGAAGCAGTTCTGGTAGCCGCGCTGTTGGAGCTGGCTGGTGATCGTCGCGGTGGAGACCGAGAGCAGCACCTCCCGGATCTCGTCTGTGATCTCCGCGGGTCCTGATGCGTCGTCGCTCATGTGCGTCCCTCTTCTCGTCGCTGGGGCCTGGTCGTGATCGTTCGGTACCTGACTACCATTGCACGTGGAGACGGGGCGGCGGGCCGCCGTGGATCCACCCACACCACCGGAGGGTTGGCCATGAGTGAGACCATCGCGAAACGCACTGCCGCCGTGACGCCACGGGGTATCAACCACCTCGTTCTCAACGTGCGGGATCTCGACGAGTCGCACGAGTTCTGGTGCGGCAAGCTCGGGTTCGTCCAGGTCGGCGAGCTCAAGAATCCCGGCATGAAGATGCGGTTCTACAGCGGCATGGTCGACGGCGATGTCGACCACCACGATCTGGCACTGGTGGAGCAGGGCGACAACCTCCCCGAGCCGCCCGAGAAGTGGTCGATGGTCACCAGCTCGCTGGCGGTCAACCACATCGCGATCACCTACCCGGATCGCGAGTCGTGGCTCGAGCAGGTGCAGTTCCTGAAAGACCAGGGCGTCGACATGAACCTGCGCATGGACCACGGGATGACGCACAGCCTGTACATCAACGACCCCAACGGATACGGGGTTGAGGTGCTGTACGAGCTGCCGCGCGAGGTCTGGGGGCACGACATCGACGGAGCGCTCAACTACGCGGTCGCCCTTCCGCCCGAGAAGCTCCTCGAGGACGACACCGACTACGTCACCGACTTCGCGCCCCCCGCAGACAGTTGAGCATCCTCGGCAACCGGGTCGTCCGACGCGAGGACCCGCGATTTCTGACAGGCCACTCGACCTACGTCGACGACCTCCGCCCACCCGATGCGGTCGAGCTCGTCTACGTCAGGTCCACGGTCGCCCACGGACGCATCACCGAGCTCGATGTCGAGGATGCCCGATCGATGCCCGGGGTCGTCGGTGTGTTCACCGGTGCCGACATCGCCGAGATGGGAACGGCGCCCAACGTGCTCCCGATGTTCCCCGAGGAGATGCGCAGGCCCTACGTCGCCGTCGACAGCGTGCGCTACGTCGGACAACCCGTCGTCGCCGTGTTGGCCGAGACCAAGGCCCAGGCTCTCGACGCGACCGAGATGGTGGTCGTCGACTACGACTGGTTGCCGGCGGTCGTCGACGTGGAGGACGCCGCGAGCGACGAGGTTGTGCTCTTCCCCGACCATGGAACCAACGTTCTGAGCCGCATGAGCTCGGACGGCACCGCGGACTTCACGGGATGCGACGTGGTGGTCGAGGAACGCATCGCCAACCAGCGGCTCACCGGCGCGCCGATCGAACCCCGCGCAGGTGCCGCGTGGTGGACCGACGATGGCCGCCTCGTTCACTACTCCGCCTGCCAGGGCGCCCATCCCACCAAAGCCCTTCTCGCCGACATCTACGGGCTGGACGCCGAGCAGGTGCGGGTCGTTGTTCCCGACATGGGTGGCGGGTTCGGCGCCAAGTCCCGCACATATCCCGAGGAGCTGGTCCTCGGCTTCTACGCCAAGGCTCTCGGGCGCCCGGTTCGGTGGACCGAGACCCGCACCGAGAACCTGATGGCCATGCCCCACGGTCGCGGACAGCGCCAGCGGGCCAAGCTGGGCGGCACCCGCGACGGGCGAATCACGGCATACCAGCTCGACGTGTTCCAGGACGCCGGCGCCTACCCGATCATCGGGGCCGTGCTCGCCGGCATGACCCAGCGGATGCTCTGCGGCACCTACGACATCACCAACGTCGGCTTCACCGCCACCACGGTGGTCACCAACACCGTCAGCACCACCGCCTATCGCGGCGCGGGCCGGCCCGAAGCGGCGACAGCGATCGAGCGGATGGTCGACCGGTTCGCAGCTGAGATCGAGATGGATCCAGCCCAGGTGCGGCGCATCAACCTCATCCCGCGTTTCGACGAGGCGTACACCACAGGGATCGGGACGCCCTACGACGTGGGGGACTATCCCGAAGCGCTGCGCCTCGCCCTCGAGGCCTCCGAGTATGAGGATCTCAGGGCCGAGCAGCAGGCCCGGAGGTCAGAGGGTTCGGATCGGCAGCTGGGCGTCGGTGTCGGCATGTACGTGGAGATCACCGCCGGCGGGCCGGGCAGCGAATTTGGCTCGGTCGAGCTCGTCGATGGTGGCGGGATCCGGGCCGTCAGCGGCGCGACGGCGTTCGGACAGGGTCACGAAACGACATGGGCGATGCTGGTCGCCGACCAGCTGGGCGTGGCCCCCGACGATGTCGAGATCGTCGCAGGCGACACCGACCTCGTCGACCGCGGCGGCCTGACGGTCGGGTCGCGTTCGGTTCAGCTCGCGGGCTCGGCCCTGGTCGAAGCGTCCGCGCAGCTGGTGGACGTGGCCAAGCCCATCGCAGCAGGGCTCCTGGAAGCAGCGGTGGAGGACATCGACTTCGATCTCGAAGCGGGGTCGTTCCACGTCGCCGGGACACCCGCCCGCTCGCTGGGGTGGGCACAGATCGCGGCGGCCGCCGAAGCCCCCTTGCGCGAGGAGCACGACTTCTCTGCCCCGATGCCGACTTTCCCTTGCGGCTGTCATGTCGCGGTGGTCGAGGTGGACACTGCGACCGGTGGGGTCGAACTTCTCCGGCTCGTCGGCGTGGACGACGCGGGACGCATCCTGAATCCGCTGGTCGCCGAGGGCCAGATCCACGGCGGCATGGCCCAAGGAGTCGCGCAGGTCCTGCTCGAGGAGATCCGGTACGACGAGGACGGCAACCTCCTGACCGCGAACTTCATGGACTACCTCGTCCCCTCGGCCGCCGAGGTCCCCAGCTATGAACTGGTTCACCTCGAGACACCGACGTGGGTCAACCCGTTGGGCGCCAAGGGCGTCGGGGAGTCGGGAACGGTCGGAGCCATTCCTGCGGTCTATAACGCCGTCATCGATGCGCTCGCCCCTTCGGGCGTGCGGCACCTGGAGACTCCGCTCACACCCGAGAAAGTCTGGGCGGCGCTTCATTCCTGACGCCGGCGGGGCTCGTCGAGCCCCCTCGTCGGGTCATTGGGCGGCGACGCCGAGAAGGTCTGCCGCAAGAGCGCGCACCTGACGATCCTTGTCTTCGAGGGCGGCGTGCACGCTGGCTTCGGCCCGGGGGTCGTCGAACTGGTGCAGGCCGATGATCGCCCGACGTCTGATCGTGGCGCGGTCGTCGAGCGCGGCGATGAGGGCGTCGATGACGGCGTCGTGGTCGGCGTGGGGGTTGGCTCCGAGAGCGCCGATCGCAGCGACAGCGCTCTCGCGACACAGTTCGTCGTCGTGCTGCGCTGCGACTCGGGCGAGGAGGTCGATCGGGCTGGGATCGTGGTCGCGTTCGCCGAGCGCGAACGCCGCAGCCTCCACCACCGATGCCTCGGGGTCGTCCAACGCAGCGCTGAGGTCGATGTCGAGGGCGATGCTGCTTTCGACTGCTCGTTTCCGCACCCCGGCATCGGGATCGGCCATGCAGGCGGAGGCCTCCTCGGCGGTGAGCGCTCCCAACCGGTGGAGCGCGCCGACCGCTGCCGCTCGCACCGAAGCGTTGCCGTCGGCCAGCGCCGCCCGAGCGCCGTCCACGTCGCCCGTGTGGCCCGCCGTGACCGCGGCGACCCGTCGCTCGTGATCCGTACTCAACTGATCACGAGTTGGAGGACGATCGCTGCCGTCGCGATCAACGCAGCGATCGTCAGAGCGATCACGATCCCGCCGAGGATCGAAAAGGCGCTCAGACCGACGAGCGCGATCAGGCGCCTCCAGATCGGGGTGCCCTTGTACGGCTTGTTGGGAAGAGGGTCACCTGCCGGATCGCGCCACGTGCCGACGTAGACCTCTGAAGGTGAGGACGAAGCAGCCGCCGACGAGTCACCAGCGGGAGTGATGTCTCCGTCGCTCGGCTCGTACGAATCGCTCACTCGCTCAATCGCTCACTTTCCCATCCGACGGCCGACGGCAGAACGGTGCGGTTCGGCGCTGCGTGTGGATAACCCGATCCAGCGTGGCACGCTGGTGAGCCTGTGACCCAGACAGAATCCGACGAGCAGCTCACTCCACGGTACGCCGACCCACTTCCCCCAACACCGCGCGGGGCGCCGAGGTGGCTCGTCGTGGTGGCCGTCCTGGGCGCGGTCGGCCTGCTCTCGGTCCTGCTGCTCGACCGCATCCACCTGGGAGACAAGGTGCTCACCGCACCGGGCGGCACCGTCGACATCGAGCCCGTCGTGAGTGTCAGCGGCACAGATAGCTACCCGACCGACGCCGAAATTCGCCTGGTGACGGTGCGCTCCAACCTGGACCCGAGCCTGCTCGAGCTCATCGGCGGCTGGTTCGACGATGCGATCCGCGTTCAGGACCGTGAGGACGTCCTCGGCGACCGAACCGTCGAGCAGAACCGAACGCTGGGCCGCCAGCAGATGGCCCAGTCCCTCGACCTCGCGTCCCGAGTGGCGCTGGAGCGGCTGGGCTACGACGTCATCACCGAGGCGGGCGCCCTGATCCAGCTCGTCGCGGAGGACACGCCGGCCGAGGATGCCGTCTCCGTGGGCGACGTGGTCGTGGCAGCGGAGGGCTCCCCGGTACTCAGCTCCCTCGATCTTGTGAACGCGGTGCAGGCCAAGAGCCCCGGCGACTCGTTCACCTTCACGGTCCTCCAATTCGACGAGACAAGGCGCGAGGAGACGGTGGTGCTGTCCGAACGTGAGGGCAACGCCTTCCTGGGCGTGTCGATCAGCACGTTCGTCGAAATGGTCGACCTGCCCTTCGACCTCGATGTGGACATCCAGCGAATCGGAGGGCCGTCCGCGGGTCTGGCCCTCACGTTGACCGTTCTCGACATCCTCACGGCCGAGGAGCTCACTGGCGGCCTCGACGTGGTTGCCACTGGCACTATCGACCCCCTCGGCAACGTGGGACCGATCGGCGGTATCGAGCAGAAGAGCCATGCGGTCCTGCGTGGCGGTGCCGACATCTTCTTCGTCCCCACCGCCAACTACGAAGCTGCGCTCGAAGTGATCGGAGACCGCGTCGACGTCGTCGCTGTGGAGACACTCGACGACGCACTCGCGGCGCTCCAAGAGCGCGGCGGAAACACCGAGGGCATCTCCCGTTTCAGTCCCTGACGATCGGTACCCTCGGCGATCATGGTTCAGAACGGCCACGGAACCGTGAATCTCGACCCCGAGAACGTGAAACGTGCAGATTTCTCGCACGCGTTCAGGGGGTACGACACCCACGAAGTTCAGGCATATCTCCTGCGGGTGTCAGAAGAGATGGCGCGGCTCGCCGAAGCGGCCGACCCCGCACGCACCACTCACGGAGCGAACGGGACCGACATCGTCGCGACACCTCTCACAGCCAATGAGGCGGTGGGCGACGAGGCCGGTCGGGTGCTCCAAGCCGCGGAGGACGCGGCACGGGACATCACGGCGAAGGCCGAGGGCGCCGTCGCGAAGATGTTGCGGGACGCGCAGGACGAGGTGACCGCCGAACGCTCGCGCGCCCAGCAAGAGCGGGCGGACATCGTCGCAGCGGCCGAAACGGAGGCGCACGACATGCGATCCGCGGCGGCCACCGAGCTCGAGGAAGCTCGCGCCGACGGTCGGGCGATGGTCGAAGAGGCACGCGAGATCCGCGAGCGGGTGCTCTCGAACCTGGCCGAGAAGCGGCAGCTCGCTCGCCGCGAGCTTGCCCAGCTCAAGGCGGGCATCGAGGAGCTCCGCAGGGCGTACGGCACCATCGAAGAGCTTCTCGCGGCGAGCATCGGCGAGGTGGACCGCGCGGTGCCCACCGCCCGCGCTGCAGCAATGCGCGCCGGCGAGAAGGTGTCGCTCGACCCCGAGCCCTACGTCGCCCCAGATGTCGCCGGTCGCCTCGAGCGTGAAGAGCTCGGCGGTGAGGGGACCGACGACGCTGCTGTCCACGGCGTCACGCCCGATCCGCATGGACCGTCTGCTCCGGAAGCACCGACGGCGTCGACCGACGAGCCCGAAACCTCCGCTGAGGCCGAGACCGTCGCCGACTCGAGCGACCATGCCGACAACCATGCCGAGGACGATGTCGAGAACCATGCCGAGAACCACGCCGAGAACCACGCCGAGGACGACGGCTCCCGAGGTGAAGCCGAGGGCACCGTCATCGATTTGCAGGCGCGGCGGGCCGAGAACGACCTCGATGGCGAGGCAGAGGTCGAGCACGACGGCCACGACGATCTCGACCCCGAGCTCCCCGAGGGAGACGCGATCGACGAACGCCGGCAGGCCGAGCGGCGCCAGATCTTCGACGAGGTGGCGGAGGCCGGCGACACGGTCGTGGAGTTCACGCCGGTGCTGGACGACTTCGGGCCGGCCGATGAGCCTGTTCCTCTGGTTCCCCCGCGCCAGGCCGGCGACATCGACGATCTGTTCGCCCGCATTCGCGAATCGCGCGCTGATGCGGTGGCCCAAGCGCGCGAGGTGATGGAGCGCACAGCCGAGATTCCGATCATCGACCCCGACTCGCCGGCCCCGGAGCAGGCATCTGGGACCGCGATCACGGCGGGCTCGGCCGACCTGCTCGAAGCGCGCGACGACGTGCTTGCCGAGCTCGGGCCCAACGCGGCGCTCGCGCTCAAGCGAGTCCTGAGCGATCAGCTCAACGAGGTGCTCGACGTTCTGCGCAGGCATCCCGATGGGCTCGACGACGTCGAGAAGTTGATCCCCTCGTCGACCGACCGGGTGTACGGAGAGGCGGTTAGCGAGCTCCTCAGAGATGCGGCAGCGCGCGGCGCCGAAGGATCAGAGACCGACATCGGGCCGGTGGTGCGCGCTCTCGGATCCGATGTCGGAAGTGCGCTACGGGCGCGGGTCGCCGGGCAGCTGCACGAGCCGGATCAGCTCGAGCGACGGGTGCGTTCTGCCTACCGAGAATGGCGACGCGACCGGGCCCCGGTCGTCGCGACCGACTCGATTGCCGCCGCCTTCGCCCTCGGCCTGTTGTCGGCGCTTCCCGAGGGCACGCCGGTTCGCTGGCTCGTGCCAGAGGGCGGGTGCTGCGGTGCGGACTGCTACGACAACTCGCTCGCGACCGACGTGGTGGCGGGAGACCCGTTCCCGACCGGCGACGTGATGGCACCGGCGAGGCCGGGCTGTCGCGGTCTCGTTGTTCCGGCAGACCAGTAGCCTCGGAGCGATATGCGACCCCCTGAGGAAATGCCGTCGCGCAAGAAGCGGCGAGGCAACCGTGGCCGGATCTTCCTGGTCGTTGCCGTCATCGGGCTCTTGGTGCTCATCACCTCGTTGAGGGGGTTGGCGGGCTTCTGGACCGACTACCTGTGGTTCGACTCCCTCGGCTTCGCGTCGGTGTGGCGCAAGGTCCTGTGGGCGCGGGTCGGCCTCGGTTTGCTCTTCACCGCCATCTTCTTCGTCCTGCTGTGGATCAACCTGTACATCGCGGATCGATTGGCTCCCTCGGTACGGCCACCGGGCCCCGAAGAAGACTTGGTACGTCGCTGGCATCAGGTCATCGGCCGGCGCGCCGGTCTGGTGCGGTTCGGAATCTCTCTCGTGTTCGCGATCATCGCCGGCGCCGGGGTCTCTTCCCAGTGGCAGTCGTGGCTGTTCTTCGTCAATCGGGTCGATTTCGGCATCGAGGATCCGCAGTTCGGTCGCGACGTGGGCTTCTACGTCTTCCAGTTGCCCTTCCTCACCTTCGTGGTGAGCTGGGCGTTCGCCGCGATCCTGATCGTCTTCATCGTCACGGCGGCGCAGCACTATCTCAATGGCGGCATCCGCGTTCAGACCACCGCCGGCCAGCGCGTGACCCCTCAGGTGAAGGCTCACCTGTCGCTACTCCTCGGCCTGCTCGCTCTGGCGAAGGCCGTCGGCTATTACCTCGATCAGTTCGAGCTCACGCTCTCGAGCCGCGGCTTCGTCGACGGCGCGACCTATACCGACGTCAAGGCCCAGCTTCCCGCTCTCCGCCTGCTGATCATCATCTCGGTGTTTGCGTTCGGGCTGTTGGTGTTCAACATCTGGCGGCGAGGCTTCACCTACCCGATCATCGCCGTCGGCCTCTGGGCGGTGACGACCAGCCTGGCCGGAACGATCTATCCGGCGTTCGTCCAGCGTTTTCAGGTTGAGCCGTCGGAGTCCACCAAAGAGGCGCCCTACATCGCGCGCAACATCGAGGCCACGCGCATCGCGATGGGTCTCGACACCGTCACGTCCAAGGCCTTCGACTTCAGTCCCGACCTGAGCGCGTCCGACGTCTCGGACAACCTCGCCACTGTCCGCAACGTTCGCCTGCTCGACCCCGCGGTTGTGCGGGACACCTTCCAGCAGACGCAGGGCATCAAGAGCTTCTACGACTTCCGCGACATCGACGTGGACCGCTACGAGATCGATGGGCAGATGACCCAGGTGGTGATCGCGGCCCGCGAGCTCAACCAGAACGACCTCCCGAACGAGTCGTGGGAATCGGAACACATCGCGTTCACCCACGGATACGGCCTCACCGCTGCGCCATCGAACGCGGTCGACGGCAACGGGCGGCCCGCCTACGTGCTCGCCGACATCCCGGTCGATACCGCCGAGGGTGCTGACAGCTTGCTCGTGTCGCGTCCTGGGCTGTACTTCGGTGAAGACCTCGATGGTTACGCCATCGTCGGCGCCGACCGTGACGAGGTCGATTTCCAGCAGGCCGACGACGCCACCGAGGTCACCCGCTACGACGGCGCTGATGGCGTCGGTGTCGGCGGTCTGTTCCGGCGGGCTGCCTTCGCCCTTCGGTTCGCCGAGCCCAACATCTTGATCTCGGGTGAGGTGCAGGGCGACAGCCGGATCATGTACAACCGCGATGTCGTGGATCGCGCGAGCACGCTCGCGCCGTTCCTCGAATACGACCGGGATCCCTACCCAGCGGTGGTCGACGGCGAGGTGGTGTGGATTCTCGACGCGTACACCACGACGTCGCGGTTCCCCTACGCGCAGAGCATCAACCAGAACGCCGCCACCCAGGGCGCCGACCTGCGCGACGGAAGCCTCAACTACGTCCGCAACTCGGTGAAGGTGGTGGTCGACGCCTTCGACGGCAGCGTCACCTTCTACATCATCGATCCCGGTGACCCGCTTGCTCAGAGCTACCGCAAGCAGTTCCCCGATCTGTTCTCCGACGAAGAGCCGTCCACCGCGCTGCGCGAGCACTTCCGCTACCCGGAGGATCTGTTCCGCATCCAGACCGACATGTGGGGTCGATACCGGATCAACGGGGCATCGGAGTTCTACGACGCAGCCGGTGCGTGGGCCGTGGCTCAGGATCCCGGCAACATCGTCGGTCAGGTCCAAGAGGAGGCGGTGACCGACGATCAAGGCATCGTCGTGAGCACCTCAGAGGTCAGGATCTCGCCTCAGTATCTGCTGATGCGGCTGCCCGGCGAGTCCCAAGAGTCGTTCGTGATGTTCCGGCCCTTTGTGCCGTTCTCCGACGACGACACGCGTCGCAACCTCGAAGGCTTCATGGTCGTGCACAGCGACCCTGGCCGGTACGGCGACATCGAGATCTTCGACATCACTTCCGACACCCAGGTCGACGGCCCGGCGCAGTTCAACTCCAACATCCAGACCGAGGAAGAGATCTCCAGCCAGATCACCCTGCTCAACCGTGATGGCTCGAAGGTGCGTCAGGGCAACCTGCTGCTGATCCCGGTTCAGGACTCCCTGGTGTATGTGCGGCCTCTGTATGTGGAGGCGACGGGATCGACGGCGATTCCCGAGTTGCAGAAGGTGATCGTGGGCGTCGGCGACCGCGTGGTGATCGGCGACAGCTTCGAGGAGGCGTTGGAGCTGGCCGTTCCTGGGCTCTCGATCGACCTCGATGCCGGGGTCTCCTTGGAGACGCCCGAACCCGCCGAACCGGACGATTCCGGCGAGCAGTCGACCCCGGACCCCGGTTCGCCTGAGCCGGACGAGTCCGACCCGACACCTGTCCCCGACGACGCGGGTCTGATCGAGCTCATCGAGCTGGCACGCGAAGCCTTCGATCGGGCCGACGCCGCCCTTCGTGCTGGTGACCTGGCCGGGTATCAGGCGGCTGTTGTGGAGGCGGAGGAGTACATCCGCCGTGCTCAGCTGATCCTGCCGCCCGAAGCCGATCCACCGGCCAGCACCACGACCACCCAACCAGCGTCGGCCTGACGATGCGGAATCGGTGATGCCGGGCACCATTCCGACCTCTGATGGCGAGATCGAGGCCCCTGGGCGCCTCCTCGTCGTCGTCGCCCATCCCGACGACATCGACTTCGGCACAGCGGGAACCATGGCCGCCCTGACGGCGGTCGGTACCGAGGTGGCGTATTGCCTGGTGACATCGGGCGACGCGGGTGGAGATGACCTGGACCATTCGCAGGAAGAGCTCGCTGCAGTGCGAGAGGCCGAGCAGACGGCCGCCGCCTCTGAGGTCGGGGTGAGTGAGATCCACTGGCTGCGCCATCCGGACGGGATGGTGGTGGCCGACCTGGCGCTTCGCCGCGACATCGCACGGGTGATCAGGATCGTGAAGCCCGACGTGGTCGTGAGCCAGGACACCGCCGCCAACTGGGACTTCATCTATCGCTCGCACCCCGATCACCTGGCCACCGCCTACGCGACGATGGCGGCGGTCTACCCCGATTCGCGGAACCCGCGGGCGTTCCCGGAGCTGCTCGACGAAGGACACCAGCCGCACAGCGTGCGCGAGGTCTGGATGACGGCCCAGGAACCCACCCTCTTCGTGGACATCACGTCGACGTTCCCGCAGAAGGTCGCGGCGCTCAAGGCCCACCACAGTCAGACGTCGGGGTTCGACGGGCTGGAGCAGCGGCTGCGCGAATGGTCGACCGCCACCGCAGAGCGCGGCGGCATGCCCGCCGGTCGCCTGGCTGAGGCGTTCCGGGTCATCAACGCCGGCTGAGTCGGCCTCCTCCAGCGGCTCCGAGCGCTCGGGGATCGCGGGGATGTTCGGGCTAGCGTCGCCGGGTGTCCGATGCCGAACTGCTCGACTCGCCGCGCGCCTGGCTGAACGTGGTCGCCACCTTTCTGGCGTCGGCAGTCACCCTCGGGACCGTCTACAGCTTCGGATCGTTCTTCGAGGAGATGGCGGAGGACTTCGGCAGTAGCAAGGGCGAAACAGCGGTTGTGTTCGGCATCACGACGTTCGCCTTCTTCTGGCTGAGCCTCATCACGGGGCGACTGTCGGATCGCTACGGCCCGCGGCCCGTGATGCTCGCTGGAGCGGTGTTCCTCTTCGGCGGGCTGATGATCACGAGCACCGTCAACTCGATCGGGCTCGGGTATCTCACCTACGGCGCTGGCGCAGGAACCGCTGCCGCATGTGCCTACATCCCGATGGTCGCGACCGTCGGTGGGTGGTTCGAGCGCCAACGCGCGACCGCCGTGGGGATCGCCGTGGCAGGGATCGGCGTCGGCACGTTGGTGATGAACCCGCTCTCCACCCGGCTGCTCGAAACCTACGACTGGCGGACGACGTTCAGGATCCTCGCATTCGGAGGCGCCGCGATACTCCTGGCATGCACGCTGTTGATGGCGCGGGCCCCTGGTGCTGCTGGAGCCGCGCCCTCACGGGTCCGAGAAGCCGCACAGTCGCCGGTCTTTCGTCGGCTCTGGGCCGCGGCCATGTGTTCGGGTCTCGCGCTGTTCGTGCCCTTCGTCTTCCTCGTGCCCTATGCCAAGGACGAGGGGATCTCCGCATCGGCCGCCGCGTGGCTCGTGGGCCTGCTCGGCGGATCGAGCGTGATCTCCCGAATCGCCTTCGGCTCGCTGTCGCAGCGGTACGGGACCTTCCGCCTCTTCCGGGCCGGGATCGTCATGTACCCGCTCGGCTATGTGGTCTGGTTGGTCGCCGGGTCGTCGTACGCCGCACTGGTGCTGTTCGTCCTGGTGCTCGGAACGGGCTACGGCTGCTTTGTCGCTGTGAGCCCGCTCGTGCTGGCCGACCGTTTCGGTGTGGTGGGCCTGGGGTCGCTGATGGGGCTCTTCTACACGACCCAGGGACTGGGCGGCCTCATCGGCCCGCCCGCCGCCGGCCGCATCATCGATGCCACCGATTCGTACCGTTGGCCGATGGTGATCGCCCTCTGTCTCGGGGCCGCCTCGGTGGCCGTGCTGTTCACGATCCCGACCAACTCCCGAGGGACCCTCGACCCCGAGCCGGCAGCTTCCTAGCTCGTGGGGTTGCAAGCGGGGCGCCGTCTGGGCATACTTTCGCCGCGGGGTGGAGCAGTCTGGTAGCTCGTCGGGCTCATAACCCGAAGGTCGCAGGT
>CAZVUM010000090.1:0-16242 GCA_964629575.1 uncultured Acidimicrobiales bacterium | reverse complement strand
TGTCGGCACACCACCTGCACACACACCGGAACGATGTCCTGTCGGGCAACATCTAACCTCACCCCGATGTCCGGCTTCTCCCTCTTGCCCTCGACGGGCGCGTCCACGTACGAACCCGTCGCCGACATGCCGTCGGCGCTGTTTCTCCCCGGCGAGGGGAACGTGGTGGTCGCGACCGAACTCACCCGCGGCCCGTGGGCCCACCGGGTGATGCACGGCGGTGGGATCACCGGAATCCTCGGCTGGGCGGTCGACGGCGCGCTGGACCGACCCGATCTGGTCTGCACGCGCTTCACCGTCGACATCTTGTCCGGCGTTCCGGTGGAGGAGCTTTCGGTGAGCGCCACGGTCCGCAAGGAGGGCAAGCGAACCGCGTTGGTGGACGGATCGCTCGAGTACGACGGGCTGCAGGTCGCGCGCGCCTCGTCGCAGTGGCTGCTCGGGCCGGCGTCCCCCGACACCGCGCCCGGCGGTGGGCTCCCCCCCGTCCCCGGTGACCGCGCGGATCCGGATGCGCACCCCGACATGGAGTACCCCCGTCCTGGGTTCAACGCCGACGCCGTCGACATCCGGGTGATCGAGGGGTCGACCGAGGAACCGGGAGCCGGCCGGATGTGGATTCAGCTCGCGCACCCCTTCATGGCAGGGGAGGTTGCCGGACCGTTTCAACGCCTTGCCGCGTTGGCGGATCTGGGCGCCGCCGTTGGATGGGAGCCGGCGCCGTCCGGTGCGTCGTTCATCAACACCGATGTGTCGGTGCACCTCGTCCGCCGACCGAGGGGCGAGTGGTTCCTGTTCGACTCGCACGTCCAACACAGCACCGACGGGGTGGCCTGCACGCGCACGACGCTGAGCGACGAGGCGGGACTCCTCGGCTGGGTTCTACAGAGTCAGCTCGAGGCGCCGCCCGAGATCGCGATGAACTGAGATCAGCCGGCGGCCTCCGCGAGAAGATCGTCGAGCCGCATCGCGAGCTCGTGATAGTCGGGCGTCTTTTGGATGAATGCGTCGACGCCTGCCGCGTAGGCCCGGTCGCGGTCGGCCTGTTCCTCGTTCGACGTCAGGGCCACCATCATCACCCGGTCGAGGTCGGGATTCGACCTGACCTCGGCAAGCAGTTCGTACCCGTCGATGATGGGCAACTTGAGCTCGAACAGCACCAGGTCGATCTCGGCATGGCCGACGGCGCGGAGAAACGACAGGGCGTTCGCCCCGTCGTGCGCGACCCGAAGTTGGTTGGGCGTTCCGGCATCGGCGAGGGCCAAGCCGATGAGGTCGACGTCGAAGGGATTGTCGTCGACGCTCAGCACGTGCACCGTGTCGTCGAGTGAGCCCAGGCTGTTCGGTGGTTGGAACGCGCCTGCCTTCTCGATCGTGGGGATCTCGGCTTCGACGACCTCGACCGCGATTCCGAACCGCCGTGTGATGCGGTGCGGGAGGTCGAGGTGGAGCCATCTACTGGCGCCGGGCGGCAAGGTGCTGAGCACGATCAGCTCGGGCCGCAGACGTTCGACGGCCAACGACACCGCCACTACTGGATGAGCCGGGCCGACCTCGCCAGTGACCGGGGCGCCGAGATCGTCGAGCGCATCGAACGCCTGGGCCAATCGACGGCGGGCCCCTGCCAGGGCGCGACCGGGGTGAGGGCCGCTCGCGCCCGTGGCAGGGACCACGATGTGGAATCGGGTGAGGGGATCGACCTCCAGGATGTGAGCCACTCGATCGTGGAGGTGGCTCCCGACAAGGGTCTGGTTGGCCACGATGACGACGTGTCGCATGATGACGCTCCTTTCCGGAGGAAGCTGCACGTCGGGTGGTCTGGCACCCCTGCCATGGGACCTTAACGAGCGTTCAGTCAAGGGTCAACCGTCGTCGATTGGCAGGGCGAGGCGCTCCAGCCGACGGGTGAGATGCTCCCGTTCGGCGGCGTTGTCCGTGCTGGCGATGGCGGCCTCGTAGGCGCTCCGTGCGCCCTCGAGGTCTCCGGCCCGTTCGAGCATGTCGGCCCTCGCCACCTGCGCAGGGCCGTAGTCGTCGAGGTCCGCTGTGATCCCCTCGAGCGTGGCCAACCCTTCGAGTGGTCCTCGTGCCATGCCCACCGCGACGGCACGGTTCACTTCGACGACAGGTGACGGCGTCATGGCGGCGAGTACCGCGTAGAGCTCAGCGATCTGCGACCAGTCCGTTCCTTCCGCGTCCGGGGCATCGGCGTGCACTGCGCTGATGGCAGCCTGCACCTGATACGGACCGGGCGACCCCTGGGCGAGGGCGCTGATGAGGAGGGTGCGCCCCTCGGCGATCTGGCCGTGGTCCCAGCTCGATCGGTCTTGATCGGCGAGAACCACGAGCCGGCCGTGGGTACCCACGCGGGCGGTGCGGCGGCTGTCGTGGAGGAGCAGGAGTGCCAGGAGTCCAGCTGTCTCGGGCTCGTCGGGCAGCAGTTCGCGCACCGTGCGCGCCAGGCGGATCGCTTCTGCGCAGAGCTCTGCGCGCATCAGCTCGCGGCCGCTGGTGGCTGCGTAGCCCTCGTTGAACACGAGGTAGATCACCTGCAGCACACCGCCGAGACGGTCGGGCAGGAGGTCCGGAGGCGGCACATCGAAGGGAATACCGGCCCGTCGGATCTTTCGCTTGGCCCGCACGATCCGTTGAGCCATCGTCGTCTCCGGCACGAGAAACGCCCTCGCGACCTCACCGGTGGTCAACCCACCGAGCGTCTTCAGCGTGAGGGCCACACGGGCCTCGATGGCCAGCGCAGGGTGGCAGCAGGCGAACACGAGCTCGAGCCGATCGTCGCTGAAGACGGCGCGGCTTCCGTCGAGGCGGTCGATGTCCACCTCGAGTTCGCTCGTGAGCTCGGTCTGACCGGCGAGGATCTCAGCCTTCTCCTGGCCTCGGCGCTCCCGACGCTGCCGATCGATGAGCCGCCGCCTCGCCACGGTCGTCAGCCAGCCAACGGGATTGTCCGGCTCACCGCGGATGGGCCACTGGGCCAACGCGACCTCGACCGCATCCTGAAACGCATCCTCCGCCAGCGTCAGATCGTTGGTCGACCTGGTGAGCGTCGCGATCACCCGGCCGGAGTGCTGCCGGTAGATGTCGACGATCACCCGCTGATTCTCGCGAGAAAAGGCCACGCCGATGTGTCGAACGGCGCGGGTGCCGTTCGACACCTGCTCGAATGAACACGCGCGGGCAATGGTGCCCGGGTGGCGGGCCAGAGGGCCAGGAACGAGGAGACCATGCAGTACGCACTACTGATCTACAGCGCAGAGGACGCTGGGCCGCAGGAGCCCGCGGAGTTCGAAGCCGAGATGCAGGGCTACTTCACCTTCAACGAGGAGGCGGGGGAGCGCATTCTGGGAGGGGAGCCGCTGGAGGCCGTCGCGACCGCCACGACTGTTCGCGTTCGCGACGGTGAGAGCCTCGTCACCGACGGCCCGTTCGCCGAAACCAAAGAGGTGCTCGGCGGGTTCTACCTCCTCGACTGCGAGAACATCGACGAGGCGCTCATGTGGGCCGCCAAGATTCCCGCTGCCAAGCACGGCTCGATCGAGGTCCGTCCTGTGATGCCGATCCCCGGCGCCTGACCGAATAGAGCGCAGGCGCAGGACGTCGACCTGCCACGATGCGGACATGACCAATTCCCGACAGGGTCGCGACGACGCCGCTGAGCTCGGTGAGGTCCTCTCGCTGGCCAGCCGGCTCGCCCAGGAGCATCTGAGTGGGCTGGCGGGGCGTCGCGTCGCGCCAAGTGCCGAGGCGGTCGAACTCCTCGGTGTGCTCGACCGCGAGCTTCAGCCCGAGGGACGGGAGCCGGCAGACGTCATCAGCGAGCTCGCGGCGGTGGGTGGTCCCGCCACGGTGGCAATGAACGGTGGCCGGTACTTCGGCTTCGTCAACGGCGCCACCCTTCCTGCGGCCCTGGCCGCGGACTGGCTCGTGTCGACTTGGGATCAGAACACCGCATTGGCGGTGATGTCGCCCGTGGCAGCGGCATGCGAGGCGACCGCGATTCGGTGGATCGCTGAGCTGTTGGAGCTCCCTCCCGGAACCGACGGCGCCTTCGTCACCGGCGCGACGATGGCCAACGCGACGTGCCTGTGCGCGGCCCGCGACCGTGTGCTCCTCGACGCCGGCTGGGACGCACGCGACGACGGTCTGATCGGTGCCCCGGAGGTCACGGTGGTCGCCGGCGAAGAAGCCCACGCAACGCTCTTCAAGTCATTGGGCATCGTGGGGCTCGGTCGCGACCGTGTGGTCCGGCTCCCGGTCGATGCCGAGGGCGCCGTCACCGGCGAGGGCCTGCCCGAGGCCTCGGGTCCGCTGATCGTGTGCCTGCAGGCGGGAAACGTCAACAGCGGTGCCAGCGATCGCTTCGAGCCGGTGATCAGGTGGGCGCGTGAGCGCGGCGGGTGGGTGCATGTGGATGGCGCCTTCGGCCTCTGGGCGGCGGCGTCACCGGCTCGCCGACACCTCGTCGCGGGGGTCCAGGAAGCCGACAGCTGGGCGACCGATGGGCACAAGTGGCTCAATGTCCCCTACGACTCCGGGCTGGCACTGGTTCGTGATCGCGCGGCGCTCGCACACACGATGGGCAGCGATGCTGCGTACCTGCCGGAATCGGGTCGCGATGCGATGCACATGAGCCCGCAGTCGAGCCAGCGGGCGCGCGGGGTTGTGATGTGGGCAGCGCTTCAGTCGCTCGGGGGTTCGGGGGTCGCGGACCTCGTCGAGCGATGCTGCGAGCTGGCCGCTCGCTTCGCGGATCGGCTGGCTGCCGGCGGCGTCGAGGTGCTCAACGATGTGGTTCTCAACCAGGCCGTTGTCGCGTTCGGCGACGACCCAACGACCGACGCTGTGATCGCGGCGATTCAAGCCGACGGCCGGCTCTGGGCGGGCCCCACCACGTGGCGAGGCCGCCGCGGAATGCGGATCAGCGTCTCGTCGTGGCGCACCACCACTGCCGACATCGACGCCAGCGCAGCGGCGGTCCTCGAGATCACCGAAATGGTGCCTGGGGGCTGCGCGGATGGGGCGGAGCCCTAGAGCGCAGCCCCTAGAAACTCAGCGAATTCGAGGTTTCGGAGTCGCCTACCCGCTGAGTTTCCTGGCACCTAACGTTACGGTTCGTAACACTAAGTGCCAGGCACCTAGTGGCCGGTGACAGCGCCGGCGTCGATCAGGGCCGTGATCTGGTCGTCGTCGTAGCCGGCGTGGCGGAGAACGGCGGCCGTGTGTTCGCCCAGGGCCGGAGACGGACCGCGGGGGCCGACATCCGCGGACTCGAACCGCATGGGGATGCCCACGCTGCGATACATCCCGATCTCGCCGCCGTCGATCTCGGGGAACATTCCGATCGCGTCCGCTTGTGCGTCGCTCGCGACCTCGTGAAGGCCGAGGACCGGACCCCAGATGATCCCCTCCTCGTCGAAGATCGCTCCCCATTCGTCGCGCGAACGATGGGCCAGCGCTTCGTCGATCCCCGCGACCAGCTCACCCATGTTGTGGTAGCGCCCGCGAACGTCCTGCAGGCGCTCGTCGTCCAGCCAGTCCTCTCGCCCGATGATGCGGCAGAGCTTGGGCCACGCGGACTCCTCTGGCATGTTGAACACCACCCACTTGCCGTCGCCGCAGGGGTAGCGGTTGGCGGTGGGAAGGATCATCTCCTCCCGAGCCCTGTGGCGCACCGGCGCCCCGTCCACCGCTGTCACGGCGTAGTCGCTGGCCTGGGTCCACACGGCTGTCTCATACAGCGAGGTCTCCACGACCTGCGCTTCGCCCGAGCGCTCGGCGAGACGCAGCGCCGCGAGGATGGCCGCGACCAACGCCAACCCGGTGGTGTGGTCCCCCTGCGCAGGGCGGGCCATCGGCACGGCGCCGCTCTCGCCCTCGCGCATCGCGTCGTAGAGGCCGGATCGGCCGAAGAAGGCGGTGACGTCGTATCCGGGTCGCCATGCCTCTGGGCCGTCCGTGCCGTAGCCCGTGAGGGTCGCGTGAACGATCCTCGGGTTGAGAGCCTTGAGCGATGCGGGATCGAGCCCGAAGCGCTCCTGGCGGTGGATCAGCAGGTTGCACATGAAGACGTCGGTGTCTGCGACGAGGCGGTGCACGACCTCGATGCCCTGCTCGGAATCCAGATCGACAGCGATCGAGCGCTTGCCCCTGTTGTCGACGTCGAACTGGTAGTCGTAGTCCACCGCTACGGCCGGGGCGTCGCGGTCGAGCTTGGGCGGGCGTCCCATGTCTCGCATCGGGTCGCCACGGAGGGGTTCGATCTTGATCACGTCGGCGCCGAGGTCCGCCAGGATCGCCCCGGCGCTCGGCGCCGCCATCCAACTGTCGATCGCGATGATGCGGACGTCGTCGAGTGGCGCAGCCATTGTCCTCAGATCTGTTCGATGGTGACCTCGACGAGGTGGTCGAGATCCACGGGTTCAGGGTGGCACCACGGGCGAAGGCGATCCAGCAGCACGTCGGGCTCGATCGCCAGCTCGGGAGGAGAGACTCCTGGCGGGCCGTGTCCCTCGGCGATCATCACCGCCGTGAGCGCCAGGGTGACCCCTGCGCTGTTGTCGAGGCCAGGCGGCAGCGCCGTCAACTGCGCCCCGACGCGGAGGCCGGGTCCGCTGCGCGATCCTTCGGCGACGGCGAAGAAGGCCGGGAGAGCGCCGGGGCCCGGGGTGCGCAGGCCGCCGATGAGGGCTTGGGCGCGTCGACCGAACGGTCGCGTTGCGGCGAGCAGCGGTGCGTCCTCCGCCTTGACCCGGCCTGCAGCGATGTCGGCGCGCAGCTGGTTCAAGAAGGCAGCCGTATCGCGCCGCATCACCATGAGGTTCCGGCAACTGCCCTCGACGCCGAGGGACGTGGGCAGCGTGAGCTCCTCGGGATGCCCGCTCGTCCAGGCGGTGCCCGCCCCGAGCCCTGGGAAGTAGAGGTGTGTCGGCTGCATCGTGGAGACGGTTCGCAGGCGTCCATCGTGGTGAAAGGCGAGGTCGGCGCGGATCCGATCGATCCAGGTGCTGAGGGCGGTGGATGGGCGGCCGTCGTCCTCGAGCGTGAGGTCCTCGGTGCTGCGGAACCCGCCCTCACCGGCATCCACCGACCAGCCCGTCTGAAGCGTGATGACCCGATCGAGCTCGCGAGCAGCAACGACCGCGAGGACGTTGGACAGGCCTGGGCTGAGGCCGGCGCCGATCACCGCCCGTACGCCCGCTGCTGCGGCTTCGGCCGTCCTGGCGAGCAACGGGAGGGTGGCCGCAGGATCGTCGCACGCGTCGGCGTATGCGGTGCCGGTGTCGATTGCGGCGGCGAGAACGGGGCCCGAGAACCGGTCGTATGGGCCGATCGCGTTGACCACGGCATCGTGGCCGGAGAGAACCGAGAGCAACCGGTCGCGATCCGTCACGTCGACGCGTCGGGGGTCCGCGACCGGTCCCAGCTCTCCAGCGAGATCGCCGACGGTGTCGTCGATGTCCGCGAGGGTCACCTCATCGACGGCATCCATCGCGGCGAGAGCTCGCGACGCGGCTCGTCCCAGACTCCCCGCTGCACCGAGTACCACGATCCGCACGCAGACCTCCTGGTCCAGTTAGTTGCGCAGGCGGAACAATGCTCGCGCGATACCTACTTGAGGCGGTAGCGCTGGAATGTGAAGAGCGGTGCGTTGGCCAGCCCGAGCCTGCGTGCGCGCCGGCGCTCCCCGAGGAGATGGGTGAATCCCTTGCCCTTCGTGAAGTGAGCGGTGGCCAACAACAACACCGCGTAGATGAAGCCCTCGGATTTGAGCAAGCCCTCCCAGCCCGACGGGACGACCCAGTTGCGGTCGCCCAACCACACGGGCAGGAGAATCAGGAATGCTGCGGAGGGAATGGCGCTCAGCACACGCTGGCCGCCGAACGCGACCGCCACGGCGAACATCTTGATCGAGAGGCTCTCGGGGTACAGCGGCGAGTCGGTGATGTTGACGGGGACCACCGTGAGGCCGCCGGCCATGCCGGCGAGTCCGCCGCTCAGCGCGACGCCGAAGAGCCGGAGTCGTCTGACCGGGATTCCGAAGGCCGCAGCAGCAGCAGGATCATCGCGGCTGGCGATGAAGGCGCGGCCGACGGGACCACGAAGCAGCCGGTGAAGGATCCACAAAGTCGGAAGTACCCAGGCCACGACGATGATGAATTCCCACTGATGCTCGTCGCGCTCGTCGATTCCGGTCCACGACGGGGGGAGGTACTCGGCGTCGAGGGTGACGGGCAGCGGCCCGTCGAGCTGACGGATGACGATCGGCACGGCGACCGCGACCGACAGGGTGAGCAGGGCAAGGTACGGCTTGGGGAGGCGGAGGCTCGGGACCGCGATGATCGCGCCGAGGAGGAAGCCGGCCGCCAGGCCGGCCAGCGGGATCAGGGTGGGCGGCAGGCCGAAATCGCGGACGGCGTGCAATCCCGCGACGGCGCCGATTCCGACCATCGCGCCTTGGCCGAGACTCAGAAGGCCGAGGTGGTGGGTGAGCAGGCTCAGGCCGGCGAACGCCAGGGTGAAAGCAGCGACCTTGGTCGCGTCCGTCGTGAAGAGCAGCGACGCCTGCGTCAGCACGCCGATCACGATCACCGCGACTGCGCCCACGATCAGGGCCTGCCTGCGGGGGGTGAGCTCCATCGGGTCGACGGTGTCACCCGGGCTCATGGGTCGTCTCCGATGGCGACCTTGTGCGTGCGGAGCAGGCCCTGTGGGCGGATCGAGAGGACCGCGATGAGAACCGCCAGCGCCCACACCAGGGTGACGCGCGTGTCGATGAAGCCGATATAGCCTGACATCACCGTTTCAGTGGCGGCGAACAGGTACCCGCCGACGAACGCCATCGCAGGGCTGCGGAGCCCTCCGAGGGTTGCCGCTGCCAGGCCCAGGATGAGGACGCGGTCCATCATTCCCGGACGGACCGGGATCTGTCCGGCGATGAGCCCACCGCCGAGGGCTCCGAGCGCCGCGGCCAGCGCCCACCCGATCATCACAACGCGGTCCACCCTGATCCCGGCGAGAGTCGAGCTCTGACGGTTGGACGACACTGCCCGAAACGCCAGGCCGAGCCGGGTGCGGTGCTGGAGCAGTGCGAGAAGGCCGAGCGCGACGATCATCGTGGCGGCGATGCCAACGGTGTCCCACTCGAGGCGGGCTCCGCCGATGACCCACCAATCGCCCTTCTGATTGGGAAAGGGTGACCCGAACCGGCGAGTGAAATCGAGCCAGTGCTCGCGGATGAATGAGTCGAACAGCAGGAACAGACCCAGCGTCGCACCGATCGACGGAACCGGATCGTCGTCCCCCAGCGGTCGGATCACCACTCGTTCGATCAGGGCGCCCGCGATGAACGACACGATCATCGCTGCCACGATCGATGCCCAGATCGGCCAGGGGGTCCCGAAGTCGTCGACCCAGCTGGTGAAGGCCAGCCGGGGGCTCGGCTCCGACGCGAAAAGCACAGCGACGTAGGTGGAGAACAGCGCCATCTGGCCCTGAGCCAGGTTGAGCACGCCCGTCGAACGAAACACCAGCGAGATCGCGACGGCCAGCCCCGCGTAGATCGTCCCGTTGGCCAACGAGTCGAAGGTGCGCTGAAGGAACAGGCTCATGGAACGATCGAGTCTGGCACGCGCACGTGGGCGCGCCCGAAAACGAACGCGCCGTCAGCGACCCTTCAGAGCGTCCAGAACCAGGCACGTCCTGGCGCTGGCGCTGTCGTACCAACGCAGCGTCCACCGTGCGCCGTCGACCGTCCTGAACCGCAGGCGGACCCGATTGTCGGTGATGCTCGCGTCGACGCCGTCGAGTGATGCGAGGGGGATCTGCTCGACCTCGTCGCCTTGGCGGAGAACCAGCTCCGCCTCGGTGAGCGAGAGAGCGAAACGTCCTCGTCTGCGGTTGACGAGGACGTCGGTCGCAGCGTCTGTGACGATCTCCTCGTTCGGTGTCCGCACATAGGTCATCGTCTTCCTGTCGGCGGGGACGCCACCGATTCGAGGCTTGGGCCTCGGACCGATGCGAGGGCCGAGTGCAGCTCAGCCGCCCCAGACCAGGGGGAACCGCTCGCTGTCCAGCAGATCGCCATCCGCGTGGTGTTCGGAGTGCAGGTTCTTGTTGGTGCCGATGCGCGTGTCATAGACGGCGTCGTCGCCGCAATAGCGAATCGTGTAGCCGCGGCGCCGCACGTCCGGGCGCAGGTTGCCGCCGGCACCGTGGATCGACATCGCATGGAATGCGTACACATCGCCGGGCTGGAGGTCCCAGGTGACGATGTCCCAGTCGGCTCGCGATGCATCGATGTCTGGCATCTCGACGTAGTCGGGATTGCGCTCGTACGCGCCGTGTCCCTTGGTGGACCCGAATGTCTCGGGCTGGTACATCGGCGATGACGTGTGGGATCCAGTCACGAACTCGAGGCTCCCGCTGTCGGTGGTGACGGGGTCGAGCGCGATCCAAAAGGACATGATCTGGTCGCCCCGGACAGGCCAGTAGGGCAGGTCGTTGTGCCATCGGGTGCTGTTGGCCGTGAGTGGCTCCTTCACGAACAACTGGTCGTAGAACAGGTTGATCCTGCTGGCCCCCAGCATCTCGGCGGCCAGCGCCGGCAGCGGCCCTTCGCTGCAGAAGCGGGCGAGCTCGGCATCGGTCTCCCAGATGCGCACGTTCCCGTGAAATCGACCCTCGCCGTTCTCGGGGACGTAGCCGTGGAAGTACGGGCCCGGCTCGGCGATGTCGCGTTCGATCCCGGCGGCGAGCAGCTCGAGCCATTCCGGGCCGATGACGCCGCGCAGCGGCACAACGCCGTCTCGGTGGAAGGAGACAAGTTCGTCCTCGGTGAGCGCGCTCATGACACCGCGATAGCACACCTGGTGCGAAGCTGGACCGGTGAGCATCTCTCCTCCCGCAACCACGCGCCTGCTCGCCGATGTGGCGATCACCTGCAACGAGACATTCGACGTGGTCGAGGATGCGGCGTTGGACATCGCAGACGGGATCATCACCTGGATCGGCGCGCGAGCAGACGCCCCAGAGGCGTCTGGTGAGGTTCGCCGGCTCGGCGGGCTGGTGATGCCAGGACTCGTGAACACCCACGCGCACACACCCATGACGCTCGTGCGGGGTGGTGGCGACGGGCTTGCCCTGATGCGCTGGCTCACCGAGGTGATGTGGCCGCGCGAGGGGCAGATGACCGCCGACGATGTCAGGTGGGGAATGGCTCTGGGCTCGGCCGAAATGCTGCGGGCCGGGGTGACGACGACGTGCGAGATGTACTTGTTCGAAGACGCGGTGATCGCTGGTGCCGAACATGCGGGCATTCGGTTGGTGATGACACCCGGCGTGCTCGCGGTCCTGCATGCCGAAACCTTCGGGGCGGCCGGGAGCCGGATCGACGACATCGCGGCCCTGCACGGGCGGGCGCACGATCCGGCGGGAACCGTGACCATCGGTGTGGCGCCACACAGCGCATACGACCTCGGCGTGGAGGCATGTGCCGAGCTCGCTGTCGCGGCGCGCGATCTGGATGCCCTGTTGCACATCCACATTGCAGAGACGCGTGACGAGGGGGCGGAGCTCGAGGCTGAGGGCGGGGCGTCAACCGTTCGACTCCTGGCCGAGGCCGGGGTGTTGGAGGGTCGGGTCCTCGCCGCCCACAGCGTGTGGCTCGACGATGCCGACCTCGACACCTACGCCCAACTCGACGTGGCCGTCGCCCATTGTCCCGTGAGCAACATGAAGCTCGGCTCGGGAACGGCGCGGGTGCCCGAGATGCGCGCCCGCGGGATCCGCGTCGGACTCGGAACAGATGGACCCGCCTCCAACGACGACCTCGACCTGTGGCAGGAGCTGAAGTTCGCGCCGCTGCTCGCCCGCGTGACAGCGCTCGATGCCTCGGTGATGGGGCCGCGCGACGCGCTCCTCATGGCCACGCGCGAGGGAGCGGCGGCCCTCGGGCTCGACGACGTCGGGTCCCTCGACGTGGGCAAGCGGGCCGATCTCGTCAGGCTCGACATCGACGATCCCGCGTTCGTTCCCGTCACCAACCAGCACGAGCTGATCTCCCACCTCGCCTGGTCGGGCGGCTCCCGCCACGTCACCGATGTATGGGTGCAGGGTCGCCAGGTGGTGGCGGATCGCGAATGCCTCACGATCGACATGGCAGCGGCTGTCTCCGAGGGTCGCAAGCGGGGGCTGCGCCTCGCGCGGGACTCGGGGACGTGACCGATGGGAGAGAGTGAGACGATGAGGCCATGATCGGGATCATCGCCGGAACCGGGTACTACGACCTCCCGGGCCTGCTGCGGAGCGAGGAGCGCTCTGTCGAGACCGAGTACGGATCCGCGTCGCTTCGCACAGGCCTGTGGCACAGCAGTCCCGTAGCGTTCGTTCCCCGCCACGGTGGCGATCACTCGATCCCGCCGGCCGCCATCAACTACCGGGCGAACGTCCACGCCCTTGCCGATCTCGGCGTGGATGCGATCTTCGCGGTCAATGTCGTCGGTTCGATGATCCCCGAGCGCGGTCCTGGGTCCTTCGTGCTGGTGGACGACTTTCTCGAGTTCACCACCGGTCGTGCGAGCACCTTCTTCGATTCGCCTGGAGAGGTGCGCCACACCGACGTGACCGAGGCCTACGACCCCGAGCTGCGTTCGGTGCTGCGCCGCGCCGCGGCGATGGAGGGGGTGGATCTGGAGGTGAGTGCGACCTACGTGTGCACCAACGGGCCCCGCTTCGAGACACCGGCCGAGATTCGCATGTACGCGGCGATGGGAGCGGGTGTGGTCGGGATGACCGGCTACCCCGAGGTGGCGCTCGCCCGCGAGGCGGGGCTGCCGTATGCGTCGGTCGCCGTGGTGTCCAACGTCGCAGCCGGCATGGGAGACGGCGCCATCTCGCACGAAGAGATCTGGGACATGCTCGAGGGCACCAAGGATCCGCTCTTTCGTCTTCTGGGGCGCGCGGTCCAGCTGCGCTCCACTGGGGAGTGCTGACGCCGTGGTGACGGCCGCGGAGCTGATGGCCGATGAGGTGCAGCCGTTCCGTTGGACCATGGGGGTGAAGCCGCTCCCGCTGGAGGACTGGCTCGTTTGGCCGGATGACCCTCGGGTCGCCGCGGCCGACGCGGTTGAGATCGAAGCGAACCTCGAGTCCGGCCGGGGCGTGTTCGCCGTCGAGGGATCCGAGGAAGCCGGGCGAGAGGTGCTCGAGGCGGTCGCCGAACATCTGTCCGTCGAGGCGCCGCTCGGCGAGGAGCCGCCGCTCTTGGCCGCCCGTCGCTTGGTGCACGAGGACCTGTGCCTGCTCCAGCGAGACAGCACGTGGCGGCTCACGGCGACGGCGGTGGCCGCGCCGACCGCCTGGGACATCGAATCGAAGATCGGCCTGTCCCTCGACGAGGTGCACTCGCCGGTGCCGCGGTACCGGTCGGATCTCAGCGACCGGATGAAGCGATTCTTCGACCGGCTGGCTCCCGACCGTCCGGTGTGGAGAGCGAACAGGACCGTGACGCCCCATCCGCAGCTCTGGATCGACGTTCCGACGCGCGGCGAGGTGCCCGACGCGGACATCACGGCGGACAATGCCGGTGAGCGGCTCTGGCTCCGCGTGGAGCGCCAGACGCTTCGTCGCTTCCCGCGCCGCGATTCGATCCTGTTCACGATCGGTGTGCACCGCCAGCGGGTCGACACACTCGCTGCGGTTCCGGGTGCCCTGGAGCGCTTGGTGGAGGGCATCGCGGCCATCCCAACCGACGTGGGCGCGTACAAGGCGTCGACCGTCGACCACCTCGACGAGCTGCGTGCCTGGGCGGCGGCACGATCCGCGTGAACGGAGGTCCCCGTCCGCCTGTCCGATCAGCCGTCCTGGTCAGCCGTCCTGGCCGGCAGTGCGCATCGCCTGCCACACCCGCTCGGGTGTTGTGGGCATGTCGACATGGCGCACCCCGAGGTGAGCGAGGGCGTCGATCACGGCATTCTGAACCGCCGGCGTTGCTCCGACGGTCCCCGATTCGCCGATTCCCTTGGCGCCGAGTGGATTGATGTGGGTTGGCGTCTCGAGAACGATGCGTTCGAACATCGGTAGCTCTGTCGCAGAGATCACCGGGTAATCGGCGAAGTTCGCCGTGAGCGGATTGCCGTCCTCGTCGTAGGTGAACTCCTCCAGCAACGCTTGAGCCACCCCCTGCGCGAGCCCTCCGTGAACCTGCCCGTCCGCGAGCAGCGGATTGAGGATCACGCCGGCATCGTCACACGCGATGAGACGGGCGACGGTGACCTCGCCGGTGTCGCGATCGATCTCGACAACCGCGAGGTGGGTCCCGAACGGAAAGGTTGGCCCCTCCGAGTCGAAGACGTCCTCGGCGTGGAGCAATCGCGGTCCGTTCGCCTCCGCTGCGAGGCTCTCGGCAACCTGAGCCCAGTCGACGGCGACGGCGGGGGTCCCAACGACGTGGAAGCGTCCGGTTGACGTGTCGAGCTCCAGGTCGTCCGGGGACGCCTCGAGAAGGTCCGCAGCGATGCGCTTGGCCTGCTCGACGAGATCCGCCGACGCGTTCCAGAGGGCTGCGCCGGCGAGCTGCACAGAGCGCGAGCCGCCCGTCACCCCGCCGATCGGAATGACGTCGGTGTCTCCGTGCACGACCTCGATGTCTTCCATCGCGATGCCCGTTGCATCCGAGACGAGCATCGCCCAGCTGGTGTGGTGGCCCTGTCCGTACGGCGACGAGCCTGTTCGAACGAGCAGACGTCCCTCTGGCTGCAGTTCGACGCCACCCCATTCCGACCTACTCGCACCTGCCGTGCGCTCGACGTAGGTCGCCAGGCCGATTCCGAGGTAGGGCTCGTCGAGCGTGGCGCGGCGCCGAGCCTGCTCGGCGCGCAGGCTGGCGTAGTCCCCGGCGTGAAGCGCGGCGTCGAGGCTGGCTTCGTATTCGCCGCTGTCGTAGGGGCTTCCCGTTGGCGTGCTGAGCGGGAAGGCCGAGGGTGCCAAGAAGTTGCGACGCCGGACCTCGGCGGGATCACGGCCGATCTCCCTGGCGAAGGCGTCGACCGCGCGTTCGATCGCCGCTGCAGCTTCGGGCCGGCCGGCGCCCCGGTATGCGCCGACGGGGGTGGTGTTGGTCACGACCGAGACCGAAGAGAAGCCGACGCTGGGGATCTCGTAGCAACCCGTGAGCATCGCCCGCCCGTTTGCTGGCAGGCCGGCGCCGCCCATCGGGTACGCGCCGGCGTCCTGCACGATGTGCAGGTGGTAGGCCTGGATGTCGCCATCTCGCGTCCCGCCGATGGTGCAGTACTGCACCTGGGCGCGCCCGTGGCCGAGGCCCACCATGTCCTCGGTGCGCGACGGGACCCAGCGCATCGGGCGGCCGTGGCGTCGCGACAGCCATCCGAGCAGCGCCTCCTCGGGATAGGGGCGGCCCTTGGCGCCGAAGCTGCCGCCGACGTCTTGGCTGACCACGCGGAGCTGGTCCTGCTCGATTCCGAGCACAGCGGCGATGCCGGCTCTCACGGGGTGGACCCCCTGACCGGCGTTGAAGTGGTGGATGCGATCGTCGTCTCGGTGCTCGGCGAGGCCGAGGCGGGTCTCGATCGGCGCGGGCGCAAGCCGGTTGTTCACCGTCCGCACCTCGACCACTACCTCGCATGACTCGAAGTCGGCCTCGAGGTCACCGGAGTCCATGCGGCAGACCACGTTGCCGGCCTCGGTGCCCTCGAACAGATGCGTCTCCGCCTCGAGCGCGGCTTCGGCATCGACGAGAGCGGGGAGGATCTCATAATCGATCTCGACGAGCTCAGCGGCGTCGCGGGCGGCCTCGACGGAGTCGGCGACGATGGCCACCACGGGCTCGCCGACGAAGCGGACGCGACCGTCCGCGAGCAGAGGTCGGCGCATCGCAGCATCGAACGCCGGGCTGGCCATCGGGTAGTCGCCGAGGTCGAGATCGGCGCGTGTCAGCACCTCGACCACGCCCGGCGCGGCGCTGGCGGCGCTGACGTCGACTGCGGCGATTTCGGCGTGTGCGACCGTGGACACCACGTAGTGGACGTGTGCGACGCGGTCGAGACTGCGATCGGCGACGAAGACCCCGGCGCCGCGCAGCAGCGGCTCGTCCTCCCGCCGTCGAATCGGCGTTCCCCGCAGCACCATCGTGACCTCCCTCGCTCGACACCTCCGTCGAGCCACGAGAGTCTGCCACCCACGACGCCAACGAGGCGCGGCTCCTAG
>CAZVUM010000089.1:0-16390 GCA_964629575.1 uncultured Acidimicrobiales bacterium | reverse complement strand
CGCGAGCAGGGCCCGACGATGTCACCAGCGGTGGTCGACGACACCGAGGGCGCAGGGCAGTGAGCGACAGATCTCGCGAGCAGGGCCCGACGATGTCACCAGCGGTGGTCGACGACACCGAGGGCGCAGCGCAGTGAGCGACAAAACGGAGGCAGCGCAGTGAGCGATCACGCAGTCAGGGCGATCGGGGTCACGCTCGACAGCAACGACCCGGTTCGTACCGCCGACTTCTGGCAGGCGGCGATCGGATTCGAGCGGCGTGAGGGCGATGGGGATCCCTACATCACGCTGTCGGACAGCCCGGTCGGTCGGCCACTCAACCACCTCACGATCCAGAAGGTCCCCGAGGGCAAGACCGCCAAGCACCGATTGCATCTCGACCTGTTCGTCGCCGATGACGAGGCGACGATCAGCGAGCTCGAGGCGCTCGGAGCCAAGGTTCTCGTTCCAGCGGAGGGGTCGGGACACATGGGAATGACGGCCACGGTGATGGCGGATCCCGATGGGGGAGAGTTCTGCGTCGTCTGTCGGCGCGGCTGAACGGAGGCGGACATGGCGCTCCAACTGACCGAGGTGCCGATCGTCGACTACGGCGACGATGAGGCTGCGATGCAGGCCTACCGCGAGGAGGGCACGGCACGTGCGCTCGCTCTGCCCAATCGTGGGCCGATTCGGTTCGACGCCGACCGCAACCTGGCCCGGGAGATCGTCGACGTCTACGCGGAGTATGGCTTCTACGTGCTCACCGGGGTGTTGGGCCCCGACGAGCTCGCGGAGATCGAAGCCGACGTCGCGATGCTGGTCGAACGTGGACCTGCGGAGAAGGACAGTCCGGTCGATCGCAGCGGGGCTCCGGCGCTCGGCGCCGACTGCGAGGGCCGCAACTATGTGTGGGTCGAACCGCTGTCGGATCCACTCGGGGGAACGTCGGCGTCCTATGGACGCCACGAGTCGAAGATGAACGAGCCGGCACCGCCCGATGAGGCGCCGGAGTGGGTTCTCCAGCTGGTGCTGGGTTCGCTCCAATACAGCGAGGCCTGCCTCCGGGTGTACGGCCACCCCGACCTGCTGAAGGTTGCAGAGGCGATCAACGGCCCGGACTTCACGCCGTTCAACGAAGCGGTGTGGATCAAACAGCCGGGCCTCGGCGGCTCGGTCGCCTGGCACCAGGATGGTTGGACCCACTGGGACAGCCCCGACCTCGACGCCCACACGCATGGCTTCAACTTCATGGCCCAGCTGTACGGGAGCGATGCGGCCAACGGTCTGTGGGTCGTGCCCGGCTCGAACCGGATCGGCAAAGCGGACATCAAGGCCATGGTGGCCGCAGCCGGCTCGGACCGGATCCCCGAAGCGGTTCCCGTCATCTGTGATCCGGGTGATGTGGTGATCACGAGCCGGCAGGCCATCCACGGTTCGTTCGCGAACACGAGCCCCAACCCCCGCGTCACGATCAACTTCGGGTTTCACCGTCGGGCATCGGTTGCAGGGGTCCGCAGCGGTGGGGTCCACAACCCGGTGTCGGTGTACGACGACGAGTACCTCTTCGAACGCTCGAAGTGCATCGCGTGGGGCATCGACGCTCGTGCGCAGCGCCACCCCGACGAGCCGCGCTACGTCTACGCGCCTTTCGCGGGTCGGGAGGGCGAGATGCGCTGGGACGACGATGCGCGCCGCCAGATTCACGACTACAACCTGCGCGACATCGGGATCTGACGTCTGTGCCCACGCGGTGACGACGGAGCTCGAGACACCTCGCGCCTGGGCGGTGACGTGGGCGGCGTTCGGGGCCAACTTCGTCACGTTCGGCGTTCTGTTCAGCTTCGGCGTGTACCTGACGCCGATCGCCGACGAGTTCGGTACCACGACGGGCCCGGTGAGCGGGCTGTTCAGCTCGGCTGTGCTCGTCTACTACTTCGCCGGTGCGGTGGGAGGCCGGATGGGCGACCGGTATGGCACCAGACCGGTCGTGGCGGTCGGCGCGGTGACGATCGGCGTGGCGCTGTGGGTGGCCGCTCAGGCCGATGCGTTGTGGCAGCTGTACGTCGTGTTTCCGGTGGTCGGCATCGCTGTGGGCTGCTGTTACCCGCCGCTGATCGGAGCGGTGGGCCAGCGTTTCGAACGGCGCCGCGTGTTGGCCATTGCCATCGTGCTCACGGGGGTCGGCGCAGGCACGTGGCTGATGCCGTCGATCGCTCGCCGGCTGATCGACAGTCGGGGGTGGCGCGGCACGTTCGAGGTGTGGGCGCTGATGTGCACGGCGGTGATTCTCGTGGTGGTCGTCGCGCTTGGACGTACCCGACGCGACGAGGTTGCGCACAAGCCCGTCAAGGCTGGGGCTCTTGTCGGGAACAGAGCCTTCGTGCGTCTGTACGTGGCCGTGGTGCTGGTGTCGCCTGGCTTCTACGCGCCGATCGCCTTCCTGAATGACTACGCCGTGGACCGTTCGGTCTCAGAGGCCGCAGCTGCGTGGCTGGTCGGGATCATCGGCGGGGCGACCGTGGTGGCCCGATTGGTCATTGGCGGGCTCGGGGCCCGTTTCGACGGCCTCACCCAGTACCGCATGTCGTATTGGGTGATGACCGCCGGCCTGGCGCTGTGGCTGGTTTCTGGTGGTTCGTACGCAGCGTTGGCGGTCGCGGCGGCGCTTCACGGGATCGGCTGGGCGGTGTGGGTTACCGCGGCCCCGCTCGTGTTGACCGAATGGTTCGGCGCCCGCGATCTCGGAGGGGTGCTCGGCGCTTTCTACACCGGGCTCGGTCTCGGGGCGTTGCTGGGACCCGCGGTGAGCGGATTCATCATCGATCAGTGGGGCTATCGCCCGGCGATCGCGGTCGTCGTCGCAGGAAATCTCCTCGCCATCGCGGTCGCGAGGTCGGTCCGCACCCCGGCCGCTTGACCGTTCTGCCAGCTCCTGTGGCGACTGGAGTGTCCGTGGAAGCTGGCAGAAGGGGCTACATCCCGGCGGCGATGGCGGTGGCGGCGTCTGCGAACTCCGGGCGGCAGATGAGAAGGTCGGGGAGGTAGGGGTTCTCGTTGTTGTACCGAAGCGGTGAGCCGTCGAGTCGGGAGGCGTGAAGCCCCGAGGCCAGGGCGACTGCGGTGGGAGCACAGTTGTCCCACTCGTACTGGCCCCCGGTATGGGCGTAGATGTCGGCCTCGCCGCGTACGACTGCCATCGCCTTGGCGCCCGCCGATCCCATGAACACCAGCTCCCCGCCCACGGCCTCCGCGATGGCTTCGGCGGCGGGCCCCGGCCGGGTGCGCGACGCGATCACCCTCGGCGGGCCACCGTGGAATGGCGGAAGCTCCGGCGGCGTCGCAGTCGACAGCGTGAGATCGAGCCCCGGGAGGGCGACCGCCCCCGCCGAGGGAACGCCCCCGTCGCACAAAGCGACGTGCACCGCCCAGTCTGTGCGCGGAATCTCCCCGAACTCGCGCGTTCCATCGAGCGGATCCACGATCCACACCCGCTCGGCGTCGAGCCGCGACAAATCGTCCTTCCCCTCCTCGGAGAGAATGGCGTCGCCCGGTCGAGCGTCGGTGAGCAAGCGCATCAGCAGCTCGTGGGCCCGCCGGTCACCCTCGTCTTTTCGCACGGCGACATCGGCGTCCGCGAGCTCGGCCCGCACCTCCAAAAGCAGCGCACCAGCTGCCGTCGCCGTCTCCTGGGCCAGGGCGTGATCGTCTGCGCTCATCGGCGGCAACGCTACGGGGTACACGCCCCGCCCCGGAGGACCCTCGAACCGGATGACCTGGCGTCACAATGGCGTTCGGCGGCCGTAGGTTGGGAGAGCGCAGCACGTCCTCCTCGGAGCTCGAAACCCATCAAGTGACCCCCCATCGAGGTCGATAGGTTCCATTGCAACCGCTCTATCGCCCCCTGCCCCCTTGGAGAGGATGCCCATGGTGGCCACGACCCTGCCTCCCGAACTCCGGCTGACCCATCTCAAACAGCTGGAAGCCGAGAGCATTCACATCATCCGTGAGGTCGTCTCCCAATTCGAACGTCCGGTCATGCTGTACTCGATCGGCAAGGACAGCTCCGTGCTGCTCCACCTGGCCCGAAAGGCGTTCTACCCCGGCAAGATCCCCTTTCCGCTGCTGCACGTGAACACCACGTGGAAGTTCCGGGAGATGATCGAGTTCCGTGACCGCACAGCGGGGGAACTCGGGGTCGATCTGATCAGCTGGACCAACCAAGAAGGCGTCGAGCAGGGCATCAACCCCTTCGATCACGGCTCGAAGAACTACACCGACATCATGAAGACCCAGGCGCTCAAACAAGCGCTGGACACGGGCGGCTACGACGCTGCGTTCGGTGGAGCCCGTCGTGACGAGGAGAAGTCGCGGGCCAAAGAGCGCGTGTTCAGCTTCCGCGACAGCCGCCACCGCTGGGACCCCAAGAACCAGCGCCCCGAGCTGTGGAACCTCTACAACGGCCGGGTCAACAAAGGCGAGTCGATCCGGGTCTTTCCCATCAGCAACTGGACCGAACTCGACGTCTGGCAGTACATCCACCTCGAGCAGATCCCCATCGTTCCCCTCTACTACTCCGCACCTCGCCCGGTGGTCGAGCGCGACGGCGTGATCATCATGGTCGACGACGACCGCTTCCGGTTCGAACCAGGCGAGGAGCCCGAGACCAAGTGGGTCCGCTTCCGCACCCTCGGTTGCTATCCGCTCTCCGGCGCCGTGGAGTCCACGGCCACCACGCTTCCCGAAATCATCCAGGAGATGCTTCTCGCCACCCGCTCCGAACGTGAGGGTCGAGTGATCGACTACGACCAGTCGGGCTCCATGGAGGAGAAGAAGCGGGAGGGGTACTTCTAGTGACTGTCATTCCGTTCCCCGGCCACGGAGGCCGTTGGTCCCTGCCGATCGGGGGCTTGTCGTGAGCCATCAAAGCGAACTCATCGCGACCGACATCGATGCCTACTTGGCCGAGCACGAGCGCAAGGACTTGCTGCGCTTTCTCACATGCGGCTCTGTCGACGACGGCAAGTCCACCCTCATCGGGCGCCTGTTGCACGACTCGAAGATGATCTACGAGGACCAGCTCGCCAGCCTTGAGGCCGACTCCACGACCGTCGGTCACGCCGGCGACCAGGTGGACCTCGCCCTCCTCATGGACGGGCTCAAGTCCGAACGCGAGCAGGGCATCACGATCGATGTCGCCTACCGCTACTTCTCCACGGCCAAGCGCAAGTTCATCATCGCGGACACCCCGGGCCATGAGCAGTACACGCGCAACATGGTCACCGGCGCGTCCACCTGTCAGCTGGCCATCATCCTCATCGACGCCCGCCACGGCGTTCTCCCACAGACCAAGCGCCACAGCTACATCGCGAGCCTTCTCGGCATCCGCAACGTGGTCGTCGCCGTCAACAAGATGGACCTGGCCGACTGGAGCGAGGAGCGCTTCGACAAGATCTGCGAGGAGTACAGGGAGTTCAGCAAGGGCCTCGACCTTGTCGACCCGTATTTCCTGCCCATGTCCGCGCTGCTCGGCGACAACGTCGTCGACCGTTCTGAGAACCTCTCGTGGTTCGAGGGACCCACCTTGATGGAGCACCTCGAGACCGTCGACGTCGAGCTCGGGATCGACATCGAGAACTTCCGGATGCCCGTTCAGACGGTCGTGCGGCCCGATCTCCACTTCCGCGGCTTCGCGGGCACGATCGCGAGCGGGACGGTACGGCCCGGCGACGAAGTTGTGAGCCTCCCCTCTGGCGTCAGCTCCACGGTTGAGCGCATCGTCACCTTCGACGGCGACCTCGACGTCGCCGGTCCCGGACGGGCGGTGACGGTCACCCTCGCCGACGAGATCGACGTGTCGCGCGGCGACCTCCTGATCAAGAAGGACGACGCGCCATCGCGCGCCCACGACATCGAATCGATGCTCGTGTGGATGTCAGACACCGAAATGGAGGCCGGCCGCGAGTACCTGCTGCTGTCCTCCAACGGCATGAGCAACGCGAAGGTCTCCGCGATCCGCCACAGGGTCGACATCAACACTCTCGAAGAGGCGGCAGCGTCCAGCCTCGGCCTCAACGACATCGCCGAGGTGGCGATCAGTTCCGACAAGGAGCTCCTCTTCGACGGGTATGGCTCCAACCGCCAGACCGGCTCGTTCATCCTGATCGACCGCCTGACGAACGCCACCGTCGGAGCCGGAATGATTCTCGGCGCCGCCTCGTCGTGGGATCGCGCCCCCGATGCGAACCTGGTGCGCCAGGTCTCGGGAATCACCGAGCGTGAGCGGGCGATTCGCTTCGGTCAGCAGCCGGTCACGCTGCTGTTGACCGGACTCACCGCGGCCGGGAAGTCGACGATCGCCACCGCATTGGAGCGGGAGCTGTTCGACCGCGGCAAGGTGTCGATTCGTCTCGATGGCGAGAACGTCCGCATGGGCATCAGCCGCGACCTCGGGTTCAGTGCCCAGGAGCGGTCGGAGAACCTTCGTCGTGTCTCGGAGGTCGCCAGGTTGGCCAACAATCAGGGGCTCATCGCAATCGCCGCGCTGGTCGCGCCCAAGACCGAGACGCGAGCCCGCGCCAAGGAGCTCGTGGGCGAGGACCGCTACATCGAGGTGTTCGTCGATACGCCGATCGAGGTGTGTCGCCAGCGCGATCCGTCCGGGCTGTACGAGGCGGCCGAACGGGGCGAGATTCCCCAGTTCCCTGGCGTGTCGAGCACGTACGAGAAGCCGACGGACGCCGATCTGCGGATCGATGCATCTGTGCAGTCCGTGGAGGAGTGCGTGAGCGCGATCCTGCGGGTGCTCGGCGACCGCGGGTTGCTGCGGGGCTGACGGTGGCCCAAGGCGAACCGGTCTCGCAGAACCCGGGCCGCGAACCGGTCTCGCAGAACCCGGGCCGCGAACCGGTCTCGCAGAACCCGGGCCGCGAACCGGTCTCGCAGAACATTGTCCGGTCCGAGGGACGGGTCAGCGGCGCCGATCGGGTCGCCAACTTGGGGCACGAGTCTTCCACGGTGTGGTTCACGGGCCTGTCGGGGTCCGGAAAGTCCACCCTCGCCTTTGCTCTCGAGGAAGCACTGGTCGCCCGCGGCGTCGCCGCGTACGTTCTCGACGGCGACAACGTCCGTTTCGGGCTCAACCGCGATCTCGGATTCAGCCCAGAGGATCGCACCGAGAACATCCGCCGAATCGGCGAGGTGTGCCGGCTGTTCCAGGACGCGGGGATGGTGGTGCTCACCGCGTTCATCTCGCCGTACATCGCCGACCGCGACCAGGTGCGTGCCCTGCATCCAGAGGGCCGGTTCGTCGAGGTGTTCGTCGACACGCCGATCGAGGTCTGCGAGGCCCGCGACGTGAAGGGCCTGTATGAGAAGGCTCGTGCCGGCGAGATTCCCGAGTTCAGCGGAATCAGCGCTCCCTACGAGGCCCCCGTCGATCCGGAGATTCGCGTCGACACCAGCCGACCGCTCGACGAATGTGTCGACGAGCTCATCGAGGCACTGGGGCTCTAGCGAGGTCCGAAACCCGAAAGGCCGACCCCGAAGGGTCGGCCTCTCGCCGGGCCACGACCACTGGGCGGGCGGGGCCGTGACGCGATCACGCTGCCGGCGGTGCGGCCGGCAGGGTCTCAGTCGTCGTCTTCTTCTTCGTCGTGTTGGTCCTCGTCGTCTTGCTCGTCTTGTTCGTCGTGTTCGTCTTCTTCATCTTGTTCGTCCTCGTCGTGGTCCCCATCCTCGTGCTCGTCGTGTCCCGACTCGCGCTCGTCGTGTCCCGAGTCGTGGCCGTCATCCTCGGCTTCGATCTCGGTCGAGACGAGGAGACCGCCGTCGACGAGGCGCAACGTGAACTCGGCCTCCATGGTTGCGGACTCGAATTCGATCTCCACCTCGTGCCCGGTGGCGTGTTCGACGTAGAACGTCCACCCCTCCTCCGGTGAGGCAGACCAGAACTCGAGCCGCATTCCCTCGTGGACGGCGACGATGATCTCGGTCGCCACCCCCGGGAAGGTGAAGTATTCATAGGTGGTCGCGCCGGGTGTCGTCGCTGGGTCAGGCGCGGTCGTGGGTACCAGGAAGGTCTCCTCGCCCTGGGAGGAGTGGCTCGATGATGCTCCTGTCGCCGCCTTCACAACCGCTTCGGTGGCGTGGCCCGACGTCTCATCCGATCCGGCGGTGGCCGTTTCCGGAGATGATGCCGCTGTAGCCGAGCCAGGAAGCGGGACGGTGACGTTGACGACGAACTCGTGCTGCGTCGGTGTGGTCGCGGTCGCGAGTTCGAAGTCGGCAGACTCGCCTTCGTCGGCGGGGAGGCCCAGGATCCCCAGCGCCAGTGCTGTAGCGGTCCCTACCGTCGCGAGGAGGAGAAGGCCGGGCCACGGCCGTGGGCGAGTCGTCATCGGTGATCCTTTGTCGGTGGTTGTCGCTGTGATGACGTCGCGGGGTGAGTGAAACGTTTGGTCCCCCTACAATCGAACCCACGTCAGATTCCTTGGGGGAACAGTGGCCGAACACGACCTGGTGATTCGCGGTGGCAGCGTGGTGGACGGGAGCGGTGCTCCGCAGACGGTCGCGGACGTCGCGGTGAGCGACGGTGTCGTCACCGAGGTCGGCGAGGTCTCGGGACGCGGGCGTCGCGAGGTCGAGGCTGAGGGCCACCTCGTCTTCCCGGGCTTCGTCGACATCCACACGCACTACGACGGCCAAGCCACCTGGGACAGCCAGCTGGCGCCGTCGAGCTGGCACGGCGTCACCACCGTGATCGCTGGGAACTGCGGTGTTGGTTTCGCCCCCGTCGTCCCTGAGAACCACGAGCGCCTCATCCAGCTGATGGAAGGCGTCGAGGACATCCCCGGCGTCGCTCTGCACGAAGGGCTGTCCTGGAACTGGCAGACCTTCGGCGAGTACCTCGACGAGCTCGATGCGCTGCCGCGCGACATCGACTTCGGCACCCACCTCCCGCATGGTGCGGTGCGGCTGCACGTGATGGGCGAGCGGGGAGCGGCACGTGAGCCGGCGACTCCCGACGACATCGTGCAGATGGCACTGATCGCCGAACAGGCGACGCGCGACGGAGCGATCGGCTTCAGCACCAGCCGCACCCTCAACCACCGAAGCAGCCTCGGCGAGCTCACCCCGAGCCTCAACGCCGAAGCCGACGAGCTGATCGGCATCGCGCAGGGCGTGGCGAAGGCCGGGCGAGGGGTGCTGCAGGTGGTCAGCGATTTCATCGAGGTGGACGGCGAGTTCGAAATGCTTCAGCGCATGTCCGCCGAATCAGGACTCCCGCTGTCCATTTCGGTCGTTCAGAGCAATAGCGAGCCCTCCAAGTGGCGCGAGCTGCTCGACCGCTGCCTCGAGGCCCAGGCCTCCGGCGTCATGATGCGCGGTCAGGTGGGCACGCGGGCGGTCGGGCTGCTCATGGGCCACGTCGGCACCCTCAGCCCCTACATGGGCAGTGAGCTGTACCGGGATCTGGCCGACCTCCCGCACGCTGAGCGCATGGCTCGCCTGGCCCAGCCCGCTGTCAAAGAGACGATCCTCGAGCAGCTTCGGGTCAAGAAGAACACAGCGGTTCTCGGCGAAGGCATGACGGGCCGGTTCCAGTTCATGTACCCACTCGGCGATCCGCCCGACTACGAGCCCGATCCGGCGTCGTCGGTGGGCAACGTCGCCCGCACCCTCGGGCGCGAGCCGGCCGAGTACGCATACGACCTTCTGCTGGAGAACGAGGGGCGTGGCTTCTTCTACATGCCGCTGCTCAACTATCGCCAGGGCAACCTCGACGCCGTCCGCGAACAGCTTCTGCATCCCGCCGCCGTTCCGGGACTCAGCGACGGCGGGGCCCACGTCGGCACGATCTGCGACGTCAGCTTTCCGTCCACGCTGCTGCAGCACTGGGGTCGCGACCGGGCCGAAGGTCGGATCCCGGTGGAGACGCTGATCAACCGCCAGAGCCGTGCAACCGCCGAGGCGGTTGGCCTGTTGGACCGCGGGCTCATCGCTCCGGGCTACAAGGCCGACATCAATGTTCTCGACTTCGAGGCGATGCAGCTGCGGGCCCCGGAGATGCACTACGACCTGCCGGCCGGCGGCAAGCGCCTGCTGCAGCGGGTCGAGGGTTACCGCCACACCTTCGTCAACGGCGTGGAGATCGTGGCCGACGGCGAGTCCACCGGCGAGACGCCGGCCTCGTTGATCCGGGGCCAGCAACCTTCCCCCGCCTGACCGGATCAGCGAACGCAGGCAATTAGGTTCCCAATTAGGTTCCAGGAGCGCTCCTGGAACCTAATTGGTCGGCTGTGGACAACGGATGTGCAGGGTCGCGAAGGCTCTGGCAACCTGGCTCTGATGTCCGCCCCAGCTGCGGACACGGGGGAGGGCGCGGCGGGCGACCTTCGTCGTGCTCGCCTTGCCCTCGCGACCGGGTCCCTTGCCTTTGTGCTCGGGACCGTCAACGTGACCGTCACCAACGTCGCGTTCGCAGACATCGCCGCGTCGTTCCCCTCGGCCAGCGATGCCATGGTCGGCTGGATTCTCACCGGGTACGCGCTGGCGTTCGCATCGACGATGCTGGTGGGCGGTCGTCTGGCAGATCGCTATGGCCGGCTTCTGATCTTTCGCATCGGTCTGTTCGGTCTGTTGGCCAGCTCGCTCATCGCTGGACTCGCCCCGACGATCGAGCTCTTGCTCATCGCCAGAGCAGCGCAAGCGATCTGCGGGGCCCTCACCGTGCCCTCGTCGTTGTCGCTCGTGCTCGCGCAGTTCCCGCCGTCGAAGCAGGCCAGCGTCGTGGGCTTGTGGGCTGCGGCGGGCATGGTGGCCTCTGGCCTCTCTCCCGGTCTGGCAGCGATCATTCTCGAGGTCGGCTCGTGGCGCTGGTTGTACCTGGTGCTCGTCCCCATCGCTGGTCTGGGTCTGATCGGATCGACCCGCTACATGAGCGAGACGTTCGAGCGCGATCTCAGCAAACCACTCGACCTCCTGGGAGTGGGCCTCGGCAGCGGTGCCGTCTTCTTCGTCGTTCTCGCCACCTTGCAGGGACGTTCGTGGGGATGGGGCTCCACTGCGACGGTGGCGTGTTTCGCACTCGGTGTGGCGCTGCTCCCCGCGTTCCTCTTCCGATCGAACCGCCACCCCGAACCGCTCTTCGATCCGAAACTGTTCAAGATCCGCTCGTACGCGGTTGCGAACATCGCCGTTTCGCTCTCGATGGTCGGCGCGCTCACGAGCTGGTTCCTGTGGCCCTACTTCCTGAACGGGGTGTGGGGCTACAGCAAGCTCGGCATCGGGCTGGCGTTCACGCCATCGCCCATCATCTCCGGCGGTGTAGCGGTGCTGGGGGGCCGGTGGGCTGACAAGCACGGTTTCCGGGGCATGCTCACGGTTGCCGCAGTCATCGCATCGGGGGGTGGCTTCTGGTTGTGGGCGTTTCTCGATGAGGACGTTGAGTTCTGGTTCGCGTTCTTCCCTGCCACGGTGTTCTTCGGGCTCGGAATGGGGATCTTGGCGAGCCAGCTCAACAGCGCTGCCCTTCGTGACATCCCCGGCCAGTCGATCGCCACGGCGAATGGCGTCCACCAGTCACTGCGGTACGCCATCGGCGGAATAGGCGTCGCGGTTGCCCTGGCAGTTCTGGGCGGAACCCAGGACGTCGCCCGCTACGACTTCCTCTGGTTGCTGTTGGGTGCACTTCAAATCCTCGTGGTGCCTGTCGTCTGGTTCGGCTACCCCCGCGGCCAGAAGGGCTCCGAGGCCGCAGCTTCGGTCCTCGCACCCGCACCAGTAGCGGCTTCGGCTCCCCCGCCCGAGCCCGCCTTGGCGACCTCGGCGACGGCGAAGCGTTTCGAGCCGGGCTGGGACCCCGCCCCAGACCCCCGTGAGCTGCTCGATTCGCCCAGGGCGTGGATCGTCACGATCGGTGGCTCGATCGCCAACGGCGTGGCGTTCGGCGTGCTGTACACGTTCGGCGCGTTCATTCAGGCCATGGGCGACGAACTGGATGCCGACCTCGGTCCGACAGCGCTGGTCTTCGGCATCACGATGTTCCTGTTCTTTGGCACAGGCGCACTGTCTGGCCGTTGGTCTGACCGATACGGACCCTCGCCGCTGATCTTCGTCGGCGGGCTGCTGTTCTGCGGCGGGCTCGTTGCAACGTCGTTCGTCAACGCGATCTGGCAGGGCTACCTCGTCTACGGAATCGGCGCCGGTTTCGGCGGCGGGCTGTTCAGCGCTCCTCTGTTCGCTGTGACCGCCTCGTGGTTCGTCAAGCATCGGAGTCTCGCCCAAGGTGTCGCCGCGACCGGTCCGGGGATCGGCACCCTGCTGCTCGTCCCCTACGCCGGCTACCTCATCGACGGACTCGGCTGGCGGCAGAGCTATCGGAGCTTGGCGGTCATCGCCGGCGTTGCATTCGCGGTCGCCCTGCTGATGGTGCGCCGTCCGCCTGTTCAGGCCGCCGGCGACGCCGGGGACCACGTGCGCCGGGTGGTGCGCACCCGTCAGTTCCGCCTGCTCACGATCAGCGGCTGCTGCATGTCCATCGCGCTCATCGGCGCGTTCGCGTTCATCATCACGTTCGCGCAAGCCGAAGGTGTGTCCGCGAGCGGGGCGCGCTGGTTGGTCAGCATCGTTGGCGCCTCGAGCATCATCGGGCGCATCGCGATCACGGGGATGGCGAACCGGCTGGGGTCGGTCCGCCTGCTCCAGATGTGCCTCTTCACCCAGCCGCTGGCCTACCTCGTCTGGTTGCTCGCCGGAGGCAACTACGGGCTGCTCGTCGTGTTCGCCGTGATTCTCGGAATCAGCTACGGCGGGTTCGTGGCCCTGATGGGGGACGTGACCGCTCACCTCTTCGGACTGGTTGGGATCGGGGCAGTCCTCGGGCTCGTCTACATGGCGAGCGGGGTCGGGAGCCTCATCGGGCCCTCGATGGCGGGCTTCCTCGCCGATGCGTCGAGCGGCCGAACGCTTCCCCTCGCCACCATTCTCGCCATCACCATCTTCGGGGCCTCTGTGTTGTCGCGGTTGGGAACCGGCCCGGTCCACTGGGGCGACCCCGCACCTCGGCTGACCGCGATCAGCACGGCCCAAGTCCACACGGCGATCGCGATCCCCGAAGCGGCGAGCACCAACGGTCACGGCGGCGACGGTCACAACGGCCAGAACGGTCTGAACGGCCGCGTCGGGAACGGCCGCGTCGGGAACGGCCACGGCGGGAACGGCGTCTTCATCGACCTCCCGGCTGAAGAGTCGCCACGGGACGGGCAACCCATCGTCTAACCTGGCTTTGAATTGTTGAACGCTCGTTCGGGGGTCGAACGGGGACGTCAACTCTGCGACGAGGGGGAGTGATGGGCACCGACTACGACGTCCATATCAAGAACGGCATGATCGTCGACGGCACGCGTGTGCCGAAGTTCCGCGGCGATCTGTGGATCAAGGACGGGCGCATCGCCCAGGTCGGCGGGCGCGCCAACGGCGTCGCCGACCAAGTGATCGACGCCGGCGGCTGCATCGTCGCGCCGGGCTTCATCGACCTGCACACGCACTACGACGCCCAGATTCGATGGGACCCGTGGTGTTCGATCTCGAGCTGGCACGGTGTCACCTCGGTGGTGCTCGGCAACTGCGGGTTCGGTTTCGCACCGTGCAAGCCGGATTTCCGTGAGCGGTCGATGCTCACGATGGTGCGCACCGAGGCGATTCCGCTGGCCTCGATGCAGGAAGGCATGCTGCCGCACTGGGACTGGGAGACGATTCCGGAGTATCTCGACAGCCTCGACGCCGCCCCGAAGGGCGTGAACTGCCTGCAGTACATGCCCACCGCCTCGCTGATGATCTACGTGATGGGCCTGGACGCCGCCAAGACCCGGCCGGCGACCAACGCAGAGCAGAAGGAGATGCAGCGCCTGCTGCACGAGGGCATGGACGCCGGGCTCTGCGGGTTTTCGATCCAGCGGCTCGGGCCCAACTCGACCCAGGCCGACTTCGATGGAACGCCGATGGTCACAGACACCATGGTCGACGACGACATCTTCGCCCTCGCCGAAGTGCTGGCCGAGCGTGACGAGGGCTTCATTCAGCTGACCCAGGCCACCAGCTCTGATCCCAACGACCCCGACGACCTGGCGTTCAAGCGGAAGCTGGCCGAGATCTGCCAGCGGCCCATCATCGACAACGTGGTTCCGGTGAGCCAGCGCAACCCGCGCACGCACCAGGAAAGGCTCGAATGGATCGAGGAGGCCCAGAGCGACGGCCTCAGGATCTTCGGGCAGGCGGCGACGCTGCGCACGGGGTTCATGTTCTCGCTCGAGGACTGGAACCTCTACGACTCGAGCCCTGCCTGGCGTGAGGCCACGACGGGAACGCTCGAGGAGAAGATGCAGAAGATGGCCGACCCCGCACTGCGGGATCGCATCAAGGCCGAACAGGACGAGGCCAACACGTTGTTCACCCAGACCCAGATCGCGGTCGGCGGCCCGGCCCACAAGCTGGTCGTGCAGGGTGTCGCTCGCCGAGAGGACATGCAGAAGTACGTGGGCAAGAGCCTCGCCGAGATCGCGGACCAGGAGGGCAAGCACTACGTCGACGTGATGCTCGACCTCTCGCTGATGACCGACCTCAAGACGGAGTTCCTCGGCGAGGGCCCTGAGTTCAACGTCGACCACATGGCCGGCGCGATCTCGGAGTCGCCATACACGGTGCCCGGCGTCTCCGATGGCGGTGCGCACACGAAGTTCTTCAGCGGCGGCGCCTGGACGACGGACTTCTTGATGTGGATGGTCCGCGAGACCGGCGCGCTGACGCTCGAGGAAGCGCACTACCGGGGTTCGACGCTCGCGGCCCATGCCGGCGGGCTGGCCGACCGGGGAATGCTCCGAGAGGGCGCCCCTGCCGACGTGATCGTCTATGAGCTGGAGAGCCTGCAGATCGAGCCCGAATGGGTCGGCGAGGCGGTCTACGACCTTCCCGGCGGCGAATGGCGTCGAGTGCAGCACGCTCAGGGCTACAAGAACATCCTGGTGAACGGCGTGGAGACCTTCCGCGAGGGCGAGTGCACAGGCGCCACCCCGGGTCAGCTCCTGCGCCACGGCAAATCCGACTGACGAGCCAGCCCACCCGAGGTGGAGTGGTTCCCGGCCACGGGTGTCCGTCTCTGACTCGACCTCTGGGAAACCGACCCTGTCCAGCCGCTACCTTCTGCGGCGATGGAGCCGACGAGAATCGACTACGACCACCATGCCCCGGTGTCGGATCGGGCGCGCCTTGACGAGTACGCGGCGCTGCGAGCCTGCCCGGTTGCCCACAGCGGCCGACACGGCGGGTTCCACGTCGTGTCGCGCCATGACGAGGTGGTCGACCTCCTGCTCGATTGGGAGACCTTCAGCTCCTCGAGCGGCGTCTTTCTTCCCGACCTGACCGAGGGCGTGCGAACGGTGTCGCTCGAGCAGGACCCGCCCCACCACACAGCGACTCGGCTGCTCTATGGGCGCATGCTCAGCCGGGCCAACATCAATGCGGCCCGAGACGACATTCGAGCGTTGTGCCGTCGTCACATCGAACGGCTCGCTGAGAACGGCGGTGGCGACTTCGTCGAGGAGGTCGCTCACCGCGTTCCGGTGGAGTCGATCGCCCTCATGGTGGGGTTCTCAGGGGACGTCGTCGAACAGGTGCGTTACCTCACCGAGCAGCTGTGGGCCCGCCTCACCGGCCTCGACCACCTCGTCGACGAGAATGCGGCGCCTCTCAGCTCGGTGTTTCTGAACGAGCTCGCCGCGCGGCGGGATGCCCCGAGGGACGACTTTCTCACCACGCTCACCGAGTTGACCCCCGATGAGCTGAACGGCGAACCGGCGACCGACCGTTTCCTCGTCGCCTTCCTCACCGGCTCGATGGTGGCCGGACACGAGACGACGATGAACGCATCCGCCAACCTCACCTACGAGCTGACGAAAGACCTCGACCTGCAGGACCGGCTCGCCGCCGATCCCGGTCTCATCGGCGGGGCGATCGACGAGAGTCTTCGTCACCGCTCGCCGGTGCAGTCGTTCGTGCGCACGGCCACCCGGGACACCGAGCTCAACGGCTGCCCGGTGGCAGCGGGCGACAAGGTGATGGTGGTCTACGGCGCAGCCAACCACGACCCCGAACGGTGGCCCGATCCGGAGCGTTTCGACCCCGAGCGCAACGCCAACGCGCACCTGTCGTTCGGGTGGGGGATCCACCGGTGCATCGGTGCCGCGTTCGCGAAGATCGAGTTGGAGATCTTGTTCGAAGAGCTTCTGCGCTACCGCATCGAACCGGCCGGCCCAGCCGTCGAAGGCGCGCCCACCAGCGGGGGTGCCTTCCTCGGGATGGAGTCGCTCCCGGTGACCCTCACCCACCGCAGCTGAGTTGGTGCCTGGCACCT
>CAZVUM010000088.1:13653-16898 GCA_964629575.1 uncultured Acidimicrobiales bacterium | reverse complement strand
TCGCGGATCGACGAGGTGGCCGTCGAGTTCCATCTCGCCAACGTCGCTGCCTCGCGGTTTCGCAGCGGCGCCTTCCCTGCGTCTCGGTTGGTCGCCGACACGCTTCCCGCACTCGAGACCGAGGTCCACGTGGCCTGTTCCGGCCGCGATCCCTGGAGCGGACCCGATCCGTTCGAACCGATCCGGCGGGTCAGCGAGCTGCGTCCCGGCGTACCGACGACGATGATCGAGGGCTCGGGTCACTGGGCGCCCTACGAGCAGCCCGAGGCCGTGATCCGCTGGCTCCGAGGCGTTCTCGCGTCGTGACCTCTCAGCGCGGTGGCGCGATCCCGTAGTCGGCGCCCCAGCCGAGGCCCTCGACCGTGGCTCCACGGGGGCCGTACTCGGCGCCGATCCATCCTTCGTAGCCGAGCCGGTCGAGCTGCTCGAAGAACCAGGGGTGATTGACCTCGCCCTCGTCCGGTTCGTGGCGGCCGGGCAGTGACGAGAACTGCACGTGCCCGATCACCTCCTGCGCCCGCTCGAAGTTGGTGAGCAGGTCACCTTCCTGGATCTGCAGGTGATAGGTGTCGAACTGCAGCTTCACGTTCGGTCGATCGACCTGCTCGATCACCCGCTCGGCCTGACGGCTCGAGCCGAGGAGGTAGCCCGGGATGTCGCGGTGGTTCATCGGCTCGATGAGGATCTCGATGCCGGCGTCGGAGACCCGGTCGGCGGCCCACCCGATGCGGGCGGTGAAGCGTCGGCTCGCCTCGCCGTCGGTCGGGCATCCCGCCATCACGTGGATGCGTGGGCAACCGGTCGTCTCCGCGTAGGTGAGCGCTGTCTCGATCGTCTGCGCGTAGTCCTCGTCGCGGTCGGGGAGCGATGCGAGGCCCCGCTCCCCGGCGGCGAGGTCGCCGGCGGGTGCGTTGAGCAGGACGAGTTCGATTCCGGCATCGTCGAGACGCTCGCGGAGTTGTTCTGCCGGCGTGTCGTACGGGAACTGGCACTCCAGGGCCTCGAACCCACACGCCGCAGCGACACCCACCCGTTCGGCGAAGTCGTGCTCACCGAACATCGTGCTGACATTGGCCGCAAACCGTGGCATCCGCCGACCCTATCTGCGGGCCCGGCCCCGGGCTCGAGTCGTTCTGCACGGTTTGCGGCGCGGAATGACTCGGGGTGGGTGGTGGAGTGGTTCTGCAGGGTTTTCGAGGCGGAATGACTCGGGGTGGGTGGTGAAGTTGCGGGCTCGTTGCAGTGTGGTGACGGCCTCCCGTTTGCCCATGGGCGGTGCCATGCTCGAACGGTGGGGCTGAAGTGGTCGGCGCTGGCGGTTGTCGTTGCGGTGCTGGCGGCCGCCTGTACATCGGGAAGCGCTCCCGAGACCGAAGCTGACATCACCGCGTCGACGATTCCGCGCACCGGGACTCCGCCTGCCGAGACAACTGCGCCGATCCAGCCTGGGACCGCGCCAGTCTCGACCTCGACCACACAGCCACCGACCCGCCCGACGGGTGAGTGGCCGACTCTGCGCCTCGAGGACTGTCCCGAGGACGAGTGCGCCCGGCCCTGGGAGGGCGCATGGGCGGCTGACCGGTCGGCGGCGGTGCAGCGCATCGCGCAGGCCGGCTGGGGTGTCGACGACGACGGTGTTCTGCGTGGGCCCGGAGGCCTAGAGCTCGACCTCGCCCAATGTCCACAGAGCTGGGACAAGAAGGGCGGCGCCACCGAAGGCGAGGTCGCGCTCGTCGCGACCGGTCCGTTCGAGATGTTCGGTGACCGCGAACCTGGCAATCTCGTCGATGGGTTCACCGCTGCGATCGACGAGGCCAACCGAGGCGGCGGGGTCGATGGGCGGATGGTCCGGCTGATCGTCCAGGACCAGGGGTACCTCGTCGGGTCGCGCCTCATCCCGCTCGAGGACGAAGTCTTGGCCGACGACCCGTTCGCCGTCATCCCGTACGGCATCGGGCGGATCCGCGAGACCCTCGACTTCCTGCCTCGGCGTTGCGTTCCCCTCTCCATGCCGTTCGCAGGTGACGCCCACTCATCGACGACGCCGTGGCACATTCCGGGTGGCCGTGGCTACGCGGTCGAGGCGCGTCTCCTCGTCGAATACGCGGAGCAGCTCATCCAGGACGGCGAGTTGACGGTCGGGGTGCTGCTGATGGACAACGACTTCGGCGAGAGCTTCGTGCCCGGGCTCGAAGCTGCGCTGGCAGGCATCGCACATCGCCAGCCATCACTCCAGCTCGTGAGGCACGATCCGGCAGCTCCCTTCAGCCTCGAGCCAGAGGTCCGCGAACTGCTGTTGGCCGAACCGGATCTCTTGCTCGTTCTGACTGCGGCCAATCCCTGCAACCTCGCGGTTCGGGCCGTGCAATCCCTGGTGGAACAGGGCCTGCAACGGCCACCGGCCCTTGCACTGTCGTCGCCGTGCCGGGACGTCGTCGAGAGCGATCACACGATCGACGGCTGGCTCACCGTCGCGCCCCTGGTTGAACCAGACGCGGTCGGAGGCGACGGCCCCTTCGCCCACCATCTGCGATCGATGCTCGAGGGCGCCCATCTGGACGCCACTGCGGAGCTGAATCTCGAGGGTTATCTGCGCGGCTGGCTGCACATTGAGCTGCTGCGCATCGCCGCAGAGCTCCCCGGCGGGCTCTCCAGGCCCAACTATCTCCTTGCCGCCTGGTCCGCCGACCTGCGACCGCCGCTGGTCCCTCCAGGAGCCAGCTTCACACTCGGCGGGCCAGCGGACCTCGACCCGTACAACGGCGCGGTGCTCCAGCGTTTCGATTCCGTCAAGGGCGGCTGGGTCGACATCACCTTCCTCTCAGCGGGCAAGACCAATGCCGAGTGACAGCGCGCCAGAAATGGCGCGCTCCCACTCCACGTCGGCGCCCGAGTCGTTCTGCCGGGTTTCTGGCGCGGAATGACTCCAGGAGGGAGGCGGAGTCGTTCTGAACGGTTTTCGGGGCGGAATGACTCGGGGTGTCGGGTGGAGTCGGCGGTGGAGTCGTTCTGAAGGGTGACGGGCTCGTTGCAGTGTGGTGACGGCGGCTCCCGTTTGCCCTCGGGCGGTGCCATGCTCGAACGGTGGGGCGGAGGCGGTCGGCGCTGGCGGTTGTGGTTGCGCTGCTGGCGGCTGCCTGTACATCGGGAAACGCTCCGGAATCCGAAGCCGACGTCAGCGCGTCGACGACTCCACCCACCAGCACTCCGTCGGTAGGGGCCACCGCGGCAGCCACGTCGATTCC
>CAZVUM010000088.1:6374-13553 GCA_964629575.1 uncultured Acidimicrobiales bacterium | reverse complement strand
CTCCACCCACCAGCACTCCGTCGGTAGGGGCCACCGCGGCAGCCACGTCGATTCCCCCGACAACGACCGCTGCGCCGGCGCGCCCGATCGACGTGTGGCCGACGTTGCGGGTGGGGGAGTGTGTCGAAGGTGAGTGCACCCGTCCGTGGGAGGAGGCCTGGGCTGCGGACCGGGCGGCGGTGGTCGGGCGCATCAGCCAGGCTGGCTGGGGCGTGGGCGACGACAGCGTCCTGCGTGGCCCGGGTGGGCTCGAAGTCGATCTCGACCGCTGTCCGCCCGACTGGGACCCCGCGGCCGGAGTGACCGAGGACGAGATCTTCCTCATTGCGACGGGCCTGATCGGCGGAGGTCCCGGGCGTCTGGACGGGCTGCGCCTCGCCATCGACGAAGCCAACGCAGGAGGCGGGGTCGCCGGCCGCCAGATTCACGCCACGCTCGAGGGCGAGGGATATGTCTCCACCTTGAGGGACCAATACCTGCTGCGTCCCGGGCCACCCCTCGCCTGGTTGACCTTCGGAACACCCGAGACCGAAGAGCGAACACTCCAACTGGCGGCCGACTGCATCCCGCAACCCGCCGCTCACGCGTGGGGCGGGGTCCTTCCCCTCGTCTCTCCGTGGCAGACGCGTGCACCGCTGACCGGAGACGTCGAGGCCAAGCTCTGGGCTGACCTGCTGGTCGAAAGGCTCGGCGTCGGCCAGATCTCCGTCTCGGCGCTCGTGTTGGACAACCCGTACGGCAATGGGCTGCTGGCGTCGTTCGAGCGAGCGCTCGCGCTGGTCGGCTCCTCAGCGGTGGTCACGGTTGTCCGCCACGAATCGCTGCCACAAGACCTGTCGGCGGAGCTGGACCAACTCCTCGCCGGACGCCCAGACGTCGTCGTCGCGATGACCGCGGGCATGGCCTGCCCAGGCTTCTCGACGGGCCTCGCGGATCGGGCTGACGCTCCGTTCGTGCGCCTCATGGCTTTTCCCTGTGCGAGGGATGCCCGCGCCGGAGTCGAGGGATTCGAAGGCTGGCTCTGGGTCGATGCCGAGGTCGACGCACTGCCACCGGACCCCGAACCAGGGACGTACGCCGCTGCGACTCTGGCCCTCATCGATCAGGTGGGCCTCGACGAGGTGACGCCGCGACTCCTGCAGGGGTACTGGTGGGGCTGGCTGCAGATCGAGTTGATGCGTATCGCCGCGGAGCTGCCGGGAGGCCTCACTCGCGCCAACCTGGTTCTCGCCGCGTGGTCGGCCGACCTCCGACCGCCGGGCCATCCGCAAGGTGTCCGCTACCGACTCAACGGTCTCGAGGACCCCCATGGCATCGAGGACGGGCTCGTCCTGGAGTGGACTGACGCCGGGCCGCGGGCGATCGGCGTGCGTTCGGCGGAGTTGACGCGACCACCTGCAGCGCGGCCCGCCGGAACCTGGCCGAGCGAGATGATCGGCGAGTGCGCCGACGAGGCGTGCACCCGCCCGTGGGAAGCGGCGTGGGCCGCAGATCGGGCCGCGGTCGTCGAGCGAATCATCAGCGGCGGCTACGGCATCGACCGCTTCGAGACACTCCGCGGCCCCGATGGACGTGAGGTCGACCTCGCAGAGTGCGGACTCGACTGGGACCGCGTCGAACGCGTCGCCGACGACGAGATCGTGATCGGCCTGGCGATCCCGCAGAGTGGCGGAATTGGCTGGGGAATGGACCCGGGCTATGTGCGCTACTTCGATGAGCTGAACGAGAGCGGCGGCATCGGAGGCCGCAGAATTCGGGTCGTCGTACGCGACACGGGCAACCGTCTGGATGCGACCACAGAGGCGGTTCGGACCCTCATCGAGGACGATGGGGCCCTCTTCGTCGCGGCATCGTCGTCGCATCTCGACCAGGCCGACCCCCTCGCAGCCGAAGCGTGCGTCCCGCTGGTGGCGGCGGCGGGGGCAAGGCACCTGGCGAGCACGACTGACTGGCTCACACTCGCCGGGATGTCCGGCCGGGCAGAAGGGATGCTGTGGGCAGAGGCGATTCTCGAGCTGACTGACGAGCACCCCCTGACGGTCAGCGTCCTATCAGACCATCGGCACTACTTCGCCGAAGCGGTCAGCGGTCTCGTGGAGCGCCTCGCCGCGGCCGAGCCCGAGATGGAGATCGTGGTCGAAACGCTCACCACCGACGGTGCCGAGGTTCACGAGAGCATCGATGCACTCCTCGCTCGGTCACCGGATGTGGTGGTTGCGGCCGATGTGGGGCTCGACTGCCTCGCCCTCGGCGAGGCACTCGCAGACGTCGACGCTCTCGCCATCAGCTCGACCTTCTGCGCCTGGAACGTGACCACGTTGTATGAAGCCGACCATTTCGACGGCTGGTGGTCGGTGAACGCCGACGATCGGGCTCCTCTCAGTTCGCACCCGGAGCGGGGCACCTACGAGTCGGCGGTCGCCGAGAGCTTCTCTGCGGTAGGCGAGGACCCACAGATCTGGGACTACGTCCTGGGATACCGGTGGGCATGGATGCACGGCGAGATCCTCCGCATCGCATCCGAGCTCCCCGGCGGTCTCTCGACGACGAACCTTCTCCTTGCGGCCTGGTCGGCGGAGCTTCGCCCACCCAGCCACCGACCGGGTGTCTGGTACTCGCCCGATCCCGAACTCGGACCGGTGACCGCCGGGGTCCTCGAGCGCTACGACGCGACGCTCGGGGAGTGGGTCGATGGGAAGCTGATCTACGCACTTGCGTTGCCTGGCTAGACATGTAACTGTACAGTTACATGTATGAGCGAGGCGGCGGAGACGGCGTCGACGGAGGCGCAGGAGCCCCTGGTGTGGCGCGCTCTCGCCGACCCCAACCGCCGGCGCCTGCTCGACTTGCTGACCGCCCGACCGCACAACACGGGGCAGCTCGCCGCACAGTTCGACATCTCCCGCATCGCAGTGATGAAGCACCTCGACGTGCTGGTCGACGCGGGCCTGGTGCTGAGTCGCAAGCGGGGACGGGAGCGCTGGCATCACGTCAATCCAGCGCCGCTGCTCGGCCTGCACGAACGCTGGACCACGCCCCTGTCCGCCGGCCTGGCCCGCGGGCTTCTCAACCTGAAAGACATCACGGAGGACACAGTGAGCGCTGAGGTCACAACTCTCGAGATCGAGATCGAGCAGGACATCGCTGCGTCGCCCGAGCGGGTCTTCGCTGCGATCGTCGACACCGGCAAGTGGTGGGGCCCGCCGTTCTCCAAACCGAACGCCACCGGCATGCGCATCGACCCGACCCTGGGTGGGTGGTTCGTCGAAGTATTGGAGGGCGGCGAGTTGGGAATGGCGCGGATCGAGGGCGTCGTCCCCGACCGCTGGCTTCTGATGCGCGGCGGCTTTCATCTCGGTGCGGCGGACTGCACCACCGAGATCACGCTCACGCCCGCCCCGCCAGCGGACGCCGACGCCGATACCGACGCCACCACTGTCGCCATGAGCTTCCGGGCCCACGGACTGATCGACGAGGCCATGAAGGACGGCTTCCGCGGCGGCTGGCACGAGCTCATCACCGTCCGCCTGAAGTCCTTCGTCGAGGACGGAACCGTTCTCGGCGTGGACGCCGGCTGACCCAGTTCACATCTCGACAGAACCAAGAGGAGAAACACCATGTCCATCACAGTTGTCCGCTACCGCCCCGAGGCCGATCGAGGTGATGAGAACCAGAAGCTCATCGAGGCCGTCTTCGCCGAACTCGCCGAGACTCGGCCGGACGGGCTCCGCTACATCTCGTTCCGTCTCGAGGACGGTACGTTCGTCCACATCGCCGACATCGAGGGCGACGAGAATCCCCTGGCTCAGGCGAAGGCGTTCGGCGAATTCACCGCCGACATCGCAGCCCGCTGCGTCCCCGGCGAGGCCCCCAACGCGCAGCCCGCGCAGGTCGTGGGGAGCTACGGGTTCGAGTGACGTCTAGCGTCTCCTGCGAAGGGGGCGCACATGACGGACTGGACCGACGCCGAGGTCACGGCCGCAGTCACCGACACGATCCTCGACTACGCGGAGTTCGTGGACACCTGCGAGGCGGATCAGTGGGCTGATCTGTTCTGCGAGAACGGGGTCTTCGACGAGGGCTCGATCATCGAGGGGCGGGAGAACTTGCGTGTTCACGTGCGCAAGCTGCTCCGCCTCTTCGACGCGACCGCCCACCACATCTCGAACGTGCGAGTGACTCGCACCGGCGACGAAACGGCCGACGCCCGTTGCTACGTGTACGCGTGGCATCAGCGGACCAACGGCGATCACTTCGAGATCTGGGGCCGCTATCTCGACGAGTTGCGCCTCGAAGACGGCCGGTGGCGCTTCGCCCGCCGCCGGGTTGAGATGTTCGGGTCCCGCGGGTGGGACATTCCGCTCGAACGGGTGCAGCGCCGGGAACTGTGACAGCGCGCGGATTGTTGCCGCACAAACACGCCTAGCCTTCGGTGATGCAGGTGACGAGGTGGATCGCCGTCGCTGTGAGCGCAGCAGCTCTGGCCGCGGCGTGCGGAAGTGGCGGCGGTGACGGGCGGGGCGCAGGCGATGGCGGTTCTGTGGAAGGCGGTTCCGCGGAACCGTCGCCCTCGACCGGCCCGGTGGGATCCACTGAGCCGACCCGCCCAGCGGAGACAGTCCCGCCAGCGGAGCCCACTGTCGTCGCAGTCGCCCAGCGGCGGATCATCGAGGACAGCGGTGAAACCCTGGCAGCGGTGACCGCGATCGAGCGATTCGGCTCGACTTGGTTCATGGCCGCGGTCAACGACGATCCCGACGTGAACGTTGTCGTTTCGCCCACGAGCCTCGGCATCGTGCTCGCGATGGTGGAGCCAGGCGCATCGGGCGACGGGCTCGAACAGGTCCACGCTGCGCTCGGAGTCAGCGATCCTGCGGCGCTCCACGAGGCCATGAACACGCTGGAGCAGATGCTCGAGTCGCGCGAGCCGTTCGACGAATCGGAGACTTTGACGCTGCGAGTCGCCAACGCAGCGTTCATGCAGGACGGCTATCCGTTCGAGACATCGTTTCTCGACACCATCGGTACTCACTACGGGCCGGTCGTGCAGACCGTCGACTTCGCGTCCGACCCTGAGCCACCCCGTCGCGCCATCAACGGTTGGGTGTCGGAGCAGACAGAGGAGCGGATTCCCGAGCTGATCCCCGAGGGTGCCATCACGACCGACACCCGATTGGCTCTCGTGAACGCGTTGTACTTGAACGCTTCCTGGCCCAGGGCGCTGGATCCGGACGACACGAAGCCGGTTGACTTCACCCGGCTCGACGGTTCACGCGTCGAGGTTCCGCTGATGGCGACGCGGTCGGAAGCGTCGTACCAGGGTGATGGCTGGGTCGGCGCTGATGTGGACCTGTCGGGAGGCCTGCGGATCGAGTTCGTGCTGCCCGACGATGGCCGCCTCCACGACGTCGTGCAACGCTTGGACGAGGTCTGGCGCGACTACAGGCTCGATGCCCGGCCACCCGCGGAGTTGAGAATCCCTCGCTTCGACACGCGTGTGAGCACGAGGCGGCAGGGTCCGCCGGGCGGGGCCGCGATCGGCCTCGATCAGCTGTTCGAGAGCGACTCTCTGCTGGCGTTGGCGCCGGACCCGACTCTCAAGATCAGCGAGATCATCCACGAGGTGTTTCTCGCCTTCGATGAGCAGGGCGTCGAGGGCGCCGCCGCCACTGCTGCGCTGTACGTGGCTGCCAGTGGTAGACCGCGGGGGATCCCGATACCGGTCATCCTCGATCGGCCCTTCGTCTTTCGGATCGTCGATGGCTGGACCGGTGCCGCGCTCTTCCTCGGTCAGATCACCGACCCGACCGCCTGAGGAATACCCGCCGGCTGGATGCGTTGACCTTTCACATGAGTGACGGCGTGCGCATCGAACCCAACCCAAAGTGGATCCGCGGCGTGGTGAAGGGCGAAGCGGTGGTCGACAGCCGCAGGTCGCGCTTCGTCTGGGAGCACCGCTACTACCCACAGTGGTATTTCCCGGCGGAGGACGTGTTGGCAGAACTGCGCCCGACCGGTGAGACCTTCGAGTCGTCGAATCGCGGGCCCGGCGAGCGGCACGATCTCGTGGTCGGTGACACCGTCGTGCCCAACGCCGCGTGGATCCATCCCGAGGCGCCCAACGAGGAGCTTCGGGGCCTCGTCCGGATCGAGTGGGATGCCCTCGATGGATGGTTCGAGGAGGACGTCGAGGTGTTCGTGCACCCCCGCAGCCCAGAGACCCGCGTCGACATTCTTCCGTCGTCACGCCACATCGTGGTGAAGGTCGACGGTGAGGTGGTCGCCGACTCGACCAGGAGCAGGGTGCTGTACGAGACCGGGCTACCTGCGCGCTACTACCTGCCGCAGTCCGACGTTCGGATGGATCTGCTGACTCCGACCGACAGCGAGACGGCGTGCCCGTACAAGGGGTGGGCCGGGTACTGGAACGTCACCGTCGGCGACACGATTCACACCGACCTCGCCTGGGGGTATCGCACGCCGCTTCCCGAATCGCAGGATGTGGCCGGGCTCGTGTGCTTCTACAACGAGAAGGTCGACGTGATCATCGACGGGGTCCCCGAAGGCCAGCCGGTCACCAAGTTCAGCTGACCCCGTTGCGAAATTGAGGCGCAGGCTGTACCCCGTGCCGAAATTGAGGCGCGTCGTGTACCGATTCGGTACAACGCGGGCATCAATGTCGAGTGGGGACCCGTTTGCTGCGTGCGCCGCGAGGTGAACCTTCAGCCGCCGACGACGAAGCGCTGGTGTGTGCCCTCGCTGACGACTGTGTCGCCGCAGGTGACGGAGGTGTCGAAGACCAGGCGCTTGCGGTCGATCTCCGACAGCGTGGCGTGAACGGCGACATCGTCGCCCGATGCGGCCGCCGCCTGATGGCTGACGCACACGTGGATGCCCACGGTGGTCTGGCCCTCGCTCAGGTGTTCTTGAACACCCATGAGGCAGGTGGCTTCGATCAGCTGAACCATGGTGGGCGTCGACAGCACCTTGTTGGGAAGGTGCGGTGGGGACATGTCGTCGGTGACCGTGACCGTGTCGTCGAACTCGAGACCAACCTGCAGCGATTCCTTCATGGGCCGCAGCCTAGGGCTTAGGGGCCGCAGGCCCCCTGGGCCGAGGACGCAGTTGCGAGTTCGGCGGTCACGCCGAACTCGACGGAACCGGAGGTTCCCGCAGCCA
>CAZVUM010000088.1:0-6274 GCA_964629575.1 uncultured Acidimicrobiales bacterium | reverse complement strand
CGAGTTCGGCGGTCACGCCGAACTCGACGGAACCGGAGGTTCCCGCAGCCAGCGAGGGTCTGGTGAGCAGGGCCGCAGGCCCCCTGGGCCGAGGACGCGGTTGCGAGTTCGGCGGTCACGCCGAACTCGACGGAACCGGAGGTTCCCGCAGCCAGCGACACTCAGTACCCGCCGAGGTTCACCGAGTCGAGGTAGCGCCGCGGGTTGTCGATCAGCATTATGTCGATGTCGGCGTCGCTCACCCCGGCCGCAGACAGCGCTGGAATCACGTCGTGGCTGATGTGGAGGTAGTGCCAGTTGGGGAGTGGGGCGAGGGGCACCTCACCTTCGATCCAGTCGATGTAGCACGAGGCGTCGTGGGACAGAACCAGCTGGTCAGCGTGGCCGCGGCGGCACAATTCGGCCACCACGCCGACTCGCGCCTCGGTCGTCAGGTAGCCGTCGATGCCGAAGCGGTCCATGCCGAGGTAGCTGCCCTGATCGAGGAGCTCCTGCAGGTAGTCGAGGTCGTCGGTGTCGCCGCAGTGGCCGATCACGACGCGCGTGAGGTCGACACCTTCCTCGGCAAAGATCCGCTGCTGGTCGAGCCCCACCCGTGCTTCGGCGTTGGTGTGTGTCGTCATCGGGCAGCCGGTCTCGCGGTGTGTCCTCGCGCACGCCCGCAACACGGTCTCGACGTCGGGCGTCACGCCAGGCCGGTCCGTGGCGCACTTGATCACTCCGGCCCGCACGCCGGTGTCGGCGAACCCGTCGGTGATGTCCCGCACGAAGTGCTCGAAGAGTCGGTCGATGCCACGGCGGCGGTAGTAGTGCGGCAGCTCGTTGAACGTGTACAGCCCGGTCGCGCACACGATCCGGAGATCGATCCGCTCGGCGACCTTCTGGATCCTCGGGATGTATCGACCGAGCCCGATGGCCGTCGGATCCACGATCGTGTCGATGCCGGCGTCCTTGAGCTCGGTCAGCCGTGCGACGGCGTCGTCGATGCGCGACTCTTCTTCGCCCCACTCCTGTGGGTAGTTGTTCTGGATCTCGGTCGAGATCACGAACACGTGCTCGTGCATCAGCACTCGGCCGAGTTGGCCTGCGTCGATGTCCCCGGTCGCCGTCGCCACGTTCCCCATGCGGCGAATGTAGGTCAGCGGCCCGTGAGTTTCTCCACGTGCACGGCCTTGATCTCTGGGGTCTGACCCTGCACGAGCAGAAACATCGCCTCGCGCATCAGCCTCTGCGCTTGGTGCGAGGTGAAGATCGCCGCGCCGCCGGTTGCCGCCACCAGCGCGCCCGCTGCCCGCAGACACAGCGCGCCCATCTGCCCGCGGGCCGTCGGCATGGATTCGGCGCTCGATGTGTCGAGGCGGCGGCGGGTGACCAGCAGCTCCTGATCCAGCGGCGATGGTCCGAGCATTCTGAGGCAGCGTGATGCGACGCCGAGCGCGAGCGAGCCATTCGACCGCAGACCCATCTGGTACAGCCGGAACCACTCGTCGAAGTCGACGACCGACGTGACCTGCTCCGCGCTGACGGGGTGGCCCTCGTAGTGAATTGCGTAGGTGTCGGTGGAGTCGATTGCGGCGAGCTGAAGCCTGTCGGCGGTGCACGTTGGAGCGGTGACGCCGTCGAGAAGGGCCCACACGATCTGGCCCTCGTGGCGCGCTGCGGTCAGCACGAGGTCGATGTGGCCCCACCCGGTTACGAACGGGGCGACTCCTGTGAACCGCCAGCCCTCGCCGTCTGGCTCGGCTGTGAGGATCGGCTCGCCGGGCCGGACGAGGTGGGCGAAGGCCACGCCGCCCCGGATGTCGCCGGCGGCCATGGGGCGCGCCCAGCGCGACGCCGGACCATCGCTCGCCGCGGCGGCGCCGGCCGCGCCTGCGTGCTGCTGCCACACGAACTCGGTGGTGAGGCAGCCGCCGGCCAGGGCTTCTTGGACGAGGTACCGCGTCGGCATGTCGAGACCGGATCCGCCGACGTCCTCGGGGGAGAAGATGCCGTACATGCCGGCGTCCTTGAGGACATCGAGAAGATCGAGGGGGACCGTGCCCGCCGCGTCGGTCTCGAGGGCGCGACGAAAGAGGACCTCGTCCGCGATCCTTCTGGCTTCCTCGAGAATCGGGTGAACGGTCACTCCGATTCGTCCTCCCCGGCGTCTTCGAACAGGCGGAACACGACGGGGGAGTAGTGCTCGCCCCAGCCGCGCTCGATCACCGCTTCGAAACGTTCGCGCACGAGCGCCGCGCCCGCAGCATCGACACCGAGTTGGTCGGCGAGGGCGAGGGCGTATGAGAGGTCCTTGACCGAATAGGTCGTCGGGAAGCGATCGGTCGGGTACTCGCCGGTCGTCATGAAAGAACCGTGGCGGCGGAGGGCGAAGCTGTCGGCCGAGCCCTGGCCGAGCAGGTCGAGAACGCGCTCACGGTCGACACCGGCCCGGGTGGCGATGGCCATCGCTTCGGCGAGTGCCGAGACGTTCTCGAACAACACCATGTTGTTCATCAGCTTCATGACCGTGCCGGTGCCCACTGGGCCACAGTGGGCGATGTCGGTGCCCATGTGGGCGAGCCACGGCTCGACGGCGGCGAAGACGTCGGGGTCGGCGCCGACGGTGATCGACAACGTTCCCTCGATCGCGTTGGGCACGCCCCGCGCCACCGGCGCGTCGGCGAAGTGGGCCCCCTGCGCCGCCAACGCCGCAGCGACCTCCCGGTTCACGGCCATCGTCGCCGTCGTGCTGTCGACCACGATCTGGCCCGGACGGGCCCGTTCAACGATCCCGCCCGGTCCGAGGCACACCTGCCGGGTTTCAGCTTCTCCCGGGACGCAGACCATGACGAGGTCGGCGCTCGCCGCGGTCGCGAGATCGCTCGCAGCGCTTGCACCCGCCTCCACCGCGACCGCCACCCGGCCTGGGTCGAGATCGAAGGCGAGAACGGGCACCCCTGCCTTCCTCGCGAGGTTGTGGCACATCGGCCCACCCATCGCGCCCAACCCGATGAACCCGATCGTGTCGATCCCCTGCGACATCCGTGCCCCTTCCTGCCGCTGCGAGAGTAGGCCCGGCGCTCGACGTGCGGGGGCTCGTAGACTTCTTCGCTAACGCGAGGGGGCAGTGATGACACTCGTCGACACGCGAGATCCGTCATTCGACACGTACTGCGACGAGGGCGTCGAACGGGCGATGGCGCTGGGCAACCGCGGTCCGATTAGCTTCACCGACGACGGCGACCTGCATCCGGACATCGTCGAGGCGTACGGCCGCTGCGGCTTCTACGTCTTCGAAGGAGTGGTGGCTGACGAGGAACTCCAGGAGCTGCGAGTCGGGATCGATGCAGCGCTCGAACGAGCGCCGTATCCCGACCGTCACAGCGCCGTCGATCGCCACGGTCGTCCCGCACTCGGTCTCGACTGGGCGCTTTCGCCGTGGACGATGGCGGCGCCGCTGTCGGATCCGGTCGGGGGAACCTCGGCCAACAACGGCCGCCACCACATCAAGATGCACGAACCCGAGGCGCCGTCCGACGCGCCCGCCCACGTGCCGCTCTTGGTCGGGTCGGGGTTGAGGCTGAGCGACGCCTTTCTTCGGGTGTTCGGTCATCCCGGGCTGCTGCGGGTCGCGGAGCACTTCAACGGACCGGACTTCACCCCTTTCACCGAAGTGCTGTTCGTGAAGGAGCCGGGACTGGGGCCGTCGGTCTCGTGGCATCAGGACGGTCAACTGCACTGGGATTCACCGCAGTGGGACCAGAACATCCACGGCTTCAATTTCCAGGTGCAGCTCTACGGGTCGACGCCGCGCAACGGCGTCTGGGTCGTGCCGGGAACCCACCGGCTGGGTCGCGTCGACATCGCAGAGCGAATGCGGGCCAACGGAGGGTCGGACCGGTGGCCCGACGGCGTTCCGCTGGTGTGCGGTCCCGGCGACTGCACGATGACCAACCGCCAGACACTTCACGGGTCGTTCCCCAACACGTCGAACGAGCGAAGGATCACCGTGAACTTCGGCTTCCACCGGCGCTCGTCGGTTCTCGGCCAGCGCGGGGTGCTGAGCGGGACGGGCAATCTCTACGACGAGGAGTATGTGCGCGAGCGGTGTCGGACCATTCCGTTGGCGATCGATGCCAGGGCCCAGCGGTTCCCCGACGAGGAGCGGTATGAGTACGCGCCCACGGTGGGGGAGGAGGACCGCCACCGCTATACGCCCGAGAATGCTGCCGCGATTCTCACCGACTACAACACGCGCGACCTCGGGATCTGAGGAGATTTCGAATAGCGAGTAGAATTGTGCCCAAACGGGTCGGTGAACACCCAGGGGGCACGATGACAACGACGCAGCTCGATCCCGCCGAGGAGCAGGTCTTCACAGAGGCCGTCGCGGTCGCGAACATCCCGACGCTCTTGATGGTGCTCGTCCAGATGACGGGCGAAACCCATTGGTTGGATGCGCCCTACACGCCGCATCGACAGACCGGGATGGGCGACAACGACACGGGCGGTCTTACCGAGGAACACCAGCGCGAGGTGCGCGAAGCCGCGCTCGAAGCCATTCTTTCCTGGCGCGCGGGCCGGCCCGTGGCGATGCCGAATCCATCGCCCGAGATGCTCGTGCGGATGCTGAGCGTCGCGATGGCCGAAGACGTGCCTGCCGAGTACGGCGAGTTCACCGCTGCTCAGCTGGGCCAGACCCCGTTCCTCGATCACGAGCCCTACCCGCTGCCCGAGGGATTCCGGGTGCTGATCATCGGCGCGGGGGTGTCGGGCCTGTGCGCGGCGATCAACCTGCAGATGGCGGGCGTTCCGTTCGAGGTCATCGAGCGCAACTCGACCGTCGGCGGCGTTTGGTGGGAGAACAAGTACCCCGGCGCCGGTGTCGACACTCCCAACCACCTCTATTCCTTCAGCTTCTCCAGCTACGACTGGGAGAAGTACTTTTGCCTGCGCGATGAGCTTCACGGCTACCTCGAGCACGTCTGCGACGAGTTCGGCGTGCGCGACAGCATTCGGTTCAACACCTCGGTCGAGCGCATCGAGTATCACGAGGACGCTCAGACCTGGTCCGCGCGGGTCGTGAACCCCGACGGTTCGATCGACGTGCTCGACGCCAACGTCGTGATCAGCGCCGCCGGCCTCTTCAACCCTCCGGTCGAACCGGACATCGAAGGCCTAAACACGTGGTCGGGGGAGCGCTGGCACACCGCGCGGTGGCCTGAGGACGGTTCGATCGAGGGCAAGCGGGTCGCGATCATCGGCAACGGCGCAAGCTGCATGCAGACCGGGCCCGAGATCCAACACGACGTCGAGAGTCTCACCATCTACCAGAGGTCGAACCACTGGGCGGCGCCGTTCGACCAGTTCCGCAAGGTCGTTCCCGATCCCATGCGATTCCTCCTGCGCGAGGTTCCGCTGTATCGGTCGTGGTACCGGGTGCGCCTCGGGTGGACCTTCAACGACCGCATCCACTCCGCCCTGCAGAAGGACCCCGACTGGGAGCATCCCGAGCGCTCGCTCAACGCGACCAACGACGGGCACCGCGCGTATTTCACCCGGTATGTCGAAGAGGAACTCGGCGACAAGGCCGACGAACTGCTCGACAAGGTGCTGCCCACCTACCCGCCCTTCGGCAAGCGGATGCTGATGGACAACGGGTGGTACCGGATGCTTCGCAACGACAAGGTCGAGCTCGTCGACGATCGCATCGTTCGGATCGACGGCAACCGGGTCATCACCGAAGACGGTTCCGAGCGTGAGGCCGACGTTCTCGTGCTGGCGACGGGTTTCGACGTTCTGCGTGTGATCAACACCTACGAGACCGTCGGGCGGGGCGGGGTGACCCTTCGGGAGGCGTGGGAGGACGACAACGCCCAGGCCTACATGGGCACGGTGGTGCCCGGGTTCCCCAACTACTTCACGCTCTATGGGCCCAACCTGCAGCCGGGCCACGGCGGGAGCCTGATCTTCGTCGTGGAGATGCAGGTGCGGTACATCATGGACATGATCCGCCAGATGACCGAGAACGGTCTCGGCGCGGTGGAGGTGCGGCCCGAGGTTCACGATGCCTACAACGCCGACGTCGATGCCCGCCACGAGAACATGGTGTGGACCCACCCCGGGATGACCACCTACTACCGCAATGAGCGGGGTCGGATCGTGATCAACTCGCCGTACCGCAACGTCGACTTCTACGAGATGACCCGCGCCGCCGACCTGTCGGAGTACATCACCGAACCCTCCGCGGACGCCGAACTCGTCGCCGACTGACAGTGAGAATCGCGAATCG
>CAZVUM010000087.1:0-16980 GCA_964629575.1 uncultured Acidimicrobiales bacterium | reverse complement strand
ACGGCTCGTCGCCGCTTCGCAACTCCTCGCTCGTGGATTGGTCGCCACGGCTCGTTTGTCCGGCGATTCGCGATGTCGCGCGGTTGCGTGCGGCGTAGCCTGGTCGGTGACCTTCGGGGATCGTTCAACTGGCAGGACATCGGGTTTTGGTCCCGACAATGGAGGTTCGAGCCCTCCTCCCCGAGCTTCGGCGCCCGACAGGGAGAACATGACTTCGACACGACGTTGCTCGGCGATGGTTCTCGCAGCGGGGCGCGGCACGCGAATGCGATCCACTCGCCCCAAGCCGATCCACCTCATCTGCGGCAGGCCCATGGCGATGTACGTCCTCGACAGCCTCGCGGAGCTCGCCGTCGAACGAACCGTCGTCGTTGTCGGTCACGGCGCCGAACAGGTGAGCAAGACCCTCAACGAGCTCGCCCCAGCGCACTTGCGCGTCGACTTCGTCGAACAGGTCGTTCAACGCGGCACCGGCGACGCTGTCAGCGTGGGCCTCAGCGCGTTCGAAGGATCCGAGCTCGACGACGAGGACACCGACCTCGTCGTGCTCCCCGGCGACACGCCCCTGCTCCGTGCCGAGACGCTTGCCGAGCTGCACCGGGTACACGTCGCCTCCGGCGCCGGCGCCACGCTCCTCACAGCGCGCATGGAGGACCCCACCAACTATGGACGGGTGATCCGGGGCGACGACGGCAACGTCGTCCGTATCGTCGAGCACCGCGACGCGAATCCCGAAGAGCTGGCCGTCGACGAGATCAACACCTCGGTGTACTGCTTCCGCCGCAGCCTGCTCCCTGCGGCGCTCCGGATGGTCGACACCCGCAACAGCCAGGGCGAGTACTACCTCACCGACGTCATCGAAGTGCTGCGCACGGCCGGCTACCCGATCGCTGCGGTCGTCGCCGAAGACGGCGGCGAGACGGCAGGCGTCAACGATCGCCAACAGCTCGCGGAGTGCGAGAGTGCGATGCGGCAGCGCACCAACGAGCGATGGATGTCAGAGGGCGTCACGATGCTCGACCCTTCAGCGACTTACATCGACACCACCGTCGAGCTGAGCCCCGACGTCACGATCTTTCCCAACACCCTCTTGCAGGGCGATTGTGTGATCGCCGAAGGAGCCGAGATCGGTCCGGACGTGCGCCTCGTGCACACCGTCGTCGGCGCCCGGTCGAGGGTTCAGTCGACGTCCGCGGTCGAAGCCGACGTCGGATCCGACTGCCGCGTCGGACCCTACGCGGTACTCCCGGCGGGAATCGAACTGCCGTCGGGTACTGTCACAGGACCGTTCTTCTCGTCGAGCTAGCTTGGGAGCGTTGATGGAGCTCGTCACCAAGAAGCGACTGCACCTCTTCAGCGGGCGGGCCAACCCGCAGCTGGCGGCGGAGATCGCAGACCACCTCGGTGTCGAGCTGGGCGACCCCGGCCTCATCGACTTCGCCAACGGCGAGATCAAATGCCGGTTCCAAGAGTCCGTGCGCGGCGGCGATGTCTTCATCATCCAGTCCCACGCCGCGTCCGACGGGGTGACCGTCAACGATGCAATCATGGAACAGCTGATCATGATCGACGCGGCCCGCAGGGCCTCGGCGAAGCGGATCACCGCGGTCATCCCCTTCTACGGCTATGCCCGGCAGGATCGAAAGGCTGCCGGGCGCGAGCCGATCACCGCTCGCCTCCTGGCAGACCTCATGTACTCCGCCGGCGCCGAGCGGATCGTCAGCATCGACCTCCACAGCGGCCAGATTCAGGGCTTCTTCGAAGGACCCGTCGATCACCTCACCGCAGCCCCGGTTCTGATCGACTACCTCCGCGAGGCCATCCCGCCACAGTCGGTGATCGTGTCGCCAGACACCGGCCGGGTGAAGGTCGCCGAGCGGTACGCCAAGAGGCTCGACTGCGAGGTCGCCTCGATCTACAAGCGCCGTTCGCTACAGGTGGCCAACGAGGTCGAAGCACTCGGTGTCATGGGCGACGTCGACGGCCGTACCTGCGTGATCATCGACGACATGATCGACACCGCAGGCACGATCTGTTCCGCCGTCGACACCTTGCTCGACGGGGGCGCAACCGAGGTCATGGCGGCCACCACTCACGCCGTGTTCTCAGGCCCCGCTGTCGACCGGCTCAAGAACTCCAAGCTCGACCGGGTCATCGTGACCAACACGGTCCCGCTGCCCACCGAGAAGCAGTTCGACAAGCTCCACGTGCTCAGCGTCGCCGGAGTGTTCGCCGATGCCCTCGAGTCGGTGTTCGAAGACACATCCGTGTCGGAGATCTTCGACGGCGACAACCAAAGCTGAATAGGGCTTCTCCGGCGGCGTGTTGACGCAGGTTCTCTGCCCGGTCGTTCACCGACTGTCACTTGCCGCAGCTTCGCTGCGGATTGCCATGGCCCGCCCGGCTTCTCCGGTAGGTGGTTCGGCTCTCGGCCGCTTAGACTGATTCGTCGCGTCTTGCGGGCCCTCTCAATCCCCCCGCATCCCCACCACACGCGTTTCGCAGGAGCACGTCGCGATGTCTACAAGTCTCAAGCTGTCCGCCGAAACCGGTCGCGCCAAGGGCAGCCGCGCGTCGCGTCGGCTGCGCCACGCCGACCAGATTCCCGCGGTCATCTACGGGCACGGATCCGACCCGATCTCGGTGATCCTCGACAGGCCGCTGTTCCGTGCGGCTCTGAACGCAGCAGGACCCAACGCCGTCATCACCCTCGACATCGAAGGGGCCGAGTACCTCACGATCGTCAAGGACATGCAGCGCGATCCCATCGCCAACCGGGTCACGCACGTGGACTTCCTGCTCATCGACCTCGATGAGCGCCTCGTCGTCGACGTTCCGGTCGTCCTGTTCGGAGAAGCCGTTCTCGCCGAGCGCGAGGGCTCGGTGATCCAGCAGCAGCTGATGGCCCTCACCGTCGAAGCGCCTGTCGCCGAGATTCCCGCCTCGTTCGAAGTCGACATCAGCGAGGTGTCGATCGACACGCCGATTCGCGTCGGCCAGCTCGAGCTCGGTCCCAACGTGATCTCCCAGCTCGACGACGACGTCGATGTCGTCGTCGCCCAGCGCAGCCGTGCCTCCATCGCCGCCGAAGACGCCGAACCGGGCGAGGAGGGCGTCGAGGGCGAAGAGGGCGTCGAGGGCGAGGCTGCGTCGGACGCCGATGGCGAAGACGCTTCCGAGGACTGACCCCGGTAGGTGTCCATCTTTCGTCGGGCTGCCGAGCGGCGCGGAACGCCCGCTGACCATCTCGTGGTCGGGATCGGCAACCCCGGCGAGAAGTACGACAACACTCGCCACAACCTCGGCTTCGAGGTGATCGACGAGCTCTGTCGCCGGCACGGCGGAGAACTCCGTTCCTCCCGTGCCGAGCGGGCCCGCGTTGCAACCATCACCCTGGCGGGCAACACGGTGGTGCTCGCCTGCCCAGACACGTTCATGAACCTCAGCGGCGAGAGCGTCCGCCCCATGGTGAAGCGGCACGGGATCATCGACCCCACCCAGGTGATCGTCGTGCACGACGAGCTCGATCTCGAGCCCGGCCGGCTCAAGGTCAAGGGCGGCGGGAGCGCAGCCGGTCACAACGGATTGCGCAGCATTGCGAACCACCTCGGATCGTCGGACTTTCTGCGCGTGCGCGTCGGTGTGGGCAAACCACCGCACAAAGGTGCAGGCAAGGACTGGGTTCTGCGGCGCCTGTCGAAGTCCGATCGCGAACTGTTCGACCGCGAGGTGGGGAGAGCCGCGGACGCTGTCGAAACGCTCGTCGGCGAGAACCTCGAAGCGGCGATGAACTCCTTCAACAGTCGATGACGACGCCGACCTCGTCCGCAATGACTGCCGTCGTGACTCCGCCGGCCGAGCCCGCCCAGCGGGCCGGTCTCGCTGGAGTCGCCGCGCGTCTGCGCGACGAGGCGGGGCTGACCTCGATGCTCGGCCGTCGCGCCGGCGACCTGGCCGTGGCCGAGGGGGCGCGCCCCTTCGTCATCGCAGGGCTCGCCGAACTGTCGGCGAGACGGCCGATTCTCGTCGTCACACCGAGCGCCCAGGACGCAGAGCGCTACGGCGCCGACATCGCGACCTGGCTCGGCCCGCGACGCGTTGGTGTCTTTCCCGCCTGGGAGACCCTGCCGTTCGAGCGGGTGAGCCCGGGCGTGGAGACGATGGGTCGGCGACTCGACGTGATGGCACGTCTGCACGCCGGCGATCCACCCGACGTCATCGTCGCCCCGATCCGCGCCGTGCTCCAGCGGCTGGGCCCAGATGCCATCGGGGTCGAACAGTTGCGCGTCGAACGCGGCGATCGGGTCGACACGACCCTGCTCGTCGAACGGCTCGTCTCCATGGGCTACCGCCGCGAGTTTCAGGTCGAGCACCGCGGCGAGTTCGCCGTGCGCGGCGGCATCGTCGACGTCTTTCCGGCAATCGCCGATCAGCCGGTGCGGATCGATTTGTGGGGCGACGAGGTCGATCGGCTCACCGAGTTCGCTGTCGCGGACCAACGGTCGACGGTCGACATTGCCGCCGTGGCGATCAACCCCGCCCGCGAGCTCCGCCCAGACGACACCATGCGCGAACGCGCCAAGCGACTGGTCGCTGTAGAGCCCTGGGGACGCGAGCACTGGGACAGGGTCGCCGAGGGGCTGCTCTTCGACGGCATGGAGTCATGGCTCCCGTGGCTCGTGGAGACCGAGCAGATCCTCCCCGATCTCCTGGGCGAGGACGCTCAGGTTCTTCTCGTCGAACCCCGCCGCCTCCGCGATCGTGCCGGGGACCTCGCAGCCGAGGAGGCAGACCTCGCGCAGTCGCTTGCCGGAACCTGGGGAGCATTGGACTCCGACGGCGAACCTAGGCCCTTCCCCAACCTGCATGTCGGATTCGAACGGTTGCTCGCCACGTGCGACGCGGCCGCGTGGACGATCGACTCGACACCGTCGAGCCCCGAGGGTCCCGAGGTACCGATGTCCGCCTGGGAGCCCATCGCAGGCGACTCCAGCCGTCTCATGGACCAACTCCGGACCCTCGTGTCATCCGGTGGCACGGTGCTCGTCGCGGCTGACGGCGTGGCGTCGGGTCGCCGCCTCACCGAAACGCTCGGCGATCACGGCGTCGAGCTCGTCCATCACGAGTTGGCCGAGACCTACCAAGGACAGCCAGGCGGCCACGTGGTCGCGCTCGAACTCGACGCCGGCTTCATCGCGCCAGGTGCTGGCGTTGCTGTGCTCACCGAACGCGACGTCACCGGTCGACGCCGCACCCACCGAGTGCGCCGCCAGAGGCGTGGCGCCCAGACCGCGTTCGAGGACCTCACCCCTGGCGATTTCGTGGTTCATCACCACCATGGCGTGGCCCGGTACACGGGGATGGTCCACCGTGAATTGATGGGCGCGGAGCGGGACTACCTGGTCCTCGACTTCCGCGGCAGCGACAAGCTCTATCTACCCACCGATCAGATCGACCTCATCCGGCCATACACCGGCGGCGAGAGCCCGACGCTCAGTCGCATGGGCGGCGCCGATTTCCAGAAGCAGAAGGCCCGGGTCAAGGCGGCGGTCACCGAGATCGCACAAGAACTTGTGGTGCTCTACCAGCGGCGCATCACAACCGACGGCCACGCCTTCGACGTCGACACCCCGTGGCTTCGGGAGCTCGCGGACTCCTTCCCCTATCAGGAGACACCCGATCAGCTGACCGCCATCGCCGACGTGCTCGACGACATGGAGTCGCGGCATCCGATGGATCGTCTGGTGTGCGGCGACGTCGGCTTCGGCAAGACCGAGGTCGCCATGCGGGCCGCCTTTGCAGCGGTCAGCGATCGCAAGCAGGTGGCGATCCTGGTTCCGACGACCCTTCTGGCCCAGCAGCATCACCAGACCTTCTCGGAGAGATTCGCTCAGCACCCCGTACGCGTGGAGGTGCTCAGCCGTTTCCTGACCCCCGCGCAGCAGCGCGAGGTCGTGAGGGGAGTGAAGGACGGCTCCGTCGACGTGGTGATCGGCACCCACCGGCTCCTCAGCCAGGACATCGAGTTCCAACGGTTGGGTCTGCTGGTCGTGGACGAGGAGCAGCGGTTCGGCGTCACGCACAAAGAGGCGATCAAACAGCTCAAGGCCGACATCGATGTCCTGACCCTCACCGCCACCCCGATTCCGCGCACCCTCGAGATGAGCCTGACCGGCATCCGTGACCTGTCGCTCCTGCAGACCGCGCCTGCCGAGAGGCAGCCGATCCTCACCCATGTCGGGGAGTACGACGAGCGTGCCGTTGCCGAGGCGATCCGACGCGAGCTGCTGCGCGAAGGCCAAGTGTTCTTCGTCCACAACCGGGTGGCCGACATCGAACGGGTGGCCAGCGATCTCCAAGAGCTCGTACCCGAAGCCAGGATCGCGGTGGCGCACGGGCAGATGGATGAGGGAACGCTCGAGCAAGTCGTGATCGACTTCTGGGAGGGCCGCTTCGACGTCTTGGTGTGCACGACCATCATCGAGTCGGGGATCGACATGCCGAGCGTCAACACGCTGGTCGTCGATCGGGCCGACATGCTCGGCCTCGGCCAGCTGCACCAGATCAGAGGCCGGGTGGGCCGCTCGGGCCAACGGGCGTACGCCTATCTGTTCCACCCGCCGGACCGTGTGCTCAGCGAGGAGGCGTACGAGCGGCTGAAGACGATCGGCGAAGCGACCGAACTCGGATCCGGTTTCAGGATCGCGATGCGCGACCTCGAGATTCGCGGCGCGGGCAACCTCCTGAGCGGAGTGCAGTCGGGACACATCGCCGCGGTGGGTTACGACCTGTACTGCCAGATGGTCACCGAAGCGGTCGCCGAGCTGAAAGGTGAGCCGGTTCCCGAGCCGGTCGAGATCACGATCGATCTCCCCCTTCAGGCCTACCTGCCCGACGACTACGTCGCCCGCGAGGAGCAGCGGTTGGAGGCGTACCGTCGACTCGCAGCGGTGGCCGAGCTCGTCGAGGTCGCCGACATCGAAGCCGAGTGGATCGACCGGTACGGACCGGTGCCCGATGTGGCGCGAACGTTGTTGCATCTGGCGCTCGTGCGCACCGAATGCCACCGGCTCGGGATTCGCGACGTGGGCGTTCTTCACGGCGGCCGCCTCCGGCTCTCGCCGATCGACCTCAGCGAGACTGAGAAACTGCGCTTGCGTCGGCTGTCGACCGCCGGGTCCTTCACCTCGGGTCTGTACAAGGAAGATGCGAGAGAGGTTCATCTCGCGACGTCGTCGATCGACGAAACGATTCCCGGCCAGCTCTTCGGGCTGCTGCGCGAGCTCCGCTCTCCCGAAGGATGACCCAGGCCCTACCATCTCGCCTCGTGATCGCATCTCCGCCTCTGCCGACGCGTGTTCGGCTTCTTCGAGTGGCTGTGGGCCTCCTCGCTGTGGCCGTCCTGTTCACCGCGTGCACGACCGACGGCGACGTCGTTGGTGTGGTCGGCGGTGAGGAGGTCACCGAGGCGGAGATCGTCGAGAGCCTGGACGAGGACGGCGACGGCGTGGTTCGCCGCCTCGAGGTGCAGCAGGCCGTCGCGGATCTGGCCATCTCCGATCTCCTCACTCGGCAAGATGTCGTGGCGGCCACTTTTCCCGGAGGAGACGTCACCATCGGGATGGTGTTGACGAGCCTCGAAGAGCAGCCTCCGAGCAACCTCGCCACGGGCGCCGAGCCCGATCGAGCGATGATCACCGCCCGCCTCACGTCGATGGTCAATCTGCGCCTGGCCGCTGTGGGCCTCACCGACCTGGGATTCCCCGCGTCGATCGATGGCAGCGACATCGAGATCAACAACGTCGTCGCCGAGATTCTCAGTGACCCTGCTTTCGAGGTCTTCGCCACCGAAGAGACGGTCCGGCGCAGGCCCGAGGTCGAGAGGGTTGCGACACCACACTGTCTCAGCGTGTTGACGGTGGGCTCGGAGTCCGAGGCGATAGCGGCGCGTGATCGCGTCGAGGCCGGCGAGGACATCTTCCAAGTCGCCCTCGAGGTCAACATCTCCGAGGCCGCTCCGCCCGGCGGCTCGATCGGCTGCAACAGTCTTCTCGACTGGAGTCAGGCACCGGGTCTCGACGCCCTGGCGTTGCAGGAGCTCGAAGTCGGGGGTCTCACGTCTCCCAGCTCCATGCCCTTCGAGGGCGTACCCAACGGTGAGCTCTGGCTCGTGTTCCGTCTTGACGACCTCCAAACCGAGGCACTGGATCTCGCTTCGCTGGGACCCTTCGCTTCCAGCGTGATCCGCGAACAGATGGCGTCATACGAGGTCGAGGTCGATCCGGCGTTCGGTGTGTGGAACAGCGCGGAGCTGTCGATCGGGTTCGAGCCCCGTTCCTGAGTTCGGCGAGATGGGAGCCGTCATCGTCGCCGGGCTCGGGCCGGCCGACGTCGATCTGATCCCGCCACGGACGTCCGCGCTGGCAGCCGCGCATCCGACATTCCTCCGGACCCGCCGCCATCCCGCAGCAGGGCTACTTGCGGCAGTTCCGTCGTTCGACGATGTATACGACAGCGCCGCAACGATCGACGACGTCTATGCCGAGATCGTGGAGCGGCTCGTCGCCGCATCGATCGACGAGTCCGTGGTGTATCTCGTCCCAGGCTCGCCGCTCGTGGCCGAGCGGACGGTGGAGATCCTGCGCGCCGATCCCCGGGTGGACGTGACGGTCGAGCCGGCGATGTCGTTTCTCGATCTCGCTTGGGTGCGACTGCGAATCGACCCGCTCGCAGCCGGCGTGTCGCTGGTCGATGGCCATCGGTTCGAGTCGGAGGTCGCTGGGTCAGAGGGTCCCGTCCTGGTCGGTCAATGCGACGACCGGTTCGTTCTGTCCGACATCAAGCTGGCCGTCGATGTCGACGAACCTCCCGTCGTCACGGTTCTGCAGCGGCTCGGACTGCCAGACGAGGCGATCTTCGACGTCGGGTGGGCCGAGTTGGATCGTGCGTTCGAGCCCGACCACCTCACCTCGCTGTGGATCCCGTGGCTACCCCCGGGTCCTGGCTCGGCGCTAGCTCGACTTCATCGGGTGGTCGGCCGATTGCGCGCCGAATGTCCCTGGGATCGGGATCAGTCTCATCACAGCCTGGTGCCGTACGCGCTCGAGGAGGCCCAAGAGGTCGCGGACGCGATCGCCGACCTCGATCCGCTCGACCCCACCCGGGCGCAGATCTCCGATGTGGTCAGAGAGCTGGGTGACCTCCTCTTTCAGGTCATGCTCCACTCCGCGATCGGCGAGGAGAGCGGCGACTTCGCCTTCGCCGACGTCGCAGCCGCCATCACCGAGAAGATGATCCGCCGCCACCCACACGTGTTCGAGCGTGCCGAGGGTGACCCGCCGGTGTCGATGGAGGCGCTGTCTCGCCAATGGCGGGAGATCAAACAACAAGAGCGCGCTGAGCGCGACGGCTGACCTCCCTCGGCGCGCTCGCGCCGACCCTGCCGACCGACTGCGCTTCGGTACCCTCAGCGACTGGTCCGAGTTCCCTCCGGAGAGTCGCCCAATGAGCGCAATCGTCAACGTGATCGGCCGCCAGGTCATCGATTCTCGTGGCAACCCGACTGTCGAAGCAGAGGTGCACCTCGACTCCGGGGCCGCCGGCCGCGCGCTGGTGCCCTCTGGCGCGAGCACAGGCCAGTTCGAGGCGGTCGAGCTGCGAGACGGTGGGGATTGCTACGCGGGCAAAGGTGTCGCAACGGCGGTGGGCCACGTCGGTTCCGAGATCGCCGACACGATCATGGGAATGGACGGTCTCGACCAGAGGGCCGTCGACCGGGCGATGCTCGACCTCGACGGCACGCCCAAGAAGGGTCGGCTCGGCGCCAATGCGATCCTCGGTGTGTCGCTCGCACTTGCTCACGCCGCCGCAGCGGAGGTGGGCGTCCCGCTCTACCGCTACGTGGGCGGCGCGAACGCGCATGTCCTTCCCGCCCCGATGATGAACGTGATCAACGGTGGTGAGCACGCCGACAACAACATCGATCTGCAGGAGTTCATGATCATGCCGGTGGGCGCCGCCTCGTTCTCCGAAGGGCTGCGCTGGGGCGTCGAGACGTACCACACCCTCAAAGCGCTTCTGACCGAGCGGGGTCTGTCGACGGCGATCGGCGACGAGGGTGGTTTCGCCCCCAGCCTCGGTTCCAACGAGGAAGCCCTTGCGCTGCTCGTCGAGGCGATCGAACGCTCCGGGCTCACTCCTGGCGACGACATGGCGCTCACCATCGACGCTGCGAGCTCGGAGTTCTTCGACGCCGGGATCTACAACCTGGCCGGTGAGGGTCGGACCCTCCGCGGGACGGAGTTCGCGGCCTACCTGACCGATCTCTGCAATCGGTACCCCATCGTGTCGATCGAAGACGGCATGGACGAGGAGGACTGGGACGGCTGGGCAGCGCTCACCGCTTCGCTCGGAGATCGGGTGCAGTTGGTCGGCGACGACCTCTTCGTGACCAACACCGAGCGACTTCAGCGTGGCATCGACGCGGGAGTCGCCAACAGCATTCTCGTGAAGGTGAACCAGATCGGTTCACTCACCGAGACACTCGAGACGGTCGAGCTGGCTGCCAACGCGTCCTACACGAGCGTGATGTCTCACCGGTCCGGCGAAACCGAGGACACGACGATCGCCGACTTGGCCGTTGCCACCAACTGCGGTCAGATCAAGACAGGTGCTCCGGCTCGATCGGACCGGGTCGCCAAGTACAACCAGCTCCTCAGGATCGAGGAAGACCTCGGCGAGGCCGCCGCGTACCGCGGCCGGGCCGCAGTGGCAGGGGTCTGATACGTGACGCGCCAGGCACAGCGGCCGCCACCGGCCGCCGCGTCGCAGCAGGTGAGCCTGGCGCTCAGCCTCTGGCGCAGCCGACTGGTTCGGCTCCTCGGCGGGCTGATCGCGCTCACCGCGGTGGTGGCGATGCTGGTTCTGGTGGTGTTCCCGACCCAGGCCCTGTTCGATCAGAGAGAGCGGATCGACGACGCCGAGGCGACCCTGGCCGCGCTGCGGACCGAATCGGTGGGACTCGAGGAGCGGGTCTCGGCGGGGACCGACCCGATCGTCGTCGAACGCGTGGCCCGCGAACAGCTCTCGCTCGTACGCGAGGGAGACCTCCTGTACCGGCTGTCTGTCGACCCCGCCGATGCGGTAGACCTTCCTGCGAGCTGGCCGCTCCCCGGTGTACGACACCTCCTCACCGGTGAGTGAGCCTCCCCGCTCGTTTCCCTCCCACCCCCTCACCTCCCACGCGGCCTCTCCATGAGTACACACGGCACACCGATTCGTCCGCCCATTCACGTCGAGGAGCTCGAACGACGCTTCGGGGACATCGTGGCGGTGGATGGCATCGACCTGAGCGTCGAGGAGGGCGAGATCTTCGGCTTCCTCGGACCGAACGGCGCAGGCAAATCGACCACGGTCCGCATGTTGACGACGTTGCTTCGCCCGACGTCGGGCCGCGCGTGGGTCGCCGGCTACGACGTCGTCGATGATGCGCAATCGGTCCGGCGCTCGATCGGCGTCGCTCTCCAGGACGCAGCCATCGATCCCATCATGACGGGCCGCGAACTGCTGCGACTTCAGGCTGTCCTTCACGGGATCGGACGGCGGGTCGCTCGAACCCGGGGCGAGGAGCTGCTCGAACGGGTCGGCCTCACCGCGGCGGGGGATCGCCGGGTGGGCGAGTACTCAGGCGGCATGCGCCGCCGTCTCGACCTCGCGATGTCGCTGATCCACGAACCCCGCGTCCTCTTCCTCGACGAACCGACCACGGGGTTGGATCCCACGAGCCGGGTCGCCCTCTGGGAAGAGGTCCGCCGCCTCAACCAAGAATTCGGGACGACTGTTCTGCTGACGACCCAGTACCTCGAAGAGGCGGACCAGCTGGCCGGTCGAATCGCGATTATCGACGGCGGCAGGATCGTCCGCGAGGGCGAACCCAACGCACTCAAGGCGGCGGTGGGCGACCCCACCCTCAGGGTGGACGTGGGCGAGGACTTCGTCGACCAGGCCGCCGTGGTCCTCGAGGAGCTCGGCGACCGCCGTCCCGCTCGTGCTGGTCGCGTCGCGATCGGGCTGCGCGGCGGTGCCACCAACATGGCCGCTGCCGTGCGCGGGCTCGACGCAGCGGGCATCGAGGTCCATCACATGGAACTCGACCCGCCGAGCCTCGACGACGTGTTCGCCGAAGCGACCGGGCGACGCCTGGAGGGCGCGGGGGACACCAGCCAGTGACCGCTGCTTCGCTGGGAACGCACACGGGTGCCCAAGTGCGTGCCATCGCGGGCCGGTCCCTCCGCGCTGTTGTCCGTCAACCCCAGCTGTGGGCGCCGTCGATCGTCTTCCCGCTGTTCTTCACCGCCCTCAGCGCCGCGGCGTTCGACCGGACGCGCGACATCCCGGGGTTCCCCGACGTGTCTTCGTTCGTGGCCTACCTGCTCGCGGCAACCATTGTTCAGGGTGTGCTGTTCGCCTCGACCGGTGCCGGGAACGACGTTGCTCTCGACATCGAATCCGGGTTCTTCGACCGCATGGTCGCATCGCCTGTCGCCCGGGTCGCGCTGGTGTTGGGACGGCTGACCGGCTCGATGGTTCTGGCCGTCGCACAGGCGATCGTGTTCATCGCCATTCTCATTCCCTTCGGAGCGACGATGGACGCGGGCGTCGGCGGGCTCGTGGTGACGCTTGTGGTCGCGGCGCTGTTCGGTGGTGCCGTCGGTGCGTTCTCGCTGGCTGTGGGGCTCAAGACCGGTTCGGTCGAAGCGGTCAACGGCTTCTTTCCGATCCTGTTCGCCGCAGTGTTTCTCTCCTCCGCGTTCTTCCCTCCCGAGATCTCGGGAGGGTGGTTCGAAACGCTCGCCAATCTCAACCCCCTCTCGTACATGATCGATGGCCTGAGGAATCTGCACATCAGCGGGTGGGACAGCGGAGATGCGCTGATGGCGTTCGGCGTGGCGATCGGAATGCTCGCGCTGTTCGTGATCGCGGCCCTCGCCGCCCTTCGAGATCGGCTCAGGGCATGAGCGCCTTTCTTGCCGGCACGGGCGCGATCCTCGGGCGAGGAGCGATCAAAACCGCTCGCATCCCCGCGATCGTGATCCAGTCCCTCTTCTTCCCGACGTTCTTCCTGGTGATCTACGTCGGGCTCTACGCGGGTGTGTTGGCGCTCGGCGGATTCGGAACCGAGTCGGTCGAGAACTGGTACGTGCCGTTCATGATGCTGCAGGGCGCGGCGTTCTCGGGTGTCGCCGTCGGCTTCGCGACCGCTGTGGACATCGACAACGGCTTCTTCGATCGACTGCTCGCCGCCCCTGTCAACCGCTTCGCCATCCTGCTCGGAACGGCGCTCGTGGGCGTGCTGCGTGCGGTCCTGGTGGGGACCGTGGTCCTCGGCGTGGGCTTCGCGTTCGGGGCCCGATTCACCGGCGGAGTGCTCGGGGTCGTGTGGCTCTTCGTCGCCGTCGTCGGCATCTCGCTCTGCGCGAGCGGCTGGGCGCTCGGACTCATCTATCGGGTCAAGGACCAGCGAATCGCTCCGCTGTTCCCGATCGGCATCTTCCTGGCCCTGTTCATGTCGACGGCCCAGGTGCCGCTCGAGGTCGCTACAGGCTGGCTTCAGACCGTCGCCCGGTGGAACCCGATCACACAAGTGCTCGAGCTCGCCCGCCAAGCGTTCCTCGACAGCGGCATCTCGGCCGAGTCGACAACCGACGGTCTGCTCGCGCTCGGCGCGATGGTCCTGGTGCTCGGGTGGTTCGCGTGGTCGGGTCTGCGACGCTTCATTCCCTGATTCGGGAGGGCGCCGTCAGTCCTCCATCAGGAGCATCGCGCGGTTGACGATGCGCGAGCGGTGGACCTCAGGGTCGACGCCGGGCTGTTCGAGCGACAGGCGAATGGTGCCCACGGCTGCGGCGGCTCTGATCCGATCTTCGACGTCGGGCTCGGTACCCACCAGATGGCCGAAGAACTCGCGGGCCTGGACGCGGATCCGCTGACCGATCGCACCTTGCTGAATGGCGGCGTCGTTGAACACGAGGCGGAACACCCGCACATCGCTGGCCAGCAGGTCGTAGTACCCCTCCAGCGCGGGGCGCACGGTGTCTGGCCCGCGCCCCAGGCTGCGCAGCCCTTCGAGCAGGCGCTCACCACCTTCGATGAAGCCGGTCATGATGCCCTCGAGGACCTCGTGCTTGCTGCTGAAGTGGTAGTAGAGCGCAGCCGGAGTGATGCCGAGCGACGACGTCAGTTGGCGGATCGACGTGCCGTCGTACCCGTGCTTGGCGAACAGATCGCGAGCGCTCGCGAGGATGTCCTGTTTGGTGCCGCTGGGGGCATCGACCATGGCGTGAAGCGTATCCAACGGGTGTTCGGAACGGGCGCCTGGCACCGAATGACGTCGGATCGGTGGGCAATCCACTGCGAGTGCAGCACGGGGGTCCGCGATGGTGCATGATTGGAGGCGCTCGGCCGGCGTGCGGCCGACGATGAGAGGGGACACTGTGGAGATCAGCGTCACCGTGAACGGTACGGCGGAGTCCAACGACGTCGAGCCGCGCACGTTGCTCGTCTACTACCTGCGTGACCAGTTGGGCCTCACCGGCACCAACGTCGGCTGCGACACCTCGTCCTGCGGGGCGTGCACGATTCACGTCAACGGCGAATCGGTCAAGTCCTGCACCATGCTGGCTGTCCAGGCAGACGGCGAGGACATCACGACGATCGAGGGACTCGCTCCATCCGACGACGAGCTGCACCCGATGCAGGACAGCTTCCGCGAACATCACGGCCTCCAGTGCGGCTATTGCACTCCCGGCATGGTGATGGCGGCAGTCTCGCTCCTCGAGGAGAACGCCAGCCCGACCGAGGCCGAGGTGCGCGAAGGGCTCGAGGGCAACCTCTGCCGGTGCACCGGCTACCACAACATCGTCAAGGCAGTACTGGCCGCCAGCGGCCAGTCGGTCGACTGAGGGGCCGGAGATGATTCCAGCAGCATTCGACTTCAAGCGTGCAGGCTCATCCGACGAGGCCATCGCCTTGCTCGGCGAGTACGGCGATGAGGCCAAACTCCTCGCGGGCGGTCACTCGCTCCTTCCGATGATGAAGCTCCGCCTCGCTGTTCCCACCGTTCTGGTCGACATCGGGCGGGTCGAGGACCTGAGCTACATCAACGACGGCGGCGACCACATCTCGATCGGCGCGCTCACCCGTCACCGGGCATTGGAGACGAGCGACCTGCTCGCCGCCGACTGCCCGATCCTGTCGCACGTGGCCAGCAAGGTCGGCGACCCGCAGGTCCGGCACCGTGGCACGCTCGGCGGTTCGCTCGCCCACTCGGATCCGGCCTCGGATCTCCCGGCCGCTGTTCTGGCACTCGGCGGCACGCTCGTGGCCCAGGGACCCAACGGCTCGCGCGAGATCGCCGCTTCGGACTTCTTCACCGGTTACTTCGAGTCGGCGCTCACCGACGACGAGATGCTCACCGAGGTTCGGGTGCCCAAGGCGTCCGGGGGGTGGAACTACCAGAAGTTCAACCGGCGTGCCCAGGACTGGGCGATCGTGGGTGTGGCAGCCGTGCAGGTGAACGGTGGCACCAACGTGTCGCTCGTCAACATGGGCTCGACCCCGCTGCGGGCGGGTTCGGTCGAGGCAGCGTTGGCCGGGGGTTCCTCTGCTGCCGATGCCGCAGACGCCGCCGCCGAAGGCACCGAGCCGCCGACCGACCTCAACGCGTCACCGGAGTACCGCGAGCACCTCGCCCGCGTCCTCACCCGGCGCGCACTCGAGGCCGCCGGCATCAGCTGACCCAGCTCTACCTGAAGCTCTACCTGGACATCGACAACGGGGGCGTCTCTATCAGGGGCGCCCCCGTTGCGCGCCCCCCGTTCTGCCAGCTTGGGTGGTGAGCCTGGTGACCGTGTGGGCTGGCAGAAGGGTGACTGTCCCACCCTCGTAGTGGGATGCCACCATGCGCGAACGACGAGATACCAGCGAACGTTTTCTGGTGCGGCGAGGCCTACGAGAGCTCGCTGCGCGCCAAGGCGGGGTCGTTCGCCGGCAGCAGGGGGCCGCGCTCGGAGCAGCCCATCTGGTCAAGTACGAGCTCGAATCGGACCTCTGGGTGCGGCTCGACCCTGGCATCTATCTCCTGAGGGGCCGACATCTCGACGAGACAGCGAGGGCATTTCGGGCGCTGTTGCTGTCGGGCCCCGGCGTGGTCGTGAGCCATCACTCAGCCGCTGCTCTGTGGCAACGCCCGGGCTTCGATGTGCTCCCGCTTCACACCTGGCGGATGCGCGGCGCCAACTCCATCCGGTCGGGAAACGGACTCAAGGTGCACGAGACACGAGCGCTCCCACCGGAGCACGTCACCGAGATCGACGGCTTACCCGTCACACGGCCCGCCCGAACGGTCTTCGATCTCGCCGCCGTACTCCCGCTCCCGCGTACCGAGGTCCTTCTCGACCGGCTGTGGACGGATCGACTCGTGGTCTGGGACGACCTGAGCGAGACCTTCGTGGCTCTCAACAAGCGCGGCCGCCGCGGGATCAAGGAGATGAAGAGGTTGCTCGACGCGCGTGGGCCTTCCTACGTTCCGCCCGCCTCATCGCTGGAGCGCAAAGTGCAGGCCGACCTCGAACGCGAGGGAGTCACGGGCCTCAGACGGCAGGTCGATCTCGGTGGGCGACAGTTCGCCGGCCGGGTCGATCTTCTGCACGATGGCGCCTCGACAGTGATCGAAGTGCAGAGCGAGCGCTGGCACAGCGCGCTGGTCGACCAGGCCGCAGATGCCGCCCGAACAGCCCGACTCGAGGAGCTCGGCCTCCTCGTGATCCCGGTGTGGGAAGCCGACATCTTCCGCCCGGCCAGCCGGTGGGCCGAACCCGTGGCCCGGATCATCCAGAACCGCCAGCGGACCCGGGCCGCGTGATCCCTTCTGCCAGCTTGGGTGGTGAGCCTGGTGACCGTGGGAGCTGGCAGAAGGGTTGG
>CAZVUM010000086.1:0-17079 GCA_964629575.1 uncultured Acidimicrobiales bacterium | reverse complement strand
GAAGACTCAGACCAGTTCGATCAGCGCCATTGGGGCGTTGTCGCCCTGGCGCGGGCCGAGCTTGAGGATCCTGGTGTATCCACCGGGGCGATCCTCGTAGCGCGGGCCGATCTCGTCGATCAGCTTCTGGGCCATCTCGATGTCGCCGTTGAGGCTCGAGACCAGCTGGCGGTGGCGGTGAAGTCCGCCCTTGGCCGCCTTGGTGATCAGCTTCTCCGCGTAGGGGCGAAGAGCCTTGGCCTTGGCCTCTGTGGTCTCGATGGCTTCTGCTGCGAACAGCGACGCGGCCAAGTTGGCCATCATCGATCGCTGGTGAGCTGAGCTGCCGCCGAGCCGGCGACCCTTGGTCGGGGTGGGCATGGTGGAACTCCTAGATCGACGGGCTCATGCCCTTGAGTGCCAGGCCTCGCTCGTCGAGCTTCTGGATGACTTCGTCGAGCGACTTCTGGCCAAAGTTGGTGATGGCCAGCAGATCATCTGCCGACTTTTCGAGCAGCTCGCCGACGCTGTTGACCTGACCGCGCTTGAGGCAGTTGCGGGGCCGCTCGCTGAGATCGAGGTCCTCGATGGGAAGGTCGAGGTCGGGGGAACCGGCCTCAGCGGCCGCGACTTCGCCGACGTCGAGTCCCAGCGGTTCGTCGCTCATGTCGGCGACGAGGCTCACGAGGGTCTGCAGGGTGTCGGCTGCAGACGCGAGTGCGTCACGCGGGCTGATCGAACCATCGGTGTCGATGTCGAGGATCAGGCGATCGAAGTTGGTCGACTGCTCGACGCGGACTGGCTCCACTTCGATCGAGACCCGCCGAACAGGGCTGAAGATGGCGTCGATCGGAATGACACCGATCGTGGTGCCCGCGGCCTGGGCGTCGGATCCGAGGTAGCCACGACCCCTCGCCACGGTGAGGTCGAGTGCGAGCCGTCCGTCGGCGCTCATCGTCGCGATCTTGAGGTCGCCATTGAGGCATTCGATGTCGGCGCCCCACTCGATGTCCCCTGCCGAGACCTCGCCGGCGCCGGTGCGCTCGAGACGAACGGCGATGGGCTCATCGCTCTCGCAGGTCAACACGACGTCTTTGAGGTTCAAGATGAGGTCGGTGACGTCCTCGACGACTCCGGGAATGGTGTCGAACTCATGCAGCGCGTCGTCGAAACGCACCTGGGTGATCGCAGCACCGGGAATCGAGGAGAGAAGGGTGCGCCGAAGAGAGTTGCCAATCGTGTGACCGAACCCCGGCTCGAGAGGTCCGATGGCGAAACGCTGGCGGTTGTTCTCCTCCTCGCCGAGGGGCTCGACGGTCGGGCGCTGCATGATGAGCATGCTCACTTGCTGACTCCAGCTCTGGGGTTCGTGGGGTTACTTGCTGTACAGCTCGACGATGAGCTGTTCGCGGACGGGGATCTCGATCTGCTCGCGCGTCGGCGCTTCGCGCACCGTGACCTGCTGGCCGCCGTCTTCCGGGTCGAGCCACGCGGGTGCCTGGCGGTCGAGCACGTCGAGGTTCCATCGGAACGTGACCATCTCACGCGACTTCTCGCGCAGCTCGATCACGTCACCTTTGCGGGCGCGGTAGCTCGGGATGTTGACCCGACGGCCGTTGACGTTGACATGGCCGTGGTTGACGAACTGGCGGGCCTGCGGGCGAGTTGCCCCCCAACCAGCCCGGTACACGATGTTGTCGAGGCGAAGCTCGAGCAGACGGAGCAGGTTCTCGCCCGTCACGCCCTTCTGCCGCGACGCCTCGCCGTACGCGTTGCGGAACTGCTTCTCGGTGATTCCGTAGGTGAAGCGGGCCTTCTGCTTCTCCTGGAGCTGCAGCAGGTACTCGCTGTTCTGGCTCCTGCGACGGCCGCGACCGTGTTCGCCCGGCGGGTAGGGCCGGCGATCCAACGCCTTGGTCTCGCCGGCGGTGCCCCAGATGTTGACGCCGAGTCGACGCGACACACGCGCCTTGGGTCCTGTGTAGCGCGCCATGTCAGACCCTCCGCCGCTTGGGAGGACGGCATCCATTGTGCGGAATGGGCGTCATGTCCTTGATGCCGGTGATCTCGATACCGGTGTTCTGGATCGAACGGATTGCGGTCTCACGGCCCGAACCGGGGCCCTTGACCTGGATGTCGACCCGCCGCACGCCGTTCTCCATGGCCCGCCGCGCCGCCTGCTCTGCCGCCTGCTGGGCAGCGAAGGGGGTGGACTTGCGCGACCCCTTGAAGCCGACATTGCCCGCCGACGCCCAGGACACGACGTTGCCCTGCTGGTCGGTGAAGCTGATGATCGTGTTGTTGAACGAGCTCTTGATGTGCGCGACGCCGTGTCCGACGTTCTTGCGTTCCTTGCGACGAGGACGACGCCCTCCAGCCTGAGGCTTGGCCATTACTTGCGGACCTTCTTCTTGCCGGCGACGGTCTTCTTGGGACCCTTGCGGGTGCGAGCGTTGGTGTGCGTGCGCTGCCCATGAACGGGGAGGCCGCGACGATGACGGATGCCCTGGTAGCAGCCGATCTCGATCTTGCGTTTGATGTCTTGGGCCACATCGCGGCGCAGGTCGCCTTCGACCTTGAGTTCGCTGTCGATGTAGTTGCGGATCCGGACCACCTCTTCGTCGGTGAGGTCGCGGACTCGGGTGCTGTTCCCGATGTCGAGTGCTTCGCAGATCTGGGCGGCCGATGCGTTGCCGATGCCGTAGATGTAGGTGAGGGCGATCTTCACCCGCTTTTCGCGCGGGATGTCGACGCCAGCGATACGTGCCATTGGTTTCCCCTTACCCCTGCCGTTGCTTGTGCCGCGGGTTGCTGCAGATGACGCGGATGCGTCCGTGGCGCCGGATCACGCGGCACTTGTCACACATCGGTTTGACGCTGGGTCGGACTTTCACGGAACAGCCTTGCTGGGAGAGTTTGGAATTGCGTGGAGATGAGGCACTGCAGGGTGCTGGGCAGCGCCGAGCGAACGATGTGCTGGCCGCTGTGGATTCCGGCACCGATGGAACGGGCCCCGGAAGAGCGACACGAAACTGGGGCGCGGTCGACGTGCACCGACACGACGGCCGACGAACGAGCATAGCGGCCCCGAGGTCGAGGGCCAATTCTCGACCATCGTTGCAGGTCGGGAGCACTCAGCGAGAATCGTCGATTGCGGCGACGATCCGCTCATGCACCTCGGCCTCGCTGCCGAGGCCGTCGATCGTGACCAACCGGCCTCGATCCCCGAAGTACTGCAACAGTGGAGCGGTCTCCTCCGTGTACAGCTCGAGCCGCCGCGCGATTGCATCTGGAGTGTCGTCGGCGCGACCGCGGTCGAGCATGCGGGCGGTGACGACATCGTCTTGAACGTCGAGGTTGATGGCCAGGTCGACGCCCGCCGGTGCCAGGAGCTCGAAGAGTCCGTCGGCTTGGGCTTCGGTGCGCGGGAACCCATCGAGCAGGAATCCGGTTGCGGCGTCAGGCTGGGCGAGCCGCTCGCGCACGATGCCGAGAATCAGGTCGTCGGACACCAGGTCGCCGGCGTCCATGACCGCCTTGGCCTTCAGACCCAGCTCGGTTCCTTCGGCAACCGCGGCGCGCAACATGTCGCCAGTGGAGATGTGGGGAATACCGTAGTGGTCCACGAGCAGCGCACATTGGGTGCCCTTGCCGGCACCCTGCTTGCCCAGGATCACGAGTCTCGTCATGGGGGACCTCCGGAACAGCCGGCGCAGCATATGTCGAATCCATCGAGCCATGTCCGTGCGCAGTCGAGAACGGGACTTCCTATTTGAGGAAGCCCTCGTAGTTGCGCATGAGCAGCTGCGAGTCGATCTGTTTCATCGTCTCGAGCGCCACGCCTGAAGCGATCAGAATCGACACACCACCGAACCCGATGGCGAATCCACCACCGTGACCGCCGCCGCCGATCGACCCCAGGTCGCTGGTCGCCGACAGCAGGATCGTGGGTACCAGCGCCACGAAGGCGATGAACAACGCCCCGGGCAGCGTGATGCGGTTGAGAATCCGGGCCAGGTAGCGCTCGGTTTGGGGGCCCGGGCGGATTCCGGGAATGAACCCGCCCTGTTTGCGGATGTTGTCTGCCTGGCGGACGGGGTCGAAGGAGATCGCCGTGTAGAAGTACGCGAAGCCGACGATCAGCAGGCCGAAGAAGATCACGTACACGATGCTGTCTGGCTGGGTGAGGTAGTCGTTCACCACGGTCTGGAGCCAACCCCAGTTCGCCACGTTGGACAAAAGCACCGGCAGGAACAGAATCGAGCTGGCGAAGATGATCGGGATGACACCCGACTGGTTCACCTTGAGCGGGATGTAGGTGTTCTGGCCTCCGTACATGCGACGGCCGACCTGGCGCTTGGAGAACTGGACCGGGATCCGGCGCTGGCCCTGCTCGATGAAGATGATCGCCACCATCATCGCGATCGCCACCAGGATCGCGGTGGCGAGGTAGAAGTTGCCCTGCACTGCACGCAGGCGTTCGCCGTCGAAGGGGATCGTGGAGACCACAGAAGCGAAGATCAGCAGCGACATGCCGTTGCCGACGCCCCGCTGGCTGATCAGCTCACCCATCCACATCAGCAGCGCGGTGCCCGCCGTCAGCGAGATGATCACGAGAGCCACCCGGTTGAAGGTGAAGTCGGGGATCACGATGACGGCGCTGGTGTTGCCGAGGGCCGTGCCCTGGCCGCGACCGAAGATGAAGGTGATGCCGGTCGCCTGCACGAAAGCAATGGCGAGCGTGAGGTAGCGGGTGTACTGGGTGAGCTTGCGCTGACCCACCGCGCCCTGCTGCTGCAAGGCCTCGAGGCGCGGAACTGCGACGGTCAGGATCTGGATGATGATCGACGCCGTGATGTACGGCATGATCCCGAGCGCGAAGATCGCGAAGTTGGTGAGCGCCCCGCCTGAGAAGAGGTTGAGCAGGGCCAGCACACCGCCGGTCTGATCAGCTTCCTCCCGTAGCGCGATGATCGCGTCGAAGTCGATGCCGGGAACAGGGACCTGCGACCCCAGCCGGTAGGCGGCGAGAATCGTGATCGTGAACAGGATCTTCACGCGAAGATCTGGCACACGAAAGATGTTGCGCATGCTTCCGAGCAAGGCGAACCCCGTTGATCGTCGTTTCGGCGCTGGCGAGCGGCCGGTGGTTAGCGATTTGTGTGCTGGTTGCCCTGTGCCGGCGGACGCGGTCCACGGAACGTGGGCGGCAGGATCTCCACGGTACCGCCTGCAGCGGTGATAGCTGCCTCCGCGGACTTGGAGACGGCGTGCGCCTTGACCGTGACGGCCGTCGTGATTTCACCACGGCCGAGCACCTTGATCATGGCGCCCTTGGAGACCAGACCCTTGGCGAGCAAGGCCTCGGGATCGACCTCGGTGAGACCGCTCTCGGCGATCGTGTCGAGGTTGATCGGCTGGTACTCCACGCGGAACGGGTTGGTGAACCCCTTCGCCTTGGGGATCCGACGCTGCAGCGGCAGCTGACCACCCTCGTACCAGACAGGAACCTTGCTCCTGGCCTTGGTGCCCTTGGTACCTCGACCAGCGGTCTTGCCTCGGCGACCGGCGGTGCCTCGGCCGACGCGCTTGGCGGCCTTCTTCGACCCGGGGGCCGGCTTGAGGTCGTGCGGCTTCAACATGTGATCAGGCCTCTTCGACGTTGATGAGGTGCGCGACCTTGTGGATCATTCCCCGGATTTCGGGGCGGTCGGGCAGGGTGTTCGTCTTGCCGATACGACCCAGGCCGAGCGCGCGCAGCGTGCCGCGGTGCTTGGGCTTGGAGCCGATCGAGCTACGAACCTGGGTGACGGTGAGCTCGCTCATGACCCTGCCTCCGCAGCCTGCCTGGGCTCACGAACGGCGCGCTCTGCCTCGCGGTAGGCGTTGAGCAGTCCGGCTGGAATGCACTCTTCGGGCGAGAGGCCACGAAGCTTCGCGATCTCGTCGGGCCGCTTGAGCGCCTGAAGGCCGGCAATGGTCGCCTTGGCCACATTGATGTGGTTGGAGCTACCGAGCGACTTCGCGAGCACGTCGTTGATGCCGGCCTCCTCGAGGATCGCCCGCGCCGCACCGCCGGCGATCACACCGGTACCGGGAGCGGCGGGCTTGAGGAGGACGCGACCAGCACCCATCTCACCCAGAACGGGGTGAATGATGGTGCTCCCTGCGAGCGGAACGCGGAAGAGGTTCTTGCGAGCCTCTTCGGTGCCCTTCTGGATCGCGAGCGGCACCTCTTTGGCCTTGCCGTAGCCGAGGCCAACCTGGCCGGCGCCGTCGCCGATCACCACGAGGGCGGTGAAGCTGAAGCGTCGACCGCCCTTGACCACCTTGGCCACTCGATTGATATCGATGACCCGCGACTCGCGCAGACCATCGTCGCCGCTGTTGCGCGGATTGTCGCGCTGACGGTCGCGGTCATTGCGGCGGTTGCCGCGGTTGTTGGGGCGATCGCCGCCTGAGTTGGGCCGTTCTGCGTTCGTCATCGTGAACTCCTAGAACTTCAGCCCGGCATCGCGGGCGGCGTCGGCGAGGGCGGCAACCCTGCCGTGGTACTGGTTGCCGCCGCGGTCGAAGACCACGGTCTCCACACCGGCGGCCTTGCCCCGCTCTGCGACAAGCTGACCCACCTTGGTGGCGGCGTCCTTGTTGCTCGTGGTGCCGCTGCGAAGATCGGCTTCGGCGGTCGACGCCGAGGCAAGGGTGATGCCGGCCTCGTCGTCGATGAGCTGGGCGGAGATGTGCCGGTTGGAACGGAACACGCTCAGACGCGGCCGCTCGGCCGTTCCACTGATGCGTTTGCGAACCCGGCGCTGGCGCTTTTGACGTTGTGCACTTCGACTCGTCATGGTTCCTACTTGGCTGCCTTGCCGGCCTTGCGGATCACCCGCTCGTCGACGTACCGGATGCCCTTGCCCTTGTAGGGCTCAGGCTTCTTCAGGCTGCGAATGTCTGCGGCGACCTGGCCCACGAGCTGCTTGTCGATGCCACTCACCTTGATGGTGGTGGCGTCTGGCACCTCGAAGCTGACGCCCTCAGGGGCGGCAACGCTGACCGTGTGGCTGAAACCCAGCGACAGCTCGAGTCCGCCGCTGCCCTTGGCCTGGGCGCGATAGCCGACCCCGACGATCTGCAGCTCCTTGGTGAAGCCTTTGGTGACACCCTCCACCATGTTGTTGACGAGGGCGCGGGTGAGGCCATGCAGCGCACGCTGCTGGCGGGTGTCGTCGGTGCGAGCGACCGTGACAGTCTCGCCGTCGACGTTCACCGAGATGCCCTCGGGAATGTCCTGGCTGAGATTGCCCTGCGGGCCCGTGACGCTGACGGTGGTGTCGCCGGCTTCGAGGCTCACGCCGCTCGGCAGGTTGATGGGAGCGTTGCCCACTCGTGACATCGGTGCCTCCTACCAGACGTAGCAGAGGACCTCGCCGCCCATGCGGTTGCGGCGAGCCTCCCTGTCGGTCATCAGCCCCTTGCTGGTGGACAGCACGGCAATGCCGAGCCCACCGAGCACACGGGGAACGTTGTCGGATTTGGTGTACACACGCAGCCCCGGCTTGGAGATACGGCGCAGGCCCGAGATCGTGCGAGCACGGTCCGGGGTGTACTTGAGGTCGATCGACAGGGTGCGGCCCGGACGGTCGGTGGCATCGGCCACGCTGAAGCCCTCGATGTAGCCCTCGCTCGTCAGGATCGCGGCGAGCGATTCCTTCAGCTTGGAGCTCGGCATCGCGACCTCGTCCTTGAACGTCATGTTGGCGTTCCGGATGCGGGTCAGCATGTCGGCGATCGGATCGGTCATCGTCATTCTGAACGTCCCCTCACCAGCTCGCCTTCGTGACGCCGGGAATCTCGCCGGCGTGCACCATCTGACGGAGACACACGCGGCAGAGCCCGAACTTGCGGTACACGGACCGCGGTCGGCCACAGCGGCGACACCGCGTGTAGGCCCGAACCTTGAACTTCGGGGTCTTCTGCTGCTTGTGGATGAGCGCCTTCTTGGCCATCAGTTCTGTCCCTCCCGTCGAAACGGGAATCCGAGAGCCGTGAGCAGTGCACGGCCGTGGTCGTCATTGGTCGCGGACGTCACGAGCGTGATGTCCATTCCCCGAATCTGATTCACCTGGTCGTAGTCGATCTCGGGGAAGATCAGCTGCTCGGTCACGCCAAACGTGTAGTTGCCTCGGCCATCGAAGGACCGGGGCGACAGCCCGCGGAAGTCGCGGATGCGGGGGATCGCCAGGCTCACCAGACGGTCGTAGAACTCCCACATGCGGTTGCCCCGCAGGGTCACCTTGGCGCCGATCGCGTTGCCTTCGCGGAGCTTGAAGCCGGCGATCGACTTCTTCGCCCGGGTCACCGCGGGGCGCTGGCCGGTGATCTTGGAGAGGTCCTCGAGCGCCCCATCGAGGATGCCTCGATTGATGAGAGCCGCGCCGACACCGCTGTTGACGGAGATCTTCATCAGCTTGGGCACTTGCATCACGTTGGGGAGCTCGAGCTGTTGCTGGAGCTGGTCTCGCAAGATGTCGCGATACAGCGCCTTCATACGAGGCTCGGTCAGCGTGCTCATCACACTCCCCTCTTGGCGCTGACGCGCCGGGCCGGGAGGCCACGTTCGCTTTGCTCACTCATGGCAGCTCCTCCCCGGACACCTTGTGGAAGCGGACCTTGGTGTCGCCCTCGAAGCGGTAGCCCACTCGCCCGGCCTGGCCGGTCTTGGGGCACACCACCGCGCAGTTGGAGGCGTCGATCGACAAGGCGATGTCGATGATCCCACCCTGGTCCACCTGAGGCGTCGGCCGCTGATGCTTCTTGGCCATGTGAACGCCGTCGACGACGATGCGGCCAGTCGCTGGGTCGACGGACATCACCGCGCCCTCGACCCCGCGGTCCTTGCCGGACAACACGCGGACGACGTCACCCTTCTTGATCTTCACTAGAGCACCTCCGGCGCCAGCGACACGATCCGCATGAAGCGGTGGTCGCGGAGCTCACGGCCGACCGGACCAAAGATCCGGGTGCCGCGCGGTTGGCGGTTGGTGTCGACGAGAACGGCGGCGTTCTCATCGAAGCGGATGTAGCTGCCGTCGGGCCTGCGACGCTCTTTGCGCGTCCGAACGACGACGCAGCGAACCACCTCGCCCTTCTTGACCGCGGCGCCGGGAATCGCGTCTTTGACGGTGGCGATGAACACATCGCCGATGGATGCGTAGCGGCGACCGGTTCCACCGAGAACGCGGATGCACAGCACCTCTTTGGCACCCGAGTTGTCGGCGACTTTGAGTCGGCTTTCCTGCTGAATCATGGCTGGTTCCTGGACCTCAGCGGGCCCGCTCGACGATCTCGAGAAGACGCCAGCGCTTCTTCTTCGAGATCGGACGGGTTTCCATCACACGGACGCGATCGCCGACGCGTGCGTCGTTCTCTTCGTCATGCGCGTACAACTTGGTGGTCTGCTGCACTGTCTTGAAGTAGCGACGATGGCGGACTCGCTCGGTCACGGCGACCACGGCGGTCTTCTCCATGGACGTCGACACGACGAGCCCCTCACGAACCTTGCGCGAATTGCGCGTTTCGGTGTTCTCGCTCATCAGGCGTCCTCGGCGGCGAGTGCTTCGGCGGCAGCGATCTCTCGCTCCCGGAGCACGGTGTTGATGCGGGCGATGTCACGCTTCACCTGGGTGACGCGGGCGGAATTCTCCAGCTGGCCTGTTGCGAACTGGAAACGGAGGTTGAAGAGCTCGTGCTTCGCCTCGGTCAGCTGATCGAGCAGCTGATCGTCGGCGAGCTCACGGATCTCGGCGGCAGCGGCCATCAGATGGCCTCCTCTCGGCTGACGATGCGAGCCTTCACGGGCAGCTTCTGGATCGCACGGCTGAGCGCGCCCTTGGCGAGCTCACCGTCGACGCCGCCCAGCTCGAACATCACGCGTCCGGGCTTCACCACAGCAACCCAACGCTCGGGGTTGCCCTTGCCCGAACCCATGCGGGTCTCGGCTGGCTTCGCCGTGACCGGCTTGTCCGGGAAGATGTTGATCCACACCTTGCCGCCACGCTTGACGTGACGGGTCATGGCGATACGGGCGGCTTCGATCTGGCGAGCGGTGATCCATCCGGGCTCGAGCGCCTGGATGCCGTAGTCACCGAAGTTGACCGCGGTACCACCCTTGCTCTGGCCCTTCATGCGACCGCGGTGATGCTTGCGGTGCTTGACCTTGCGGGGCATCAACATCTCAGTCGTCTCCCTGCCGGAACTTCTCGGTCTGGGACTGCTCGCGAGTGGCCCGCTCGATCTGCTCTTCCTCTTCGAGGAGCTTTTCGAACTCTGGATCGGCCTCACCGACCAGTGGTGCGGGTTCTTCGGGTGTCTCGTCCGGAGCGGCGGGCGCGTCGGCCCGGCGACCGCTCGAGGACACCACGGGGGCCTTGCGCTCGGGTCCGCCAGGCGTCTCCCCGACCGCCATCGCCGCCTCACGGCTGATGCGATCGTCTGCGGAGGTCTTGTACGGGAGGATGTCGCCCTTGTAGAGCCACACTTTCACGCCGATGCGGCCCGCGGTCGTGCGGGCCTCACGGAAGCCGTAGTCGATGTCGGCTCGCAGCGTGTGAAGGGGCACGCGACCTTCGCGATACCACTCGGTCCGCGCCATCTCCGAGCCACCGAGGCGACCGGAGCACTGGACTCGAATGCCGAGCGCCCCCGCCTTCTGGGCGTTCTGAACGGCACGCTTCATCGCGCGGCGAAAAGCAACGCGACCAGCGAGCTGGTCGGCCACACCCTGAGCGATCAGCGCTGCGTCGAGCTCGGGCTGCTTGATCTCTTGGATGTTGAGCTGGACCTTGGGGTTGCCCGAGATCTTGGTGAGGCCGGCGCGCAGGCGGTCGGCCTCGCTGCCCCGGCGTCCAATCACGATGCCAGGACGGGCGGTGTGCACGTCGACCCGCAGGCGATCGCGCGTCCGCTCCACCTCGATGCGGCTGATCGCTGCGTGCGGTAGCTCCGTCATCAGGTAGTCGCGGATCTTCCAATCCTCGATGATGTAGTCCTGATACTCCTTGTCGGCGTACCAGCGGGACTTCCAATCGGTGGTGATTCCGAGCCGGAAGCCGTAGGGATTGACCTTCTGTCCCATGGGTCAGTCCTCCTCTGTGTCGTCGCCGGGGTCAGCTGGCTCGTCGGGTGCGTCGGCGGAGTCGGCGTCCTCGGATGTGCCCACCTCGATGAAGCCCGCTGCCTCAGCGGCCTCGGTCGTGGCGAAGAACACCTCGGCGACGGTCTGGTCGTACCACCGGCCTCCCGGCTGGTGGTACTTCATCGAATCGGCGTTGCCCTTGATCTCGAAGCCCTCGGGGATCGAGCCGTCCTCGGGCGGAGCGAGCGAACCCTCGCCATAGGGCGCCTCGTCCTCGACTTTCACGATGTCGTCGCCGCCCGCGGCGGACACCTCTTCATCGGCCGCAGACTCCGCGGCGATCCCGCCAGCTTCCGTCGACTCATCAACAGCGTCGGCTGTCTCTTCGCCATCCGTTGCGGACTCTTCGGTTGCGTCGTCGCCTTCTTCGTCGCCGCGGGAGGCGGCCACGCGAGCGGCACGGGCTGCCGAGGCACGCTGGCCTGCGGTCGCTTCGCGAGCTGCCCGCATCTCGAGCTCTTCCTCATCGAGCTGCGCCACCACGACAGTGATGTGGCAGGTGCGCTTGTTGATACGGGTGGCGCGGCCACGGGCACGTGGGCGCCAGCGCTTGAGGGTCGGGCCCTCGTCGGCCCAGCACTCAGCGACGTACAGCTCATCCGCCGCCAGGTGCTCGTTGTTCTCGGCGTTGGAGACCGCGCTCTCGAGAACCTTCGACACCACAGGAGCAGCACCTCGATCACAGAACTCGAGGATGTCGCGGGCCTCGCCCAGGTCTTCGTCGCGGATCAGGTCGAGAACGACCCGGGCCTTCGACGCAGAGAGACGGGCGAACTTGTGGGTGCTCTTGGCACCCGCGATCTCGGTGAGATCGATGAGACCGCTCATCGGCGACCACCCCGCTCTTGGCCGGCGTGGAACTTGAAGGTCCGCGTCGGGGCGAACTCGCCGAGCTTGTGGCCGACCATCGATTCGGTGATGTACACCGGCACGTGCTTGCGGCCGTCGTGAACGGCGATCGTGTGACCGATCATCTCGGGGATGATCGTGGAGCGGCGGGACCAGGTCTTCACGACCTTCTTCTCACCGCTGTCGTTGAGGGCGTCCACCTTCTTCAGGAGGTGGTCGTCGACGAAGGCGCCCTTCTTGAGACTGCGTGGCATAACTACCTCCGCGACCCGCGCGTACGGCGGCGACGAATGATCATGTCGTTGGACTTCTTGTTCTTCTTGCGGGTTCGGCCCTCGGGCTTGCCCCATGGCGACACCGGATGGCGGCCACCCGAGGTCTTGCCTTCACCACCACCGAGCGGGTGGTCGACCGGGTTCATCGCAACACCGCGGGTCTGGGGTCGAACGCCCTTCCAGCGGTTGCGACCTGCCTTGCCGATCTTGATGAGGTCGGCTTCGGCATTGCCCACCGCCCCGATCGTGGCCCGGCAATCGATCGGCACCCGGCGCATCTCGGTGCTGGGCAGGCGAAGGGTGGCATGTGTGCCCTCCTTCGCAACGAGCTGCACGCTCGCGCCGGCCGAGCGAGCCATCTGGCCTCCGGCTCCCGGCTTGAGTTCGATGTTGTGGACCGTGGTGCCTACCGGGACGTACCGCAACGGCAGCGCATTGCCCACACGGATCTCGGCGCCCTGGCCGTTCTCGAGCTTGTCCCCAACCTCGAGGCCGGCGGGCGCAAGGATGTAGCGCTTCTCGCCGTCGTGGTAGTGGAGGAGCGCGATCCGGGCATTGCGGTTGGGGTCGTACTCGATCGTGGCCACCGTGGCAGGCACGCCGTCCTTGTTCCGGTGGAAATCAACGATGCGATAGCGCTGCTTGTGGCCGCCACCGCGGTGCCGTGCCGTCTTGCGACCGCCGTTGTTGCGCCCACCCGTGCTGTGCTTCTTGGCCAGCAGCGAGCGCTCGGGCTTGTCGGCCGTGATGTCGGAGAAGTCCGAGACGGTCTGGAACCGCCGGCCGGGACTCGTTGGCTTACGAACGCGAATACCCATGTCAGGTCTCGAAGATCTCGATCGAGTCACCCTCGGCGAGGGTGACGATGGCGCGCTTGGTGTCTGCCCGCTTGCCGAGCGTGTTGTTTCGGCGGTTGCGCCGGTACTTGCCCTTGCGGTTCAGCGTGTTGACGTTGGTGACCGTCACCTCGAAGATCTCCTCGACCGCTTTGCGGATCTCGGGCTTCGACGCCGACGGATGCACCTTGAAGACATAGACGTTCTGCTCGAGCAGCGCGTAGGTCTTCTCGGAGATCACCGGAGCGATGAGCACGTCGCGGGGATCTTTCACGACTGGCCCTCCTGGTTGCCGGCCGGAAGCGTGGCCTGGGTGAACACCAGCCAGTCGGAGCACAACACGTCGTATGCATTGAGCTCGGCTGCCTGAAGCAGCTGGACCGACGCAAGATTGCGGAAGCTGCGGGCCGCGGTGTCGTCATCGCTGCCGAGCACCAGGAGCACCTTGCCCTCGAGCGCGAGCGCATCGAGCGATGCAACCGCCGCCTTGGTCTGAGGAGCGTCGAAGTTCCAGCCGTCGATCACGACGACGCGCTCGCTCTGCGCCCGGTCCGACAATGCGGAACGAAGCGCCAGGCGGGTCATCTTCTTGTTGACCTTCTGGGCGTAGCTGCGGGGACGGGGGCCATGGACCACGCCACCGCCGGTGAACTGCGGAGCGCGAATCGAGCCCTGCCGAGCTCGGCCGGTGCCCTTTTGGCGGTAGGGCTTGGCGCCACCGCCACGCACCTCGGCGCGGGTCTTGGTCGAATGGGTACCTCGGCGGCGAGCGGCCAACTGGGCCGTCACGACCTGGTGGAGGACCGCGAGGTTGGGTTCGATACCGAAGATGTCGTCGTCGAGGGTGACCGAACCATTGGTTCCGCCATCCTGGGTCCGTACATCGAGTGTGTTCGCCATGATCAGCCCTTCACCGCATCGCGGATCACGACCACGCCGCCCTTGGGGCCCGGGACCGAACCGCGAACCAAGAGCAGATCGCGTTCGGAATCGGCCTCAACGACGGTGAGGTTCTGGGTGGTCACCTTCTGAGCGCCCATGCGGCCCGCCATCCGCGTGCCCTTGAAGACTCGAGAGGGCGTCGCGCAGGCACCGATCGCCCCGGGGGCACGGTGGACGCGGTGGGCGCCGTGGCTGGCCTTTTGACCGCTGAAGTTGTGACGCTTCATCACACCGGCAAAGCCCTTGCCTTTGGACACTGCGGTCACATCGACCTTCTGGCCGGCCGCGAGCAGCTCGGCGGTGAGCTCTTGGCCCACCTCCAGCTCGCTGACGTCGTCGAGCCGCAGCTCGACGAGCGTGTCTCCAGCCTCGACCCCAGCGGCGGCGAAGTGGCCGGCCTCGGGCCGGGTCAGCTTGCGCTCGTCGCGCTGGCCGAAAGTGACCTGCACCGCGCTGTATCCGTCGCGCTCGTCGGTCTTGACCTGAACCACACGGCAGGGGGTGACGCGGAGCATCGTGACCGGGACCACCCGGTTCTCGTCATCCCACAGCTGGGTCATGCCGACTTTGGTGGCGACGATCGCCTTGTTCGCCATGTCGGGGCGTCTTCCTCTAGATGGAGCTTGCACTTGTGACGGTCGGGGGGCGACCGCCGTTCACGCGAACGCTCCGCACGGCCAGGCCGGCGGAGCGAGATCTCGGTTGTGCCGCCTGGTTCCGGATCCGGGAGGGGCCCGGCCTAGACGGACGTCGCTTGCGGTCCGAGCCTGGGCTCGGCACACGAAGGTCTTAGGCTACCGGGATCCCGCCATCGCGACAAACCCGGGATGCGAGGATCCCTCGGCAACCGCGTCATGTCGTGTAAGCCCGATGGGATGACCGGTCGTTCTCATCGTTCCCGCCTCCTCGTGTACATCACCCTCGCCGCGGCGTTCGCCCTCGTCGCCGCCGCGTGCGGCGGATCGGGGTTCTCACGGGATGACGCTCGCGAGCTGCTCTCCGAAGACGGGGCGATGACCGAGGAGCAGGTGGACTGCGTTCTCGATGGCATCGACGACAGCGAGGGCGTGTCCTTCGCCGACCTCGATCGAGATGAGGTCGACGACGGGGTGGCCGAGGCGCTCGCCGAAGTGGTGCTCGAGTGCGCTTTCGGGGATCTCGGCTCTCTCGACGATTCGTCCGACGAAACCCCCGACACCAGCGAACCCGCTGCCACCACCACGACGCCAACAGCGACCACGACGGCCGCACCCGATGGTGCAGCGCCCCCGGGTAACGATCCAGAGCTCGACGCGCTGTGGGTCAGGTGCGGCGACGGTGACGAAACCGCCTGCTTCGATCTGTTCTGGGCCTCGCCCACCGACAGCGACTACGAGGCGTTCGCCCTCGACTGTGGCGGACGCGGAACCGCGGCGTGCCCCGACCTCGACTTCGGCGAGTCCGATTTCACGAGCGAATTCGCGGACCTGTCGCCCACCGATCCCCCGCCGGGCGACGACGCCGATCTCGATGCACTCTGGGTCGAATGCGGTGCAGGCAACGCCGACTCCTGCGACCAGCTCTTCTTCGAGTCTCCCTCTGGAAGCGTGTACGAGCGCTTCGGCTTCAGCTGCGGTGCCCGCGAGGTGACCAGCTGCTCCGAGCTCCTCGGCGACTCCGCGGGGCCCGACACCAGCACCCCGGGCGGCGAGGCAGCCGAGGAGCGAGAGCTCACGGACTTCTCGGACCTGTCGCCCAGTGATCCTCCCCCGGGCGACGACGCCGATCTCGATGCACTCTGGGTCGGTTGCAGCGATGGCAACGCCGACTCGTGCGATGAGCTCTACTTCGAGTCGCCGTTCGGCAGCGTCTACGAACGCTTCGGCTACAGCTGCGGAGCCCGCGAGGTTGCGATCTGCTCGGATCTCCTCGGCTGACCGACGCAGGACTCGATGGCGGCACGGTCCTGGTCGGAGACGGCGACGATCTCGCCGCTGGTCAGGTAGCGCAGGCCCTGTGCCGGGAACGACAGCGGCTGGACCCTCACCGGACGCACGATCGTCGTGACCTCCGCTCCGTCGAGCTCGAAAGACACGGCCAGGAGTCCGTCTTCGGGCGGTCGCACAACACTGCGGAACCCGATGCCGCCCACGCTGAGGTCCACCGCCAGCCCCTGTCGCGGGTCGCCCATCTCGCGTCCACGTTCGACCCTGGCCCAGAACAGGGCGGCGTCGAAGCTTCGACGGACATGACGACGCCGGTCGCGGAGCTCCAGAAACGTCGGAGCCGAGATGACCACGGTGTCGCTCGACGCCAGCTCGCGCATCACCTCAGCGCTGAAGGTCACGGCGCCCTGAGGTGAGCTGATCATGCATTCGACGCGTGACTCGACCGCTGTCCACCACTCCGAGCGCATGGCGATCGACACACGTTCGACACCCAGCTCCCGAATCGTGGCGGTTGCGACGCACAGAGGTGCCGTCAGCGAACGCAACACCACTCGATCACCCGGGCATGGCGTTCTCGATCCCATGGTGACCAGATCGGACGATCGGTCCCGCGACCAAAGCCTCCCGCGCGCTTCTTCCTGCCCGAAACCGATGAAGCCGGGCCCGTGGGCCCGGCTTCATCATCGGTTGTGGGTCGAGATCAGCCCTGTTGGATCTTGATCTCGATGTCGACGCCTGCGGGCAGCTCGAGGCGCTGCAGCGAGTCGACGGTCTTGGGCGACGGCTCGACGATGTCGATCAGCCGCTTGTGGATCCGCATCTCGAAGTGCTCGCGCGAATCCTTGTCCTTGTGCGGTGAACGTACCACCGTGTACCGATGCTTCTCTGTGGGGAGGGGCACGGGGCCCTTGATGGTGGCCTGCGTTCGCAGGACGGTCTCGACGATCTTCTGCGTCGACTGGTCGACCACATCGTGGTCGTAGGCCTTGAGGCGGATGCGAATCTTCTGTGAGTTGGCCATTATTCGATGATCTTCGTGACTCGACCAGAACCCACCGTACGACCACCCTCACGAA
>CAZVUM010000085.1:1659-17545 GCA_964629575.1 uncultured Acidimicrobiales bacterium | reverse complement strand
GGATGTCATAGCCGGAAACGGACGGGATGTCATAGCCGGAAACGGACGGGATGTCATAGCCGGAAACGGACGGGATGTCGTAGCCGCTTACCGGAAGCTGGGGATGCCCGTGATCTCCTGGCCGAGGATGAGCCCGTGGATCTCCTCGGTGCCTTCGTAGGTCATCACCGACTCCATGTTGTTGGCGTGACGCATCGGCGAGTACTCGGTGCTGACGCCGTTGGCGCCCATCATGGCCCTGGCCTCGCGGGCGATGTCGATGGCGACTCGGCAGTTGTGCCGTTTGGCCATCGAGATGTGGATCGGCCGAATCTCGTGCGCCTCTTTGAGCCGGCCGAGGTTCATGGCCTGCAGGTTGGCGTTGGTCATCGTTGTCAACATGTCGGCGAACTTGATCTGGCTGATCTGGAAGCTCGCGAGCGGCTTGCCGAACTGTGGGCGCTCGAGCTGGTAGTCGAGGGCTGCGTTGTAGCAGCTGCGTGCCACGCCGACGGCGCCGAAGGCGATGCCGTACCGGGCCTCGCTGAGGCAGCTGAGCGGTGCGCCGATGCTCATCGCGTCGGGCAACCGCATCGATTCGGGCACCTCCACGTCGTCCATGTAGAACTCGCCGGTCACCGATGCCCGAAGCGACAGCTTGTTCTGGATCTTGCGAGCCTCGAACCCTGGCGAGTCCGTCGGCACGAGAAAGCCGCGGAAGCCCTCATCGGTGTTGGCCCAGACGATCGCGAGGTGGGCGATCCCGGCATTGGTGATCCAGCGCTTGGCGCCGTTCAACACCCATCCGTCGCCCTTGCGGATCGCGCGAGTCGACATCGACGAGGGGTCCGAGCCGTGGTCGGGTTCGGTGAGGCCGAAACAGCCGATCACTTCGCCGGCTGCCATACGCGGAAGCCACTCTTGCTTTTGCTCTTCGGAGCCGTAGCGCCAGATGGGGAACATGCAGAGCGAGCCCTGAACCGACACAAAGGAGCGGAGCCCGGAGTCGCCTGCTTCGAGCTCGCGGCATGCGATCCCGTAGGCCATGGCGGACGCCCCAGCGCAGCCGTAGCCGTCGAGATGCATGCCGAGCAGGCCCATGTCTGCGATCGTCGGCACGAGTTCCATCGGGAAGGTGCCGGCTTCGAAGTGGTCCGCGACAACGGGGTTGAATTCGTTCTCGACGAACTTCGCGACTGTGTCGCGGATCATGCCCTCTTCGTCGCCGAGGGACGCGTCGAGGCCGTAGAAGTCGGAGAGGTCAGCCATTTCCCAAGTATGACCTGCGACCCGCGGTCGAGTTCAGTCCGAACGCTGCTCGAAGTCCGCAGTCCGAACCGGGTGGAACACCGGTCGCGTGAGCCGCCTGCGGCGAGGAGCCCGGAAGCCCGCCATCGCGGGGAGTCGGCTCGATGCTTCGAGGGCCCAGACGCCGATGCCGAGAAGCCCGAGAGCTGCGGCGAACAGCCACGTCGTCCCCGCTCCGGTCTCGGCCAGCTCGGTCGGCGGTGCGGGGGCGGAGGCGGGCGTCTGCGCGACCTCGGGCGACAGGCCGGTCGCCGTGATCTGCAGGATGTCGTTGGTGACGATCTCGTTGGTCGCGTCGCTGAGCACCGAGGCCCGAAGCGAGAGCGATCCCGATCGAGTGGCTCGAACGGTGAGCTCGATCTCGGTCGCTGCCCCTGGGGCCAACGTGCCGAGATTCCACATGATCGTCACACCGTCGATCGTCCCCGCGGGCACGCTGGTGAAGTGGGTGAGCCCGGTCGGGAGATCGACCCGCACGACAACCCCTGACGCGATCGCGGCGCCAGTGTTGGCGATCCGGATCGTGTCCACGGTGCGGCTTCCGATCGGGATCTCCTCGAGACTGAAGGACTGTTCGATGGTGAGCGTCGTGGGTGCCGTCTGTGCGATGACCGCGACAGAGGCCGCTGCGCTTGCGGCGACGGGTTCCATCGGAGCGGTTGGGACCATGCGCTCCGATGCCGATGGCGCGGCGAGCATCATCGCCACTGCGACGGAGGCGGCCACGGCCGCGACCCACTTCGGAAGGCGCTCGCCCCGCAATCTGTCGGCTCGAGGAGAGGTCGGGGGCGCCACGAGGCGGGAATCTAACGCCGATCGGGAGAGCCGCGGCCGATGGCTTGCGGTGCGCGGTGGGCGCCGGCTTCGCCGACGCGCACGAGCGTGGCTGGGAGAGATTGTTCGGGCACAAGTACCCTTCGATCCATGGCATCAGACACCGGCGCACGCGAGCCGCGCTGGAGCGATCGCACGCGCAACGCTGCCCTCTGGGTCGCGACCGCCGTGTTGGGTGCGGTGGCGGTCGCTTCGTTGATCGGTGTCGCGGTCGTCGCGTGGGACGACGAGAACCGAGCGGTCACACCCGCCGAGGTCACGTGGCCCGAGGCGGAGTCCGTGAATGACCGGACTGAGCAGCGTGGCCCTGTCGACGCGGCGGTGATACCGCTGCTCGAAGGCGCCGAGGACGAGCCGCCGCGTCCGGCCCCGACCGATTCTGCGGACCCGTTCAGCCCACGCTGAGCGGCCGATCTGAATCGTGGGACCACTGCGACCACGATCCGGGGAAGAGCTTCGCTCTACCGAGGCCGGCATGTTCGAGGGCCAGCAGGTTGTTGCACGCACTCACGCCGGACCCGCAGTAGAAGACAGCGTGCGAACCGTCGGTGATCCCGGCCTCCTCGAAACGTGTCCGCAGGCCCTCGGCCGAGAGGAAGCGGCCGTCGTCACCGATGTTGGCCCCGAACGGAAGGTTGATCGCACCCGGTATGTGGCCCGCTCGGGGGTCGACCGGTTCCTCGTCCCCGCGATACCGCTCGGGAGCCCGCGAATCGGCCAACACGATCCCGCTGTCGGAGCCCGCGTCTGCCGCAGCACCGATGTCGACGAGGAGCTCGTCGGGCCAGGGTCGAATTGGGTGAAACACCGGTCGCCGACGCCGGTGACCGGACTCGAACTGCCCGGGCCAACCCTGGATGCCTCCGTCCAGGAGAGCCGCGTCGTGACCGGTGATCCGCAACATCCACACGAGCCGACCGGCGGACATCCCGTTCTGGTCGTCATACGCGACAACCGTGTCGTCTGGCCCGATCCCCAGGGCGCCGAGGCTGGCAGCGAAAGTCGCCGCGGCGGGCATTGGGTGGCGCCCCCGGCTCTTCATCGGATGGAACGCCAGATGCTCGTCGAGGTCCACGTAGATCGCGGTCGGGATGTGCGCTTCGCCGTATGGCACGTGGCCAGGGCGTCGGTCGAGGTACCAGCGAACGTCGCAGTAGACGATGTCGTCTCGGTCGACGATCGCCTCGGGGGCGACGATCGGAGGGAGGGGGTCGTGGTGGCTCATTGCCCGAACATCATCAGCCACTGCTCCTCGGACGAGGGCTTGAACACGTAGTTGGTCTCGCGGGTCTGGCCCATCGAAGCGGAGCTGTGGAACGAGTATCGGTGGCCGGGGAACAGGACGGTGTCGTCGGGGATCTTCGACAGCGTGTGGTGGATGGTGTGGTACATCGCGCCCACGTCGCTGCCCGGGAGGTCGGTGCGCCCGCAGCCTTCGAGAAAGAGCGTGTCGCCGGCCACCAACGCACCTTCGACGAGGAAGCACTGGCTCCCCGGCGTGTGTCCCGGGGTGTGGATGAGCTCGAGGCCGACCTCGCCCACCATCACCGTGTCGCCCGACGAGTGCACCTCGAGGTCGCTGTCGGCCACCTCGGTGACCTTCTTGACCAGCTCCGCCTCCTCTGCCTGCACGTGGATCTTCACTCCTTGCAGGTCGAGGAGCTCGCGCACCCCTTCGATCGAGTGCCCCATCATCGAGCCGCCCACGTGATCGGGGTGATAGTGGGTGGCGAGAACTCCCGTGAGGCGCATGCCGTCTTCGCCGAGGATCTCGAGGAGCTCGGCCACCTCGTAGGCCGGGTCGATCGCCACCGCCTCGCCCGTCTCCCGATCCCCGATGAGGTAGACGAAGTTCACCATCTGCTGGGCCAGCGGGTTCTCGAGAGCGAAGTCGCGCCCCGAGAGGAGTTGGCGGAAATAGAAGCGATCGGACGGCATGGCGCTCATGGTAGGCATGAGCGGTGATGTCCCTCTCTTCGTGTTGCCTCCCGTGAGAAACCGAATTCTCCGCTTTGTGGCCTATGCGGCGGTGGGGGTGATCACCGGGGCGATGGTGGCTGTCGTCGCGCTTCTCGCGGAGAAGGTGCTGCTCGACGAGGTGCTCCACACGGAGCTCTGGAAGCAAGCCCTCGCTCCTGGGGTCGGGCTGTTGATCGCGATCCTCGTGTTGCGCTGGGCCGACATGGGTCGAGCTCTGTCGCCGGCCACCTCGGAGGAGTACATCCGGGCCTTCCACACCCGTTCGGAGGAGCTGAAGCTGCGGCACCTGCCGTTTCGCTTGGCGGCCGGCGTCGCAACGGTCGGGATGGGTGGAGCCGTGGGTCTCGAGGGCCCGTCGGTGTACGCAGGCGCGACGGCGGGTGGAATCGTTCAGCGCAGGCTGACGTGGCTGTTCAAGGAGAAGGACGGCAAGGCGCTGCTCGTCGCGGGAGCGGCGGCGGGCGTGGGCGCCATCTTCCAGGCGCCCGCGACCGGCGTGCTGTTCGCGTTGGAGTCGCCGTACAAAGGAGACCTCGGTCGTCGTGCGCTGCTGCCGTCGCTGATCGCCAGTGCCTCGTCGTATCTGACGTTCATCATCATGACCGGCCTCGATGAGGCGCCCTTCGAGGTTCGGCTTCTCCACGACGTCGAGGGCTTCGTCGAGATCAACAGCGACGTGCTGCTCGGCGCGCTCGCAGTGGGAGCGCTGTGTGGTCTCGGCGCGATTCTGTTCAGCCGGATCGTCCGGCTCGCGAAGACGATCAGCCTTCGGTACCCCTGGTGGGCGCTCTGGCTGGGCGGGAGCGCGATTCTCGCTGGCCTCGTGGTCCTGAGCGACTGGGCCTTCGACGCCCCGCTGACCATGGGGCCCACAGCCGAAGGTGCGCTGCTCATCTGGATCCTCAATCCCCATGAGTCGTTGTGGGTGGTGGGCCTCCTGCTCGTCGCACGCGTGGTCGCGACGTCGACGGTTCTGGCGTCTGGCGGCGTGGGCGGCGTCTTCATTCCGCTTGCGGTGTTCGGGCTGATCGTCGGCAGGCTCGTCGGTGGATGGATCGACCTCGAGGAGACGGCGGCGTTCGCGTTCTTCCCCTACATCGGGGTGGCCGCCTTCCTCGCCGCCGGTTACCGCACGCCGCTGGCGGCCGTGATGTTCGTGGCCGAGTCGACCGGTGCTGCGGAGTTCGTGGTGCCCGGCCTGGTCGCGGTGGCCGTCACCCAGGTCGTCATCGGCGGCAACTCGGTCTCGGCGTACCAGCGCGACACCCGCACGGGTCACCTGGAGCGGCGCCTCCAGATGCCGGTGACCTCGGCGATGCGCACCGACTTCCGCACCATCACGCCGACCGACTCGTTGTCGGAGTTCGTGTGGGGTCTCGCGTTCCCGCGCAAGCAGCTCGAGGCGGTCGTCGCAGACGAGGGGGGCAACTTCCTCGGGGTGATCCGACTCCAGGATGCGCGTGAGCACGAGCGTGACGAGTGGGTCGAGGTGTCGGTGGCCGACGCAATGGTCACCGACGTACGCCCCGCGACCTTGTCGTGGACTCTACGAGAGGTGACAGCCGAGATGTCGAAGGCCGACCTCGAGATCTACCCCGTCGTCGACACCGGCGGGCGCGTCGTGGGCGTCGTGACCGATGATGCGATCGTGAAACTCGACGAGCTGTTGGAGGAACAGTGACCGAGGACGCCGTGGATCCCCACGAGATCGGCCTGCTCGACGGCATGGCGACAACGCGCGCGATCCGCCGCTACCGGGCCGAGCCCATCCCCGAGGACGTCCTGTCCTCGATCCTCTGGTACGCCACCCGGGCCCCGAGCGGTTCCAACCGTCAGAAGTTCCGGTTCATCGTCTTGCGGGACGGCCCCGGGGCGACGAAGGCCAAGGCGCTGCTGGGTGAGTCGTTTCGTGCCGGCTGGAACTCCAAGCGCTCCAACGACGGGTACGACGGCGGATCGGGCGCAGCGGACGATTCGCCCAAGGCGCGGATGGCCCGGGCGATGCAGCACTTCGTCGACCATTTCGAAGACACGCCCGTCGTGATCCTGGCGTGCCTGATCCGGTACCGACCCGAGAACTATGCCGAAGGCGCCTCCGTGTATCCGGCTGTGCAGAACCTGATGCTCGCCGCACGCGCCCACGGCTACGGCGGTGTCATCACCGGATGGCACTCCTTCGTCGAAGAGGAGCTGCGCGAGCTGCTCGGTGTGCCCGACGATGTCGCGATTCACGCCACCATCCCCATGGGCAAGCCGGTGGGGCGCCACGGTCCGGTTCGACGTCGACCGATCCGCGAGCTGGTCTACGACGACGAATGGGACGGCGACGCGCCCTGGGCCGTCGACCCGGAAGGCACGCAGTTCACCTCCGCCGGCCCCAAGCCAGGGACCCCTGTGGAGAACGTCCGACTGAACCGGAACTGAATCGAAATTGATGCCCGTTGCCGCGCTCTGGCGCGACAACACGCCTCAATTTCGGGTGGCTCGGGCCTCGGCGATGCGGGCGACGTCCTGGGGTGAACGGCCGAGAGCGCGGGCGGCCGCGGCGACCTGATCGAATTCGGCTTTCGCGCGGTGCGGGCCCATCTTGACGTCGATCCGATGACCCTCGACGTCGACGGTGACCATCTGGCGCGCGAGAGCTGTGCGCTCCACCGACGTGGCGCGTACCCCGAGAGTTCCGGTGAGGCGGAAGATCTCGGCCCTCAGTCGCTCCTGGTCGAGCGGCCGGCACAACACCGAGAGCGTGTGCGCGGGGCGACCCTTCTTCATGAGGATCTGCGTGAGCCAGGCGTCCAGGGCCCCGGCATCGAGCAGCGCGTCGACCGAATGTCCGAGGACCTCGCCGGTCACATCGTCGAGGTTGGTGGCCAGCTCGATGAGCGTCTCGGCGGCGCCGTCGTCGGTCGTCGCCCGCTCGCCGATCACCACCTGGGTGACGTTCGGCCGGCCGGGAAGGTCCTTGGTTCCTGCGCCGAAACCCGTCGGCCCGACCACCATCGCCGGCATCGGGCCCACCGTCTCGGCGAGGGCCGCGATGATCGCGGCACCGGTGGGTGTCGTGAGCTCGAGGTCGACGTCGACTCCCCGGGTCGGGAGACCCTCGAGGAGCCGAACCACCGCCGGCGCAGGGTTGGGAAGAACTCCGTGCGCCGCCGTCACCGCGCCGACTCCGACGGTGACGGGGGCCGAGTGGATCTCCTCGACGCCGAGCGATTCGAGCGCGGCGCAGACTCCCACGATGTCGACCATCGCGTCGAGGGCTCCTACCTCGTGAAAGTGGACCTCGTCCGGTTCGATGCCGTGCACCGCAGCTTCGGCGACCGCCAACGCCTCGAAGATCGACGCGGCGCGGGTCCGCACTCGATCGGGGAGCGAGGCGTGTTCGAGGATCGTGCGAATGTCGCTCCACCGGCGGTGGTGGTGTCCCTCGGGAGCATCGACGAGCGCGCGCGTTGCCGCGAGGCTGCTCCGCTCGACGCGGGCGGTGTCGAGTGCCCAGCCTTCGACGCCGAGCCCTTCGATCATCGAGCGCACCTCACCCAGGTCGGCGCCGGCATCGAGCAGCGCCCCGAGCGCCATGTCACCGGCGATCCCCGAGATCGGGTGGAACCATGCGACTCGGGTCATGAGGTGGTCCGGTCGAGGATCCGGAGTGCAGCCATCGCGGCGCCGAAGCCGTTGTCGATGCCCACCACTGTGATGCCGGCCGAACAGGCTGCGTGCATCGCCAGCAGCGCTGTGACGCCGTCGAGACCGGCGCCGTAGCCGACGCTCGACGGAACCGCGATCACTGGCGCTGCCGTGAGTCCGCCGACGGCGGTGGCGAGGGCGCCCTCCATCCCCGCGACGGTGATCACGATCTCCGCGGTGGCGAACGTGTCCACCTCGGCGAGCAGGCGCTGGAGCCCTGCGACTCCGACGTCGTTGACGCGCGTGGCTTCGACGCCGTGCGCGAGCAATACCGCCACCGCCTCGTCGGCGACCGGGATGTCGGCGGTTCCGGCGGTCGCGACAACGACGGCGGCGGGCGCGGGATCCGCCGACCGCCAGACCACCGTCGACCCGGAGGGCGAACCCGCCGTTGTTGCACCAGCATGTGCCGCGGTGACCGCCGCAGTCTGTTCGCTGTCGGCGCGGGTGAGAACGACTGGGCCTGTTCCGTTGTTCAGGAGTTCACCCACGATCTCGACGCAGTGATCGACCGCCTTGCCTGGGGCATAGATGGCTTCGGGGCGACCCGTTCGCAATGCCCGATGGTGGTCGATGCGCGCGTGACCGAGGTCGGCGAAGGGCAGGCGTCGCAGTGTGGCGGCGGCGTCGTCGGGGTGAAGCGTTCCCGCACGGACCTGCTCGAGCAGCTCGAGCAGCTGATTCTCGTTCATGATCCTCCGTGTCGAGCCCGTATCCTGCCGCCCGTGAGCACTTCAGGGCCAACCAACGACGTCTGGTCGGTCTCGCCGTCGACGACGGTCGGATACATGGGCCCCAGCGGTACCTACACCGAGCAGGCACTTCTGAGTCAACCGGATCTGGCGGCGGCGGACACCCGGCCGGTCGGTTCGATCCCCGACGTACTCAACGCAGTCGTCGAGGGCGAGGTGGATCTGGCGTTCGTTCCGATCGAGAACGCGATCGAAGGAGCGGTCAACGTCACCCAGGACGCGCTGGCGTTCGATCTCGACCTCCTCATCCAGCGCGAGGTGATTCTGGACGTCGAGCTGGACCTGCTCGCATGGCCGGGGACCGCATTGGCCGACATCGATCGGGTGATCTCGTTTCCCGTCGCGCTCGCTCAGTGCAGGGCGTTCCTTCGGGAGAACGTCCCCGACGCAGAGGTCGAGGCTGCAACGTCGACGGCCGACGCAGCCCGCCAGGTGGCCGAGCTGGGTCCCGGCGCTGCGGCCATCGCGAACCCCTTGGCGGCGGAGCTCTACGGGCTCGAGGCCCTCGAGCGGGCGATCGAAGACCATCCGGGCAACCAGACCCGCTTCCTTCTGCTCGGTCGCGAAGGTGTTCCCCTGCCCACCGGGCACGACAAGACGAGCGTGGTCGTCTACCAGCGGGCGAACGAACCGGGCTCGTTGGTCATGATCCTCCAGGAGTTCGCCGCCCGCAACATCGACCTCAACCGGCTCGAGTCGCGGCCCACCAAACACCGACTCGGGGACTACTGCTTCCTCTTCGAATTCGAAGGGCACATCGGTGACGAGGTGGTCGCCGATTGCCTACGCGACCTCAAGATGAAGCAAGGAGACGTGAAGTTCCTGGGGTCCTTTCCCGCCGCCGGTCAGGCCGGCGAGGTCGTGCGCCGCGACCGCAACGCCAAGTGGCGAGAGGCCGACGAGTGGACGCAGGCGCTTCGGTCCCAGATCCGCTGACCGCCCGCTCCGCAGCCCCTGGCCGACAACGAACTGACGTGGGATGGCCTCCCCGCGGCCGAGCTCTACGCGGCCGGCAAGGTTGCGCGGAGCATCGACGCGATCTGTTCGACCGAATGATCGCCCGCTGCCGCCTCCATCGCGATCTCATAGACAGCGTCGTTGTCGGCTCCGCTCGCTGCGACGCCGTTGAGTTCGAGAAAGACCGCCGCCGCGAGCCAGCTGAGCCTCTTGTTGCCATCGATGAGGGCGTGATTCTTGCTCAGCGACTGAAAGAGCCCCGCCGCCTTCGTCCAGATGTCCGGGTAGGCATCCTCGCCGAATGCGGCCGCCTGCGGGCGCGCGACCGCCGAGCCGAGCAGACCGAGATCTCGGATTGGCGGCGGCTCACCCATGAGGAGGATGGCCAGCTCGACGAGATCATCCAGCGTGAGGTACTCGACCTGCTCCGTCATTCGCCGAGGCGACGGAGCGCTTCGGCGTGAGAGCGGGTCACACGCTCTGCGGCGAGAGCGACCCGTTCTCGATGGTCCGAGCCCGCCACGAACTCCCGCACGGCTCGACGTGCCGCCTCTTGCATCGAGATACCTTCGGCGGCCGCCCGCGTCCGGAGTGCGTCCTGTTCCTCGGGGGTCAGGCGCAGCGTCATCGGCATGAGATGCATGGTATCAGTTCGATATCACTGCGAATGGCGGAGGGAGGGGGATTCGAACCCCCGGAGGCTTGCGCCTCAACGGTTTTCAAGACCGTCGCAATCGTCCGCTCTGCCACCCCTCCGCCGGCCACGTTAGCGAACCGGGACCGCGATCCCGACGGGCAATCCGGGTCCTGCGAGACTGGTGCGAATGCAGATTCGACCGCTGACCCCGCACCTCGGTGTCAAGATCGTTGGAGTCGCCCTCTCCGATCTCGACCATGAGCTGGGCGCGCAGGTCCGCAGCTGGTTCGACGAGCGCCGGGTGGTCGTCTTTCGGGATCAGACCCTCGATCGCGAGCAGCACAAGGCGCTCGGCCGTGTGCTGGGCGACCTCCATGTCCACCCCTCCAAGCGGCACCTCGGTGCGCGGGGCGATCCCGAGATCTTCACGGTGAAGGCGGACGACGACACCACCCAGGTCAACGGTGGTCGGTGGCACATGGACGTCTCCTGCGAGGCGAATCCACCCGCCGGCTCGATCCTCCGGTTGATCGAGGGTCCGCCGAGCGGTGGTGACACCGTGTTCGCCGACATGCATCTCGCATTCGAGACGCTGTCGGCACCGATTCGCTCGTTGCTGCTCCAGCTGGATGCGTTTCACGACGGGATGCGGGACCTGAAGTGGTACGGCTTCGAGCCCCAACCCGGTCAGACGTACCCGAGCCACACCCACCCTGTGATCGTGGCCCACCCGCGGACGGGCCGACCGACCCTGTTCGTCAACGAGGGCTTCACCGAACGGATCGACGGGCTGACCGAACACGAGAGTCGGGCGCTCCTCGATCTGCTCTTCGACCACGTCGCCCGTACCCCGCAGCTCCAGTGTCGGGTGTCGTGGGAGCCGGACACGGTGGTGATGTGGGACAACCGGGCGGTGCAGCACCACGCTGTCTGGGACTACGCACCGCACCATCGACGGGGAGAGCGGGTGTCGGTCGTGGGCGACGGTGAGCCGATCCGATGGGCCGGCTGATCCGGCTTTCGAACGCCACTTCGCTGTGCCACAGTTTCTGAACGGCCGTCGTGGAGACACGGCGTCCAGGAGAGGTGCCGGAGTCTGGCTGAACGGGCTTCCCTGCTAAGGAAGTGATGGCGCAAGCTATCCGTGGGTTCGAATCCCACCCTCTCCGCTGAGCCGGGCGTTCAGGTCGAAGTGCCGAGTCCGATGACGACGCTGACCACCGGACGGCCCGCGATCTCGGTGCGGCTTGTGTCGACTTCGTGGAGTCCGGCGTCGCGGAACCGACCGGCCATGGTGTCGACGTCTGCTGAGTGGAAGCCGTGGTCTTCGTGGCTCCCGCGGCGGGCGCCGAATCGCTCATAGTCGGGGTGGGCAGGGTCGTCGAAGCACTCGTCGACCAGCACCACCCGGCCCCCGGGTCCGAGGACCCGCGCGATCTCGGCGACTGCTCGGTCGGCGTCCGTCCAGTGGTGCATCGTGTTGACCGCCCACAGGGCGTCGATGCTGCCGTCCGCTGCAGGAAGTGCTTCGGCCGATCCGTCCACCACGGTGATGCGGGCGCGACCGCGCTGGGCCATGCGACGGAGTTGCGAGACCCGTCGCATGAAGGGGGTCGGTTCGACGGCGGTGACGTCCGCTCCCCGGCGGGCTGCGAGCACGACACCGGGGCTCATGCCGGCTCCGATGTCGAGGGCGCGCTCGCCTTCCCCTGGTGCGGCCAGGTCCACGACCGCGGCGTTCACCTCCGAGCGCCACAACTTCGGTGCGTGCCGGAGGTAGCGGACGATGGCCTTGATCCCGCGGTCGTGGTGATGGCCGTGGCTGTGGCTGTGGTGCCCAGGGTCGTGCTCATGCGCATGGTCGGCCATCGGGGCATCCAAACCCAATCCGGCGCCCGCCGCAAGAGGCCCGGGTTCCGCGGTACCACCGGGCACAGCTGCGTCCAACTGCCGGGCAACACCTAGCCTGCGTCGGTGACCGAACCGCACCCCCGTCGCTGGGCGATTCTGGCGATCCTCAACCTCTCGCTCGTCCTCATCGTGGCGAGCGTCAGTTCGCTCAATCTGGCGATTCCCAGCATTCAACGGGCCCTCGACGCCACGGCGGCGGAGCTGGTGTGGATCAATGCGTCGTACGCCCTGGTGTTCGCGGGGCTACTCCTGCCCGCCGGAGCGCTCGGTGATCGATACGGTCGCAAGGGCGCACTCAACGTCGGGTTGGTCGTGTTCGTCGCCTCCGCCCTGATTGCGACGCTGTCGGACGATCCTGCGCAGCTCATCATTCTCCGAGGCGCCATGGGCGTCGGCGCCGCGTTGGTGATGCCAGCGACGCTGTCGATCATCACGGTGGTGTTCCCGCCGGAGGAGCGAGCCAAGGCCATCGCGATCTGGAGCGGCTTCGCAGGTGCCGGTGGCGCGCTCGGCATCTTGGCGAGCGGCTTGTTGCTCAAGTGGTTCTGGTGGGGCTCGGTGTTCCTCGTCAACGTGCCGATCGCAGTGCTTGCGCTGGTGCTCGTGGTGGCCATGGTTCCGACCAGCCGCGACGACGAAGAGCGACCACTCGACCCCATCGGAAGTCTGCTTTCGATCGTGGCGCTCGTCGCGTTGGTGTACGGCCTGATCCAAGGACCGGAATTCGGCTGGTCCGATGTTCTCGTGGTGGGCGCGTTCGTGGTGTCGGTGATCGCCGCGGTCGCCTGGGTCCAGGTCGAGCGGCGCCAGACGAGCCCGCTGCTCGACCCCTCGATATTTGCCGACCGCCGGTTCTCGATGGGCTGCTTCGCGGTGACAGCGGCATTCACGGTGATGTTCGGCATGTTCTTCGTCATGACGCAATACCTGCAGTTCACGCTGGGGTACAGCCCTCTGGAGGCGGCAGTCCGCACCCTGCCGTTCGCCGCGACGATGGTGGTGGTCGCACCGCGCGGTCCCGCGATCGCTGCTCGTTTCGGCGCGCCCAACACCATCGCAGCCGGAATGGTGGTGGCCGGAGTCGGTGTGGCGTGGCTCGGAATGCTGGGGACGGACACCGGCTATGCGGTGATCGTGCTGCCGATGATCGTCATGCCCACAGGCATGGCCCTCGCATTCCCTGCGTCCACCGAGGCGATCGTGTCGTCGTTGCCCCCATCGAAGGCGGGCGTCGCTTCTGCGATGAACGACACCACACGCGAGGTCGGCGGTGCGATCGGGATCGCTCTCCTCGGCACTCTGTTGTCATCGGGCTATCGCACCGGTCTCGGGCAAGCTGCATCAGGACTTCCCCCGGAGGCTGTCGAAATCGCAGAAGACAACGTCGGCGCGGCGCTGGCGATTGCTGCGGAGCTCCCCGAGGGTGAGCAGCTCGCTGATGCCGCCCGCTCAGCCTTCGTCGATGGTATGCAGCTGTCGCTTCTCATCGGAGCTGCGGTGATGGTGCTCTCGGGAATGGTTGTGAAGCGCGTCATGCCCGCGACCGTGGCCCAAGTGTCCTGATCTCAGCCTGCCTTGGACTTGGGCGCGTCGGCGAGCGCGCCCGTCCGCTCGAGGGTGCACAGCAGGTCCAGGGCCACCATCCGGAACTGGTGCAATCGTGTCAGGTCGCCAGACGCGATCGCCTCCTCGAGTTCTCGCACCAGATCCGTCGACGCGGCCTTGGCCGCAGCGGCTTCATCCGTCACACCCCGTTCCCCTCGCCCCGCGCAATCAGGCGACAGTTCAAGTATGAACTATCAAGCGTGGGAGGTGAGATCAAACCCCGTCGCTCGATGTGCCGAGCGCGCAACGGGATTCCCATGAGCGGTGGGATTCCCTACACTGTCGCTTCGCACTCCTGCGGGGTGCCGGCGCTCGTAGCTCAATTGGATAGAGCATCTGACTACGGATCAGAAGGTTGGGGGTTCGATTCCCTCCGAGCGCGCTAGATATCCCCAGGTCAGATGCACTTTCATGGGCAGGCCGTTCTCGGCTCAAGTTCCTGTGAGAAGATCTTGAGAAGATTCGGTCTTCTCAGGGACGAAAGCGATGCCAAAAGTGCGTGGGGTGTACCGGGATGCCAAGGGCGGCTGGTACTTCAAGGCGGCGAGCCACAGGGACCCGATCACGGGCAAGTGGAAGCAGGTGACCCGGCGCGGGTTCGCCACCGCAGCCGACGCCGGCCGGGCTCGCCAGGCGTTCCGACGAGGCGCGCGCCGCACCGAAATCCACGATCGGTGACCTCACGGTCACCGAGCTGGTGACTCGCTATCTGGACGACTGCGAAGCGACGGGGCGGCTCGGACCCAAGAGCCTCTTCGACTATCGCCACTACCTCGACGACTACATCACACCGTGGATCGGCTCACGCCTTGTGCGCGAGATCGATGCCGAGACGATTGCCAGTTGGCAGATCCATCTCGCGACCGAGGGCCGGAAGAAGACCGGAACGGGACTGTCGCCCAACACCATCCGCCTTGCCCGGGCTCCACTCAACGGCGCCTTCAAAGAAGCGGTGGCGATGGGCGTGCTTCCGACCAACCCGCTTCTCGCGGTGCCCCGACCCAAGACGCGCAAGACGATCCCCAAGCACTGGTCACCGGAGGAGGCTCGTCACTTTCTCGCGCTCCACGAGGGCGATCGGCTCTACCCGGTGTGGGCCTTCCTGCTCGGCTCTGGGCTTCGTATCGGCGAGCTGGTGTTCCTGCGGTGGTCGCGCGTCGATCTCGACCAGGGCCTGGCACGGATCAACGAGTTCGCGACAGTGCTGGGCTACGAGGTCCGGCAGTCGTCGGGCAAGAGCAACGACGCGATCCGGACGATCGACCTCGATTCGCATCTCGTTGGAGTTCTACGCGAGCAGCGCCGCCGGCAAGCTGAAGAGCATCTCGCGGCCGCGAGCTACGACGAGACCGACTACGTGTTCACCAAGCCCGAGGGCGGCGCGTACCACCCGCAGTACCTGTCACGGCTGCTCGGGCGCATCAGCGGCGAGCTCGACCTCCCACGCCTCACCGCCCACGGGCTCCGCCACACCAGCGCCACTCTCATGCTCGCCAGTGGTGTGCCACCCAAGGTGGCCGCCGAACGCCTCGGCCACGCCGACCCCACTCTGTTCTCGAACCTCTACAGCCACGTCACTCCGACGATGCAGAAGCAAGCCGCGGCCCAGATCGGCGAAGCCCTGTTCGGGGAGGGGTGACGATCCGGTCACGTGATGATTGGGTCGATGCAGCACTGGCGGACCCAGTTGTCGACATCGGCCTTCGCGATTCGGACGTGCCTACCCAGCTTGAAGTACCGGATTCGCCGCTCGGCGATCAGCCGGCGAACGAATCGAGGCGTCACGTTCATCAGCTCTGCTACGTCGTTGACGGCGAGCAGCGGACCAACGGTGGTGAGGTCCTCGATGTCAGTGTCGGGTGTCTTGGGCGGCCCCTGCATGCGGTTCCTCTTCGAGCGGTCCTGGCGCAACTACCTGTGGGGCTGACTGCCGAACACGTGGGACACCATGGCTGGCGCCCCTGGCGCGCCGGGGGCACTCTCGGTGATCTCGCGTGTTCTCGCGCCAACTGGCGTCGGGGGTCCCAGCGGGACCTCCAGTTGTGTCTGACGTTTTTCGTTGCGGATCGAGGGCCTGGGGGTTGACGCGCTCGGTGGTCGAACGGTCAGGGGTGGTGTGCGTGCCGGTAGGCGTCCCGGATGTCTGCTCGGAGGCGTCCTCGGTCGGAGACGTCCGAGGCCGTGGGCGATGGCCCAGGCTCTGACCTCGCGGGTCGTGGGCTGTCGGGCG
>CAZVUM010000085.1:0-1559 GCA_964629575.1 uncultured Acidimicrobiales bacterium | reverse complement strand
GCGTGGTGCTGCTCGAGCGCTGCACCGGAATCCGCCTCGTTCTGGCAGCGTGATATCACGAGAGCATGACGGCATGTCCAAGCGCACCACCACCGTCCGCATGCCGGAGGAAATGGCCGAACGGGCTCCCGTGGTAGCGCGCGGTCGCGGTATCAGCGTCAACGCCCTCATGCTGGAAGCGCTCGAGGCCGAGATCGAACGCGCTCGCCATGACGATGGCTTCGTGACACGCCTGCGGGAACTGAGCGAGTGGGACAAGGAGATCCTCGATCGCTTGGCAGAGTGAGATATCTCACGCTCGGTTCGGCGATGTCGATTTTCTACCCCGACTTCGTTGACAAGGCCGAAATCCTCGTCACTCGGATCGCCAAGAACCACCCGCTGCCGGACGGGAACAAGCGGCTGGCATGACAGTCGCTCACCCTGTTCTGCGCCCTCAACGGCTATGCACTGGCGGTCTCCGCCGACGACGCGGTCGGCCTGATGCTCAGCATCGCTGCTGGGAAGCGTGACGAGCGCGCCACCGCAGAGTGGCTTGCCGACCGGCTACAAGCGGGCGAGAAGCCATGACACTGCTGCCGCCCAGAGCGATGTTGTGGGCAATTCACGAGCGCGACAGCTCGAGTGTCGGCGTCGATGCCGGACTGGCTTCACGGCAGCGCCCCAGCGTGGGTCGGTGAAATGAGTCTGCTGCAGCACTTCTGCAGCAGCGTACGACCGTCACACATATCGACAGGTCTCCCGCTTTGGCCAGTAGACGCCCGGCGGCAAGATCGAGCGGGTTGGGTCGTGCGATGGAGCGGATCGCGACGGTGGCATCGCGGTCGACGCGATCAGATAATCATCAGGGCGGGCCCTCGAGACCGTGGCGCAACTATCTCGATGCCGAACAGCACAATCGTGTCGTCGTCCAGGAGCTGACCCACCACGACTGAAGCAGCGACGAGCGGTCCGGTGGAAACGACCATTCGATAGTCGTCTCGGCCACCGAACGCTGGACGCAACCGATCGAAGTTGTCGGCGAACTCATCAACGATCGTGGGCAGATCGAACGTGAGAAAGTCCGTGCTCGACGGTTCACCACCGGGTCCCCGGTCTGGGCCGAGCTGAGCGTCGAGCTCGTCGAAGAACGACTGGTCGACCCGGACGACACGGCGAGACGTCACCCCTCGACGGTGGCCGATCCCTCGGTGGCCGCGATTCGCTCTTCGACCTTGCGGCGAGCGCGTTCGAGTAGCTCGGGCCGCACCTGGTTGAGATCGGTCTCGAATCCGCTTCGCACGACGTCACGACGCTCGTTGGGGCTCATGTTTTCGAGCTCTGCTGCGGTCCAGATCTTTCGCTCCGCCATCGTCATCACCGTAGCGGAGCGGTGGGACAGCCAACCCGAGGCCAATGAGCTGATCTCATTTCTCGCTGCCTCTTTGGCACTCGCCCGGGCTGACGCGAGCGTGAGCGGTAACCCCGCAACGGCGACACCGCTCGGCCCGCACACCTCGTGCCAAAGTGGTCAGCGAGACCTCCGTGAGGTAAGCGTCCCCCGGTCTGGTCATCCCACT
>CAZVUM010000084.1:5252-18091 GCA_964629575.1 uncultured Acidimicrobiales bacterium | reverse complement strand
CGACGATGACAGGATGCCCAAACGGGACGTGGGGAATGAGGGAGAACAATCATGGACTCACGATGTCGACCCTCGTGAAGCTGCGCGACGACGCCACGCCCCTTCCCGCGGCAGGAGTACCGATCTCGCCCTGGGTGGATCTCGAAGGAACCGGCGAGTCGATGCAGAGCAAGGCCGAGACGGACGTGCTCGTCGGGCTCGACGGCCTCAAGCAGATGGCCGACATGTTCCTCAGCGGCCAGGACGCCCGAGACCCTCTCGCCGCACCCCTGTACGCGGATCTCTCGGGCCTTCCCCCCATCTACGTCGTGGTCGGGGGCGACGAAACGCTCCTCGACGACTCCACCCGCCTCGTGACCAACGCGGCGCACGCAGGCGTCGCCGTTCGTCTCGACTCCTATCCCGAGATGCAGCACGTCTTCCCGATGGCAGCGGGCAACATGCCCGAGGCCGACGACGCGGTGCAGCGAATGACAGCTTTCGTGCGGGATGCCATGGGGCTCGACTAGACCCAGCACATGCTGCTGACTCCCGAACAGGAGGCCATCAGGGCCACCGCCCGAGCGTTCGCCGAGAACGAGATCGCGCCGCACGTCCGGGAGTGGGAGGCGGCCGGCGGCGCTCCCAGGGCGCTCTACGAGAAGATGGCGGCCGTCGGCCTGATGGGCGTGATGATCGACCAGCGATACGGCGGTGCAGGCGCCGACTTCGTCTCCTATGCGCTCGCCCTCGAAGAGATCTCGGCCGCGGACGGCGGCATCAGCAACATGATGGCGGCCAACAACTCCCCCGTCGCCCTGGCGATCGAGACGCACGGCAGCCCGGTTCACAAGGCCCAGTACCTCTCCAAGCTGACCTCCGGGGAGTGGATGGGCTGCATCCACCTCACGGAGCCGCACACCGGCTCCGATGCCAGCGCGATCACCACGCGCGCCGAGCTGGACGGCGAGGAGTACGTCCTCAACGGCCAGAAGGCCTTCATCACCGCGGGCTCCACGGCCGACGTGGCCATGATCGTGGCCGTCACAGATCAAGAGGCAGGCAAGCGGGGCATCACCACGTTCATCACGCCGACGGACAACCCCGGCTACCGGGTGATCTCGAAGGAGCGAAAGCTCGGCCACCGGACCAACGACACCTGCCAGGTCGCATTCGACGACATGCGCGTTCCGGTCTCCGATGTCCTCGGGCAAGTCGGACGCGGGCTCGGCATCGCCCTCGGCGGCCTGTCGCTCGGACGCATCGGGGTGGCTGCCCAGTCCGTCGGGGGCGCCAGGGCGGCACTCGCGGCGGCTCACGCCTACTCGAGGGAGCGTGAGACCTTCGGTCGCCCGATTGCCGAGCACCAGGGAATCGCCTTCAAGCTGGCCGAGATGGCCACCCAGGTCGACGTGGCCCGCCAGATGTATCTCCACGCTGCGACCCTGAAGGACGCCGGCCACGACTGCGCCAGGGAGGCCTCGATGGCCAAGCTCTTCGCATCGGAGATGGCCGAGCGCGTCTGCAGCGACGCCATCCAGATCCACGGCGGGTACGGGTTTCTCGACGACTACGGCGTCGAGAAGATCTACAGGGACGTGCGGGTGTACCAGATCTACGAGGGCACCTCCGAGGTGCAGAAGATCCTGATCCACCGCATGCTGGACGGCATGGACCTGTAGCCGGCCACGTAGTCTGCGGCCATGGCCGAGGTACGACTCGCTGCGGACATCGGGGGGACCTTCACCGACATCGCGTTGTCGGTCGACCACACTCTCCACACTGCGAAGGTGCTGACCACGGCCACAGAGCCCGCGGCGGGCGTGCTCGAAGGCACCGAGAAGGTGCTCGCCATGTCCGGCGTCGAAGCGGCGGACGTGAGCGTGTTCATTCACGGCACGACCCTCGCCACCAACGCGCTGATCGAGCGGCGCGGGGCACCGACGGCGCTCCTCACAACAGCCGGAGCGCGAGACGCCATCGAGATGGCCCACGAGAACCGCTTCGAGCAATACGACCTGTCGATGCGCCGGCCCGATCCGCTGGTGCCCCGCAACCTCCGCATCGGCATCCCCGAACGCGTCGCGGCCGACGGCGAGGTGCTGCTCCCCCTCGACGAGGACGCCGTTCGGGCCACCGCGGAGAGCCTCCAGTCGCATGGCATCGAGTCGATCGCGATCGGATTCCTCCACAGCTACCGCTTCGACGCCCACGAATGGCGCGCTCGCGAGGTGCTGCGCCAGGTCTGGGGCGAGGTGCCCATCACCCTGTCATCGGAGGTGTGTCCCGAGATTCGTGAGTACGAGCGCTTCTCGACGGCGTGCGCCAACGCCTACGTCCAACCCCTGATGCAGCGCTACCTCCTCGACCTCGAGACGCGGCGTCGCGACCTGGGCATGACCTGCGACATGTTCCTGATGCAGTCGGGAGGTGGGCTCGGAACACTCGCCGAGGCTCTCCGGCACCCCGTACGCCTCATCGAGAGCGGGCCGGCCGGCGGCGCGCTTCTGGCAGCCGAGCTGGCCCGCGAGCTCGATGTGGGGATGGCGCTGAGCTTCGACATGGGCGGGACGACGGCGAAACTCTGCATCATCGAGGACGGCGAGCCGCATTCCAGCCGAGAGTTCGAGGTCGGTCGCGAGTACCGATTCCTGCCCGGTAGCGGCCTTCCGCTCCGGCTCCCCGTGATCGACATGGTCGAGATCGGCGCTGGTGGCTCGTCCATCGCCCGACGGGACGAACTCGGCCGCATTCAGGTCGGGCCGCGCAGCGCAGGTTCGGAGCCCGGCCCGGCGTCCTATGGCCGCGGAGGCGACGAACCGACCGTCACCGACGCCGACATCGTTCTGGGGCGCCTGCAGCCCGATCGTTTCGCAGGCGGCGAACTTCGCCTCGACGTCGACGCCGCGCATGGCGCTCTCCGAGAGCACGTCGCCGATCCGGGCCATCTCGAGCTCCCGGTCGCTGCGGTCGGTGTCAGCGAAGTCGTCGACGAGAACATGGCCAACGCCGGCCGGGTCCATGCGATCGAGCAGGGTTGCGACGTCACCGGCGGCACCCTCATCGCGTTCGGCGGGGCGGCTCCCCTGCACGCGGCACGCGTCGCAGCCAAGCTCGGGATCGGCGAGATCATCGTCCCCGCCGGCGCTGGGGTCGGCTCCGCCATCGGATTCCTCCGCGCCCCGGCTGCCCACGAGTCGGTCCGAACCTGGCACCAACGCATCGAAGATCTACGGGGCGAGGAGTTGAGCGACCTGCTGCGGTCGATGCTCGACGAAGCCTCAGAGGTCGTGCAGGGCGCCGCCCCCGACGCTCCCACCGTCGCCACGGCACGAGCCTTCATGCGCTACAGGGGTCAGGGACACGAGATCACAGTGCCCCTCGCACTCGACGACCTGCTCGCGCCCGGCTCGAGCCGCCCGTCCGACCACGTCATCCGCCGGACCCTCGAGAGCCGCTTCGTCGAGTCGTACCGCGAGCTGTACACCCGCGACATTCCCGGGCTCGAGGTCGAGGCTCTCACCTGGCTCCTCACGGTACGAACGGTGGTCCCGCCCTCGCAGTGGGCCGACGCCGACCTGGTGGACGTGGGTCTGGCTGATCTCGGCACCGCGACGGTCATCGACCCGGTCTCCGGGCGCGAGATCGACACGCGGATCATCGACCGGGGCGCCGTGGGGGCCCACCCGATCCCTGGGCCGCTCCTGGTGGTCGAAGACCAGACGACTACCGTCGTACCCGAGGGCAGCGACGTCCAGCGGGTGGCCGGCGGGCACCTCATCGTTCGCACCACCGGGGCCGAGGAGAGACGGGCGCGATGACGATCACCGACAGCAGCACAGCCGGCCTCGACGAAGTCCGCCGGGACATCATGTGGAATCGGCTCATCAGCGTGGTCGAAGAGCAGGCGACCACCCTCGTCCGGGCTGCGTTCAGCACGTCGACCCGCGAGGCGGGCGACCTCTCCGCCGGCGTATTCGATCCAGAGGGGCGAATGCTCGCCCAGTCGGTCACCGGGACTCCCGGCCACGTCAACTCGATGGCGTCGTCGGTGCTGCATTTCCTCGAGGAGTTCCCCATCGCAACGATGGCGCCAGGGGACATCTACCTCACCAACGACCCCTGGCGCGGCACCGGCCACCTCTTCGACATCGTCGTGGTGACACCGGTGTTCCGCGACGGTCGGGTCGTGGCGCTCTTCGCATGCACCAGCCACGTGGTGGACATCGGCGGTGCGGGCTTCACCACGTCGTCCAAGGAGATCTTCCACGAGGGGCTCTTCCTCCCGATCATGAAGTTCGCGAGCGGCGGCGAGTTCGATCCCAATGTCGTGGCGATCATCGAGGCCAACGTGCGCGACAAGGTGCAGGTGATCGGCGACATCCACTCGTTGTGTGCCTGCAACGACATCGGAGCCAAGCGGCTGCTGTCGATGATGGACGAGTACGACCTCGACGACCTCGACGAGCTCGGCGACCACATCCTCAACGCCTCGCGGGAGGCAATGCTGGCGGTGATCGCCGAGCTCCCGCACGGCACATGGACTTCCACCATGCGCGTCGACGGAATCGACGAGCCGATCGACATCGTGGCCACTCTCGCCATCGGCCCCACCGGAATCGACGTCGACTTCACGGGGACCGGGGATCAGGTTCCCCACGGGATCAACGTTCCGATGGCCTACACCGACGCCTACACCTCGTTCGGTGTCCGGTGCATCGTGGGTCCGCAGATCCCCAACAACACCGGTTCACTCGAAGTTGTGCGGGTCACCGCTCCCGAGGGGTGCATCCTCAACGCACCGCACCCTGCGGCCGTCAACGTCCGCCACGTGATGGGCCAGATGCTTCCCGACGCGGTCTTCGGCTGCCTCGCTCAGGCCCTCCCGGAGCGGGTTCCCGCCGAGGGCACGTCATCGCTGTGGAACCTTCTCGCCACGGGCCCCTGGCGTCCCGAGGCGGCCGATGCGGACGGCACGTTCATCATGATGAGCTTCCACTCGGGTGGTGCCGGTGCGCGCCCAGATCAGGACGGCCTCAACGCCACCGCGTTCCCGAGCGGCGTGCGCAACATGCCCGTCGAGATCAACGAGCTCGTGTCGCCGCTCGTGTTCTGGCGCAAGGAGTTTCGCCCCGATTCGGGTGGCGCAGGCGCTCACCGTGGCGGCCTCGGCCAGGTGATCGAGCTGGAGAACCGTCAGGGACGGGACTTCACGATCAGCGCCACATACGAACGGGTGGTTCACCCCGCTCGCGGGCGCCACGGCGGCGAGCCGGGTGCCACGGGCCGGCTGTCGCTCGACGACGGGACAGAAGTGAAGGCGAAGGGCAACAGCGTGATTCCCGGGGACCGCCGGCTGACGGTCGAGTTCCCCGGCGGCGGCGGGCTCGGTGACCCCGCAACTCGCAATCCCGAGTCGGTGGAGCGGGACCGGCGACTCGGCTTCACGACCTGATCCAGCTCAGCAGCGACCTCGGTCGCGACCCGCGGTCAGCCGCCGTGCGCGTATGCGCCCAGGATGTTTCCGCTCGGATCGGCGAAATGGAAGCGCCGGCCCCCGGGATAGTCGTACGGCGCCGAGGTGATCGTGCCGCCAGCGGCCTCGACAGCTGACACACAGGCTCCGAGATCCGACGTCTGGAACAGGACGAGCGGGCCGACGCCGCTCTGCTCCCCAGCCTCGTGCGGCGGGGCCACCTGGGCCCCGGCATTCAGACCGATCTCGGTCTCGCCCGACCACGCTGCCGCGTACTCGGGTCCGTACTCCTGCCACTCCCAGCCGAACGCTGCGGCGTAGAACGCCTTGGTGGCTTCCATCGCGGGCCCGGCGAGCTCGACGTAGTTGATCCGTGCGTCGCTCATGTGATGGCTCAGTGCTCCTCGGCGCCGGCGCGCAGGTGCATCCGCAAGCCGTTGATGACCACCGTCTCGCCGTCGACGTCGGCCCCTGCGGCCGCAGCCCTCTCGGCTGCCGCTTCGACATCAGCCGACGACAGCGCGATCGCACCGAGACCCTCCGGCCGTCCGTCGGCGCACTCGACGAATCGAACCACTGCGTCGTCCACGATGATCGCCGGCGCACCATCGGAGTCAACCACCTGCAAGCCCAGAACATCGGCCCAGTGCTGGGCCAGGCCCGCCGGATCGTCTGACTGGATCTCCGCCCCTCCGATCCCGTCGATCACATCGGTGTTCTTGTGCTCGCGCCAGGTCTTCTCCACCGGCCACCAGTCGCCGTCGCTGACGTCCTCGTTCTCACACCAGCGGATCTCTGTGATGCAGCCGGGCAGGTCCTTGGGGTGCAGGTGAATCGCTTCGCTCGTGTCGTCGGCGATGCCGTCGCCGGCCACGATTCGGATCCCCATCTCCTTGACCCGTTCGACGTAACCGGGAAAGTCGTCGCGTGGAACCTGGAAGATCAACATGTACCCACCCGGACCACCGCGGCGCTCGATGTACCGCCCACCGGCCGTGCTGCCAGCGTCCGGTTGTGGGGTCACCAGTTCGAGAAACTGATCGCCGATGGGCATCACGAAGTTGCGCAGCCCGAAAGGGCTCACGCCTGCCTCTCGCCCTGGGCGGTCGCCAGGATCCCGGTAGGCGACGCCGAGACCGAAACCATCTCGCAGCTGGGCCTCGACGCCGTCGTAGTCGTCACCGACCATGGCCACCTGTCGCAAGCGAATGTGCATTCCGTCCCCCTCAGTTGGCGTTGTTGCCGATCTCGGCAGCCGCGGGCAATACCTCGGCTGCGAACTGGGTCACGGCCTCATCGGGGCGTCCCATGCGAAGTGCAGCCGTGTTGACCAATACACGTGTCACGCCGTGATCTGCGTACACCTGCAGGCCGTCGAGACCCTCGCGGTGATGGTTCCAGTACGCGGTGAGCTCGATCTCTGCGGGGTCCCTGCCCTGGCGTTCGCATTCTGCGTGCAGGCGGTCGATGTGGTGCCTGAAGTCGTCCAGGTCCTTGTGGATCACGTACCAGCCATCGCCCTTCGACACGACGCGGCGGATGGCGGGATCGGTGGTCCCGCCGATCACGATGGGCAGGCTCGGCTTCTGAACCGGTGTGGGGAGCATCCTGAACCCATGCCAGTCCAGGAAGTCGCCGGAGTGGTCCACATCCTCGCCGGTCCAGCACTTCCGCATCGCGTCGATGTACTCATCGGCCCGAGCACCGCGCCGGTCGAAGGGCACACCGAGCGCGTCGAACTCCTCCTCGAGCCAACCGACCCCCACCCCGAGCATGAACCGACCGTCCGACAGGTGATCGAGGCTCGACGCCTGCTTGGCCATGTAGAGGGCGTTGACCTGGGTCAAGATGTTGACCCCGGTGCCCAGTCTGAGACGCTCGGTTGCGGCCGCGACGAACGTGAGCGCGATCAATGGATCGGTGAAACCGGAGTCCGGAGGCACCGCGAGCTTGCCGGTGGGGCTGTACGGATACCGGCTCTCGTACTCGTGCGGGATGATCACGTGCTCGAAGGTCCACACGGACTCGTAGCCGAGCCCTTCGAGCAACTGGGCAAAGTCGCGTAGAAAACGCGGGTCCAGGTAGGCGGCCGAGTTGATGGGAACGACGCCGACGTGCATCCCAGATGGTTAGTCGATCCCCGTCCCCGCGTGCACGCCTCCGTACGCGATGCCCGTGAGGTGATGCATGTCGCGGTCGAACGTGGTCAGGTCCTCGGCGGAGAAGTCCGAGAGGTTGTCGTGCCCACAGGCCCGGGCCATCACTCCCATGAGCTCCACCGATGCGCCGAAGAAGCGGGCCAGCCGCTCGGCTGCGTCCTGCACGATGAGCCGAGCCCGCAGATCGTCTCTCTGCGTGGCGATCCCCACCGGACAGTTGTTGGTGTTACAGGCCCGCATCCCAATGCAGCCGATCGCCTGCATTGCGGCGTTGGACACGGCGATCGCGTCGGCGCCCAGCGCCAACGCTTTGGCGAAGTCCCAGGGGGTGCGCAGGCCGCCGGTGATGACGAGCGTGACGTCGGGAGCCGATCGGTCCAGGTGACGTCGAGCGCGAGCCAGGGCCGGGATCGTCGGCACCGAGATGTGATCGCGAAAGATGCGCGGCGCCGCTCCCGTGCCACCACCGCGACCGTCGAGGATCACGTAGTCGGCGCCGAAAGCCAGGACTGCGTCGATGTCTTGTTCGATGTGTTGCGCAGACAGTTTGGCCCCGATCGGGATGCCACCCGATTCTTCACGCACTGCCGACGCCAGGTCCGCGAACGCCGCTGTGTCTGCGATGTCGGGAAAGGTTGCCGGTGAGATGGCGTCGGTACCCGGTTCGAGACCGCGCACCTCGGCGATCTTCCCACGCACCTTGATGCCGGGCAGGTGACCGCCGGTCCCCGTCTTGGCCCCCTGCCCGAACTTGAAGTGGAACGCCTGGACATAGCGCACTTTGTCGAGGCTCCAGCCGAAGCGTCCTGAGGCCAGCTCGTAGAAGTACCGGGAGTTGGCCGCCTGCTCTTCGGGCAGCATTCCGCCCTCCCCGGAGCAGATTCCGGTTCCGGCGAGCTCGGCTCCGGTGGCCAAAGCCACCTTGGCCTCCTCCGACAGGGCTCCGAACGACATGTCCGAGACGAACATCGGGATCTCGAGCCGCAGCGGCTTGGCGGCCTGCGGGCCGATCACCACGGCGGTGTCGACCGCCGCATCGTCGAGCAGCGGACGGGTCGCCAGCTGAGCTGTGACGAACTGGATGTCGTCCCACCGAGGGAGTTCGGTGCGGCTGACGCCCATCGAGGTGACCGCGCCATGATGGCCGAGCTTGCTGAGGCCGTCGGCCGCCAGCTGACGGATCAGGCCCGTGTGGGGTTCGTCGGCGGTTCCGTGCGGGTCCTGGTACCGACCCTGGTACGCATCGTCGTTCCACGGCTGTGGGTGCGTCTGGAGCCATGTGGTCAGCTCATCGCCGTCGATGATCACCCGATCGCCCTCGACCCACGCCGAGAACTTCGCCAGCCGCTCGTCGTTGGCGTAGACCGACACGCCGGTGTCGTACCGGAAGTCCCATCCGTGGACACCGCACACGATGTTGTCGCCGTCGATCCGGCCGTCGGCCATCAGCGCACCGCGGTGTTGGCAGCGGCCATAGAGGACGCTGACCTCGTCGTCGTAGCGCACGATCACGAGCTCGACGCCGAGGACGGTGACCCCGTAGGGCTCGCGGTCGCCGATCTCCGACCAGGTCGCGATTTCGATGGGCGTCACGTGGTCCGGCGCTCGCTCATGGCTGCGAAGTGCTTCCGGAAGTCCATGGTTCCGTCACCCTCCTCGGCCGGGTGCGGCATGACGACGCGGCCGAGTGGGACCTCGAAGCTGAACGGAACTCTCTGCGGGATGCCACATACCTGGGCGTCGCAGGCCTGGAAGCGAACGGCACCACTGATGGTCACGATCCTGTCGCCGGCGTCGCGCGTCGCCATTCCTCCGCTCATCGCGACCGGCTGGTGGATCCGCACGACCCCGTTCGAGCCGCCCTCATACACCTGTAGCTCCTGGCCCGTGCCGTCGAGGACGTGGAGCGAGGTGTCCGGGGTGGACGGTTGGAGGCCGATCACGCCCTCGTCCAGCTCGAACCCGGTCGCAACCATGCCAGCCGGAACCGGCTCGCCGTAGATGTGCTGCCCGGCCGGCAGCCGGAATGTGGCGGTCACGTCTCGCCAGACGCCCGGCGCCAGCGGTTCGGTCGACATCGTGACGGCAAGCTCGACCTCGTCGGGTGGGGCGTCGAGGGGACCGAGCTCGGAGGCAACGTCGTGGCCGGACACCGCCCGCGCCAGCTGCTGGACAGTGGGCCGAAGTGCCAGATGACTCTCGAAGAACTTCGCCGTGATCGTGCCGGCGGAGTCGGTCACGTAGACGCCAGGGAACGGCATGCCGTACCAGGGATGGTCGTCCTCAGGAACGAGGGTGTTGAGGATGCCGTAGTCGCGAATGACCTCGCTGTCGGGATCCGACAGCAACGGGTACGTGATCCCGAACTCCGCGGCGAAGTCGGCGAGCGCGTCCGGTTCGTCGTAGCTGACCGCGTACAGCTCGGCTCCCGCCTCGCGGAGGAGGTGAATCTCCTTCTGCAGCTCCACGAGCTGCGTGCGGCACGGCGGTCACCACACCGCCGAGCGGTAGAAGAGCACCACGGCGGGTTTGTCGTCGCGATCGGCGTGGACGTCGATGCGTTCGCCGGCCGAGTCGGTGGCGACGATGTCCGGCAAGCGAGTGCCGATGTTGGGTCCCGTGGGGAACTCACCGACCGGGTCGCGGCGGCCGCCGGTCCCAGGCTTGAGCGGTCCGAGGAACCCGAGGTGGTCGACCCACCCCTTGCCCTCGGGACCCTCCGTTGCGGTCGTCTCGACCTCGAGCGTCATCGTTCCCCCTCTGTCGATCTGTGTGAGTCCTGCACCGGTGCGACACCTGGCACGCCCGACGGCCTGGCGAAGACCTCGTCCAGGAGCGGGCGAAACTCTTCGATGGGCAGCACGTCATACGACGGGTCGAAGCAATTCTGGTCGTAGCTCTCGCAGAAATGCACACACTCGTCGTAGAACGGGTTGTCGGCGTGCCGCTCCCGAGCGTTCCGGTCTCCGTCGTGGTGATGGAAGTAGTAGTACCCCTGGAACAGCCCGTGGTGCTCGACCACCCAGTGGGTGCCCTCGTCAACGTATGGCTCGAGGATCGTGGCGGCAGCGGCGCTGTGGTTCTCGGGTGCGAAACCGTCGGCCACGTCGTGAAGCAGCGCACCGACGATCAGGTCGATGCGTTCGCCGTTTCGAAGAGCGCGGGTCGCCGACTGGAGGCTGTGGCTGTAGCGGTCGGTCTGGTAGCCGAGGGTGGGGCCCTTCAGCAGGTTCAGCATGCCGATGAGGTTGTCGACCAGGGCCGCCTTGGTGTGGGACTCGAATTCCCTTGCCAGCAGTTCGTAGTCGGCGCGGTCCCCATGCTCCATCGCCGTCCAGCTCACGGTGCGAGCCGCCGAGGCATCGCCGGCCACGATCAGCCCTCGATCGGAGTTCGCCAACCGTGCGGATCCTCGGCCTGCCCACCGGCGATGTCGACCAGGGCTTGGCGGAGCTTCATGGTGTTCTCGCCGGGTTGCCCATCGCCGACCGTGAGCTCGCGTCCATCCACGATCATCGTGCCGACCGGCGCGAGAACGGCTGCCGTTCCGGACAGGAACGCTTCGCCGTTTGCGGCCCACTCGGCGAGCTCGTCGATCGCGATCGGTCGCTCTTCGACGTCGTAGCCCATGTCGTTGGCGATCGTGATCACCGACGCCCTGGTGACACCGTGGAGAAAGGAGGCGTCGAGGTGGCGGGTCACCACCTTGTCCCCGTCACAGAGGAAGAAGTTGGACGCCCCCGTCTCGGTGATGTCGCCTCCGGTTGCGAAGAGGATCTGGTCGATCGCCGGGTTCTTCTCCATCGCGTCGAGCGTGGGGGCGAGGGCCATCGCGTAGTTGGCGCCGGACTTCACCATCCCGAACTGCGGGGTCGTGCGGGGAATCGAGTCTTCGATCAACAGCGTCAGAGGACGCACACCGCCCTTGAAGTAGTCGCCAACCGGGCAGTTCACGACGTACATGAGCGCTTCACTGCTCGGCGTCGCCGCCGCCCCGATGTTGGGCTCGGTCCCGATGATCGTGGGGCGGATGTACAGGCTGCCCGGCGGCTCTGGAACTTCGGTCGCGTTGGACTCGCAGGCGTCGATGATCATCTTCCGCAGCGTTGCCGCATCGGGGACCGGGAGCCTCAGCTTCTCGGCGGACTGGCCCATGCGGGCGACGTGGTCGTCGAGCCGGAAGATCGCCAGGCTGCCATCGCTCTGCCTGTGGGCCTTCAGCCCTTCGAAGATGGCACTGCCGTAGTGCAGCACGTGCGCCGCCGGACTCATCGTGAAGTCGCCGTACGGCTCGACCTCACCGCCGTACACGTAGTCGCCTCCCGTCGACCTGGCCGTTGCCATGTAGTCGCAGAAAACCGTGCCGAACGGCACCGTCATGGGATCCGGCTTGTCGCTCACAGGCGCTCCCTTCACGAGCGCTGAAATGTTAGTGGCCTGTGTGGGCAAGGCCAGTCCGTTCCGACGCAGCTCACCGTGGGGTGCCGATACCCACCCACGCCGGAGCAACTCCACTCTCGCCGAACCCGATCCGGTGGCTCGCCGCTAGCGTCTGTCGCCATGCCGCGGACGCTTCTGTTCCTCCACGCTCATCCCGACGACGAGTGCATCCTCACGGGGACGACCATGGCGGCCGCTGCAGCGGCGGGGTTTCGGGTGCTCGTGGCGTACGGGACACGCGGCGACGCGGGTGAAACCAACCAGGACCTGGGGGGCGAGTCGTTGGGCGATCGGCGAACCCGTGAGGCGCTCGCGGCCAACGAGGTTCTCGGTGCGCATCGGGTGGAATGGCTCGGGTACGCCGACTCGGGGATGGCCGACACGGAGACGACCGCCGACCCGGCGGCCTTCTGCAACGCCGACCTCGACGAGGCCACGGGTCGCTTGCTGGGGCTCTTCGCCGACGAGCAGATCCACGCCGTGGTGGGCTATGACGCCAACGGCACGTATGGCCATCCCGACCACGTTCAGGTGCACCGCCTGGCTCACCACGGCGCGGCGACGCTGGGAGCGGCGTTCGTGATGGAGGCGACCTACGACCGCGAGTACCTGGCCGAGCTCGACGACGTCGGATACGGCGACATCGACGAAACCTTCGCCTCCGCCCGTGCAGCCCTCACCCACTACTGCGAGGGCGAGGCGCCCTTCCTGACCAAGCTCGACGCGATCAAACACCACCAGAGCCAGGTTCCAGACGACTGGGACTCCGAGAAGCCCGACATCGC
>CAZVUM010000084.1:0-5152 GCA_964629575.1 uncultured Acidimicrobiales bacterium | reverse complement strand
CCAGAGGTCGAGTGGTTCCCGGCCACCGGTGTCCGCCTGCGACTCCAGCTCACCTGCCGAGTCATTCCGCGCCGAATAGTCTCCTGGCCATGACACAGATCACAGAGTCCGTCCGGCTCGAACGTCGGGGCGACATCGCCCTCGTCATCATCGACAACCCGCCCGTGAACGCGCTCAGCTTCCACGTCCGGCAGGGCATTCTCGACGGCGTCACCCAGGCCGAGGAGAGCGACGCCACCGCCATCGTGGTCATCTGCGACGGGCGCACCTTCATCGCCGGTGCGGACATCACCGAGTTCAGCGGGCCTCCCAAGCCGCCGTCGCTTCAGTCGGCGCAGGACGCCATGGAGAACTGCTCGAAGCCGGTGGTCGCCGCCATCCACGGCACTGCCCTCGGGGGCGGCCTCGAAGTCGCGCTCTGTGCCCACTACCGGGTCGCCGTTCCGACTGCCCAGTTCGGCCTTCCGGAGGTGAAGCTCGGCCTCCTCCCAGGCGCCGGCGGCACCCAGCGTCTCCCCCGCATCACCGGCGCACCCAAGGCCCTGCAGATGATGACCAGCGGCGATCCCATCGGAACCGACGAGGCACTCGACTGCGGGCTCATCGACGAGATCGTCGACGACCTCGAAGCGGGCGCCGTCGCGTTCGCCGAGCGGGCCGTCGCCGAGAACCTTCCCCGCCTGCGCATCCGCGATCGCAGCGACAAGCTCGAAGGCGTCGGCCCGGAGCTCTTCGCCGACTTTCGGGCGAGCATCGCCCGCAAGACCCGTGGCTTCATGGCGCCCGAGTACAACGTGCAGTGCGTCGAGGCGGCGGTCAACCTGCCCTTCGACGAGGGCCTCGCCAAGGAACAGGAGCTGTTCGGCGAGGTGATGCGCGGCAACCAGTCGTCGGCGCAGCAGTACTACTTCTTCGCTGAGCGCGCCGCGAACAAGATTCCGGACATCCCCAAGGACACGCCCCAGATTCCGATCGGCACAGCGGGCGTTCTCGGCGCGGGCACCATGGGTGGCGGCATCTCCATGAACTTCGCCAACGCCGGCATTCCGGTGACGATGGTCGAGCGCGACGAGGAGGCTCTCCAACGCGGCCTGGCAGTCATCAGGAGCAACTACGAGCGCACCGCCAAGCGCGGCGGCCTCACCTCCGATGAGGTAGAGGAGCGGATGGGTCTGATCACCGGCTCGCTCGACATGGGTGACTTCGCCGAATGCGACATCGTGATCGAGGCTGTCTTCGAGAACATGGACCTGAAGAAGCAGGTGTTCACCGACCTCGACGGCATCTGCAAGCCCGGTTCGATCATGGCGTCGAACACGTCTGCGCTCGACGTCAACGTGATCGCAGCGAGCACCAGCCGTCCCGAGAGCGTGATCGGGCTGCACTTCTTCAGCCCGGCCAACGTGATGAAGCTGCTCGAAGTGGTCCGCGGCGACAAGACCGCACCCGAGGTTCTCGCAACGTGCATGACGATGGCCAAGACCATCGGCAAGGTCCCCGTGGTGTCCGGCGTGTGCCACGGGTTCATCGGCAACCGGATGCTCGCCCAGCGTCGCTTCGAGGCCGACCGCATCATCCTCGAGGGTGCGACCCCCGACCAGGTGGACCGGGTCATCTACGACTACGGCTTCCCCATGGGCCCCTACGCCATGTCGGACCTGGCGGGCCTCGACATCGGCTGGAGCGAGGAGACCTCCAAGTCCGAAACGGTCCGCGACATCCTCTGTGAGTCGGGTCGTCGCGGTCAGAAGAACGGCCGCGGCTACTACACCTACGATCCCGACACCCGGGCGTCGAGCCCCGACCCCGAGGTCGAGCAGATGATCCGCGACTTCGCGACCGCGAAGGGCGTCGAACAGCGCGACGTCACTGATCAGGAGATCCTCGAGCGCCTCCTGTATCCGATGGTCAACGAGGGTGCGAAGATCCTCGAAGAGGGCATCGCGATCAGGGGTAGCGACGTCGACGTCGTGTGGATCAACGGCTACGGGTGGCCGATGTACACCGGCGGCCCGATGTTCTGGGCCGACTCGGTCGGGCTGGCTGAGGTGGTCGGCAAGATCCGTCAGTACGGCGAGTCCCTCGGCGGCCAGCACTGGGAGCTCTCGCCCCTGCTGGCCCGTCTCGCCGACGAAGGCGCTTCGCTGAGCGGCTACAGCAATTGATGCCGGAGCCCATCTGATGGTCGCCGTCGACGCGAGCCAGCTCATCGACGCGGCCCGGGAGTTCGTTCCGGAGCTGCGCGAACGCGGCCAGGAGATCGACGCAACTCGCCATCTTCCACAGGACTTGGCCCGACGCCTCGCCGATGCCGGGTTCTACCGAATGTGTGCGCCCGAAGGGCTGGGTGGCACAGGAACCGGACCGGCCACGATGGCCGAGGTCTGCGAGATCCTGGGATCGGGAAACGGCTCCGCGGCCTGGTGCGCCTTCATCGGCGCGACGAGCCAGTACACCTTCGTCGGTCTCGACGAGGCGCAGTTGGCAGAGATGCTCGAGGACCCGAACGTCATCACCAGTGGAGTCTTCGCTGCGACCGGCACCGCCACGCCCGCACGCCTCGACGGCGAGGATGGCTACGTCGTCGACGGAACCTGGGCCTGGGGGTCCGGCTGCCACAACGCCGAGTGGATCTCGGGCGGGGTCATGGTGCAGCCGCCAGACGGCGACCCGTTCGACGCACGGGCGTACTTTCGCCCCGACGAGATCGACATCGAGGACAACTGGCACGTGAGCGGATTGCGCGGCAGCGGGTCGAGCACCTACCACGCGCGGGAACTCTTCCTCCCAAGCCAGCGGGTCACCGACCCCAGCCGGCGGTCAGAGTATGCCTCGGATCCGATCTACCGCTTCCCCCAGTTCGCCACGCTGTGCCTGCCGATCGGGGCGCTCTGCCTCGGGATGGCTCGGGCGTCCATCGACGAGGTGGTCGCCACCGCCGAGGAGAAGACGCCCATGGGGGCTCGGCGAACGCTCGCCCACCGGTCCAACCTCCATCGGGTGCTCGCCGAGGCCGATGTGAAGCTCCGCGCCGCACGAGCACTCCTCTACGCCAACACCGAAGCGGTCTGGGAAGCGGTTCAGACCGGGCGGCCCACCGTCGAGCATCGGCGCCTCATGCGAACAGCGGTCGTCCACGCCGTAGATACAGCCGTCGAGGTCGCCGACGAGATGTACACCGTTGTGGGCGGCACATCGGTGTTCGACGACAGCCTGCTCCAGCGCAACTTCCGCGATGTGCACGTCGCAACCCAGCACATGATGGTGGGCGAACCGGTGATGGAGCTGGCCGGTCGCGTGATGCTCGGACTCGACGACTCGGCGCCTGGCCTCTGAGGCCTGCCCACTGCGCCCGCCGCTGCGGCGCGATCAGGACGTGTGAGCGGCGATCTGCTCGGGAGTCATTCCCGCCCGCTCCGCACCGCCGACGATCGATGCCCAGGCGTCAGCGGGAATGGTGAGCCCGTTGGCCTCGCGGTCGGCCCGTCGTTCACGCTCCTTGTCGCCTGGCAGGCGCACCCTGTCGTTGTCGGCGGTGGTGTCCGCATCGAGGAACCAGTCGATGTAGTCGGTGACCGATGCGGTGAACCCGTCATCTGGGTCGATGCGGCCCGGGTCGACGTAGACCGACAGCATTCCGTTCGAGAAGCGCTCCGTCGTCGGGGACGCTGTTCCTCCGCCTGTCAGCGCGCCGGCGAGCAGCTCACACATGACCGACAGTCCGCTGCCCTTGTGCTCTCCCATGGCCCGGAGCGCGCCGGTGCCTCCAGCGGTATTGGGGGTCTTGCCGGGCACGATCTCGTACAGAACCGAAGGGTCCCCTGTGACCCGGCCGTCCTCGCCCACCAGCGCATCATCAGGAACGGCCGGCCCGCCATGGAGGGCCACCATCGCCTTGCCCTCCGCTACCACCGAGGTGGCGAAGTCGTGGATCACCGGAGGCCCGTCGGTGCGCGGAACCCCGAACGCCATCGGGTTGGTCCCCATGCGGCGGCTGCGAGAACCGAAGGGTGCCACCAGCCGGCTCGCGGCGACGTTCACGATGTGGATCGACACCAGGCCGGCGGCAGCGGCGGTCTCGGCGTATTCCCCGATGCGGCCGAGGTGACCAGCCCGGCGCAGCGCCACGATGGCCAGGCCGTGCTCACGGCAGCGTTCGATGCCGAGATCGACGGCGAGCGGCCCAACGGTCTGGCCCATGCCGTACTGGCCGTCGACGAGCACGAGCGGCCCCTCGTCGATGAGCGTGGACAGCTCCTGATCAGCGTACTGGACGCCGTGGATCAGCCAGTCGACGTAGCGCCTGACGCGGATCACGCCGTGCGAATCGTGGCCGGTCAGGTTGGCATCGACCAGGTTGTCTGCGATCCGTCCCGCCTCACCGGGCGAGCACCCCGCGTGCTCGAACACTTCGGTGATGAAGGCCCGCAGCGCCTGGTGGTCGACGACGACTTCGCCCTGATCGCTCATCGGCCCAACGTTAGGTCCTTCACCTCCACCGTCATCCACCCTTCTGCCAGCTCACACGGTGACTCCAGTCGCCGTGGAAGCTGGCAGAAGGGGGTGTGGAACACTGGGCGTATGCCACAGGACCGGCTCGACATCGGCGGTGAGCCGCCGGTTCACGACGACCTCGATGCCGAACGACTCCAGCGCAAACGCGATGCTGCGCTCGGCTACCGGATCATGGCCTCAGGGGGATGGGGTGCCGACGGATCGGGCCACATCACCGCCCGCGATCCCGAGCGCACCGACTGCTTCTGGCTTCTCGGCTACGGCGCGCCCTTCGGCGAAGCGTCCGTCGACGACCTGGTGCTGGTCGGCCACGACGGCGACGTGGTCGAAGGCGATCTCGACATCAACCGCGCCGCGTTCTACATCCACCAGCCGATCCACCTGGCACGGCCCGACGTCGTCGGTGCCATCCACATGCACACCCCGTACGGCACGCCCTATGCCGCGGCGCTCCAGCCGCTCCCGATGAGCAGCCAGGAGGCATGCGCGTTCGTCGGTCGGCAGGGCGTGTTCGACGGCGTTGAACTCAACGTCACCGATCTCGCGACCGGCGAGCGGCTCGCCGCATCCCTCGGGGACGGTCGACTCCTCTGGCTGGCCAACCACGGGCACCTCACCGTGGGCCAGCACATTTCGA
>CAZVUM010000083.1:0-18201 GCA_964629575.1 uncultured Acidimicrobiales bacterium | reverse complement strand
GGTCGTTAACCTGTGGGCTCACATGATGGGCGGGGGGGGCGATTGATGGACATCAGGAAGGGTGAGTTCTGGCTCCGACTCGAGTCGAAGGGGTTTACGGTCGAGCCTCTCTCAACGGACGCCCTGAGGGTGCGTGGACGACAAGGTTCGACGGTTGTCTACGGATCTGAAGTTCGACGCGACCCCGAAGCGGAAATGGTGCGGGTTGTGTGTGTGGTAGGGAAGCCCGACGGATGCGATGTCGAGATCGGGCCGCGGCAGCCTGTTATATGGCACACGGACGAGTGGGAAAGGGGGCCTCATCGTGGGTGTACATAAAGCGACTGAAACCGAACGGATCGACGGCGAGGGGAGGGCGCTCCTGTGGCGTCGCCCCAACGAATGCCGCTCTCGGGTCACAGCCACATGCGAGGAGTGCGGCGATATGTGGAGTTTCTACCGCTACCCGAAGCAGCGGCGGCCTGAATTCAAAGTCTGTGCCGACTGTGCGGCCAAAGCCTTCGCACGCGAGACGGACCCCAACTCGGGTTAGAAATGTTGGGCCAAACGCTTGCCCCCGTGATTCGATCTCTGCCTCAGGGGGGATTCCCAGGATGGCAGCACGGAAAAAGCGAGCGACCACCAAGACCGGCACCGAGGCCAAGGCAGCCAAGAGCGAGCCGAAGTCCGCATCCCGTCCCGTCGCAGCGGGAAAAGCCACCGAGCCGAAAGACCCGAGGCGACCCGCCTTCCGAGCCATCCTGCTTGCCAAGGCCAACAAACAGGGCGTCCCCCGTGACATCCGGGTCTACGATGATCCGTTCTACACGGGCGAACTGCGCGCGGCCCAGGTCGAGGCGCTCATGTTCGTCGGGAAGACGGCGGAAGAGGCGGTGGACGCCATCGTCGAAGGCTCAATCCAGCAAGCGAAGGCCGAGGGGCGCAAGCACTCGGGGACGCTCTGATGGGCCTGAGGGCGGCCTGTGGCGGCAAAAAAGAAACCGGGTAAAACGACTGGCATCGGGAAGGGCACACCAGGTCCGGGTAGGCCGAAGGGTGTCCCGAACAAGGTCACGCGCGACATGCGCGAGATGGTCTGGCAGGCGTTCGAGCAAAAGGGCGGCGTCGACTACCTTGTTGACCACGCCGACCAGAACCCGCGGGCCTTTATGGCGCTCTTGCAGAAGATGCTGCCTCAAGCCCTTGAGGTAGACCCCGCCGACGGAGCACGAGTGGCAGAGCGCATGAGAGAAGCCCGCGCTCGGATGCGTGAGAGCGGCGAGAGTGGCTGAGGTCGCACCGGAGATCGAGGCGGAACTCGCCGATGACCTCTCCCGATTCATCGAAGATCCGCTCGGCTTCGTCGAGTACGCCTTCGCGTGGGGCAGCGGAGATCTCGAAGGCCAGACCGGACCTGATGAGTGGCAGCGAGAGTTCCTCGTGGAACTTGGGGAGCAGGTTAAGCGGCGTGCATTCGATGGGCACACGTCGGTGCTCCCTGTCCGTATGGCGGTCGGCTCAGGCCACGGCATCGGGAAGTCCGCACTCGTCGCCTGGGGGATTCTCTGGATTATGTCCACCCGCCCTGGGTGCCGGGGCTCTGTGACCGCCTCGACCGTCACGCAGCTCCAGACGAAGACGATCCCCGAACTCCAGAAGTGGGCGACTCGGTCGATTTGCTCCCACTGGTTCGACGTGGACACGACGAAGATCGTTCACAGCGAGGACAGGAAGTCGTGGCGCGCGGACTTCCTGACTGCCCGCAAAGAGAACAGTGAGGCATTTGCAGGGCAGCACAACGCGCAGTCGACTTCGTTCTATGTCATGGACGAGTCGAGTGGCGTTCCTGATGAAATCTTCGAGGTCGCCGAGGGTGGGCTTACCGATGGCGAGCCCATGATGTTCTGCTTCGGGAACCGAACGAAGCCCACGGGGTATTTTAACTCGCTGTTTACGAGAAGATCGAAGCGGTGGTGGACGCGCTGCATCGACTCTCGATACGCGAAGATGACCAACAAGGCCCAGATTGCGGAGTGGGCCGAGGATTGGGGCGAGGATTCCGATTTCTTCCGTGTCCGCGTCATGGGGCTCGCTCCGTCGGCCAGCGCCGAGCAGCTCATCCCGGTCGACCAGATCGAAGACGCCCGCACACGCACGCCTGTGTGGACGCTGAAAGACGCTCTCGTTATGGGAGTCGATGTGGCTCGGTTCGGCGACGATGAGAGCGTGATCGTATTCCGGAAGGGTGGCGACGCTCGGTCGATCCCGTCGCTGCACATGAAGGGCTGGGACACACAGGACGTGGCGGAGCAGGTGGCGGCGTCCATCAAGGAATACAAGCCCGCGGCGGTGTTCGTGGACGGGGGCGGTTTAGGTGGAGGCGTGGTCGACCGCCTCAGAGCGCTGGGCTTCCCGCAGGTGGTCGAAGTGAACTTCGGGGGTCGGTCACTCGACCCACAGTGGTTCAACAAGCGGGCGGAGATGTGGGGCACGCTGAAGCTTGAGATAGGCCGTGGTCTGGGCATCGAGGACCACGACGAGCTTCAAGACGAGCTCGCGCAGCAGGAATACAGCGTGGACGAGAAGACGCGGAAGACGCGCCTTGTGGGCAAGCAGGACATGCGCCGGATCGGACTGAAATCGCCCGATTGGGCTGATGCGCTGGCGTTGACCTACGCACAGCCTGTTGGATGGGACGAGGATGGCGCCGAGGTGCAGGAATACGCCATCATGTGACTGATGGCCTACCTCGCCGCATTCGTCATGGGCTGGTGCTGCTGCATCATCGTTGCAGCGCACCGCAACCGCGTGAACAGGCCACCCGTCGAGGTCTACACGCAGAGCGGAAAGCGCGTCCGATAGAAATGTTGGGCCAAAAGCCTTGACCGTGCCCACGCTTCCGGCGTGGGTGAGAGGCTCTTTCAGAAGCTCGAGACGGGCGACCAGATCGCCCAGGCGGCGCAAGAAGCGGAGGCGTGGGGATTCCCGCGTCCCGTAACGCCGTATGAGCTCGCCGGCGCCGATTGGTTCCGTATGGGATCGCTCGTCGTGTTCTGGTTCGAGCACTACAGCATCTCCCCCACTTGGTTCGTCCATCTCGCCGTCAACCCCAAGGCCCGAGGTCATTGGGGCGTTCGACGTTGGTTGAAGTGGATTTACCAGTACGCGCAGTCCGAGGGCGCATCTGAGCTCGGTTTCGTTCGCTGCGAGGGGGCCGACGCCTCTGAAGGGTATCTGCGGCGCTTAGGGTGGCGTGACACGGCTTATGGCCTGTCGATGCCACTGGGGGTGGCGTAGTGGGTGGCGTCGTAGCAGGGATTATCCTGGGGTCGATCGTGGGCGGAGGCGTGAGCGCAGGTATTGCCGCCGAGGATGAAGAAAACTCGGAAGGCGACATCCTGAAGGCGGGTGCCATCGGCACGGCGATCGGCGGGGCGTCGGGGGGTGTCGGGGGTTATCTGGCAGGACCGGCGGCAGGTACACTCGCCGGCCCGGCGACCTCGACGGCAGTACAGACAGGCACTCAGACGGCGACGCAGGGCATTACGCAGGCGGCCGTACAGGCTGCTCCGGTGGCTGGTCAACTCCCAGCCGGTGCGGGCGTGTTGGCCCCGACCGCAACGAGCGCAACATCGACCAGCCCGCTTTTAGCCCCGGCTGCGGGCTCTGGCGTTCTGACCCCGACGGCGACAGGCACAGCGAGCGGTGTCCTTACGGGTCAAGCCGCGGTTGACGCAATCAATCAAGCGGCAGCGCAAGGGCCGACCATCAGGGCCGAGGGCAGTGGGTCCATCCTCTCGAGCAAGGGTGAGGATTTCCTTGCCTCCGCACTCATCAGCGGAACGAGCACAGGGCTGCAACTCGGACTCGCTCCATCGGTGCCGTCCCCGCAGGCGCCCGAGAAGAACCCCAGCCGTGCACGTCGACCAAGCCGGCCTCAGGGCATTGCAGCCAACATCCTATCGGGTGGTAGGAGCCGCACGCTGGGCGGTGGGGGCGGCATCGGTAGGCGCACTCTCGGGGGTGCAGCCTGATGCAGAGCCCCGCAGAAACGATCCTCGCCCGCCTCGACACGCTGAAGTCGCAGCGCCACAACTTCGACAACCTTTGGCAAGACGTGCACGACGTGATGAACCCGCATGGCGGAGACTTCAACGTCAGGCAGCGTTCCTCGGGTGAGAAGCGCACCGAGTATCTGTTCGAGCAGACGGCAGCCAACGCGCTCGAGAAGTTCACTGCAGCGATGGAAGCGTTCATGACGCCCCGCACGCAGAAGTGGCACCGGCTGCGGGCCACGGATGAGAAGTTGAACGACAGCGATGCTGTCCGTGACTTCTTCGAGCAGGCCGAGAACGTGTTGTTCCGGTTGCGGAACTCCCCTCGGGCTCGCTTCTACGGGCAGATATACGAGTACAACAAGTCGCTGGGCCAGACGGGTAACGGCTGCTTGTTCGTCGATGAGGGCGCGAACGGGGGTATCCGTTACCGCTACAACCACGTCGGGCAGACGTGGATTGAGACGAGCTTCGAGGGCGTCGTAGATACGGTCTATTACGAGTACGAACTGTCGGCGCGTGCTGCGGTGCAGAAGTGGGGCAATGACGCCCCGAACTGTGCCACGAAGGCCCATTCAAACGATCCGCTCGCCACGCACAAGTACGTGCATTGCGTGCGTCCCCGCCGCGATCGTGACAGGGGAAATCCGGGTCCGGAGGGCAAGCCCTTCGAGTCGGTCGATGTGGCGGTGGATGACCGGACCACGATCGGCAGCCTCAGCGGATACGAGGAGTTCCCGTACATCTGGGGTCGCTACACGGTGAGCCCGGGCGAGATGTACGGCCGAGGTCCGGGCATCCTGACCCTCCCCGACGTGTGCACGTTGCAGGAAATGCAGAAGACCTTCCTGCGCTCGGGTCGCAAGGTGGCCGATCCGCCGCTCCTCGTGCATGACGACCGCAGCCTAGGTCGCGGTGCGAAGAAGATCCGCCTCGACTCGTCGGCCATCAACATGGGCGGGCTCGACTCGGAGGGGCGCGAACTCATCAAGCCGCTCATTACGGGTGCTCGGATCGACATGACCGACGCCATGATGGACAAGCTGCGCGAGAACATCGAAGAGGCGTTCCTTGTGCCGCTGGTCGACTCGTTCCTTAGCGCCGATCGGCAGATGACGGCGACGGAAGTCCTCGAACGAGCGAAGGAAAAGGGCCAGATCATCACGCCCGTGATTGGCCGACAGCAGGCCGAGTTCCTCGGGCCGCTCATTGAGCGGGAACTGGGCATCGCCCAGCGGCAGGGCCTCTTGCCCGAGTTCCCCGACGAACTCATCGAGGCCAATGGTGAGTACGAGATCGAGTACGAGAGCGACGCCACGCGGATGCAGCGAGCCGACGAGGTCGCGGCGTTCGTCCGGTGGCAAGAAGTTATGGCCCCGTTCCTCCAGGCCGACCCTGCGCTGCTCATGAAGATCGACGCTGACGAGGCGGCCGAGCACTACGGCCACGATCTAGGCGTGCCCTCCAAACTCTTCCGATCCGAAGAGGACATGGAGGCGATTCGGCAGCAGCAGGCCGAAGCCGCGGAGGCTGAAGCGTTGGCTGCTCAGGCGCCTCCGCTTGCGGGTGCCGCGCGTGACCTGGCGGCAGCGGGGGCGGGTTGAGTCGGATTGAGGGGCTAAAGCGACTGTTCGAGCGCCGTCCACACGATGTGTGGCGCGCGGTGAAGGCTTGGGACGACACCCCCAACGCAACGACAGCGTGGGCGTGGTTCGCCGAGTTCTGCGGCGTGTGGGAAGTCGAGGACTTGAACAATCCGCTTGCATTGGCCCGTGCCGAGGGGCGTAGGGAAGCGTTCTTTGCATTGTGGGATCTCGTATCGACGCGAGGTGACGCGGTGCTCGAACTCCAGAAGAGAGCATCACGAGAAGGGGGCGAAGGATGAGTGAAGGGGAAGCCGCGGCAGCGGTGGAGACGGCAGGGGCAGAAGCGACGGGCGGCGAGGCGACTCCCGTACCGAGTGCATCGGAAGCAGTGGCAACGGCGGGCGAGGCGGCACCGGAGACGCCCTCGTGGGCGAACGGGCTCGATACCGATTCGGTCGCGTTCATCCAGAACAAGGGCTGGGACAAGGCCGAGAACCCGGTGAGCGAGATGCTTAAGAGCTATCGCAACACCGAGCGGCTTCGTGGCGTCTCTGCCGATCAACTCGTCCGCATCCCCGAGCAAGGCAACGAGGAGCAGATGGCCGAGTGGCGCACTCGTCTGGGCGTCCCCGAGACGCCCGACGGCTACGAACTCGGCGACATCAAGGCCAACGGTCAGGACGTGGACAAGGGCGTCGTCGCGGGGATCGCGCACCGCATCGGGGCCACTCCTCAACAGGCACAGGAACTCGCTGGGGCGGTGGCCGAGTTCGTTGAGCAGTCGGCCGTGGCGCAGCACGAGGCGCTGAACGCCGAGATGTCCGCACAGAAGACCCAACTCGACAAGGATTGGGGGCCGGAACTCGAGGCCAATACGCTCGCCGCGAAGAAGGGCTTCGGTGTCCTCGGCTGGGACGGTGAGGCGATCGACGCGGTCGAGCGGGCCATCGGCTACCGGGGCGTGATGGAACTCGGGGCCATGCTCGGCAGGCTCACGGCCGAGCCTTCGAGGGGTGACACGGGAGGCGGTGCCGCGGACATGCCCTTCGGCCTCACGGCGGCTGCGGCTCGCGACCAACTGAAGCTCAAGGGCAACGAACTCATGGCGCGTGCACAGGGCGGGGACGCTGCGGCGAAGCGCGAACTCGATCAGCTCAACACGGTCGCCTTCCACTCCAACTAGAAATGTTGGGCGAAAACTCTCGACCCCTCTCAGGCTATCTGCATAGCTGACAACCCACTGCGAGCAGTGGAGTTCGGGACAAGGCCATGCGCCCCCCGGACTAAGACGCTCACGGGCCAGCGAATCGTTTCGATGATTCGGCCCCGCCTCATAGGCGGACAAGCCAGACCAAGGCTTTCCCAAACCTATGAGGTGACAAAATGAGTACCGAGATCACGGTTGGACATTCCGAGGAATACGCCTCGAATGTCAACCTGCTCGCACAGCAGGAAGACTGCCGCTTCGGCATGGCGGTCACGGTCGAGAACAAGACCGGCAAGTCGGCACAGATGATCAACCAGGTCGGCAGCGTGACCGCGCAGAAGCGCACCACGCGACACGCCGACACGCCGCTGATCGAGACGCCCCACGATTCGCGCTGGGTCTTCCCGGTCGACTACGAGTGGGCGGACCTGATCGACAAGCAGGACGACGTGGGCGTCCGGTCGATCGTGTCGTTCGAGAGTCCCTACGTTCGCAATGGTGCGGCTTCCATGAATCGGGCGAAGGACGCCGAGATCATGGATGCCTTCTTCTCGGACACGACGAAGACGGGCACCGACGCTGGGACTACGACCGACTGGACCACGTTCGTTGCGGCGAATGCGGGCCATCAGATCGCGCACGGCAGCACGGGGCTGAACAAGGCCAAGATCCTTTCGGGGATCAAGGCGTTCCGTGCCGCGAACGTGGATCTGACGGCCGAGCGCATCTACATGGGCGTCACGTCGGAGCAGGTCGAAGACCTCTACGGCATCACCGAGTTCGCGAGCCTCGACTACACGGCGAACCGCGCGTTCGATCGTCAGGCGGGCGACCTTCCGTCATGGTTGGGCGTGCAGTTCATCCACTACGAGAGCGTGACCAAGTCGGGTTCGACGTGGTCGTGCCCGATGTGGGTGCCGTCCGGTATGGGGCTCGGTGTCTTCGACTCGATCCAGGCGCGTGTCACCGAGCGGGACGACAAGTCCTACGCGAAGCAGGTTTACACCTGCGGGACGTTCGGCGCCACGCGGCTCGAGGAGAAGAAGGTCGTGGAGATTCAGTGTCAGTAGGCGCTGAGCGGGTGATGGCCCGGCCGTAGTGGAGTCACGCGGCTGGGCCTCTCACCGAACGGGGTAGCGGAGTCGCGCCCCAGGAGACGAGGAAATGGCGAATCTTTTCGGTTCAGCGGTAGCGAGCTCGGGTGGCAGCATCCGGCAGAGCACCCGCTCTTTTGGTGGTGCTCGTGAGCGCACCACACTTTCGACCCATGACGGCACTCCGGCGACGACGGATGTCCTGATCATCGGTCTGGTGAAGTCGGGCGACCTCTGCGAAGACATCGAGTACTGGACGGACGGTGGCGCGACCGCGGGTGCGTTCAACGTCGGTCTGAGCTCGGTGAACCTCTCGAACAACGGGTTCGAGCTCACCGTGGTCGATGCCGACCTGTTCGCTTCGGCGCAGGCGGCGACCTCGGCCATCGCCTACGACGCGCGCGTTTCGGTCTTCGATGAGGCCGGAACGCTCGATGACGTGATGGATCGTGGAAAGACGTTCTGGGCGCTCGCTGCGCTCGGTGCGGCTTCGTACACGTCGGACCCGGGCCTCACGTTCGCCATCACGGCGACGCCGTCGACCACGCTGAATGCGGCCACCGAACTCGGTTTCCGCGTCAGCTACGTCGCGGGCGACTGATCGGATTCCTGCTGCTGCGGGATGACCCCGGGGTCGGGTAGTAGCCCTTCACTACCCGGCCCCCATCCCCGCACGGGGGATTGAATGGCAACTGCTCTCGAGATCGTGAACCAGGCCCTTTACCGAGTGGGGCAGGGTGCCATTACGTCGGGTGAGTTCACGACGCCCACGACTGAGCCGGGCCGGGTGGTTGCAGCCTCCTGGCCTTTCGTGCGTCGTGAGGTGCTCCGCACTCATTCGTGGAATGCGGTCACTCGCCGACAGAAGCTCCGCCGTGAATTGTACGCCTCGGGCACGGCCATCAAGCCGGACTTCGACTTCACGTCAATCTTCCGCCTCCCGAACAACTGCCTGCGCGTGCTCGAGGTCGATACCACGGGCGCATGGCGGGTCGAGCGCGCCCCGGTCGTCGATACGGCTGTGGCTGCCTACTCGCTGACCTATCCGCAGGTCGTGAATGACGAGATTTTCGTCACGACGGCAGCGGCGCACAACCTCACTACGGGCGATCTCGTCTACCTCTCCGATGCCACAGACACAGACATTGAGGAAGCGATCCTTGAGGTGACGGTCGCGCTGTCTACGACGTTCACGCTGCCCGAGTTCGATACCTCCGGGTTCGTGGATGGAAGCGGTGGCGGTGGCGTCGTCATGAAAATGACGATGGAAACGTCCGTCCTGTGTGATGAGAGCAACCCGGTAGGCGTGCTCTATATCGAGGATGTGGAGGACCCCTCTAGCTTCGATGCGATCCTGACCGAAGCCCTCGTGCTCCGCATGGCTGCCGAGATCGCCGAGCGGATCACGAACTCTCGTACGCGCCGCGAACTCTTGCTGGTCGAGTACGACAACAAGGTGACCGAGGCTCGTGGCTCCGATAGCGCCGAGTCGTCCCCGATGTCCTACGTCGAGGATACGTGGCTCACGGTGCGTAACTGATGCCGGATGCGTCGCCGATCCAGTACGCATTCAATGGCGGGAAGCTCGGGCCGCGCGTACAGGGCAGGTCCGACCTGGCTCGCTACGCCACGGGCTGCAACACGCTCACGAACTTCATCCCCACGATCCAGGGCCCTGCGGTGAAGCGCAGCGGGTTCCGCCACCTCAAGGAAGTGGCTGACTCGACGAAGAAGACGCGCCTTATTCCGTTCGAGTTCTCTCGCGAGCAAGCCTATGTGCTCGAACTCGGCGAAGGCTACATGCGCGTGATGAAGGACTCGGGGGCGGTGCTCGAGTCGAGCGTCTCCGTCACAGGCATCACGGCAGCCAATCCTGTCGTGGTGACTGCCACGAACACCTACAGCAATGGCGATGAGGTCTACCTCACGGGGACGGCTCAGGCCGAGGTGAATGGCCGGTTCTTCACGGTGGGTGGGGCGACCGGAACGAACTTCACGCTCGTGGGTGAGGACGGCACGGGGCGTTCCACGGGCTCAGGTGGTACGGCAGCACGCACCTACGAGATCACGGACGGCGTGTCGTCGAACTCGCTGCCGTGGCTCGAGGCTGAACTGTTCGGCATCTCCTATGTCCAGACCGCCGACGTTTTGTACCTGGCGCACGGCAACCACCCGCCGCACAAGATCAGCCGGACGAGCGATACGGCGTGGACGGCGGAAGCGATCGTCTTCGATTGGCCCCCGTTCCGTGAAGAGAACATCGACGACGACGTGTTGATGACCGTCGAGGAGAACACGGGTTCCTCGAAGAAGGTCCGCCTGCGGGGCCGTGTCGACGACCAACTGACCATCACGGGGACGAGTAATGCCTCTCCGGTGGTCGTCACGTTGGCGGATACGGGCGATCTCGCGAACGGAGACACGGTCTACATCGACGGCGTCGCGACGGCGACCAGCCTGAACGAAAATCACTACGTGGTGGCGAACCTCGTTGCGAACACGAGTTTCGAACTCTCCGGCACTTCGGCTCCCGGTGCGGCAGGAACTGGCGGCACGGCTGAGAAGCTGCTTTCGGTCGACACGCCATTCACGTCGGACATGGCGACTTCGGGAGAGGAAGCCTACATCAAGCTACGCGAAGTCCCGCTGTCTTATGTCCGCGATTGGGTGGCGCAATCGAACATCGTGAACATTGATGGACGTTGGACAGCTAATCCGCCGGCCGGGACATTGATTGCGGAAGATGGTCGAGTCTATGAGTGGCTGAACGGCGCTGGCGTGGCCGCTGTGACCGGCAAGCAGGCTCCGGTTCACGACAAGGTGAAAGACGGATATCTGTCGGATATCGCGGCCGATACTAATTCCCGGTGGCGCTTCTATAACCGCTTTAGCGGCTACGCGAAGCTCGCGGCGGTGTCTTCCGATCTCTATACGGCGACCGTCGATATCGACGTGAACATGCCGTACTCGATGAGTGAGTCTCACCCGGGAGAGACGATCAACCCGGCGGGCTTCTTCCTGCACTCCGCCTCACGGTGGTCGATGGGCGCATGGAATGCCGAGTACGGATATCCCCGCGCGGTGGCGTTCTACGAGGATCGGCTGTGGTTCGCCTCGACTGACAAAGACCCGCAGACGTTCTGGGGATCTAGGACGGGTCGCTACGAAGACTTCGAGGTGATCGCGGACGAGGACGATTCGTCGCTGGTTTTCACCCTCGCATCGAACACGATCAATGCGATTCAGTGGATGAGCGGCGAAGACGTGCTGCTGATGGGGACGCTGGGCGGTGAGTTCACGGTCGATGCGGGCAGCGCCGACAAGGCCATCACGCCATCGAATATCCGCGTGCGTCGTCGGTCGAACTACGGCAGCGCGGAGAACGTGCAGCCTGCGTTCATCGACTCGGCGCTCCTTTTTGTCCATCGTTCGAAAGAGCGTCTATATGAGCTTCTCTACCAGTTCCAGACCGACCGCTACGTAGCCCCCGACCTCACGCAGATGTCCTACGACATCCTGTCTGGGGGCGTCGTGGAGATGGCCTACCAGGCTGCCCCGTTCCGCCTTCTCTGGTGTGCGCTGACCGACGGGTCGCTCGCCTCGCTCACCTATGTCCGCGATGAGGACGTGATCGGGTGGGCTCAGCATTCTGTGGGGGGCACTTCAGCCAAGGTCGAATCGGTGGCTGCGATCCCGCATCCCGACGGTGACGAAGACCAGTTGTGGGCAGTCATCAGCCGCACAATCAATGGCGGCACGAAGCGGTACATCGAGTACCTCGAGAAGCCCTTCGCCGACGATGGCGCGCTTGCCGATGCCTTCTTTGTCGACTCTGGCCTGACCTACAACGGGGCGGCCACGACCAGCATCGTGGGGCTCGACCACCTCGAGGGTGAGACGGTCAAGGTCGTGGGCGATGGCACGGTCCAGAGCGACCAGACGGTGACGAGCGGTGCGATCACGATTACGAGCGCCTCGAAGGTGCATGTCGGTCTGGCGATGCCCGAGGCGCAGCTACAGACGATGAGGCTGGAGGCGGGGCAGCCCGACGGGACCGCGATGGGTCGGACCAAGCGGATTCACCAGTCGGTGTTTCGTGTGCACAACACGGCCGGGACGCTCAAGTACGGCGCGGACTTCACGAATCAGGACGACTGGTCGTCGACCACGCTCTATACGGGCGACACCGAGTCGCTTGCGATGCCCGGTGATTGGGAGCAGGCGGGGCGCGTGGCTCTCGCTCATGACGAGCCCTTGCCGTGCACGATCGTGGGCGTCATGCCGCAACTCGCAACGGAGTCAATCTGATGGGTGGCGCAGCGAATCCCGCAGTTCTCGGGCTCTTGGCGAGTGGCACGATCGGTCAGGCGGTCGGGGCGCACCGTGAAGGCAAGGCCATCGAGCGTGCCGCGCGGTTCAATGCCGAGATCACACGCCGCGAGACGGACCAGCGCATCGAACAGTCGTTCTCTCGGGGTCGTCGCCGTCGTGCGGAGAACATCACGCGGGTGGCAAAGTCGGGCGTGCGCCTGTCGGGATCGCCGCTCGCTGTGCTCGAGGAGAACGAATACCAGGAGAGCCGAGAACGTGAATTCGTACGTCAGGCGGGTGCGCTGAGTGTGAACCTGCTCGAGATGCGGGGCAGGGCGGCGCGTGATGCAGCCCGGTTCGGTGTGGCCTCGAGTGTGATCGGTGGCGCAGGGCGCATCGGCACATTGAGTTTGATTGGCGGGCCTGATCGGTTAAGCGCGCTGGCTTTGACGAGCGGGGAATAGCCTATGCCGAGGCTGAACGTCACAGATGTAGCGGGGCCGGTAGCAAGCCCCCGTGCAACGCCCGCAGAGTTCGGGGCTGGTGCTGCGCGTGGGATGCAGCGTATAGGCAAGGAGCTGGACCGGACTGCTCGTGTGGTGAATGCGTCTTTGGATCAGGGCGCGCGTCACGCTGCCACTCAGTACAAGGTCAAAGCGCAGAACCTCGCTCGGGAACTCATGTCGAACCCGAACAACCTCCATGAACGGCAGGAGTTGTTCGACAAGGGCAAGAAGCGCATTCGCAAGGAGTTCAATAGGGGGACGCTGTCGCGGTCTGTGTTCGATCGCGAGGCGGGCGTTATCGACGAGCAAATAGGCGGGGCACTCGCTCATGAGACGCGGAAGGAGGGGATCGGTCAGGCCCAAGCCTCTCTTGCGGACACGCTCGATGCCCTAGCTGATGAGTGGGCCCAGGCATCCGGCGAGGAGGGTCTACAAGTAACGGTAGATGCTCGGGCCTCGGCGGCGCTTATGTCGGCCTTCGATTCAGGGATCGCGGACGAGGACTTTATTCGCGACGCGGAGCGCAGGTATCACAAGCGGCAGAACCTTGCGATAGCCGAACGTCTAATTCGGGAAGACCCTGAAGAGGCGTCCATGATCTTGTCACAGCCACAGCCTGGGCTTGCGGAGTTTGAAAGGGAACGTCTCCGGACGCGCGCAAGCAAGTCGTACATAGCGAAATTGAAAGCCGAGCGTTTGTCCGCGAAAGACGCTGCTAAGGCCCTCGAAGATGCCGAGAAGGAATCAGCGGAGCAGGCCGAACTAAGGCTTCTGGAGTTGGATGCATCAGGCGATCTCGAGATTGAGCATGTGGCGCAGGCTAGCGGCGTTGTTGGTTCTGCGCGTAGTCGGATTTGGCTTGATAGGGCACGCAAGGGGCCTAGCAGTCCGAACGTCGATCCAGACGTTTACGTTGCTTTGGATACCCAGGCGCGATCGGGCCTCGATGTTAGAGAGGATGCGAAAAGCGCATACCTGCGCGGCGACCTTACGAAGAGCGCATACGACGACCTGCTCGATGACGCTCAACGGATCAGATTTGGCGATGCGCGGAAGCGCGTCGTTGAGTCTCTGAAACTCGATAACGCGATCCTTGATGGGAATGCCGCTGCCGCGGCTAAGTCCAGGCTGTCGCACGCCCTTCGCACGTTCGATGCATTCCGACTCAATAACGAAGATGCGACCCGGGAAGAGTCGTTCGCCATCGCCGATCAACTCGTGGCTCAGGCCACCGTGGCCGACTTGTCGGAGGTAGCGATCTTCAACCTCACTCCCCAACACCTCGTGCGGGTGAACGGACTGATCGACGAGGACGCCACAAACCTGTCGATCGAGGACTCAGGGTTGAACGAAGACCAGAAGGAACTCGAGTTCCAGGCCCTCGAGCGGCTGTTGGAACTCGAGCGGCGGCGTGATGCCGCAGGGGCGAACTGATGGCTGAAGCACTCGCGCCCCCGGTGGACGACGACGACGGTGTGCAGACGACGGATCTTCTCCGCGAGAAGGACCGTATTCGCGAAGCCTCGTCGGTACGGGAGCGAAGGCGCCGTGCAGTGGATGCAGCCCGTGCGCGGAAGGCCGCGGAGCGCCCTGAGCCGACGCCTGCTGCTCCTGAAGCCGCCCCCGAGGAGAAGGAAGGGGGCAGCGCGCTTCGCCATATCAGCCCGGTAGAGGCGATTGGCGGAGCGGTGGAGACGATTACCGACCTGATCGAACTCGCAGAGGATGCTGGTGCGGGTGTGGCCTCGTTGTTCGGTGCAACGCCCGATCAGATCGAAGAGGCGAAGAACTTCGGCGGCTCTTCCAATCCGCTCACACAGGTGATCGAGCAGGTCGAGATCGGTGATCCCGATGGCGGGTCGCTGATCCGCGAGGTCGCGAACTTCGCTGTGCCGTTCGGCAAGGCGGGGAAGATCAACAAGCTCCGCAAACTGCGCGAGTCGGGCAGGGCGGGGATGCTCGCCTCTGGTGCCATCCAGGGCGCTATCGCCGACTTCATCGTGAGCGATGAGGAAGACGGGCGATTCGTCGACATGGCCGAAGGGACCATGTTCGACAACCCGCTGTTCGATGCGCTCCAGACGCAGGAAGGCGAAGAGGGGCTTACCCGTCGCTTCAAGACGGCCCTCGAGGGTGCGGGCATCGTCGGCCCTGCGGCCGATGCGACGTTCGGAATGCTCAGGCTTGCGGGTCGTGGGGTACGCAACCTACGCAATCTCCGCTCCTCGGCCGATGTGGTCGAAGAGGCCACGAAGAACGTCGAGATCCAGCGCGCCGACTTCGAGTCGGTCATGGGCCAGCCCGAAGCCCCGTTGGTTCAGGTACGCGAGGCGGCGGAATCCGGCGGTGAGCCGGGCGGCGTCGCGATCAACTTCTCCCGCATCAACTCGAGCGATGATGTCAAGTCGGCCATGCGCGAACTCGCCGATTCGTTCTCTGATTCTATCGGCGATGCACAGCGAGGGGTTCGCACTCACGAGCAGACGACGCTGGCCGCGGGCGAGGTTGACGCCTTTGAAGTCCTGATGCGGGACTCGGGCAAGAATGGGGCCACGCTGAACGCCGAAGAGACGCTGGCGCTCCGCGAACTCTGGGTGCACTCGAGCCGCAAGATGCAGGAACTCACGGACGTGGTGGCTGCTGAATCGGCGACGCCCGCTCAGCAGATTGCGTTCCGTCGCCAACTTGCCGTGCACCAGACAATTCAGGAGCGCGTGTTGGCAGTCCGCACCGAGACGGCTCGCGCCTTGAATCAGTGGCGCATTCCGGCGGGCGACACGCTCCAGTTCGCCGCCGACTACGAGCAGATGATGGCTGCGGTGGGCACGGATGCGCGAGGCGTCACGAAACTCGCGAAGCGAATGCAGCAGGCTGCACGAGATGGAGACATCAAGGTACTCGACGACCTTGTGTACGGGTCGCGGTGGCAGAAGGTGATGGATGCCTCCGGGCAGCTCTACTACTTCTCGCTGCTATCGGGCCCGCACACCCACATGCGGAACATGCTGTCGAACTCGCTGATGCTCGGGCTCAACCTGAGCGAGCGGAAACTCGCAAACTTGATGGGGCGCTCGTTCGGTGACGCGCAGGTGGTGGATGGCGAAACCCTGGCGATGGTGGATGGGTTGTGGGCTGGAGGGAAGGATGCCTTCCGTATCACGTCGCTCGGTCGCGAGTATCTCGAGAAGGCGAAAGTGGCTCGCAAGGCGGGTCGACCGGATCAGGTCCGCGAGATTTTCGAGGAAGCGGGCGACGAGGTTGGCACGTTCCACAAGGCGCGTATCTCGGGAGAATCCGGCTTCGGAACGAACAAGATTGAGTCTTCCCCCATCTCTGCCTTCTCGCCCGAGAAGTTGGGTATCGAGTCGGGTCGCTCTCCGTTTGGCAACGCTGCATTCCACATCGCCCGCGCGGTGGATGCGGTGACGACCATGCCGGGGCGGGCTCTGTCGGCCGCGGACGAGGTCGCCAAGACCGTCAACTCCCGTATGGAACTCCACGCCCAGGCACACCGTCAGGTGATGGGCGAGGTGGCCGAGGGTCGTACTGCGGCCGAAGCGGCTCAGGACCGGATGCACGACATCCTGGCCAACCCCGACGAGTCGATCCAGATCCTCGCCCGGGAATCGGCCGAGCGGAACACGTTCACGAATCAGCCCCTCGACTCGGCTTCGTGGCGGGCTCTCCAGAGCGTCCGGCGCATCCCGGTCGTAGGCACGTTCCTCGTGCCGTTTGTCCGCACTCCCTACAACCTCGCCACGCAGGCTTTTCAGCGGACTCCGCTCGCCCCGCTCTCAAAGTCGTGGTGTGACGACTTCTTCGCGGGCGGGGCCCGCACCGATCTCGCCATCACTCGCATGGCGACCGGGACCGCAGCGATGGTGTCGTTCGCCGACCTCACGCTCAAGGGGACGATCACAGGGGGTGGCCCTCCAGACCCGAAGGAACGGGCGAACCTGATGCGTCAGGGATGGCAGCCGTACTCGGTGCGCGTGGGCGATCGGTACTTCTCGTATCGCGGCCTCGAGCCCATCTCGACGCTCATCAGTGTTGCGGCCGACACCACTGAAATCGTGGGTCATATCGACTTCGACGACATGGACGAGGAGAAGGAAAACCTCGTGCTGGCGACCATGTTCGCGGTGATGGCCACTGTGCAAAACAAGACCTACTTGCAGGGCCCGGCTAACTTCTTCGCGATGGCGAGCGATCCTGTTCGCTATGGCGAGACGTGGGCCGAGCGGTCGGTTGGGTTCGTGGTGCCTACTGCCGTTGCCCAGGTGAACCGCAACGCCATCGACAACGTGGCCCGTGAAGTCAATGGGATGCAGGAAGCCATCATGGCCCGCATCCCGGGCCTGTCGGATAACCTACCGCCCCGCCGCGATGCCTACGGTCGGCAGATCGAGTTCGGCTCGGGCCTGGGTGGCATCTACGACTTCATCTCGCCCGTCTACTCGCGCTCTCTTGACCCGACTCCGGCCGACGCTGAGATGCAGCGGCTCGAACTCTGGATCTCGAAGCCGAAGCGCAAGACCACGATCGACGGCGAAAAGGTCAACCTGAATCAGTTCCCGGCGGCATATGACGATCTCGTCCGCTTGGCGGGGAACGAAATGACCCACGACGTGCACGGCGCTCCGGTCGACCTGAGTGGCCTGGGGTTCCTCGATGCTGTGAACGCGCTGGTGACTGGGCAACACCCGCTGTCTGCGGTCTACGCGCTCGAGGGCGACGGACCCGAGGGCGGTAAGGCTGAGATGATTCTGGACATGCAGCGGCGCTTCCAGCGTGCTGCGAAGGAACAGGTGTTGCGCGACCACCCGGACCTCAGGTCGACGGTGGAAACGAAGCAACGAGACAAGCAAGACCGGGAGCTCGAGGCGCTCCGACAGTTCGGCTCATAGCCGAGGGGGTGAGACATGAAACGATTCCTTAGCCTTTGGCTGGCGATCCTGATCGCTGCGCCGTTTCCCGTGATGGCCGCGGATCTTCCCGGCTACGGCGGGGGCACCCCGGGCGGTTCGGCCCGGGTGCATCCGATCGAACTGAACGAACGGCACCCGGCCGGCATCTGGACGATCGGCATGGCCTTCCCGATGGCCACGCTCGATTTCGAGCTCGGCTCCGGGTTCTCGGGCGTGCTCTACGCCTGCGATTCACAGGCTCCGGACGCAGATAGCGACTCCGACGGCGATCTGTCGGACGAGGCGGCGTGCGAGAGTCTCCAGGTATTGACGGCCGACGCGTCGACCGATTCGCTACGCGCTAAAAAACTCTGGTACGTCCTCGACATCAACACGGCCGAGACGGCGGGCAGCCCCTCGTTCCTGACCATCAAGGGTTCGTTCGAGTACGGCGGTGGAGGCGGAAGCGGAAACAACCCTTTCGATCAATGCCGTTCTGGGACGACCAAGGGCGGCGGCTACGACTCGAACACCCAGCGCTACGAGTGGACCTGCG
>CAZVUM010000082.1:0-18989 GCA_964629575.1 uncultured Acidimicrobiales bacterium | reverse complement strand
CTTCGGCTCCCGCGAGTCGGGGGCCCGACGCGGGGGCGGCCTACGGCCGCAAGGAGTCGGGCAGGCGGGATTTGAACCCACGACCTCTTCGTCCCGAACGAAGCGCGCTACCAACCTGCGCCACTGCCCGTTGTGTTCCCCGAAGCTATCGGCCTCGGGTGGATGTGAGACAAGCCATTGTGACCGATCACCTGCGATCAGGCCACTTCGGAATCGGCCCCCTCGGGCTCCCCGCTCTGCTCGCCGGCATCCTCAGCTGCGTCGGTGGCAGCGGGCTCGGGCGCAGGCGGTTCCGGCTCCTCGTACATGGTCTCACCGGCGAGCAGCTTCATCGCCGCCATCTTGAGGCGGAAGGCATCGAGCGGCTTGACCAGCCACCCCTCCGCGTCAGAGCGGCGAGCGAGGAAGAGATCCGCTTGGCGGTCGAGCAGCATCAGGACAGGAACGTGGGGCAGCCGACCGCCCGACTCTTCGAGCCGGAGATCGATGCAGGTCGCCATTCCGCCCATGTTGCCGATCTGGAGGTCGAGGATCACCAGGTCAGGGGTCTGGGCGCCGACGGCACCCCGAACGTCCGACCCTGCGCGGACCACCCGCAACGAGGTGTCGGGGTCGCTGAGAGCTGCGGCGACCTCCTCGATCACCCAGTCGGCGTCGCTGGCCACAAGCACGTCCGTCACGGGTGTCGAGGCTAGCGCTCGCCGTCGCCGACGTCGTAACGATCGGTTCCCTCGAGAATCGCCCCGCCGAGTGCCGCCAGGGCAGCGTGATCGCCGAGCTCGGTTGCCCGTCGGTGGATCTGAATCGTGGCCGCGACCGCATCGAACAGTGGCTCGAGCACCGCTCGCTCGGCGTCGGCGCGTACGTGGCGGTCGCGCAGCCCGTCGAGGCGAAGCGAGAGCTCGGGTGTGACCGACAGTTGCTCTCCCCACTCGGCAATCTCGGGCCACGGGTCGAACGTCGTCATGTTGGCGACCGCGGCGGAGGTCCGAATGCCTCGCTCGGCGAGAGCCCCTGTGATCTCGAGTCCGGTCGCGACTGTGTCCCGCTTGGGTGTGGCGACCGCGAGAACGAGGGTGGTGTCCGCGGCGAGGAGTGCTCGCACCGCGCGGGCCCGTTCGACGAATCCTTCCTCCATCCCTTGAAACGCTTCGAAGAACCCGATGGCGTCGTCGACGATCTGTCCACCAACGACCGCCGCGAGCCGCCGACTCAGCGCCCGCGCGGGCGCCGCCGCGAGCCGCGCGACCCCGCCTGCCGGTCGCACCAGCGTGCGGTACATCCGGTTGTCGAGGAAGCGGGTCAGACGGTCAGGCGCGTCGACGAGGTCGAGGACGTGCCGCGACGGGGGAGTGTCGACCACGACGAGATCGAACCGGTCATCGACCGCCAGGCGATGGAGCGTTTCGGTCGCCATGTACTCGTGCACGCCTGGAAGGCTCGTCGACAGTCGCTGGTAGAACGGATTGGCGAGGATCTCCGCTGCCTGTTCGGGCGACCCTGCGTGGTCGCTCACGACGGCGTCGAAGGTCGATTTGGGGTCGAGCATCATGGCCCACAGCTCGCCTCTGGAGTCCGGTCCGACCCGTCGCGGTTCGTCGCCGAGAACGGTGCCGCCGAGCGCGTCCGCCAGCCGCCGGGCGGGGTCGACCGTGACCACGCACACTCGGCGGCCCCGAAGAGCCGCTGCGAGTCCGATCGCCGCTGCAGTCGTCGTCTTTCCCACTCCGCCTGCGCCGACGGCGAGCACGACATCCCGGTGCTCGAGCGCACCGGCGAGCCCGGCTCCGCCCGTCACGCTGCACCCCAGAGGGCGCCGATCAGCGCCACCAGGTCGACACCGCCACTCGGGGTCGGAGCATCGGGGAGCTCGATCCGGGGAACGCCGATCGCGGAACGGAGTTCGGCAAGCAGCTCGCGCTCGGCTTGGTGGCGTAGGTGAGCCTCCTCGAGCGCAGCATCCATTGCGTCGGTCACTGCTCTGGGAACGTCGGCCGCCAGCTGCGCAGTCGGCGGTTCGACAGCCGGCGAAGGTGATGCGCAGCCGTTCACGATGATCGGCCCGAGCGCGATGCCGACCTCGTCTTCGAGGTCGAACGCCGCTTCGACGGTCTCCTGGATTGGTGTGTGCTCGGGAAGCGTCACGAGCACGACCTGCGTTCGGGCGGAATCGCAGAGCAGGTTGCGCGCCTGCTCCGCCTGGGATCGCAGCCGACCGGCCTTGGCGATGCTCGCCATGCTCGCCGGTGCCTTCACGAGCTCGAGCGCGTGACCAGATGCGGGTCCGTCGACGATGACCAGGTCGATGTGCTCGGACTGCTCCAACTGTCTGAGCCGACCGAGGATCAGCAGCTCTTTGATCGCGGGAGTTGCCGTCGCCACGAGCTCGAGCATTCCGGTGCGCGCCATGCGTCGTCCGATCACGCTCAGCCCGTTGTCCTGCAGGTAGGCAGCGAGCGCCTCCTCGGGATCTATGCGCACAAGGATCAGCGCGTCGAGCTCCTCACCCGCGAGAACCGACTCCACCGGCGTGGGCTCCCGCTCGAGGAGGTCGGTGAGGGGACCGTCGCCCACGGCGACCGCCACCACGCGGTGGCCCCCTGCGACCGCGACCCGTGCGAGCGCGGCCGCGGTCGTCGTCTTGCCGACGCCTCCCTTCCCGGCCACGATGACCAGACGTGATGAGGTCAACCACCCCGTCCCAGCGTCCCCGGAGGACTCGCGTGTTGAGATTCGTTGCGGCAGCGTTGACACTCCTCGGCGCGGTCGTCGCCTTCAGCCTGCCAGCCGCAGCGCAAGAGTCCGCTCCACGGACAGTCGTCGTGATCGAAGTCAGTGGTCTTCTCGATCCGATCGAGCTGTCCTACATCTCCTCTCGAACGAGCGATGCGGTCGCCGACGGTGCGATGGCGATCATCTTGCAGGTCAACAGCCCTGGCCACGCTGTGGACACCGACGAGCTGCTCGAGCTTCTCGACGAGCTCGACGCAGCGCCGATCCCCGTCGTGGTGTGGGTGGGCCAATCCGGGGCCAAGGCCCTGGGTGGGGCCGCGCACCTCGTGACCGTCGCCGACTTCTCGGCGATCTCCACACGTGGCCGGGTGGGTGAGTTCGGCGACATCGCCAACCCCCGTCTCGGAGCGTCCGCCGCGTCCGCCGCGTACGCCGATCGTGCCGCCGGACAGGACGAGGCGATCGCGGCAGGACTCGTCGACGAACTCGCACCGACCGTCGGGGAGCTGCTCCTCATCATGGAGCGAGAGGGCATCCTCTCCGACATTTCGGTACCGGTCGAAGGGGAAGACGGCCTGCTCTCGATCGCGGCAGACGTGCAGGTGCAGTTCACCAAGCTGCCCTTGACCGACCAGCTCTTCCACACCGTCGCCAGCCCTGCTGTTGCCTATCTGCTTCTCCTGGTCGGGCTGTCGATGATCATGCTCGACTTCTTCACCGGCGGAATCGGCGTGGCCGGCGGTGTCGGTCTCGTGTGTCTTCTCCTCAGCGCATACGGACTCGGCGTGCTCGACATCCGGGTGTGGGCCCTTGTCGCACTCATCGTCGCGATGCTCGGCTTCGCGATCGATCTGCAGACGGGCGTGCCCCGGTTCTGGACGGTCGCGGGAACCGTTCTGCTCATCGTCGGCTCATGGTCGCTGTACGGGGCGCACGACATGAGCTGGATCACCCTCGTCGCGGGGATCGGGCTCACCCTGGCCTTCATGTTCTCCGGAATGCCTGCGCTCATCCGGACCCGCTATGGCACGTCCACCCTCGGCCGCGAGTGGATGATCGGCAAGATGGCGCTCGCGGCGACCGACATCGATCCCGAGGGTCTGGTCGTCCTCGAGGGCGCGAACTGGCGAGCGAGGGTGAACAGGCTGACGCCGCTGGAGGCCGGTGATCGGGCGCGCATCGTTGCTCTCGAAGGGCTCGTGGTCGAGGTCGAACCCGAGGAAGGAGGAGCCGTCGACTACCGCGAAATGCGCGGAAAGAAGGGCTCAGACGAATCCGAGGACCCTTCCTCCGAAAATTGAATCGAATTTCGTTTCAAACCTTGATTCGGTTATTGCGGCGCGCGTAGGTTGGCTCTCTGAAGGGGGGGAGCTGGGGTGTCTGCGTTGCTGGATGACAGCTGGCAGCTCAAAGCGGCGTGCCGGGGACCACAGGCGGCGGTGTTCTTCCCGCCTCCGCGCTTTGAGCGCAAGGACGAAAAACTCGAGCGCGAGCAGCGAGCCAAGGCGATCTGCGAACAATGCAGCGTCGCCGAGGACTGCCTCGAGTACGCGCTCTCGATTCGCGAGCCCCACGGGATCTGGGGCGGAGTGAACGAAGCCGAGCGGCGACAAATGCTCGCCGTGCTCGAAGCCGAGGCTTCCTGACCCCGAGCCCGCAGCGCGGGCCGGCGTCCTTCACCTCCTGACTACGCTTGCGTTAGCGCGCGGCTGCGTGAGGGGGCACAACATGAGCACGACCGATCCGGTTGAGGACTGGAGGGAAGACTTCGACATCTTCTCCCCGGACTTCGTCCGCGACCCCTATCCGATCTTCTCCGAGGTGCGTACCGGAGGATGTCCTGTCGCCCACACCGATCGGTGGGGTGGTTCGCACATGCCCGCCACCTTCGAAGACGTCACCGAGACAGCGCGTGACTCCCAGCGGTTCTCGTCCTTCGAGGTGAGCGTCGCGCCCGTCCCGATCAGCTACGACGACGATGGCAACCGCATGCGTTCGATCATCGTGTCCGATCCCCCGAATCACACCGCCGAACGGCGCCTGATGCTGCCGTTCTTCTCCCCGAAGGCTGTCGAACGGTTCAGAGAGCCGACCCGAGAGCTCTGCCGCAAGCTGCTCCGGTCCTTCATCGAGGACGGCGAGGTGGATGCCGCAGGCGAGTACGCGCGGCAGATCCCGCCGCGGGTGATCGCGGAGATTCTCGGAATCGATCCCGAGATGAGCGACGACTTCACGGAGTGGGTGCAGGGAGTCCTCGAGCTCGGGCTCCAGGATCCCGAGGTCCGCGAGAAGTATCGAGTGATCATCGAGCAGTTCTTCCTCGGTGAGATCGCCCGCAGGCAAGAGGACCCCGGCGACGATCTCATCTCTTTCCTGCTCAACGCCGAGATCGACGGCGAGCCGGTGCCGATGCATGTCGTTCGATCGAACATCACGCTCATGTTGATCGCCGGTATCGACACGACCTGGAGTTCGATCGGGTCGGCACTCTGGCATCTCGCGAGCCACACGGAGGATCGCCAGCGACTGGTCGACGAGCCCGAGCTGATTCCGGTGGCCGTCGAGGAACTCCTCCGCGCCTATTCGCCCGTCACCATGGCTCGCATCGCGGCCGAGGCCACCGAGATCAACGGCCGCGAGGTCAAGGCCGGCGAGCGGGTGCTCCTGTCGTTCCCCTCGGCCAACCGCGACCCCGAGATGTTCGAGAACCCCGACACCGTCGACTTCGACCGGGAGGAGAACCGCCACGTCGCCTTCGGTGTTGGCGTTCACCGCTGCGCGGGCTCCAACCTCGCGCGGATGGAGATGGCCGTGGCGATCGAGGAGTTCCTGAAGATGATCCCCGACTTCGAACTGGCCGACCCCGGCGCGGTCACCTGGGCCGGCGGTCAGGTGCGCGGACCGCGGCACCTTCCCGTGACGTTCGCTTCGCGAGGCTCCTGAAGGTCAGATCTCGGGGAGACGCGGGCCGCCGACCCGGTAGTCGCCGCGCCTACGGGTGACGCCCGTGCTGTCGAGCTGAGCCAGCAAGGGAAGTGCGTACTTGCGGGTGGTGCCGAGCGCGTCGCGGATCTCTGCGACAGTGGCTCCTTCTGGCTTGTCGGCGAGGAGCTCGGCGACCCGCCTCGCTGCGAGGTCGATCGCACCCGCTGCGAAGTAGATCCCGTCGACCTGCACGACCTGACCGCGCTGCACGAGCCCGCGCAGCTCGTCTCGCGACACGTCGACGGGCTCTGGTGGAGCGAAGGGCTCGGCCTCGAGCTCGGAGAGGAGCGGGTGATCGGCGAGCACGTCCGCTTGGTCGATCGGGCGCGCCCTTCCCTCGGCGACGTGCACGTCGTCGAGCGTGTCGAGAAGCAGCCGTTGGCGCTCGTCGAGCTGGGCGAGGTCGAGGCCGAGGCCGTCCGCCGTCTCCACGAGGTCGCGCACTTCGGCGCGGGCAGCGTCGACGGTGTCGAGAAGCGCGACCCACCGGCCGACCACCGGGTCGCGCCTTTCGCCAGTGAGCCTTTCGAGATCGTCGACGTCGACCCAACCGCGCTCGGCGATCACCCGGTCGACGCTCCGATCAGGGATGGACTCTGCGGCCTTGAGTTGTGGATCGACGTCGAGGATCTGTCCACCCCCGACCGTTTCGTCGCGACCGAACTCCCGTAGCACGAACCTGTCTCCAGGGAGCAGCGGAAGATGTTCGCCGAAGAACATCCGGACGTTGCCCGTGGTTCCGGGCGCAAGCTGATCCGGTCCCAGGACGCGGAGGCGCACCGGCCACTCGCCCGAACCCAGGTAGATCGCATACGCGCCTCGGCGCGAGATCTCGTGGTCCAGGTTCGGCAGGACGGTGAGCTCGGCATCGACCCGATCGGTGCGGTGCCATTGGTCGCCCTTCACGAGCGCGACACCTCGACCGAGGTCGTCGAGGCCGACGCCACTGAGGTTGAGCGCGACCCGATGGCCCGGCCCGATCTTCGTGCGCTGCTCGCCCTGGGTCTGAATGCCCCGGATCCGCGCCGTCCCCTCGCCGGGAACGAGGGTCAGCTCGTCCTCGGCCCGGACTCGACCCCCCGTGAGGGTGCCGGTGATGACCGAGCCTGCTCCGGTCGCCGCGAATGCTCTGTCGATCCACAGGCGCGGCCGACCGTGGTCGACTGCGGTTGGTGCGGTCTCGGTGAGCTCGTCGAGCGCGGCTCGCAGATCGTCGAGCCCCGTGCCGTCGATGGAGTCGACCGGGATGATCGGCGCACCCTCGAGGAACGAGCCCTCGGTCCGTTCCTCGATGTCGAGTTCGGCGAGCTCGCGCAGCTCGTCGTCGACCAGACCGACCTGGGTGAGCGCGACGAGACCGTGGCGGATGCCGAGGAGTTCGAGGATGCGTAGATGCTCCTCGGACTGGGGCTTCCAACCTTCGGGCGCGGCCACCACGAACATGCACGCGTCGACACCGCCGACGCCGGCCAGCATGTTCTTCAGGAAACGGACGTGGCCTGGCACATCGATGAACGAGACCCGCCGGCGGCTGGGCAGTTCGGTGAACGCGAATCCCAGGTCGATCGTGAGACCCCGCGCCTTCTCCTCTTCGAGGCGGTCGGGGTCGGTTCCTGTGAGCACCCGGACGAGCGTCGACTTGCCGTGGTCGACGTGTCCCGCTGTGGCGATCACATGCACTTGCGTACCGCCGTGGCCACGATCTCGTCGTCGGCCGGGTCGATCGTGCGAAGGTCGATCGTGGTGGTCTGCTCCCGCACCCGGGCGACGATCGGCGGATCGTGGCGTCGAAGGGTCGTCGTGTGATCGCCCGCGATCTCGATTCCCGCAGATGGAATGGCCTCGCCGGGAAGCGATCCGCCACCCGCCATCGCGGTCGTTTCTGTGGCGCGGCCGACGTTCATCGCCTTGGCTCGGTCGAGGAGATCGTCTGGCGACACCTGGGCCATCCGCCAGAACGGGATCGCATCACCGTCTCGGCGGAGGTAGGCGAGAAGGGTGTTCTGCAGCGCCCCCAGGACCAGACCACCTGGCCGGAACGCGCGCATCAGCGGATGTTTGGCACACGCCGCGACCAGATCGGCGCGACCCGCGATGACGCCGGCCTGCGGCCCTCCGAGAAGCTTGTCGCCCGAGAACGTGACGAGCGCCGCTCCGTCAGCCAGGGTCTGCTTGACCGCCGGTTCGTCGTGAAGCCAGCCGGGGCGGCCGTCCTTCAGCCACTGGCAGGCGTCGTCGAGGAGGCCGGAGCCGAGGTCGACGACCACGGGAGGGCCGACACTCGCCAAGCCGCGCACCGACGCTTCTTCGGTGAAGCCGGTGATGCGGTAGTTGGACGGGTGGACCTTGAGGAGGAGGGCGGCGTCGTGGGTCTCGTGAGCCGTCCGGTAGTCGGCGACGCGCGTGCGGTTGGTGGTTCCGACCTCGACGAGCTGGGCTCCCGACTGGGCCATGACGTCGGGGACCCGAAAGCCGCCGCCGATCTCGACGAGCTCGCCTCGTGACACGGGCACGGCCCGATCGCGGGCCAGGGCCGCGAGCACGAGGGTGACCGCAGCAGCGCAGTTGTTCACCACCACAGCGGCCTCCGCGCCGGTGAGGCGAGAGATCAGGCCCGAAGCGTGAACCGTTCGCGATCCTCGCTGCCCGCTGGTCAGATCGAACTCGAGGTTGCTCGCCCTCGCCGTCTGATGGTGTTCGAGTGGCGCGCGGCCCAGGTTGGTGTGTAGCAGGACCCCGGTGGCGTTGATCGCCGGGCCGAGCAGGGCGCGCCGCAGCTGGTGAGCGTGCTCGCGAGCCAGGTCGGCGTCCCCTGCTGCGATTGCGCTCCGCGCAGCATCGACGAGGAGCGGTTGCGGCAGGTCGATGTCGTCGATCGAACGGGCCAGGGCGTCGACGGACGGAGGATGCACAGTGCAGAGGATACGGGCGTCTGGTGCTGTGAGCCCAGGCCAAGGCGACCGCTCAGCAGCCGCCGGTAGGCTCCAGGCGTGGCTGTCCTCGTGCTCCTGTTCATCGTGGTGCCGATCGCGGAGCTCTTTGTCATCATCCAGGTCGGCCAGAGTCTCGGTGTGCTCTCTACGATCTTGCTCCTGATCGCGGTGTCGGTCGTAGGCGCCTGGATGGTGAAGTTTCAGGGCGTGCTCGTGCTGATGAGGGCACGGGAGAAGCTTGCACGCGGCGAGATGCCCAACGACGAGCTGATCTCGGGGCTGGCGATCCTCATCGCAGGCGCCCTGATGCTGACCCCTGGTTTCCTCACGGACGCGGTCGGTATCGCGTTGATGATTCCCCCCATCCGCGCTGTGCTGGTGGCGTTCGTGCGCCGACGCTTCCGTGGCCGAGTGCAGACCTTCCCGCCGATCGATCCCGACGGCTGGCAACAGCGGTGAGCGGTGCTGATGCGGTCTCGATTCGCAGCGCCGCGACCGTGATTTTGGTGCGTGACGGCGAGCCCGGGCTCGAGGTCTTCATGCTCAGACGCAACCCGAAGTCCGATTTCGTGCCGGGCCAGTTCGTGTTCCCAGGTGGGGCCGTCGACACCGCCGACGGAGACGATCCCGATCTGGCAGCGATGTGCCTCGGCCACGACGACGAATCGGCCTCCGCGAAGCTTCGACTTCCCGCCGGCGGTCTCGCCTACTTCGTGGCCGCGGTGCGCGAGTGCTTCGAGGAGGCGGGTGTGCTGCTGGGTCGGCGCGGGGGCCAGACGATCCCGTTCGTCCAACCGGACACGATCGAGCGCTTCGAGGGCCTGCGCCGCGAGATCTACAGCGGCGACCTCTCGATGGCCGAGATGTGTCGTGCCGAGAACATTCGACTCGACTTCTCCGATCTTCGGTACGTGAGCCACTGGATCACGCCCATCGGCCCCCCGAAGCGATTCGACACGAGGTTCTTCATCGCGCACGCGCCGGACGGGCAGCGGCCGTTGCACGACGGTTCCGAGACAGTCGAGAGCACGTGGATCACCCCGTCCGAAGCCGTCCGCCTTCACGAGGCGGGAGAGTTTCAGATGATCATGCCGACGATCGCCAACCTGCGTCCGCTTCTCGAGTTGGCGACGGTCGAGGATGTGATGACGTGGGCGGATTCTCTCGTAGACATCCCCGAGATCCTTCCGGCGATCGTCCCCAACGGTGAGGGACCGCATCGGGTTTTGATGCCGTGGGACGTCGGCTACGCCGAGGCGTTGGCATCGCCCCCCGCACCCGGCTCCACCATGTGAATCGTCGGCACCCACGGGTGGGTGTCGACGTCGAGGATCTCGGCAGGATCGTTCTCCGGAAACGGCGGGATCGTCGTTCCGTATGCGACGAGCGGCTCTGCCGACGTCGCGCGGAACTGAAAGGCCGTTCTCGGCGGGATCGCGAGCGCGACACCGGACTCGACCTCGACCGTCAGCTCCTCCCCGGTCGGAAGTCGGCGCCACATTTCGCCCCGACCCGACACGAACACCCAGAACTCCTCGAGCGAGCGATGCGCGACTGGAACCGACACGGTCTCGGGCGCCAGTTCGAACCTGGCGGCGCTCGCTGTCGCTGTCCGGACGAGCGGGTGCACCGTGCTGCCATCGGGAGCGAGAACGTGCGGGGCCCGATCGACCCGCTGGGTCAGCCCTTCGAAACGGTCACCAGCGGTCACGGCGGTGCTTCAGCGAGTGCCGAGCTCGACGACGACCTCGCTGATGCCACCGACGCCACGTGCGCTGCAGCCCGCCATGTCGACCGGTGGTGCGACCTCGTCGACGAGCCGATCGACGATGTCCCGGAATGCGACCGCTGCGGGTCCTTCGCCATCGACCGATACGGGGTCGCCGGAATCACCGCCGGCCGACACCGCTGGTTCGAGTGGAATGGATCCAAGGAGTGGTGCCTCGATCTCGGCCGCGAGACGTTCGCCGCCGCCTTCGCCGAACAGCGGCCATGCGGTTCCGTCCGGCGTGACGAACGCGGACATGTTCTCGACGACGCCGATGATCGGCATGTGACTGCGCCTGGCCATGTCGGCGACCCGCACCGCGACCTTCTGGGCGCTGAGGGCCGGCGTGGTCACGACCAGCATCTCGGCTTGTGGGAGCAATCGGGCGAGCGCCATCTGCACGTCGCCCGTTCCGGGTGGCATGTCGATGAGGAGGTAGTCGAGGTCGCCCCAGTCGACGTCATTGAGGAATTGCTCGACCGCCTTGGCGAGCATGAGACCTCGCCACATGAGCGCTGTCTCTTCGGTGTCGACCATGAGCCCGGTGGACACGACCTTGAGGATGCCGGTGCCCTCGGGCCGCTCCTCGGGAACGATCTTGCCGCGCTCCTCGTCGCCTTCAGCGGCTCGCGCTTCGAGGCGGCGCTCGACGCCGAGCATTCGAGGCACGCTGAAGCCCCAGATGTCGGCGTCCATGACCCCGACGACGAAACCTCGCTGGGCGAGCGCGGCCGCCAGGTTGACGGTCACCGACGACTTGCCGACGCCGCCCTTGCCGGACGCGACGGCCAGCACTCGGGCGGAGAGCGGTACGGCGGTGGGGGAAGCGTTGTCGCGAGCGTTCTGGCGCGCCCGCTCCATGACCCGTGCCTTCTCTTCGGCGTTGAGCTCGTCCCAGTGGAGCTTGACCTTCTCGACGCCGGGTAATGAACCGACCCGCGACTCGCAGTCGCGCTTGATCGTGGCGCGCAATGGGCATCCGGCGGTGGTGAGCGCGATGGTGACGTGCGCGACGCCGTCCTCGAGCGACGCGCTGCGCACCATGCCGAGATCGACGATGTTGTCGTGGAGCTCGGGATCCATGACGCCGCGCAGCATCGCGAGGATGGCTTCCTCGTCGGTTTGGTGCCCTGTCACCCCCACAACGCTACCGGTGGGGTGTGGTGCACCGCGAGCCAGACGCAGCCGCGAGCGCGGCCTGCAAGAGTCCCCTGTGCTGAGGATTCGACTGGCCGATAGAATGTGTGGGTCACGCAATCGACGTCGCGGAGGGTCCCGAAATGATCATGCTCACCGACATGGCCACCGAAAAGGTTCAAGAGCTGATCGACGCCGAGGGCGAGCCCGGTCTCGCGCTCCGGGTCGCGGTGCGCCCCGGCGGCTGCTCTGGCTTCAGCTACGAGATGTTCTTCGATTCGGACTTCGCTGAGGACGACCTCGCCAAGGAGTACGGCGAGGTGCGCGTGGTGTCGGACCCGATGAGCGCTCAGCTCCTCGACGGTGCAACGCTCGACTTCAAGGACGGGCTGATGGGCTCGGGGTTTGCGATCGACAACCCCAACGCGCAGCGCACGTGCGGCTGCGGCAGCAGCTTCAGCTGATCCTCAATTGCTCGATTCCGCGGCGAGCGCGCCGCGGAGTTCGGCGCGGTCCCAGATGTGGTCGAGCCGGCTGACGACGGTCCCGTCGCGGTCGAGCACGAAGAGGTACGGCTCGTAGGTCACTCCCGACGCCTCCACGATCGGCGCGAGCCGGTCGAGGTCGGTGTCGGGGTCCACATAGACCTCGCCGTGGATGATGTCGAGGTCGAGCGGGCTCTCGGCGGCCTCTTCGATCAGGATCTCCAGAACGGGACCGCACATGAACACCGTCCCGCAGAATGCCGGCGTTGTGACGATGAGGACCGTGCCCCGCTCCGAGGCGATCGACTGGTCCAACGAGATCCCGTGGAAGGGGCAGGTCTCCGTCCGCGTGCAGATCCGTTCGATCCCTGCGTTGTCGTCGAACGTCGGGGTGACCACCGAGGGAAACGTGTCCCCCGGCCAGAAGAGGGTGCTGTCGGCCGGATCACCCGGAACGGCGAAACCGACATGTCGACCGCGGTCCTCGGTGGCGAAGCGGAATTCGTGGACGCCCGTCTCGCCGAACGCGACATCGACTCGGTAGTAGGGCTGAGCGACGCCGTCGAGGTGCCTGCGGGCGGCGCCGGCAGAGATCTCTGATCCAGATGGATCGAGCACCAGGTAGTCGATCGATTCAGGAGCGAGGTCGCCGAGGTTGCCTTCGTCGTCGGTGAGGCTCCACACCGTTCGCTGTGGGCGGCCGTCGGCAACGATCGTCTGATCGGAGAAGAACTTCGACGCCGCCCGTTCTTCTTCGGTCCCGCCGCCACAGCCCGCCAGCGCGAGACCTCCGAGGCCGGCGCCGGTGAGTCCTAAGAACCGTCGGCGGGAGAGGATCGGTCCGGAGCTGGGGGAGTCCACGCCGGGAACGTACCCTCTAGGCCCTGGGTACCGGGAGTCGTGTCATCAACGGGACAGTTCAGTTCAGCGTCGACGGGGCCCAGGTGGCGGTACCGGACGATGGTGGCACCCTCCTCGGGGCGCTGCGCGACCACCTCGGTCTGCGATGCGTGAAGGATGGGTGCAGCCCCCAGGGGCAGTGCGGCTGCTGCACGGTGCTGGTCGACGGGGCGCCCCGGGTGAGCTGCGTCACTCCCGTTCGGCGTGTGCGGGGACGCGAGGTGGTGACGGCCGCTGGGCTGCAACCCGAGGAGGCCGAACGGTGGGCAAACGCATTCGTGGCGACAGGCGCGAGCCAGTGCGGCTTCTGTACCCCTGGGATCGTGTGCCGACTCGTCGGCCATGAGCGAAGGGGCGCCGATCTTTCGGATCGGGACGTCGTGGACAACGCGCTCGCCGCGCATCTCTGTCGATGCACGGGCTGGCAGACGATTCGTGAAGCGGTCGAGGTCGCAGTGGCCGCGCCGGTCGGGCCGGCAGTCCGTGACCTCGGTCAGGCCGCGCGGCGGGCGTCACTGGAGTCGCACGGCCCGCAGACGGTGGGACCCGACGTGGTGCTCGGTGAGGTGGACTTCGCCGACGATGGCGCGCCGTCCGACGCCCTGGTGGCGGTTCTCGCCGACGGCGACTGGGTGGTGGGAGAGACTCTCGACGAGGCCCGACGGCTCGCCGGCAAGATCCAGGGCCGTCGCACGACACTCGACTTCGAGCCGCCGATCGAATCTCCCCCCGGCGACTGGGACGTGACGCTGCGGACGTGCTGGGTCGAGCCCGCATACCTGGAGACCGACGCCTCCTGGTGCGCACCGGGTGGCGAGCCGTCCGATGTGCTCGCCAACGGCGGAGCGTTCGGCGGCAAACTCACGAGCGAACTCGGCACGGCGGCCCGAAGTCTCGCCGATCGGCTCGGGCGTCCTGTGCGCGCCATCTGGAGCCGCGAGGACACAGTGCGGTTCGGGCCGAAGCGACCGCCCGTCGCGATCGGCGTCCGCGCAGACGGAAGTGGCATCGTGCGCGTGGGAGCTGCTGGCGTCGTCGACGTTGTTCGTTCTGTCCTGCCCGATGTCGAGGTCGAAGAGGTCGCGCTTTCCGGACCGCCGACCGCATTGGATCTTCGGGGCGCAGTGTGGACCGAAGCGCAGATGGTCAGGGCCGCGCTGGACACCGACGTCGACTGGATCACGTCGCCCGCGGGCGGGCGCGCCCGAGCCACCGTTGCGGAGGGCGGCATTTCGGTCGAAGTCGACGGGGGTGACCGTCTCGATGAGGTGGTGATGCGCAGCTACGCGATCGGCGCCGCCCACATGGCCTGGAGCTGGTTGACGTCTGAGTCGCTCGTCGTGGACGGCTCGGGTGAGGTGCACGACCTCACCATCAGATCCTTCGGGGTGGTTCGCTCGTCCGAAACGCCGCCGATCGACGTGGTGATCGGGGGATCGGGAGAACCGCGACCGGTAGGCGACGCGGTCTTCGCAGCGGTGGCCGCGGCCGGTTGGCTCCACCTCGGCGCGCCTCCGCAGATCCCCGCCGGTCCCAGCAGGTAGCGTCCGGCCCGGAGGTGTTCCGTGTCCAAGCCCGTTGCCCACTATTCCCCATCCGCTCGTGCGGGTGACCTGTTGTTCGTGTCCGGTCAGCTCGGCCTGGCTGATGGCGCCCTGGTCGACGGTGTCGAGGCGCAAGCCCGCCAGGCGCTCGAGAACATGAAGGGTGTGCTCGCCGACAACGGTGTCTCGCTCACCGACATCGTGAAGTGCACTGTGTTCATGACCGACATCGAGAACTTCGCGGCGGTCAACGCCGTGTACGCCGAGGTCTTCGGCGACCATCGCCCCGCTCGCTCCGCCATCGCCGTCAAGGCGTTGCCGCTCGGCGGTTTGGTCGAGATCGAGGGCTTCGCACATCTGGGAGGAAGCTGATGGCCGATCAAGGAATCGAAAAGCTGCGCCGACTGGTCGGCTCCGAGAACGGGCTCTGCACGATCGCCTGTCTGCGCAAGGACGGATCGCCGCATACGTCGGTTGTCAACGCCGGGGTGATGGAGCACCCGCTGACCGGTGTGCTGAGCGTCGCCCTGGTGGTGCGCGCCAACGCAGCGAAGATTCGGATGATGCGCCGTGATCCCCGCGTTGCGGTCACCTTCCGGCACAGCTGGGACTGGATGTCGGCGCACGGCACGGCGAGCATGATCGGCCTCGACGATCCCGCGGACGGCTTCGACATGGCGAACCTGCCCGAATTGCTGCGGGACGTCTTCAAGGCAGCCGGCGGGACCCACGAGGACTGGGACGAATACGACAGGGTCATGGCCGAACAACGGCGCCTCGCCGTGTTCATCGCCATCGATCGCCTGAGCGACAACACCGGCTCGGCCGCCCCCTAGCCAAATAGGTTCCAGGAGCGCTCCTGGAACCTATTTGCGGCAGAGGTATGATCACCGCCATGGCCGGAGGCATCGTCATCGCAGTGATTCTGCTGCTCGCACCCTTCATGATCACGATCAGCCTCAGCGCGGTGGCCGCACTGCTGGGGACGCTGCTCAAGCAGGACGCCGAAGCGCGCCACGAGGGCAGCAGCCTCATCGAAACCAACGTGTAGACGGCTACTGCCAGCGGGACTGGCCGAAGCGGTAGCCGACGCTGCGCACCGTCTGGATCAGGTTGGCGTTCTCTTCGCCGAGCTTGGCGCGCAGACGCCGAACGTGAACGTCCACCGTTCGCGCTCCGCCGTAGTACTCGTATCCCCACACCCGGTTGAGCAACACCTCGCGCGTGAAGACCTTGCCCGGATTCGCCGCCATGAAGCGCAGCAGTTCGTACTCCATGTAGGTGAGGTCGAGCGCCTGACCCGAGATCGCCGCCTCGTAGGTCTCGGGGTTCAGCACCAGCTCCCCGTACACGATGAGCTCGCCCTCACCGGTCTCGGTGATGCCCGCGAGCATGTGACTGATGCGGGCCTCGAGCTCTCGTGGGTGGAACGGATCGAGGCAGAAGTCGTCGAAGAGATCGTCTCGGAGGTCGAGCTCGGCGAGGTGGATGCCGCGGAGCACCACCAGCAGCGGTGCAACCGGGTTGTCCCGACGGCGGAGCGACCGGATCACGGTCCACGCGGCCTCGGGGTCGTCGCCCATCTGCACGATCGCACCGCTCCACCCGTCGTCGGGTTCGTGTGCGTTCACGTCGTCTTGCGAAGCGATGGGCTTCCAGACGTGACCGCCGAGGTCCAACAGCTGCGCGAGCTCGGGGCTCGGTCTGGGCGGGAAGACGGCGAGTGCGGTCATCGGATCACAGGCTCGAGTAGTAGCGGTCGAGCTCGAACGGGGTCACCTGGGCCTTGTAGTCGGTCCACTCGCTGCGCTTGTTGCGCAGGAACCAGCCGAACAGATGGTCTCCGAGGGTCTCCGCGACCAGCTCGCTCTTCTCCATCTCGTCGAGTGCCTCGGCGAGCGACTGGGGGAGCTGGTCCTGCCGAAGCGGCCCGCCGTGCTCGGTGTAGCCGGTCATCGAGGGCGGTGTCTCGAGCGGCAGCTCGTACTCACGCTCGATCCCTCGCATGCCCGCCGCGAGGATCACGGCGAACGCGAGGTAGGGGTTGCATGCCGGATCCGGCGCCCTGTACTCGATGCGCGAGGACTCCGAACCCGAGCTGCGCGTCGTGGGAACGCGGATCAGCGCCGCCCGGTTGCTCCGCGCCCACGACACCGACACCGGCGCTTCGTACCCGGCGATCAACCGCTTGTAGCTGTTGACGAGTTGGTTCGTCACCGCGGTGATCTCGCGGGCGTGGTGGAGCAGCCCCGCGATGAACCCTCGCGCCACCGTGCTCAAACCGTCCGGGGACTCGGCGTCGTGAAACGCGTTCTCTCCGTCACGGAAGAGGGACAGGTGGGTGTGCATGCCGGATCCCTGGATTCCCGCCAAAGGCTTGGGCATGAACGTCGCGTGCGCGCCATGTTCGAGTGCGATCTCGCGGACGATGAGTCGGAACGTCATCACGTTGTCGGCCATTGTGAGCGCGTCGGTGTACCGCAGATCGATTTCGTGCTGGCTCGGTGCGTCCTCGTGGAACGAGTACTCGACCGGGATGCCCATCGCCTCGAGGGTCGTCAGGGTGCGGCGGCGAATGTCCGAGGCCACATCCGCGGTGGTGAGGTCGAAGTAGCTGCCGTTGTCGAGCGGAACCGGTGCTCCGTCGCGCCGCTCGGGCTCGAAGAGGAAGTACTCCATCTCCGGTGCCGTGTAGAAGGTGAAGCCGGCGCTGCGGGCCAGGTCCATTACCCGACGCAGCACCTGGCGCGAGTCACCGGGATACGGCGAGCCGTCGGCCCGCTCGATGTCGCAGAACATGCGAGCTGCGTTCTCATCGCTGCCCGCCCACCTCATCAACTCGAACGTCGACGGATCCGGCTTGGCGACGGTGTCCTCTTCGGCGATGCGGCTGAACCCGTCGATCGACGAGCCGTCGAACACCATTCCCTGCTCGAACGCCGTCTCCAACTCCGCAGGGGAGATCGCGAACGACTTGAGCTGACCATGGACGTCGGTGAACCACAGTCGAATCAGGCGGATACCCCGCTCTTCGACCTTGCGGAGGACGTAGTCCTGTTGTCGTTCCATGCCTCACCTCGATGGCCCGCGTGGGCCAGACACCATTGTCAACGACGCCGGGGCATGGATAAAAGGCGGCCGGTGCGCCGTTCACACGCTGTTCACACGGGCGCAACGGGCGAGAAACCGCAGGTCAGCACCTTGAGTGCGGCGCCGGCGCCCGCTCAGAAGGTGCACAGGCGCTCGTTCGATTGTTAAGTTCACCTGGTTTCCAACCCAGGTACAGGAGCAGACAGTGGCGTACAGGGCTGAGTACATCTGGATCGACGGCACCGAGCCGACGGCTGAGGTGAGGTCGAAGACCAAGATCCTTGCCGACGGCGCCGAGCCGGGCATCTGGGGTTTCGACGGTTCGAGCACCAACCAGGCAACCGGCGACAACTCCGACGTCGTCCTGGACCCCGTGTTCCAGTGCCCCGACCCGATCCGTGGTGGCGACAACATTCTCGTGCTGTGCGAAACGCTTCTCACAGCCGACATGTCGCCGCACCCCACCAACACCCGCGCCGCAGCGCGTGAGGCGCTCGACAGCTACGGCGATCAGGAGCCGTGGTTCGGGCTCGAGCAGGAATACACCATGCTCGATCCTCAGACGAGCTGGCCGGCCGGCTTTCCACCCAACGGCTTCCCCGCACCACAGGGCCCCTACTACTGCGGTGTCGGCGCACTGAAGATCCACGGCCGCGACGTCGTCGAGCAGCACACCACCTGGTGCATCGAAGCCGGCCTCAGCATCTCGGGCACCAACGCCGAGGTGATGCCCGGTCAGTGGGAATTCCAGATCGGCCCCGCCGACACCGTGACCGTCGGCGACCACCTCTGGGTCGCGCGCTACCTGCTGTATCGCGCCGGTGAGGTCCACAACCTCGAGATCAGCATCGAAGCCAAGCCCATGAAGGGCGACTGGAACGGGGCAGGGATGCACACCAACTTCTCCACCAACGCCATGCGCGACAGCTACGACGCCGTCGAGAAGGCGGCCCAGGCGCTCGGCGCCCCGGGCAAGCCCGAGGAGCACCTCGGCGGGTACGGCGTTGGCATCGAAGACCGCCTCACCGGCGAACACGAGACCCAGCGCTACGACCAGTTCAGCTACGGCGTCTCCGACCGCGGTGCGTCCGTGCGCATTCCTTGGCAGGTCGCCAAGGACGGCAAGGGCTACATCGAGGACCGCCGCCCCAACGCCAACGCCGACCCCTACGTGGTCGCCAGACTCATCACCAACACCTGCTGCGGGGCGCTGGCTTAGCTGGCTCCACGGCTCGTCGCCCTTCGGGCTCCTCGCTCGTGGATCGGCGCCACCCGGACGTCAGTTCTGGGCAGTTCACCCACTGTTGGCCCCGCTCCGCTCGGGGCGCGCACGCAGCCTGTGGCCGCGCGGTCTTCCCGCTGATGGTGCCTGCTGGACTGCGTGCTGGGAGCGCCGAGCGCGGCGCAGCTCCGT
>CAZVUM010000081.1:0-19084 GCA_964629575.1 uncultured Acidimicrobiales bacterium | reverse complement strand
TTGATGATGAAGTCCTTGCGGGGCTCCACAGGGGCTCCCATCATCACCGAGAAGGCCTTGTCTGCGGCCTCGGCATCGTCGAGGGTGATGCGCCGAAGAACCCGTGTCTCGGGATCGAGCGTGGTTTCGAGCAGCTCACCGTCGTCCATTTCACCGAGACCCTTGAATCGGGTCAGCCGGTAGCGACGGCCCTTCCCCTCCAGCCGGGCCACCCGGGCCTCTCGCTCGACCTCGGAGTACACGAACTCCTTCTCCTGGCCGATCGTGAACGCGTGGGTCGGCGGTTGTGCCGCGTAGACCCGCCCGGCCTCGAGCAGGGGCCGCATGTAGTGGTACACGAGCGTCAGAACCAGGCAGCGGATGTGGCTTCCGTCGACGTCGGCGTCGGCCAGCAGGATCAGGCGGTCGTAGCGGGCCGAATCCAGGTCGAAGTCGGGACCGCTTCCGGCGCCAACCGCAGTGAAGAGCGCGGTCGCCTCTGCATTGTCGAGCACCGCCTTGCGGGTGCCCTTGCCGGCGTTGACCACCTTGCCGCGCAGAGGAAGCACGGCCTGCCAGGCGCTGTCGCGGGCTCGTTTTGCTGGGCCGGCCGCGGAGTCGCCCTCGACGATCAGCAGCTCACCGTCGGGGTGGAGCCTGCAATCGGCCAGCTTGTCCGGCAAGCCGTTGTTGCCGAGCGCGGCGGCCTTCCTGCGGTTGTCGAGCGCCTGTTTGGTGCTGACCCGATTGACGATCGCGTCGGCGACCTTGTCGAGAATCGCTTTGACGTGGACCTTCTTCGAGCCCTTGGCCGTGCCGGCGAACCATGCCTTGAGGCCGTCGCGGGCCACGGTGCTGACGATGCGCTGGATCTCGGGGGTACCGAGCTCCCGCTTGGTCTGGCCCCGGAACTGCGGCTCGGGGAACGTGGCACGCACCACGGCGACGAGGCCCTCCTGGGTGTCCTCGCGTTGAGCCTTGTTGTTGTCCTTGAGCTTGCGCAGCTTGCGCGGGTCGGCGTCGGTGAGGGCGGAGTTCACAGCTGCGGTGAGCGCCCGATCGAAACCGGCGACGTGAGTGCCGCCGTCGGGTGTGGGAATCGTGTTCACGAAGCTCACGACCCGCGTGTCGTAGTCGCCCACCCACCGCATTGCGATGTCGACGTGGCAGTCGCGCGTGACCTCTGTGAGCTTGCCGTCGACCGGCACCTTCTCGTTGAACTGCCCGTCGCCCTCGATGCGGACGAGGCCCGTGACCTGCGACGCCTCGCCGGACAGAAAGTCGACGAAGTCGCCGAGCCCGCCCTTGGAGACGAACTCCTCCGGTGCATTCGTGGTGCCGCGTCGCTTGTCGACCAAGCGGATCTTGAGGCCCGGGACCAGGAAGCAGACTTGGGCGACCCGCTCGCGCACCTCGGCGTAGTCGATGGATGCTTCCGGATCGAAGATGTCGCGGTCGGGCCAGAAGCGGACCCGGGTTCCGGTACGGGTCTTGGGGACCTTGCCGACCTTGGTGAGGCTGTGGCCGGACTTGAATCGCCCGTTGGCGCCGGTGTGGCCGGCCTTCTGGTTGCGGAACTCCAGCCGATGGGTGTGGCCGCCGCGGTTGACGTCGCACTCCATCTTGGTGGAGAGGGCGTTGACGACCGATGCGCCCACGCCGTGGAGCCCGCCCGACGCGGTGTAGGCGCCGTTGCCGAACTTGCCACCGGCGTGCAACTCGGTGAACACCACCTCGAGGGCGGTGATGTCCTTTTCCTTCTTGTCGATCGGGATGCCACGGCCGTTGTCGACAACCTCGAAGGAGCCGTCGGGGTGAAAGGTGATCTCGATCTTGTCGCCATGACCGGCGGCGGCCTCGTCGACCCCGTTGTCGATGATCTCCCAGAGCAGGTGGGTCAGACCGCCCGAACCGGTCCCACCGATGTACATACCGGGCCGTTTACGAACGGCGTCGAGTCCCTCGAGGACCTCGATGGAGTCGGCGTCGTAGGTGCCGGCTGTGGGTTTGCTGGGTCGCGAGGAGTCAGTCATGGAGGTGGTGGCTGGAGGGTTCATCGGAATCGGTACTCGCCGAGGCTCAGGATGCGGTGCCCGACGTCGACGGCCGGCCCGTCTCGTCGTGTGGGTTCGAGCGGTAGAGCCACGGGGTTGGGTTCGGCCTTCTTGGGGTCGTCGGGCTCTGCCACCACTGCCCCCACCTGTTGATTGCGCCCGACCCAACCGTAGGCAAGGGTGGTTTCGAAGCCCTTGAGCTTGACGACACGGACACCACCGGTGGCGCGCCCCTTGGCCGGCAGCTCGGACGTGTCTGTGATCTTGGCGGTGCCTTCGTCGGTGACCACGGCGACGATGGCCCCGAACTCGAGCGGCCCCGCCGCGATCACGGTGGCGCCGGCCCTGAGCTTCATGCCCGCGACTCCGGCAGCACCGATTCCCTGAATCGAGATGCCCGCCGCAGAGGTACGGAGAACTTGTCCATCCGAGGCGACAAGGACGAGCTCGGAGTCGTCGGGTGCGACAAACGCTCCGACCACCCGGTCGTTGTCCTTCAGGTTGATCACGGGGTTGCCGTTGCGCGTGGAGGAGACAGCCCCGCCGTCGACCCGCTTCGCTATCCCCTGCCGCGTCACGAGGACAACCGGTGAGTCGACCGCCGACAGCAGGCCCACGACCCGTTCGCCCCGGCTGAGGCTGAACATCTCGGTGACCGATGCGCCCCTGCTTCCTCGAACCATCTCAGGGACATCCTTGGCCCGCACCGTGAGCAGGCGTCCGCGATCGGTGAAGGCATGGATGGGCTCGAATGATGTCGTCTCCACGAGCTCGGCAACCACGTCGTGGCGGCCCGGCTTGGCGCTGAACTCGACGTCGGGCGACGTCCGCCCCAAGAGGCCAGACGTCGACAGCGTGACGATCGCGGGGACGTCGCCGACGGCTTCATCGGTGACGTCGGCCACTGGAGCGTCTTCGATCACGACCAACTCGTCGGCCGACATGATCGTGGTGCGGCGAGGCCCACCGAACTCCTCGGCGACCTCTGCGAGCTCCTTGCTGACCAGAGTGCGTTGGCGTGCCTCGGAGTTGAGGATCTTCTCGTACTCGGCGATGTGATCCTGGACCTCGGCCAGCTCCTCGCGCAGCTTGTCGACCTCGAGCGCCGTGAGACGTCTCAGCTGCATGTCGAGGATGTGGTTGGCCTGGATCTCGGATAGATCCAGCTGGCTCATGAGCTGCTCGCGGGCCTCGGGCACATCGGCCGAGCCGCGAATGATGCGGATCACCAGGTCGATGTTGTCGAGAGCGATCAGCAGCCCCAACAAGATGTGTTCGCGCTCGCGCGCTCGCCGCAACCGATATTCGGTTCGCCGCACGACGACGTCGAGCCGATGCTCGACGTAGTGGCGGCACAAGTCGTAGAGCCCGAGGGTCGACGGGACACCATCGACCAGCGCCACGTTGTTGATCCCGAAGCTCTCCTCCAACGACGTGAGGCGGTAGAGCTTGTTCAGCAGGGCGTGGGGGTTCACGCCGGCCTTGCACTCGATGACCAGCCGCAGCCCGTGATTGCGATCGCTCAGGTCGTTGACCGCCGCCACGCCGTCGAGCCGGCCTGCACCCACCAGCTCACGGATCTTGGCCTGCACCCGCTCGGGCCCGACCATGTACGGGAGCTCCGTGACCACGATTCCTTGCCGACGGCTGCTGATCGGCTCGATCTCGGCTCGGGCCCGCACGCGGACCGTGCCGCGACCGGTTTCGTATGCCTCGCGAAGCGAGCCATCGTCGATGAGGATGCCGCCGCCGGGAAAATCGGGGCCCGGCACCCTGGCCATGAGCTCGTCGATCGTGGGCTTGGGGCGGCGCTGCGTGAGCACGAGCTGAATGGCGTCTGCGACTTCGATCAGGTTGTGCGGGGCCATGTTGGTCGCCATACCGACCGCTATGCCGCTCGCACCGTTGACCAGCAGATTGGGCAGAAGACCCGGGAGGCACTCCGGTTCGTCGCGCTCGCCGTCGAAGTTGGGCCGGAAGTCGACGGTGTCCTCGTCGATTCCTGCGACCATCGAGAGCGCCGCTGCGGTCAGTCGAGCTTCGGTGTAGCGGTAGGCGGCGGGCGGGTCGTCGAGGCTGCCGAAGTTGCCCTTGGGTTCGACCAGGGTCACCGACATGGCGAACGACTGGCCCATGCGGACCATCGCCTCATAGATCGCACCATCACCGTGCGGGTGGTACTTGCCCATCACTTCGCCCACCACGCCCGCAGACTTGCGGAACGGTGTTCCGGGGCGCAGACCGAGGTCGTTCATCACGTACAGGATTCGGCGCTGAACGGGCTTCAAGCCATCACGAACGTCGGGAATCGCACGCGCGGTGGTGACCGAGAGCGCATAGGGCATGAACGAGTCACGCATCTCGTCGTCGACGGTGATGTCGATGATCTCGCGCGCGATCTGCGCAGGTGCCGTGGGGCGGGCCATTGCTGCTGGGGACTCCTGTGAAGGGGACGGCATTCGATGCTACGACGGGGCTGTCCCACTTACATGGCATTCGGGCAACCAACCCCCGGACGCAGCGACGAACCAACACGCCAACCAACCCGCGAACCAACTAGGAGCCGGGGGGGCCGACCGGTATCCTGCTCCACTGCGCCGACCTGGGTGGGGCCGAATCCTCCCCACGCACCTCGGGCGCCCCACCACCGCCGGAACAACCGGAGCAACAATGAGCCGACGCATCGAGGTCGAGCTGACGAGTCAGCGCGACGACGGAACCTGGACCTGGCGAGCGGCCGGTGCCAAACAACCCAAGGGTGTCCTCGAGGGCTCCCTGCTCTATGACGGCGTCGCCGTCGGAGATGTGGTTCGAGCCGACGCTGACTTCGAGATCGACGGCATCTTCGTCACCGCCGTGACGCCCCCCAAGGGACGCAGCGGACGCCCAGATGACGAGCGCATCGAACTGCTCGGTTCGGGCAGCACCTTCGAAGGCGTCACCACCCAGCTCGCCAAGGGTCGGCGCGGCGGAGGCGGCGAACGAGGCGGGCGCGGGAAGGGCCGCGGTGATCGCCGAGGAGCCCGAGACGGTGGAGGCCGCCGCGACAGGGGCGAGCGCGGCGACAGGGGTGGCAGAGAAGAACGAGGCGACCGCAAGCAGGGTGGCCGGGGCGATCGCCGAGATCGAGGAGAACGTGGCCGCGATCGTGGTGACCGCCGACCACGCCGCGATCGCGACGACGCTCCCAGCCGGCCAAAGCCCAAGAAGCTTCGACCGGGTCGCGCTCACCGCAAGGCGCTGATCGACAGCCTTCCCGACGAGCAGCGCGTGGTCGCCGAGACGGTGTCGCGCGGCGGCATCGCAGCCGTCCGCAAAGAGATCGAGACGCAGAACGCCCGGGCGGCCAGCGAGGGCGGTCCCGAGGTCAAGCCAGACGCGTTGATCGCGCTCGCCGAGGGTCTGCTTCCCCAGATCAAGGCTGCGGAGTGGCGCGACCGCGCCGATGCAGCGCTCGCTGGGGTCGATAAGGTCGACATCCGGGAGCTGCGCACCGTGCTTGTGGCAGCCGAGGACTCCGCCCGCGACGAGGAGGCCAGGGCGGTCGCCGAGCAGCTGCGCGAGGGTCTCAACACCAGGGTGGAGCGCGCCCAGACCGAATGGCACGACGAGCTGCGCAGCACCCTCGGTGAGGGCCGGGTCGTGCGCGCACTGAGGCTCAGCAGCCGTCCACCCAAGGCAGGCGCTCCCCTCCCGCCCGACATCGCGGAGCAACTCACCGCCCAGGCCAACGAGGCTCTCACCGGTGAGGTCACCCAGCAGCGGCTCGGGATCGTCCTCGAGGCGGTTGCCTACTCCCCCGTGCGTCCCTACATCGTGCTGGGCACGATCCCGGAGAACCCCAACGAGGAGCTGCTCGAGTCGGTGAAGAAAGTCGCCGACCGCATTCCCGAGATCGCCACCCGGTTCGGAATCGACCCCACCGCCCGCCGCCGCGGCGGCCGCAACAGGGGCCGTGGCCGCGGCAAGGGCGCAGGCGCACCAGCTGACGCGCCGAAGACCACTGACGCTCAGCCCGGACCCGAGTCCGAGTCTGCTGACGCGCCGAAGGCCGCTGACGCGTCACCGCCCGCTGACGCGCCAGAGGCGCCAGCAGCCGAGACGCATGAAGCGACAGACGCGCCGCGGTCCGAAACGGCTGACGCGTCCGATTCCGACGCGTCAGAGACGCCGGAGGCCACAGCTGCAGCGGACACCGCTGCAGAAGCTGAGGCAGCAGACGCGCCGGCGCCAGAGCCACCGGAAGAGGCAGTCGAAGCCGAGAGCGCGCCAGTGGCAGAGGCCGAAGCACCTGACGCGCCGGAGACGGCTGACGCGTCAGACGACGAACACACCTGACGCGTCAGCGGCGGGAGCCGCTGCTCACCTGCAGATCGCGCCGCTGGATCTCCCACTCGTGCCGGCACGCCGGGCACTTGCACAGATCCAACGCTGCGGCTTGCACATACATCCGGTGAATCGGTCCGTGGCCGCAGGCCGGGCAGCTGTCGAGGGGCGCCGAGCTCATCACGTTCCCATCGGCGCGGTACGCCGCCGAGATGAGCGCCTTGGCTCGGCCGCGCGTCCGGCTGACGCGCGCCTCGAGCGGCCCTGCTGACGCGCGTCAGCGTTTCGTGGACAGGTAGCCGTGTTCGACCAAGAAGCCCGCCACTCCGTCGGCGAGGGGCAGGTCGACCACGGCGTCACGCTCCACGAAGCACGCGTCAGCTGCGTCGTCGGCCGCCACCGGCTCCGCGTCGGCCGGCACGGTGACCTCGAAGTCGACAATGACGAAGTGGTGGTCGTCGGAGATCCGCTCGACCCACCCGACCAGCTGGGGATCGGTTCCCGCGAGACCGGTCTCTTCGCGTAGCTCGCGCACGACCGCGTCGGTCATCGTCTCGCCGTGCTCGACGCGCCCACCGGGCAGCGACCACGCACCGAGCCCTGGCTCGTGGCCGCGCCGCACCATCAGGATCGAGCCGGGTCGCGTCACGATCGCGCCGACGCAGAGCTCAGGTCGCGCCATCACCGGTTGGGGTCTCGAAGCCCCGCAGGGGCCGGTGGACGGTGAGCAGTCGGGCCTTGAATCCGAAGGTCTCGAAGAAGTTCTTGGTGTGACGGTTTCCGGGGAGGGCCAGGGCGTCGATCCCAACGCATTCGCGCTCCTCACACCACGGCACCACGAGATCCATCAGTGCCTCCCCGACTCCGACGGCGCGAGCACCCTCGATGACGAAGAGGTCGGTCACCACGCCCAACAGTTCGCCTGTGCGAAGCACTTCGAGCCCGCAGGCGGCGTAGCCCACCACGATGTCATCGATCGTTCCGGCCCAGAGCTGCTGGTCGGGATCGTGGTACGCCTGTTCGACGCTCATTCGGTACGGACGCGATCGAGTCTCGCGTCGCGACCAGAGCGGCCCGCCCCGCGCGTCCTGCTGCTCGGTGACGCCTTCTTCGAGCAGTTCGGCGATCGCGTCGAGGTCGGCGAGAACAGCCGGCCGTGCGCCCTCGCTCACCCCGCACCGTCGAGCTGATCGAGCTGATCCAGTCGGCCGAGGATCGTTCGCCGACCGCGACCGGCGCTCTCGTGAGCTCGCACCGCGGCCCGCTGCTCTGCGGACAGCTCGGCGAGCAGGGGCACGACCTCTGCCGCTGCCCTGGTGTCGTATCCGCTGATACCGACATCGCCGACTGAGGCCGAATCCGCCGCCGTCTGGTCGAACCGAGCAACGGGGTCCACCTGGTCTGCCTCGAAGCCGCCGGTCTCGGGTTCGGTCTCGGAGGCGTCCTCGTCGCCCGACGCCGTCCCGCGTGGTGAGAGAAAGCCGACCGAGGTCAGAAGATCGTGGACCCCTCCGGCGTGCCGCTCGGCCATGTTGCGCGCCTGCTGCATCGCGAACAGCCCGACTGACCGATACATCGCACCGGGGCCGGCCACTGTGTCACGGCCGCGCTGGGCGAGCTGCGGCAGCTCCTCGACGACCTGGGCCGCCACTCCCAGCGGTGCGTACACGACGACGTCCAGCAAGCGGTCGACAGGCGAGCGGGTTTCGGTCACAGCTGTGAAGGATACGGTCAGCCGCCAGCCCTGCGGGCCTCGAGCGCCTGCTCGGCCCCCTGGCGTCCTTCATCGCCGTCCGTCAGGTCGACGTAGGTCATCATCTCCGCCACGGCATGATGGCCGGCCCGCTCAGCGATCTGGTGGTGCATCTCCTGCACCACACGCCGATAGTTGGGGTGTCCCGATGGCTGACTGCGGAGTTCGATCATGTGCATCGCTTCGCGAGCGTTGAACTGCATCGCGTAGCGGACCCGGTAGGCCATCGACACGGCGTACGACGCCTGGGCGGGCAGCGGGTCGGCCATCGCGTCGTACAACGACGCGGACCGTTCCATCACTGCGTGGAAGCGGTCGGCGAGCCCCGCCGCCTCGACGGGTGGCGGCACCTCGTAGCCGTGCTCTGGGGTGAGGGGCTGCCACTCGATCGTGAGGAGCCGATGGCGCTGGAGGTCGCGGAATCCGCCGTAGTCCGACAGCACGTCGAAGCGGTAGTCGAGGCGTTCGAGTGCCCGCCCGGGCCGATGCCTGCGGTTCCCCCGTTCGCCAACATAGGACTGCACCAGGGCGATGCGCTCTGTCGTCGACATCCCATCGACCACCCCACGAATCTGCGACTCGGGCAGATGCGTATAGGGGTAGAGCATGGCGGCGAGCATCTTGGCCTCGCCGTCGGGATCCCAGTCGACGAGGGTGACCTCACCGGTGACCTCGGGCTCGATCTCGCCGAACAACCGATCGGCGGCTTCGGACATCGCTGCCCGATTGGCGGCCAGGTATTCGGACCATTGGCCACCACGATTCGGAAGGTCGACCCTGCGCAGGAACGACGGAATCACCTTTCGGAGCTCGACCAGCATCAAATCGGCGTAGGCGCGGGCCTCGGGGAGCGGATGACTCCGCATGCGCAGCAGGAGCGCCTCGTACCCCTGGCCCGTGCCGTAGATGCCGACGTTGGACAGGCTCGCGGCGGGAAGCATTCCGCGCACGGCGTCGAAGGACTTGGCGCGGATCGTCTGTCGGTAGGCCAGATCGCCGACATTGGACTCCTGACGATGTTGGCTTCGGTAGAAGTCCTGCATCGGGCCGACCAATTCGGCGTAGGTGTCGAACATTCGGTCGAGGTCGCCGACGAACCGCGTGCCGAGCGGGGAGGCCAACACCTCAGGGTCGCGGTGGTATCGATACCGACCGTCGAGTCGAGTGTCGTAGGCCAGGTAGCGCGTGGATTGTTCGAGATAGGACATCAGCCGGCCCCACTCGAGAATCTTGGTGAGGATGTTCGACGCCTGCTCGCACGCCAGGTGCACGCCTCCGAGCTGCGCGACGGAATCGTCGCCGTACTCGAAGAAGACCTTCTCGTAGAGCTCTTCGGCCCTCGCGAGGCCCATCGTTGCATCGACCGTCTGGTCGCCCGTGATGTCGAGATCCTCGACGAACTCGTCGAGGAAGAGCCGCCGAAGGCTCTTGTGGGTGCGCGAGTAGCGGGCGAACAGCGCGCCCTTCACCACCTCGGGAAGGTTGACCAGGGCAAAGACCGGCTGGTCGAGGTTCGTGAAGTAGTGGCGAAGGACCTCGGCTTCTTCAGTTGTGAAGGTCTCGACGGCGTAGTTGTTCACAAACCAGTCCAGCAGCGAAGAATCCGTGGGGCGACGGGCCGACCGGTGACCCGGTCGCCGTGGAAATGGTAGGTGCGATCATCACCGCGGACGCGCACCCTCGCTCCCCGGCGCGGCTCGTCACACCACGACGGTGAGCGCGTCGAGCTCCAACCGCACCGACAACCGCGACGCTCTTCCGACCTCGTCACCGTCGAGGCGAATGTCGAGCGGTCGTTCGAACTCGAACTGGGCCGCGGCGACCCGCCGCTCGCGGATCAGCGGATGCGGCAGATGGTCGCCCGTCACCAGGCGGCGGCGGGCCAGCCGGCGCTGGGCCAGGGGCAGGTCGCCCTCGATCACATCGAGTTTGCCGTCGTTGGGGTGCGCCCTCGGCGCGACGCGCCACCTTCCGAGCCACTCGGCGTTCATCGCGGCCACGACAGGCCCCCGCCACCACGAGCGACGAGCGACCAGGTGGGCGACGAACCAGTCGATGCGGCCGTCGATCAGCACCTCGCCGAGATCGAGCTCCACGGTTCGGGCCACTGGGCTCCGCAACCGCTCCTCGCCGCCCGTCGGGCTCCCGAGTGCCGCCCAGACATCGCCACCCGTGAGACCCAGCGAAGGAACCGGCGTCTGGGCGCGCCGGCATTCCTCGACCACCGCTCGCGCTTCTGCGTCGGTCCGACAGATCACGCCGTCCTCGGGCAGGGGTGCCGTCCAGCCCCAGTCCTCGCCGCGACGAATCGTCACGCAAGGTCTCCGCTTGGCAGGTCTTCCTCGGGACCTCGAGGGCCTTCGTCGCCGATGCGGGTCGCGGCCGCGATGACTCCCCGGTCGAGGAGGGCGACCGCGGCACGAGCGGAGCGGCGGGTGGCCTCGTCATCGGTGGCATCGCCGATCTGCCCGACGAGGTCGATCAGCTGTCGGATGTGCCGAACGAAGTCGCCGGCGGTCAGATTGTCGTCGTCGAGGACGTCGTCGAGAGGGTGGCCCGACGCCCAGGCGTAGGCCGTGCCGAAGAAGGTGGGGTCGGGTGACCGGGTCTCGGTCAGGCTGCGGTCGCGCTCGGCGAGACGTAGCCGGTCGCCGAGGCGCAGCATGCGTCTGGCACGGGCGCCGAGCTCGGCGTTCGGGTACCACGGCGCGGGCGGGTCATAGCGGCTTCGCTGTTCGTAGGTGAGAAGCGATGCGAGAGCCGCCAGCTCCGCGGGCTCGAGGCCGTCGAAGAGCCCGTCCTCAATCGCCAGCGCAACCAGCAGGTCGCACTCGTGGAACACCCGCCGTAGCCGCTGGCCTCCTGGCCGAAGCTGCCACCCGCGCGCCAGTCCGAACTCGCCGAGCACATCGACGATGCCGTCGAGCGCCCTGCCCAACCCACCCTCCGCTCGTCGGATGCGTTCTTCGAGAGACACCACGTCGGCCCTGGTGTCCCCTGCCCGACGCTCGGCCGCCGCCAGGTCACGTCTGTCGCGAGGGTCCTCGGGTCGGCTGTTGAGATCGATGCCATTGTCGGCGTGGTGATTCTTCAGCGAGCGAGCGGCCGCACGCTGAAACTCACGACGGTGCGGGTCGTACGGCTTGGGCAGGTCGATCCGATCGTGCGCCGTCGGAACCCTGTCGAAGTCGCCTCCTCCGAGCATCATCGTCTTGCCCCGCGGTGTGACCACGCGGACGCGCTGTTCGCCGCCTTTCCGGCTCGTGGTGCCGATCACGAGTATCCGTTGGGCGCCATGCTGGCGGGGCTGGGTGATCACATCACCCGGGCGCAGCCGGCGCAGAGCGGCGAGAACCTCGCCCGTGTCCACATCGTCGCGTCGGGCCGGAGGGGGTGCACCGCCGACTTCGCGGAGCTGTCTCTCGGCGTTCTTGAGCTTGGTCCTGGCCTCGTCGAGCCGGCGGCTCCACCCGACGATCTGGCGATCGGCGCGGTATTGGGCGAACGACTGGTGAAGCAACTCCATCGCCTCGGCCCTCGTGCGCGTAGCGATGAGGTTCGCCGCCATGTTGTAGGTCGGGCGAAATGCCGAATCGAGCTCGAAATCACCGCTCGCTGCAAGGCGCGCCGTTTCCTCGAAGCCCATGTACGGGCTCCACAACGTGTACGCGTGTCCAACGGGGTCGATTCCGCGGCGGCCCGCTCGTCCCGTGAGCTGGGTGTACTCCCCCGGGGTGAGCATCACGTGGCCCTCACCCCGGAATCGGGTGAGCTGCTCGATCACGACGGAGCGGGCGGGCATGTTGATGCCCAGTGCCAACGTCTCGGTGGCGAAGACCACCTTGAGCAGTCCGGCGGCGAAGCAGTCCTCCACGGCCTCCTTGAACGGGGGCACCAGGCCCGCGTGGTGCGAGGCAACCCCGGCTCGAAGCCCCGCCAGCCAGTCGTGGTACCCGAGCAGGGCCAGATCCTCCTCGGACAGCTCGGAGACGTGCTCCTCGGCGATCATCTCGACGCGCTGCTTCTCGCGCCCGTCGAGATAGTCGACGCTCGCCTCGAGACACGCCCGCACCGCGTCGTCGCAGCCCTGACGAGAGAAGATGAACACGATCGCGGGGAGTCGGCCCCGCTCATCGAGATGGTGGAGGACCTCGAGCCTTCTCGGCCTGCCCGGTCGTGATCCCTTGCGTCTCCGGTCACGGGGATGCCCGCGGCCTCCCGCCTTGGCCAGGTAGCGCTCGACCTCGGGGTTGGGTCGGCCGTCGCGGACGGTCCGGAACTCTCGCAGCCGTCGAGAACCCTTCTCGAAGATCAGATAGTGGTCGTGCAGCTCGACGGGCCGGTCCGGCTCGGTGACCGCTTCGCAGTTCCCCCGAACCTCGGCGATCCACCCGGCGAGCTCTTCGGCGTTGCTCACGGTGGCCGACAGACACACGAGCTGAACCGTGGCCGGAAGCTGGATGATCACCTCTTCCCATACCGGGCCGCGGTACCGGTCCTGGAGGTAGTGGACCTCGTCGAGCACCACCACCCCGAGTCGGTCGAGGAAGTCCGAGCCGGAGTAGATCATGTTGCGCAGGACCTCGGTGGTCATCACGACCACCGGCGCGTCGGCCCGGATGCTGTTGTCGCCGGTGAGAAGTCCGACCCGCTCTCGTCCCAGCCAGGCGCTGAGCTCGCGCATCTTCTGGTTCGAGAGCGCCTTGATGGGTGTGGTGTAGGCGACCCGTAGTCCCTCGGCCAGAGCCCGCTCGATCGCGTATTCGGCGACGAGGGTCTTGCCTGCCGAGGTCGGAGCGGCGACCAGAATCGACTCACCCCGGTCCACCACGTCGAACGCGGCGATCTGAAAATCGTCGGGGGAGAATCCCTTGCGGGTGACGAGCGCCCGACGGCGCGCCGCCGCATCCTGTCTCATGACGCGCTCGACGCCGCCCGCCGTTCTCGCCGTGGCACCCACCCCCGCCTGCGGCGGGTCAGCAGGTGACCGATGACGATCGACATCTCATAGAAGATGTACATCGGAACCGACAGCGCGGCCAGCGAGATCGGGTCGCCCGATGGCGTGATGACGGCGGCGAGGGTGACGATTCCGACGATGGCGTAGCGACGGCCTTTGCCGAGGGTGCGGGGCTGCACCAGATCGGCGAGCTGCAGAAAGAGAAGCACGATCGGGAACTGAAAGCCCACGCCGAAGGCCAGCATCATGTAGGTGATGAGCCCGAGGTAGGAGCCGGGCGTGAACAGCGGGTCGACCGAATCACCGCCGAAGCTGATGAGGAACTCGAGCGCCCTCTCAAAGGTGTAGTACGCGAGGCTCGCCCCCAGGGCGAAGAGCATGAGCGCCGACGCGACGAACGGGATCGCCCACTTCTTCTCGTTCTTGTGGAGCGCGGGGGTGATGAATCGCCACAGCTGCCACAGCAGCACTGGCATGGCGAACACGATGCCTGCGTAGATACCCACCCGCAGCTTGGTGCGGAAGCCGTCGAGCGGTTCGGTGATCACCAGCGTGCACTCACGCTGGATGTCGAGATTGATCAGAACGTTGCAGTACGGCGGCAGGAAGATGTTCTCGATCATCCAGTTGTAGAGAAGGACGCCGGCAACTGCTCCGAGGGCGATCGCGATAGCCGAACGGATGATCCGCGTCCGCAGTTCTCCGAGGTGATCCCAGAAGGTCATCTCATTGGGCGAGCCGCCGCGTCTCGAACGTCTCACGAGCTCGCCGGGCCTCCATCGCTGCTCCCGGCGTCGGGGAGCTCATCTGCGGGGAGTTCGTCGGCGGGGCGAAAGGAGCTGTTCGGGATGCTGGCGGCGTCAGACGTGCCTGGAGCGTTGGCGCTGTCAGCGCTCCCCGCCGGTCCCGCATGGGGGCCGCGCACACCCGGCGCACCGGTGCCGCTCGGGCCATCGAGCGGCTCGGAAATCGTGTTCTTGATCTCCTGAAGCGGCTTGGTGATCGACTCCACCGGTTCCTTCAATGCCGTGTCGATCTCGGCCCGAACCGACGTCGACATCTTGCGCAGCTCGCGGTATCCCTTGCCGATCTGACGAGCCGCCTCAGGGAGCCGCTGGGGACCCAGCACGATGAGCGCGACGACCGCGATGATCAGCACCTCGTTCGGCGTCAGATTCACGACGTTGATGGTACGGCGCGTCGACGCAGACGCCTCGCCATCGAGCGCCCGAGGCCGATGCGCGAGAGCGCCTCCAGATGTGGCGCCACTCGCGCGATCTGCACATCCATGTCGGTGATCTCGGCGAGCGCGCGACCGACAGCATCGCTCGTGCGCCGCGCCTCGGCGCCGACCGTGGCGACCAGACCGCCGACGACGAGCCCCCCGATCGCCAGTGCTGCCACCGGAAGCAGCCAGACCAGATCCATGAGGTGCACGCTAGGCGACCGTCCTCAGACGCGACGAGGCCGCCACCGCGAGCGGTGACGGCCGGCTGACGCGCGATGACGGTTGAACTGTCAGTCGCCTAGATGGTCGCTGAACGACTCCGACAATGCTGTCTGTAGAGCGTCATCGTTCTGCAGCAGATCGTGAAAGTCGAGGAGATCGTCGTGACTGATCGGTCGCCCCACCGGACGCTCCGACAACTCCGCGGGCATCGTCCACACCACCACCTCGACTCCGCTCGCTCCGAGCAGGTCGACGATGTGGCGCTCCGCTGCCTTGGCCACCCGCATCTCGCAGGTGGGACAGCGGAAGTTGTACGTGCCGGAGTTGTCGTCTGCGCACACGCGAACGACAAGGTCTCGCGTCGTCAGTTCGACATCTCCGCAGGTCGGGCAACTAGCCCGGATCTTTGCCATTCCCAAACGCTCCTGACGTCCGAGGCTCCATCGGCACGACTTCTCAGGGTGTTGAGGTGATGGCCGCACAAAGTGAGCCGCACGCGGCAGGATGGGCTCATGCAGCAGCAGCGCTTGGCGTCACTGCGCCAGCCCCCGGTCGGGTTTGCCCACCGCGGCGCCCGCGCACACGAGCAGGAGAACACCCTTCCAGCGTTCACCCGAGCCCTCACTCTCGGCGCGACCGGCCTGGAAACCGATGCCTTCGTGACCGCGGACGGTGTTGCCGTCCTCGACCACGACGGGATCACCGGGCCGTTCTGGCGGCGGACGCCCTTCGGTGAGCTCGATCGGGAGAAGCTGCCCGACCATGTGCCGAGCCTCGACGACCTCTACGACGCCTGCGGCATCGATTTCGAGCTGTCGATCGACGTCAAGGATGCTGCCGCCTTCGAGGCGATCGTGGCCTCAGCCAGACGCCATGGGGCCGAGGGGCGGCTGTGGCTGTGCCATCCCGACTGGAAGGTCCTCTGTGAGTGGCGCGACCACACCTCTGCCCGCCTGGTCGACTCCACGCGCTTGTCGCGCATCAAAGAGGGCCCCGAACGACGGGCGGCGGCGTTGGCCGAGGCAGGCGTGGACGCGATCAACATGCACCATTCCGACTGGAGTGGGGGCCTGACCACCCTCTTTCACCGCTTCTCCCGCTACTGCCTGGCGTGGGACGCGCAATACGAACGAGTCGTGTCGGGCTTGGTGCTCATGGGCGTCGATGGCGTGTTCAGCGACCACGTCGACCGTCTCATGACCGCGATCGGCGCAGAAACCTGAGCGCGCGAGGTTCTTGCGTCAGCGCCTGAGCTACAGGCCGCCGAACGCACCGGGTGGCCAGAGACGCACGAAGGCCTCCCCGACGATGGAGTCCATCGGAATCGGGCCGAAGAATCGGCTGTCACGGCTCAATGTGCGGTTGTCACCCATCACGAAGACATGCCCCTCGGGCACAGTGATCTCCGTCAGCTGGTTCGTGACGATGCCCTCGGCGAGATAGGGCTCGGCCAGGGGTCTGCCGTCGATGTACACCACACCGTCGATGGCGCGAAGTGTTTCGCCCGGCAGTCCGACGACTCGCTTTATGAAGTCGTCGACGTCGCTCTCCCCAGCCGACTCCGGCTTGTGGAACACGACGATGTCGCCGCGGTCGATGTCGCCGAATTGATAGCTGAGCTTGTTGACGAGGACGCGATCGCCGATCTGGAGGGTCTCTTCCATCGATCCAGATGGGATGTAGAACGCCTGGAAGAGGAAGGTCTTGATCACCAGGGCGGCGATGAGGGCCCCAACGATGACCGCGCCCCACTCGAGTGCCTGCCGCATGGGGCTCTTGGCCTGGGGCGCGCCGCCACCTGCTGCGAAGACGTCTTCGTCCACACCCTCCCATTCGGGGAGGAGATCGAAGAGCTGATCTGGCGACTTGCCGGCCGCGGTGTCGGTCACTTGGGTCCTGAGGGTACTCCAGCCTGGTTGTCAGTCGACCGTCGGCGGGATCTTTCAATCAAGCCGGTCGAGTCGGTCCGGCGGTTCGCTCAGCCAGGACGCTGCGGCTCCGAGGTACGCGAGCGCCAGCCGGTCGTCGCCAAGACGGCGGCCCATCGTGTCGACGTCGAGCTCGAATCGCTCGAACGCCGCCGGCACGTCCGCCACCTGGGCGAGGGCCGGTTCGTGTCCCCGGGACGTGATCCAGCCGTGGTCGACGACGGGTCCACCGTCCGGGGGCACCGGAACGGGCACCTTCAGAGCCACAGGAACCAGGTCCAGCAGGTGAACGGTGTGATGGCTGATCTCTCGGTGGCGAGTGCGCGCTTCCTCCGAGGAGGCGCGCACCACGAGGGCGACGTCTGCGCCGAGTTGCCTCAGCGTGGTCGCATGGCCGGCGAGGTCGAGCGCTGAGAAGCCCAGGGCCGACCCGGTTCCGACATGCCCTGGTCCACCAGCCACGACGATCGACCGGTGGCCGGCCCGAAGCGCCGCGTCGACCCCACTGGCGACGTTGACAGCTTCGATGTCGCCGCCGAAGGACTGCCCCGCCGACACGGTCGCCGCCAGGAGATCTTTGGTCCGCAGTTCGTGCACAACGTCGCTGAGCACGAGCGGGAGGGCGTTGTGATCGGCCATGACGAACGCCGGCGGTGGAGATCCCGAGGCGACTGCGGCCGCTGCGATCGCGGGCAGGTGGCTATGGAGCACGCACAGTGCCACCCTCGCGTCGCTCAGGTCGGGGAGCTCGTCGTGGGGCGGCGCGTCCTCTTCCCAGGAGCCCGCGTCGATCTGCTCGGACAGGTACCGGGCCTTCATCACATGGCCGCCACCGTTCGTCTCGAACGCCGGACGATCGAGATTGACGTGCACCACGTGGCTGCCACCGGTTCCGAGACCGAGGTCGACCGCCGTCGTGTTGACGACCACCCGGTCCCCCGCCGAGAGCTCGCCAACGAGGTCCGTGATCGCATAGGCGGCATCGCCGTTGGCGAGTCGCACCCGTTGGAGTCCCGGCCTGCTGTGGGTGATCTCGTCGACGCGTTCCTCGCGGAAGGCGGGCATGTCGCTACAGAGAGTCGATGAGCTTGTCGACCCGGTCGTCGTAGGCCTTGAAGGGGTCCTTGCACAGCACGGTTCGCTGAGCCTGGTCGTTCAGCTTCAGGTGGACCCAGTCGACCGTGTAGTCGCGCTTGCGCTCCTTGGCCTTGCGGATGAACTCGCCGCGTAGCCGGGCCCGGGTGGTCTGGGGCGGATGTTCGACCGCCATCTCGATGTCTGCGTCGTCGAGGACTCGTTCGACGAGGCCGCGCCGTTCCATCTTGTAGAAGACGCCTCGGTTGCGGTCGACGTCGTGGTACTGCAGGTCGAGCAGCGAGATCCGCGCATCGCCGAGGGTCAGGTCGTGCTTGGCCCGGTAGTTCTCGAGCAGGTGGTACTTGATGACCCAGTCCACCTCGCGGTCGAGGGTGAGCGGGTCGTCCTCGATCGCCGTCATGCAGTGTTCCCACATGTCGAGGGCCTGCTTCTCGAGCGGCGTCAGCTCGTTGGTCTCTGCGTACCGGAGGGCGCGCTGGAGGTACTCGGACTGGATGTCGAAGGCGCTGGCCTCGCGTCCGTTGGCGAGCCGCACTCGACGCCGGCAGGTCATGTCGTGGCTGATCTCGCGGATCGCCCGGATCGGGTTCTCGAGGGTGAGGTCCCGCAGGATCACCGAGGGGTCCTCGAGCATCCGCAGCAGCAGCGTCGTCGCGCCGACCTTGAGAAAGGCCGTGTATTCGCTCATGTTCGAGTCGCCCACGATCACGTGGAGCCGCCGGTAGCGCTCGGCATCTGCGTGCGGCTCGTCGCGGGTGTTGATGATCGGGCGACTGCGCGTGGTTGCCGACGACACACCTTCCCAGATGTGTTCCGCCCGCTGGGCGATGCAATACATCGCTCCTCGTGCGCTCTGAAGGACTTTGCCCGCTCCGGCGTAGATCTGGCGGCTGACGAGGAACGGGATGAGGATCTCGGCGTAGTGGCCGAAGTCGTCACGGCGGCTGGTCAGGTAGTTCTCGTGGCAGCCGTAGCTGTTGCCGGCGCTGTCGGTGTTGTTCTTGAACAGATAGATGGTGCCGTTGATGCCCTCTTCGGCAAGCCGCTCTTCGGCGTTCTGGACGAGCTGTTCGAGAATCCGTTCGCCGGCGCGATCGTGACAGATCACGTCGTAGATCGAGTCACACTCGGGGGTCGCGTATTCGGGATGCGAGCCGACATCGAGGTACAGGCGCGCGCCGTTGGCGAGGAAGACGTTGCTGCTCCGCCCCCACGACACGACGCGACGGAACAGATAGCGCGCGACTTCGTCGGGGCTCAGCCGGCGCTGACCGCGCAAGGTGCACGTAACCCCGTACTCGTTTTCCAACCCGATGATGCGGCGCTCCACCGCGCCCACCGTATCGGGCTTGCACTCTGGCCGGGGGTAGCTGCCCGGCGCGCTGCGCCGCGCCTCACTCGAGTTGCGGCGGGGGTCCTCTGCGGTTGCGGTTGACGGTTTTGAACAGGTGCGATGTGTGGCAGTGGGGGCGGCCATTGGCGGGAGGTGTCAAATGGTCTGTGTAAGGGAGCTCACCGACACTTTGTGAGGTATCC
>CAZVUM010000080.1:0-20270 GCA_964629575.1 uncultured Acidimicrobiales bacterium | reverse complement strand
CCAGCTCAGCCAGCAGCTCCGCTCGTGGCAGATCATAGAGCGGTTTGGCGGGCGGCGGGCAGTCGGGAGCCCTGGCGCCGCCCACGAACAAGTGCACGGGGCGTGGTCCGCCAGCCCGCAACAACGAGCGGGTCAACTCCCAGGCCACCAAGGCACCCAGGCTGTGGCCGAAGATGGCGAACGGTCCGTCACCAACGCGGGGCAGCAGCGCCTCGTGCACAGCGGCAACCAAAGCGTCCATGGTGCTGAAGGGCTGCTCGCGCAGACGGCCCTCGCGCCCCGGGGCCTGCACCGCCAGCACGGCGATCGCTTCTCCCAGCCTCGCTTGCCATGGGCGAAACACGCTCGCGCCCGCTCCCGCATAGGGCAGGCAGACCAGGCGCACCTGCGCGCCCGGGCGCGGCTCCAAGAGAGGAAACCAAGGATTTCGCTGAGGCAACAGGGTGCTCCGCTGGGGACAGAACGCTAGTTGACCTGGCGCTCGCGCCCGTCCCAGAAGGGCTTGCGCAGGAGGGCCTTCTTCACCTTGCCACTGGGCGTGCGCGGCAGGCTCTTCAAGGCCTCGATCACGTGGGGCACCTTGAAGTCGGCCAGGCGAGCGCGACAGTGGTCGGTGATCTCGTGGGCTGCCAGCTCGTGCCCGGCGCGCAAGACCACGTAGGCCATGATCTTCTCGCCCCATCGGTCATCAGGGATGCCGATCACCGCCGCCTCTGCCACGGCCTCATGGCCGCACAACGCAGACTCGACTTCAGCAGGATAGATGTTCTCGCCCGCCGAGATGATCAGGTCTTTCAGGCGATCGCAGACGAAGACGCAACCTCCGGCGTCGACGCTGCCCGCATCTCCTGTGTGAACCCAACCGTCGACGAGGGTGGCTGCCGTGGCTTCCGGACGCTTCCAGTAGCCGACCATGTTCGCCGGTGAAGAGATGCACACCTCGCCCACAGCCCCCACGCCCAGAGGCTGCCCGTCCTCACCGATGATCTTGATGGCGTTCCCGGGATAAGGGCAGCCCGCGCCCGCCAGGCGAGCACCGGACGGATCGACGTGATCGGCATGGCGCAAGCACACAGCCGTATTGCCGGTCTCGGTCAGACCGTAGATCTGGGCGAAGTGACAGCCGAACGCCTCGAGCGCTCTCGAGAGCGTCGGCACGGGGATCGGTGAGCCGCCGTAGACGATCGTATCGAGGGCAGCGAAGTCCGTGTCGACACACCCAGGTTCTTCCAGCATCACCCCGATCATGGCAGGCACCAGGCAGACCTTGGTCACCTTGTGCCGCTCCATGAGTTGCAGCGCCTCCCAGGCCACGAACGTCGGCGGGATGATCGAGAGCGCGCCCGCGACGAAGCCGGTCATGGCCCACCACAGCCCGCCGATGTGAAACGCAGGCAAGGCGAACATCGACACGTCATCGGCGCTCCAGCCGATCCACTCATCACCCACCGCAGCCATGTTGGCCACCACGGCGAAGAAGCTCCGATTCGCCAACTGCACGCCCTTGGGATGGCCCGTGGTGCCGCTGGTGTACATCTGCACCACCACCTCGTCGGTGTCGTCGGGCCGACAAGGATCGTCGTCGGGCGCGTCATCGCGCCAGTTGTCATAGCGAGTCAGCCCGCCCGCTTCGCCGTCGACCACCAACATCGCCAACAAGCGCTCGTTGCCCTCCCAAGCCGAGGCCATGCGCTCCACGAACTCTGCGCCTACCACCAGCAGCTCGGCTTCACCGTCCTCGAGAATGAAGCGCACCTCTGGGGGTGCCAGGCGCCAGTTGATGCCCATGAGCACCGCGCCGGCCTTGGCCACTCCGAAGACGAACTCGTAGGCCAGCTCGGAGTCCTTGCCCAGGAAGGCCACCCGGCTTCCGGGTTTGACTCCCGCTCCATACAGGGCTTGAGCCACCCGATTCGAGCGAGCATCGAGGTCAGCCCATGTCAGCTGGCGCTCACCACACTGCATGGCCACCTTGCTCCCCAACCGGGCCCCTTGCCACCGGGCCAGCTGGGCGATGGTGTTCGGCCTGGCCTCGGCGGACATGGTCACTGGCTCTCTGTCTGGGCTCTACAGGGAATGACTGGCGACCAGGGGGTCGACTGTCCACGGTCGTGCCACGAAGTCGTAGCGCTCACATCGACATGACCGGCAAGGTACCACTTATACTCGCGACCCCACACGGCCCCCATGCTTCCCCCCACGGATGGCTTGCCCGATGAACCATGAGCAGCCCCGCGACCGCGAGGACCTGTTGGCCGTGCCCAGCGTCTACCCCGTGTCGGCCGAACTGCTGGCCCGGGTGCAGGCGCCTTACAAGCCCCACTGCCGCTACATCACCTCCGCCTCCGTCGAGCGCATGGATGACCCAGGGGGGCAGAAGCTGGTCGAGGCCCGAGCACACTTCGCCATCGCCGAGTCCTGCTACATCGACGACACCGGGCACTTCAACTCGGTGGAATTCAACCTCTGCTACAACCAGCTGATCTACACACTCATCGCTCAGTGTGCCGCTGAGAACCTGCTCGATGCTCTGGGCGACATGACCGCCGAGAGCTTTTACGAGCGCATGTTGCCCGACGTGCTCATCCACGACTTCTCCTGCAGGTTCGCCCGCCCCATGGACCGGCATGCCTTCGAAGGCACGCTCACGGTTGTCGAGGCCACAGACCACGAGCACATGATCCTGCTGCGCACGCAGTGCAAGTTCACTGACAACAAGGGCGGGCGCAGTCTGGGCAACGTCTCCCTGGCCATCGTCAATCCACAGGGCACCCACCAGGACCCTCACAACGAGGGCCCGAAGACATGACGGCCCCCAGCCTGACCGGCGCCGCTGAGGGCCCGGAGCCCACGCTCGATGTCCAGTTTCTGGAGCGACTGGGCCAGGCACCGTTCAGTGAGGTGCGCAGGCTGCTCGTCGAATACGCGTGCCAGCTGGCCAGCGACTTTCTGGGCCTGCCTGCCGAGCGGTCCATGGGTCCTCACGATGGATTTCTCGACCTGGGCTTCAACTCGCTGCGGGCCATCGACTTCAAGGTGCTGCTGGAGCGACGGCTGGGTTGCGTGCTGCGCTCCACGGTGCTCTTCGATTGCCCCACCCCCGACACACTCGTCGATCATCTGCAGCCCGCCCTGGCTGAACAGGCCGGTCAGCGAGTCCTGTCGCCCCGGGAAGACTCATCGAGTGGCAGCGCCGCCAGCGAACCCCAGGGCAGCGGCAGCAGCGACCCCGCCGAGATGAGTGCGGACGAGTTGCGCGGCGCTCTGGCCCGGCAGTCGGCCCGCCTGGCCGCGCTTGAAGAGCTGCGCACCGAACCCATCGCCGTGGTGGGGTACGCCTGTCGCTTCCCAGGAGCCGACGACCCCGAAGCGTTCTGGCGCCTGCAGAGCGACAAGCTCGACGCGGTCACTAAGGTGCCTGCTTCGCGCTGGGACATCGACCACTTTCAGGACGACGACCCCGCCGCCAAGGGCAAGATGATCAGCCGCCGGGGAGGCTTCGTCGGCGACATCGCCAGCTTCGACGCCCGCCTGTTCGGCATCTCACCCATCGAAGCCTGCTCCCTCGACCCACAGCAGCGCCTGCTGCTCGAAGTGAGCTGGCAGGCCCTTGAACGAGCCTCCATCGCACCGGACAGCCTGGCCGCCAGCCCCACCGGTGTGTTCATCGGCAGCCGCGGGTCCGAGTACTACGACGCCGACGGCCAACATCAGGCCGAAGACGCAGACGCCTACTTCGCCACGGGCAATTCGCTCAGCACCATGGCCGGCCGGATCAGCTACCTGCTCGGCTTCAGCGGACCGTGCTTCGCTCTCGACACCGCCTGCTCGTCAGGCCTGGTGGCCGTGCACCAGGCCGTGCAGAGTCTGCGCCGAGGTGAATGCAGCGCGGCCCTGGCCGGAGGCGTGAACCTGCTGCTCGACCCGTTCGGCAGCATCGCGGTGAGCAAGGCCTCCATGCTCTCTCCCGATGGCCTGTGCAAGACCTTCGATGCCTCCGCCGATGGCTACGTGCGCAGTGAAGGCTGCGGCATCGTGGTGCTCAAACGACTCTCTCGCGCCAGGGCTGACGGCGACCCCATCGTGGCCCTGATCAGAGGCACGGCGATCAACCAGGACGGCGCCAGCGGAGGGCTCACCGTGCCCAGCGGCGCGGCCCAGACCGCGGTCATCCGGCTGGCCCTGGCCTCTGCCGGTGCCACCCCTGGCGACATCGACTTCGTCGAAGCCCACGGCACGGGGACGTCCCTCGGCGACCCCATCGAAGTGGCCGCCCTCGACACGGTCTTCGGCCCCGGACGTCGACCTGACCAGCCCCTGGTCGTGGGCTCGGTCAAGACGAACATCGGTCACGGCGAGACCGCCGCGGGCATCGCCAGTCTGATCAAGGTCATCACGGCCCTGGAGCATGGGGCGATCCCCCCGCACCTGCACCTGCACGAGCCGAGCCCGCACATCCCCTGGGACGAGACGGTCATCGACGTGCCCACGACTCTGCGCCCTTGGGCCAGAGGTGTGCGACCACGCCTGGCCGGGGTCAACTCGTTCGGTTTCAGCGGCACCAACGCCCACGCCGTGGTGCAGGAGGCGCCGCTGCAACAAGAGCAGCCACCGAGCCCCCCGCGACAGAGTGAGCTCCTGTGCCTCTCGGCCCGGGACGAGGACGCACTGCGCGCCACCGCGTCCCAGCTCGCGGCACACCTGGGCGAACACACGGAGCAGAGCATGGCCGACGTCTGCCACACCATGAACGTGGGTCGGGCCCAGTTGCCCCGCCGGGTGGCGTTCACTGCGAGCAATAAAGAAGAGCTGCTCAGCACCCTCTCCGCCGTGGCCGCGGGGAGCGATGAGCTGCCCTCCGTGCGCATCCCTGCCCAGCCCCCGCGCATCGCCTTCTTGTTCACGGGACAGGGCTCACAGTACCCAGGCATGGCCCACGGCCTCTACCAGACCGAGCCCGCCTTCCGCAGCGCGCTCGACGACTGTGCGGCGGTTCTCGACCCACTGCTTCCCGTACCCTTGACCGAGCTGCTCTGGGGGACGCACACCGAGCTGCTCTCCCGCACCGACTGCACCCAACCCGCGCTCTTCGCCATGGAGGTCGCCCTGGCCAGCCTGTGGACGAGCTGGGGCATCACCCCGGCCTGGGTCGCAGGACACAGCGTGGGCGAGTATGCGGCGGCCTGTTGTGCAGGCGTCTTGACTCTCGAAGACGGTGCGCGCCTGGTCGCCGCACGAGGCCGGCTCATGGTCGAGCTGACCGAACCCGGCCACATGATCGTGGTCAGCGCAGACGCCGATGCCCAGGCCGTACAGGACGTGCTGTCAGCCCACGCCGGGCAGCTCTCCGTGGCCGCACACAACGGGCCGCGACAGCTGGTGCTGGCAGGATCCCACGACGCCATCGCCGCGGCCACCGAGGCATTGACCGCTGCGAAGCTGCGGGTGACCGCGCTCGACGTCTCCCACGGCTTTCACTCGCCCTTGATGGAGCCCATGCTCGCACCCTTCGCTGCGGTCGCCAAGGAGGTGACTTTCGGCGCTCCACAAGTCGGCTTCGTCTCCTGCCTCACCGGCGGCCCCGTGAACCGCGAGCTGACCGATCCCGACTACTGGGTGCGGCACGTCTCCCAGCCCGTGCGCTTTGCCGACGCCATGTCGGCCCTGGAGTCGCAGAGCTGCGACATCATGATCGAGATCGGGCCCTCGCCCACACTGCTGGGCATGGCTCGGCGGGTGATCCAGGGTGGCGCCACCGCCTGGTTGCCCAGCCTGCGCCCGGGCCTCGACGACGGCGCGGTGCTCATGGCCACCCTGGGCCAGGCCTGGATGGCTGGCGCTCCCGTGAGTTGGCCAGGCGTGCAGCGGGGGCACGTGCGCCGCCGGTTGCTCTTGCCGACCTATCCATTTCAGCGGGAACGATTCTGGCTTTCACCCCAGCGGCCGCAACGGCCCGATCTTGTGGCTGGCGAGCAGATCCATCCCCTGCTGGGTATGCCCCTCGACGTCGCCACCCTGGTCGATGGTCAGCGGGTCTTCGCCACAGCCCTGTCCGCCAGCGAACCCGAGTGGCTGGCAGAGCACACGGTCTACGAGAGCACGGTGACCCCTGTGGCTGCCTACGCCGAGTGGGCCTTGGCAGCGGCTCGCGAGCTGGGCCTTGAGACTCCCTGCAGAATAGAGCGCCTCGAAGTGGTCGCCGCCCTCGTGCCCGATGACGCGGGCGTTGCCGTACAGCTGGTAGCCACGCCCGACGATGAGGGGCTGTCGTTTCAACTCTTCGCCCGCCCCCTGGCCAGCGGCGATGACGGCTCGGGCAGCAGCGCTCCCTGGAGGCTCCACGCTGAGGGACGGGTGGTCGCGGACAGCGACGATCTGCCAGACGCCGTGGACATCGAAGCCATGGCCGCTCGCTGCACGGACAGCCAGGACGTCCCCGAGTTCTACGCGCTCTACAACGAGATCGGCCTGGGCTACGGCCCGCGCTTTCGCCCCATCGCAGAGATGTCCCGGGGAGACGGAGAGGCCTGGGTGCACCTGGTGCTCCCCGAAGGTTCCCCGGCGGCAGACGAGTTCGTGTTGCACCCCGTGCTCCTGGACGGCTGCTTCCAGAGCTGTCGCACCGTGGCCCTGCTCCACGACCTGACGGACATGTACCTGCCTCTGGGCATGGACGCCGTGCGCATACATGGCCGCCACGCAGCGACCTCGGCGCACGAGGGCTGGTGGGTGCACATCCAGATGGGCTCGGTCAGTGACGATGGCCGGGCCCTGGTGATGCACATCGCCATCTACGACAGCACGGGTCAGCCCCTGGCCACCGTGGACAGCCTGCGCCTGATCGTGGCCAGCAGATCCGCCTTGATGGCCGCCACCGACCCGCTGAAGACCCTGGCCCACCAGGTGAGTTGGGAGGCCCGGCAGCGTCAGACCATCGCCGATGGAAACGCAACCGGGCATTGGCTCGTCCTCGCCGACGAGGGCGGATTCGGACACGACCTGGCTCAAGAGATCGAGCTGCAAGGGGGGCTGGCCCTCGTGGTGCGGCGCCGCGAGTTGGCAGCCGACGACCCGGCAGCGTGGGCGGCGGTCTTCGATGAGCTGAACGATCCCCACCGACCCTGCCGAGGCGTGGTGCACCTCTGGGGCATGGACGGCGCTGGCGCCGACCCCGTCGACCCCGCAGCCCACCTGGCCGCCTCCGGCTCCCTGCTGGCGCTGGTGCAGAACATGGCCCTGGCGCCGAACCGGATCGCGCCGCGCCTCTATGTGGTGAGCCGTGGCGCGGTGCCTGCCTCCGGGCTGCCCGAAGCGGTCGACCTGCCCGCCGCGGCCTTGTGGGCCCTGGCTGGCACCGTCGCCCTCGAGCACCCCGAGTGGTCCGTGACCCGGGTCGATCTCGACCCTCTGGCGGGCAGCAGCGAGGCGAGCGACCTGTGCGTGGAGATGTTCGCCGACGACAGCGAGACCCAGCTAGCCTGGCGCGGCGGAGAGCGTCGAGTGGCCCGGCTCATCCGCCGCCCTACAGCCCTGCCCGCGGACGGCCTGACCCCCCCGAAGAACGGTAGGCCATGGCGCTTGGGGCTCTCGTCGTTTGGCGTGCTCGACAACCTCACCTGCATGCCCTGCGAGCGGCGGCCCCCCGGCCCGGGCGAAGTCGAGATCGCCGTGAGCCACGGCGCCTTGAACTTCAAGGACGTGATGTTCGCCCTGGGACTGCTGCAAGACCACACAGGCATCTCCGACGGGCGGCAGCAGACCTTCGGCCTCGAATGCGCAGGCCAGGTTCTTGCGCTGGGCGAAGGCGTCAACGCCTTCTCTGTGGGGCAGCGGGTCATGGCCTCGGCGTCCGGCTCCTTGACCAGCCACTTGACCTTGCACGCGAGCGGCGTGGCGGCCGTGCCAGACAACATCGACATGGCCACCGCCGCGTCGGTGCAGACCGTGTTCCTGACCACGCTATACGGTCTCGTGCATTGCGCCCAGCTGAAGCCAGGCCAGCGCGTCTTGATTCACGCCGCGGCCGGGGGCGTGGGGCAGGCGGCCATTTCGGTTGCGCAGCGAGCCGGGGCCGAGGTCTACGCCACCGCCAGCCCGGGCAAGTGGCCCCTGCTGCGCCGCCAGGGCGTGACCCACGTCTTCTCATCCCGGGACGCCCAGTTCGCCACGGCTGTGCACGAACTCACCGACGGCCAGGGAGTTCACGTCGTGCTCAACAGTCTGGCCGGCGAGATCATCGAAGCCAGCCTCGACGTGCTCTGCCAGGGCGGCCACTTCGTCGACATCGGCAAGCTGGACAGCTGGCCTGCCGAGCGCATGGCCAGCGCCCGCCCCGACGTGCACTACCACGCCTTCGACATGGCCGAAGTGCTCGACGCAGACCCAGCCTTGCTGCGCTCTCTGCTCGACGGGCTGTGCGACGGGCTAGCCGACGGCAGCTTGACCCCTCCACCCCTGCGAGTGTTCCCCTTCGCTGACGGAGTCGAAGCCCTGCGGTTGTTGGCCAGCGCCCGCACGGTGGGCAAGCTGGTGCTGGCCATGCCAACAACGGCCGCCGGCCCCCACGGAGCCAAGACGCCTGCACCGCTCACGGGCACCTGGTTGATCACAGGAGGCACGGGGGCCCTGGGTCGCCACGTGGCCCACGGGCTCGTGGACCAGGGCGTGCCTCACGTCGTGCTCGGCGCCCGGAGCGCACCTGGCGACGAGGCAGCGCCAGACATCGCAGCCCTCCGAAAGAGCGGCGCACAGATCGACGTCGTCTCTCTCGACGTGACGGACAGCGCCGCGGTGCAGACCCTGGTCACGTCCTTGGCCCCCACCCTGAGCGGGGTGGTGCACGCGGCGGGCGCGCTCGACGACGGCATGCTGGTCAACCAGACCTGGGAGCGCTTCGAGAAGGTCATGGCCCCCAAGGTCAGGGGCGCCTGGGCCCTGCACGGGGCCACCCGGGCCCTGCCCCTCGAACACTTCATCATGTTCTCGTCCATGGTCTCGCTCGTGGGCGCCCAGGGACAGGGCTCCTACGCAACCGCCAACGGCTTCATGGATGCTCTGGCCGAGCACCGTAGGGCCGCTGGTCTGCCAGCCCTCTCCATCGCCTGGGGACCCTGGTCCGGCGACGGCATGGCCTCGGGCAGCGCGGCGAGAAACAAGGCCCGCTTCGCCGACCTGGGCATCGGCTCGGTGGGTCCAGAGCAAGGCACCGCCACCTTGGCCCGACTGCTCGGGGACGGGGCCGCGAACAACCGCCGTCCGGCCATGGTGGGTGTGCTGCCGGTGACCTGGTCCCGCTTCCTGGCTCGGTTCCCCGGGGACCGCGCGCCCCCGTTCTTCGCCTCCCTCGCGCGCACAGGCGCGGCGGTTCGCCAGCAGTGTGACCCCCTCTTGGAGCAGCTGGCTCAGGCCACCGATGCTGACGCTGCGTCAGAGCTGCTGCGCCAGTTCGTGGGCGGCCAGCTGGCCAAGGTCATGGGCTTCGGCTCGGCGTCCCAGATCGATCCCGAGCAGGAGTTCGTGGATATGGGCGTCGACTCCTTGCTCGCCGTCGATCTGCGCAACCGCCTGGAGGCCGCCTTGTCACAGCCCCTGCCAGCCACGCTGCTGTTTGACCACCCCACCTTGGGCGCCCTGGTCGCAGAGCTACTGGCTGCTCGGGCGCAGGTTGACGACCACGCACCGGACGAACAGGCCATGCTGGACGAGATCGAGCAGCTCTCCGACGAAGAGGTCGAGGCACTGCTGGCGGCCGAAGACGAGCATGACTGACGAGCCTGGCCGCAAGGAGCAGCTGTCCCCGGCGCGCAGAGAGCTGCTCCGTCGACGGCTGGCCCGGCGCTCTGAGCTGCAGCCGCCGCCCGGCCCCCAGCGCGGCGAGGCAGGCACCGGCCCGCAGCCACTGTCGTTCGCGCAGGAACGGTTCTGGTTCCTGGAGCAGCTCGAGCCTGGATCCGCCGACTACTCCATGACCGGCGTGGGCCGGCTGATCGGCCGTCTCGAGCTCTCGGCGTTGCAGCGCGCGCTCGACGACCTGGTCGCCCGCCACCACGGGCTACGCATGATCTTCCCCGCCCAGGACGGCGTGCCTCGCCAGCAACTGTCCACACAGCAGACCTGCGAGCTGGAGCAGATCGGACTAGAGCACGTGCCCCCCGCAGAGCGAGACGAGGCCCTGCGAGAACACACGAAACAGCTGCATGAGCGAGGCTTCTCACTCAGCGACGGGCCGCTGTTTCGCGTCGTCTTGATGCACTTCACATCCGAGGACCATGGGCTGGCCCTCTCCATGCATCACATCGTCTCCGACGGCTGGTCGCTCTCCGTGCTGCTGAACGATCTGGCGGTGCTCTACAACGGGTACAAGCGTGGGCAGCCTGCGCGGCTCCCCGAGCTGGCCGTGAGCTACGCAGACTGGGCCCACTGGCAGCGAGCGCGGTTGTCCGGCGAGCGATTGAGCCAGCTCACGGAGCACTGGCGAGAGGTGCTGTCTGGAGCGCCCTCGCACATCGACCTGCCCCACGATCTGTCGCGCCCCGCTGTCCCCGGTCATGGAGGCGCGACCCAGCACCATGAGCTGCCCGCAGCACAGGTCGCCGACCTCGACGGCCGCTCGAAGCAGCTGGGCGCCACCCGCTTCGTCATCTTGCTGGCGGCGTTCCAGGCATACCTGCTACGCATCACTGGTGAGACCGACCTGGTTCTGGGCACATCCATCGCCAATCGAGACCACGTGCATTTGCGCCAGGTCGTGGGTCCCTGCCTGAACACCCTGGCCCTGCGCACCCGCTGCGATCCCCTGCAGAGTTTTGCCGAGCTGGTGCAGGCCACTCGGGTCTCGGTGCACGGAGCGTTGTCCCACCCCGAGTTGCCCTTCGAGAAACTGGTCGACGCCCTGCAGCCCGTGCGCGATCCCAGCCGTTCGCCCATCTTCAACGTCTTCTTCGACATGGCCGTGCCCCTGCCCGAGCCCTCCTGGGACGGGATCGAGCTGTCCGCGGTGGAGTTCGAAAGGGGCACGGCGCTGTTCGACCTGGCCCTCGCCGTCGAGGACCGAGGCGGCACCATCCGCTGCGCCCTGCAGTTCAACACGGAGCTGTTCTTGCCCGAGACCGCGGCCCGCCTCTGGCATCACTTCGAGGTGCTGCTGGGCTCGGCCTTGAGCGACCCCCAGCGGCCCCTCGCCGAGCTGGCCCTGCTGGAGGGATCAGACGAGGAACAGCTGCAGCAATGGGCAGACGAGAGCCGCCTTGATCACGACCGAAACGCCTGGGTGCACCTGCAGATCCAGACTCAGGCGGCGGCCACTCCCGACACCACGGCGCTCATCGAGGAGGGGCGCCACAGGAGCTACGGCGAGCTCGATGCCGCGGCCAACCTGCTGGCCTGGCGCCTCGCTGGCCTGGGAGCAGGGCCCGACGTTCTGGTAGGCGTGTGTCTGCCCCGCAGCAGCAACGTGTTGGTGACCATCCTGGCCATCTGGAAGGCCGGCGCCGTGTACCTACCCCTCGACCCGGACGACCCACCCGAGCGCCTGGCCATGATCGCTGACGACGCTCGCGCTCCCGTGATCGTGACCTTGTCCAACCTCGCCGAGCGCTTTGAAGACCTGGCCTGCGAGCTGCTGTTCCTGGACGGGCCGGACGACACAACCGACGACGTCGACCATCGGGCCGCGCCTCCCCATGTGGAGACGTCCGGTGAAGACCTGGCGTACGTCATCTTCACCTCGGGTTCCACCGGCGAGCCCAAGGGCGTGATGATCCGCCACGCCGCCCTGACCAACCACATCGCCTGGGTGCGCGCGGCCTTCGACATCAGCCCTGCTGACCGCTTCGTGCTGCGTACGCCGTTCAGCTTCGACGCGTCCCTCTGGGAGATCGTCCACCCGTTGGTGTCCGGTGCGTCGCTGGTGGTGGCCCGCCCGGGACTGCAGCGGGACCCGGCGGCTCTGCTGGCGCTGGTGGCAGACGAGGCTGTCACCGTGCTGCAGACCGTGCCCTCCATGTTGCGCACCTGGCTCGACGAGCCTCGCTTCGGACAGGCCACCGCGCTGCGCCATCTGATCTGCGCGGGCGAGGCCCTCCCTCCCGATCTGGTGACGCGCTTCGACGAGCGCTGCCTGACCGCCGGCATGCCCACCCGTCTGCACAACCTCTACGGGCCGTCCGAAGCCACCATCGATGCCACCATGCACAGCTGTCCCCGCGGCCACGACGGCGATGGCCTCGGTCACGGAGCGGTGCCCATAGGACGGCCTGTCAGCAACACGGCGGTGCACGTTCTCGACCAGGATCGGCGGCTCGTCCCCGTGGGCGTGGTGGGCGAGCTGGCCATCGCCGGGGCGGGGCTGGCGGCGGGCTACCTGAACCGTCCCGACCTGACCAGGAAGCGCTTCGTGCCCAACCCGGTGGGCGAAGGCCTGATCTACCTCACGGGCGATCTGGGCAAGCGCCTGCCTGACGGGACTCTCGAGTACGCAGGCCGGGTCGACAACCAGGTCAAGGTGAATGGCTTTCGCATCGAGCTGGGCGAGATTGAAGCGGTCCTGCGAGAACACCCCCAGGTGACCGACGGGGCCGTCATCGCCGACGGTCCCAGCGGTGAGCAGCGCCGCCTGCTGGCCTACGTGGTGCCCCGGACTGGCCCGGCCCCTTCGGGCCCAGAGCTACGGGAGTTCTTGGAGCGGCGCCTGCCCCGCTACATGTTGCCTGCTGCGTTCTTGTTCCTGGACGCAGTGCCGCGCACGTCGAGCGAGAAGCTCGACCGCCGAGCCTTGCCACGACCTGAGACCCTGCGCCCGGAGCTGCCTGGTACGTTTGAGCCGCCGGTCACTCCTGGTGAACGCGCAGTGGCCAAGATCGTGGCCGAGCTGCTGGAGATCGACAGGGTCGGCTTGCACGACGACTTCTTCGCCCTGGGTGGCCACAGCCTCCTGGCCACCAGGCTCTCGGCACGCCTGGCCGAAGCGTTCGCCGTCAAGATCCCGTTGATGGACTTCTTCGAGCGACCCACCGTGTCTGACCTCGCGGCCCTGGTAGCCACGGGCCAACGCTCAGACGACGACGCCATCGCCGTGGCGCCCGCTCAGGATGATCACCCGGTGAGCTTCGGCCAGCAGCGGTTGTGGTTTCTGTCCCAGCTCGAACCCCAGGCGACCCACTACCACATGACCGGGGCGCTGCGTTTGCGGGGCGCGCTCGACGTCGGTGCTTTGCAGGCCGCCCTCGACGCCCTCATCGCTCGCCACGACGCCCTGCACACGGCCCTACGCTGGGGAGCTGGCACTCTGCGCCAGGTGCTGCTCCCTCCCGCGTCGGTCACGCTCACTCGGATGGACCTGTCGGCGACGGCTGGGCGACAGCCACAACGAGAGGCGCTCCACGATGCACTCGATGCATTGAGCCAGCAGCCCTTCGACCTGGCCACCGCGCCGTTGCTGCGAGGCGCCCTGCTGCACCTCGGCCCAGACGATCATGTGCTGGCACTCTGCCAGCATCACATCGTCTCTGACGGGCGCTCGCTCCAACTGCTGCTCAACGATCTGGGCCCCCTCTACGACGCTGCTTGCCGGGGCTTGCCTTCCCCGCTGCCGCCGTTGCCCTTCGGCACCATCGACCATGCCCACTGGCAACGGCAGCGGCTCACCGAGCAGCGCTTGCGTGCAGAGCTGAGCTGGTGGGAGCAGACCCTCGCCGGTGCGCCCTCGGGCCTTGACCTGCCCACCGACCATCCCCGTCCCCGCACACCCTCTCACCAGGGACACCTGACCTCGCTGGCCGTCAGCGATGACCTGGCCCTGGGCCTGCGCGATCTGGCCAGCGCCCAGGAGACCACGCTCTTCGCCGTGCTCGCCGCCACCACGGCCCTGTGGCTGAGCCGCCTCACGGGCGAACGGGATGTGGTCATGGGCAGCGCCGTGGACCAGCGCACGCGCCCCGAGCTCGAACCACTGCTGGGCTTCTTCGTGAACATCCTGCCCCTGCGCCTCGATCTGGATTCAGGTGGCGGCTCTGCCAGCGGGCCAAACGGCGGGCGCGAACCCAGCTTCGCCGATCTCGTTGCCAACACCCAACGCACAGTGGGCGCGGCCCTGTCTCATCGCGAGTTGCCATTCGAACATCTGGTCGATCAGCTGGCGCCCGATCGCGCGGGCAGCGCTCCGCCCCTGTTCAACGTGTCCTTCGACCTGCTCTCCGAGGCCAAGCTCGACGACGCTCTGCCAGGCCTGGCTGTCGAGGCCGTGGACTACGACCCGGGGACATCCAAGCTCGATCTGGCCGTGGCCATCGAAGAGCGGGGCGAAGCGTTGCAGGTCTGGATCGAAGCCAGCGCAGACCTGTTCGAGAAGGACACCGTCCGCCGACTCTGGCGCCACTGGGAGACCTTGGCCGCCGATCTCGTGGCCCACCCGCAGCGTTCCATCGCGTCGGCGCAGCTGCTGTCCCGCGATGAGCGAGCCTGGCTGCTGGACGACTGCCAGCCCGACGCGACGCCGACGAGCGAGAGCGCCCCGACCTTGGCTCAGCTGATCAGCGCCGCCCATGAACAGCCCGACGCTACGGCATTGATCTGGGGCGATCAGGCCGTGAGCTACGCCGAACTGCTGCAGCGGGTGCAGGACATCGCCGGGCAACTGGCAAGCCAGCAAGTGGGCGCGGACGCGCTCATCGCCCTCCGCCTGCCCCGCTCCCCTGATCAGCTCGCTTGCCAGCTGGCTTGCTGGTGGATCGGCGCCTCCTGGCTGCCTCTCGATGTGGACGACCCGCCCCTCCGTCGCCAACAGCTCCTGAACGCCGCGAAGCCCTCGCTGGTGGTCGTGGATACGGCTAGCGCTGTCCCCCAGCGGGGCGACGCCCCCCCGCTGAGCGACGCCGCAAGTACTCCTGGAACACCCGCCGTCTTCGTCCTCGACAGCTCCGGGGAGCGAAGCTCCAAGAGCCAAGCACTGCCCCCCGTGCAGCCACAGGTTGAGCACGCCCAGGCCTACGTGATCTTCACTTCGGGTTCGACGGGAATGCCCAAGGGTGTGTCCGTCTCCCACGGCGCCCTGACCCGGGTGCTGTCGTCGTTGCATGAGCAGCTTCGGCTCACCGTCGACGACTGCATGGTGCAGCGCATCCCCTGGACCTTTGACGCCTCGCTGCAAGAGCTGCTGCTGCCCCTCTGGGGACGGTGCCCTCTGGTGATCGCCACAACAGGTCAATGCGGCGACCCGGACACCATGGCCAAGCTGGTAGAAGAGCAAGGCGTCACGGTGCTGCTGGGCGTGCCATCGTTCGTGGGTGCGCTGCTCACTCGGCTGCGCCCAGGACGCAACCGTCTGCGACTCGTGGGCTGCGGCGGAGAAGCCCTCCCTGCAGACATGCTCACCAAGCTCCGCAGCGCCGTGACAGGGGACGCTGAACTCCTCAACCTGTACGGCCCCACCGAGGCCACCATCACTGCCATCACACAGCGTTACCCCGTCGGCGCAGCCCTCTCGACACTGCCCTGGCTCAGCACCCTGCCCCTGGGCCGCCCCCTCCCCGGCACACAAGCACACGTGGTCGACGAGCAGGGACGGCTGCTGCCCGTGGGCGTCGTCGGTGAGCTGTGTCTCGCGGGCCCATGCCTTGCGACGGGTTACTTGCACGACCCACAAGCCACTGCCGCTGCGTTTGTTTCCAATCCGTTCGAGCACTGCGACGATCCAGGCTCGCGGGGCGTGAACGGCGCACGGCTCTACCACACCGGCGACATGGTGCGGCGACTGTCCACAGGGGCGTTGGTGTTCGTCGGGCGCAGAGACAGCCAGGTGAAAGTCGCCGGGCATCGGGTGGAGTTGGGAGAGATCGAAGCGCTGCTGTCCACCCACCCCCAGGTGAGCGGGTGTGCCGTGGGAGCAGTAGGTCAGCGAGCAGCTGAGTTACGATTGGTGGCCTGGGTGAGCCGTGAGGGCTCGGGTGAGCTGAGCCACTCCGCTCTGCGACAGTGGTTGGGGGAGCGTCTGCCCCAGGCCATGGTGCCCAGCAACATCGATGTACTCGACGAGCTGCCCCGCACGCACACAGGCAAGGTGGACCGGTCCGCCCTGCTGGCCAGGGCCGCAACGCCAGCATCATCACCAACGCCGAGCGGCGAGAGTGAAGCCCCGGTTGCCGAGCTGGTGCAGATCTTCGAGGAGCTGCTGGGCCCAAGCGCGGCAAAGCCCCACGTTGATTTCTTCGCGGCCGGGGGACACTCGCTGCTGGCCATCGAACTCTCAGACCGCATCGCCTCTCGCCTGGGTGAGCCGCTGGCCGTGAAGACCATCTTCGACCGACGGACGCCGAGCGCTCTGGCCGAGACAGTGCACCGGCGACGGTGCGGGCTGGACGAACTCTCTGCCGAGACCGTCGACCTCGTTGCGATCGCCCAGCTCGACCCGGACGTGCGGCCGAGCGCTCGCGCCGCCGCCCATCCTCCCGCCGAGATCCTGCTCACCGGTGCCACGGGTTTCCTCGGCGCCCATCTCCTGGCCGAGCTGATGCAACACGGCCGGGCCCGGGTGCATTGCCTCGTGCGCGCGGCCGACGGCGCCGCAGCCACTCAACGAGTGCTCGCCAACCTGCGACGTTTCGACCTCGCCGACGGCGTGGACAGCTCGCGCATCGTGGCCTTGCCAGGCGATCTCTCCGCGCCCCGACTCGGCTTGGACACCGAGACGTGGGAGCGCTTGGCCAACAGCCTCGACATGGTCCTGCACAACGGCGCGGCGGTGGACTTCTTGCAAGGCTATCGAGCGCTCGCTGGCCCGAATGTCGCCGGCACTGCCAGTGCCCTGGCCCTGGCCGCACGGGCAGGTGCTCCCCTGCATTTCGTCTCGACGTTGGGCGTGCTCATGGCGCCCTCCGTGGCCCACCGCGCAGGCCTGGACGAAGACGTGGCCATGGCCGACCTGGTCGACGTGGAGGGAGGCTACGAGCAGACCAAGTGGGTCGCTGAAGTGCTCGTGGCCGAGGCAGGCCACCGAGGCCTGGCCGTGGCCATCCATCGTCCGGGACGCATCGCCGGCAACACGCGCAGCGGACACTGGGCGGCAGACGACGTGGCCGGGCGTTTCCTGCGAGGCGCCATGGCACTCGGCGCCTGGCCAGGGCTGTCCGCGCCCATCGACCTGAGCCCGGTCGACTGGGTCGCCGCCTCCATCGTGCATTTGGCCCTGCACCGTTTGCCACAAGGCGAGGTCTATCATCTGGTCCATCCCCAGCCGAGCTCGCCCGAGCTGTTCGTGCGCGCGGCAGAACGACGTGGCGTGGTCCTGGACAGGGTCTCCCCAGAAGAGTGGCGGCGACGAGCCCTCGAAGCTGGGCGTACGGACACAGACCACCCCCTGCACCTGCTGCTGCCCCTGCTGCACACGGACGAGGGTCGGGAGATCGGCGAAGCAGACATGGTCCCGGAGGCGGCCCTGCCCCCCATCGGTAGCGCGTTCACCCAGGCCGCCCTGCGCGACGGCCCGCCCTGCCCCACCATCGACCAACACCTGATCGACCGCTGGCTAGATAGACTCTTGGCTACCGGCCCCACCGCCACACGGGAGTCTCCCCCATGACTCAGTCGCTCTACCTGATCAACCCGGCCGCAGACTTCCCGACTTACTACGGTGCCGAGGTGTACGCAGGACGGGGTTATCGCCCGGCGGTGGGCTTGGCCGATCTGGTGGTGCCCACCTTGGCGGCCATGGTCCCGGAGAGCATCCCGGTGACCATCTGCGACGAGCATCTCGAGCCGGTAGACTTCAACACCGACGCCGACGTGATCGGCATCACGGGCAAGATCAGCCAGTGGGGACGGACCAAGTCGATCGCCGCCGCGTTTCGTCGTCGAGGCAAGACGGTGATCATCGGCGGACCCAACGCGTCACTGTGTCCGGAGATCGTGCGCCCCCACTGCGACGTGCTGGTGTGCGGCGAGATCGAAGACATCGCCGAGGAGTTCTTCGCCGACCTGGCGGAGGGGCAGCTGCTCGAAGAGTACGAAGGCACGCGCCCCGACCTGTCGATCACGCCCGTCCCTCGCTGGGACCTCTACAGCCGCTACAACGACCGGGTGCTCACGGCCACGTTGCAGACCGCGCGGGGCTGCCCCTTCGAGTGCGAGTTCTGCGACGTGATCCAGTACGTGGGGCGCAAGCAGCGGCACAAGCCCATCGCCCACATCATCGATGAGCTGGAGATGATTCACCGTCACGGCTATCGCAGCCTGCTGCTGGCCGATGACAACACCACCGCCAACAAGGGCTGGGTGGCCGAGATGTTCGAGGCGGTGGGCGCCTGGAACGAGAGCAAGGGCAGCGAGCGCATCGCCTTCAGCACCCAGCTCTCCATCGAGGCGGCCCGGGACGACGAGCTGCTGTCCCTGGCGGCGCGTTCTGGTCTCTCCCACGTCTTCATCGGCATCGAGACGCCCAACCAAGAGAGCCTGGCGGGGACGGGCAAGCCCCAGAACCTGGAGCGCAACCTGCGCAGCACCAGCCAGGAGAACCCCACCCTGACCGACCAGGTGCACCGCTTCATGACCCACGGCATCGGCGTCACCGGCGGCATGATCTGCGGCTTCGACTGGGACGACACGGACATCTTCGAGCGCCAGTTCACCTTCGCCCAGGAGGCCGCGGCGCCCATCTACACCCTCTCAGCCCTGGCCGCCCCCGCCGCCACGCCGCTGCACGACCGACTGGGCAAGGCAGGCCGCCTGGTCGAAGGGCTCGAAGTGCCAGGCCACCCATGGAACACCAACATGGAACCCATGCGCATGTCCCGCGACGAACTCACCGCGGGCATTCGCTGGCTGGCCAACAAGCTCTACCACCCGGACAACTTCGGCGAGCGGGTCGAGCGCTACATCAAGATGCTCAGCGAGGCGGGAGCCCAAGTGCCGCCCAACAAACAACGCACTGCCATGCGCAGCGTGGACCGGGACACCCTCTCGCTCATCGCCGACATCCCCAAGCTCGACGCCCCCTCAGCGCGCATGTGGAAGGATGTCATGGCCCAGCTGCCCGACAACCCCAACGCAACCATCCCCCTGATGGAGGCCATGGTGCGCTACCAGCAGATCCGCTTCATGTACGAGAACGGCAACTTCTGGGACCCGCCCACGGTGAACGACGGAGCGGCGGCGCCGAACGTGGCGGCTGGGTGAGCTTTCTTGCCACGGGCAGAGCGATTGAGTGCTCCGTCCAGTCGCGCAGCGAGGCCCGTCAGGGACTCTGCACCACGATCTGAAGAGCGGCGGTTGATGAAGCGGTGTTGGGGGCGCATGCCTTCGGCCACAAGAACTGTGAATACACTGTCAGGCCAGTCAAAAGTGGGTCCGCCGGAATCGGCAGGGCGACTTCGCAGTAGCCCACGCTGTCGCTGACCACTGGGAGAATCGCCAGCAGTGACGCCGGGGCAACCCAGACTTCCGCCCCGCCAACGAGAATCGGCTGTGCCAATGAGGCGCCGGAAACTAGCAGCAGGCCTTGGCTGCTACCAGGCCCATTGGTGCTGGTCATGGCGAAACGGGTTGCGCCCACTCGAGGCATGGCCAGCACGCCGACTGCGAGGCCCCCGTTGCATCCCGGTGTGGAGGTGCCCAAACGATCGACGCCTGTGGGCAACATCGTGAAAACAGAGACAGTGATGTTGGGAGTCGTGCCCACGCCCAGAGGGCTGCCAATGGTCTGCGGGAAGGCGATTGAAGTGTACCAGTCCGGCGATCCCCTCCCGCCCGGCGCTTGACGCCAGGTCCGGCTCTTCAGCGGGTCAGGACTCCTGCCGCTCGGCCCAGGCCCAGGGTGTGAGCGAGGCGATCTGCGAGGCGGGCGTGGTGTCGATGGCCTTGATGACATCGACCAGGTAGGCCTCGGGGTTGATGCCGAGCGCCTTGCAGGAGGCGATCAGCGAGAAGAGCCTGGCGCCGACCTCGCCGCCGCGCTGGCTGCCGAAGACCATCCAGTTCTTGCGGCCGATGACCACGTGGCGCAGGGCGCGCTCGGCGTCGTTGTTGTGCAGCTCCAGCTCGGCGTCGGCCACGCAGACAGCCAGGGGCTCCCGCTGGTTCTCCAGGTAGGTCAGCGCTTTGCCCAGGGCGCTCTTCGGCAAGGTCGAGCGTTGGTTCCACAGCTCGTTGACCGACTCCTGGATCTGATTCAGGACATGCTGGCTCCGTCGGCTGCGTACGGCTGAGCGGAGCTCGAGGTACGCAGATTCCGTGAGTTCCAGACGATCACGACGTGCGCGGAGCGCTCGATCGATTCGGAAGAG
>CAZVUM010000079.1:0-20574 GCA_964629575.1 uncultured Acidimicrobiales bacterium | reverse complement strand
CTGCGTCGGTGTTCAACGAGTCGAGATGCTGGCTGTCCCCGAGAATCGCCCCGCCGTCCATGCCGTCAACGCTATCGAACACATGTTCGCACTCCAACGCCCGGGCGAAGAATCCCGGCTAATCCTCACCGCCGCTCCGCCCACCTCGGTTGTCGGCGCTGACGGTTACTGCAGTCGTTACGTCTAGGACGCGCGAGGGGCAGGCGTCCCACTGCGTCACTCCAGACCCGCCTCGGTGTCGGCAGACCTGCACGGGACCACCGGCGGCAAACGGCTCGCAAACGGACCCACGCGAGGGTGCTTCATGCCCAGAACTCGCCTCGGCATCACCGCCGTCCTCCTCGCCGCCGTCCTCCTCGTCGCCACGTCACTCATAGCGCCGGTGAGTTCTGCCGATGCCCAAGTCGTCGAACCTCCAGCCGGCGTTCTGCCGGCCGCCGGGCCCGACTGTGCCACCGACGAGCCCGGATTCGTGACCCGCGGTGAGGGCACGTGGACCGAGTTCGGAGGCCGACCGGTCGCCACGTGCACCTTCGACGACGCTGCCCTACCGCCCATCTTTCCGCGTCACCAGGTCGTCATGCGCGTGCTCTACCGACCCGCGACAGAAACCGCCACGGCCTGGCAGGGCTTCCTCGACGACGAGTCCTTCGACCTGCAGTTGGGAAATCCGGTCGACCTCGTCGCAGACCAGGACGGGCTGACGTTCTTTGCCGGGTTGATCGGCCAGATCACATGGTGTCCTGGGGCCGGAGGGGGACCGCTGAGCGACTGCAAGTGGACCGGCAACGGCGTTGCGTTGACCAGCGACTGCTCAGTGGTCGGGATCAGCCCGGTCGTGCAAGGAGTCGACGCCGCTCACCTGGCGATCGCTGAGCTCCCGCCCGACTTCGACTGGGCTGCTCTTCGGCGGGTGGCGGCCGACCTCACCGAGGCCAACGCCGGCTACGTCGACGCCGTCCATCGACCCGAGTGTGCGCGCACGTGCGAGGTCTCCGGCGCCAGCACTGATCACCTCGGTGTGGCGATCAGCCAAGCGCGCCTCGAGGTCACGCACGGCTCGACGGTGCTCGGATCGGGTGCGACCCGTGCCGATGGAACGTACACGGTCGGTTTCGCATGCGAACGAAGCGCCACGTTCGACCCAAACACGGATCGCCCGCACCTCGACCTGATCCTGTCCAGCTCGGACCAGCACTATGACGTTTATGGTGGACCAACCGGTGCCGTCATCGCCCGATTCCGCAGTGACGGCATCCCGATCGTGGCGAACGTCGACAACTACAGCCGCGACTTCCGGTTTGGCCGCATTCCCGGGAACTACGTCGAAGTCGCAGGGAACGTTCCGAAGGCCCAGTGGTACGAGTGGGTAGAGATCTACCAGAACATCTCCGCGGCATTGGACCTCGCCGACCTGCTCGGGGAGAAGCTCGACTATGCATTGCCACTCGACGTGGTCGCCAACTGCACCCGCCCCGCGTGCCGGGGTCAGGGTGCGAACTTCGCCTTCATGACCGAGAACGGTGGTGATCCCTACATCGGCCTCGGCACGTCGACGTCTCGGATCACCGACACAGGCCGGCCCGACAATCGTGAGTACCACGAGTTCGGACATTTCGTGCAGGCCGACCTCTGGGACAACGAGTTGCCACAGGGTGGGGCTGGGACCACGAACCACGGTGGCCTCGCGAACTCCGACAGCACCCAGGGGTTCATCGAGGGCTTTGCCGAGTGGTACTCGATGATGACCCAGAAACACATCCTCGGCGACGCCGACGGCCACCTCTACGACATGAGAGGCGGCGCGATCGACTTCGAGGTCGACATCGACGTATGGGATCGTCTTCACGGGAAGAACGCAGAGGAGTTCGCCATCGCCGGCATGCTGCTCGACCTCGAAGATGGGCCCGCCGACTACGCAACGGACCCCTCTCGACCGAACGTGGTTGTCGGCAACGTAGCCTCGGTACCGACAGAGAGCCGAAGGATTCAGCCCTACGAGGTCACCGTCCGCAACGACGGTCGGGCGATGACCGATCCACTCGTGGTGACGATGGTGTTGCTGGATGGTGGAGTCGACCGGTGGACGATTCCCGCATACCCGAGACCGCGCCGGCTCGCCCCAGGTCAGAGCGTCGATGTGCTGATCCCCGTACCCACAGGTTTGCCGGAGCAGTGGGACGACTTCCGTATCGACGTGACCGAGAACGTCATGGCACGAAGCGGCCGTGACGACGACGGAATCGACCTCAGACTCGACGAGGTCTGGGAGGCGATCCGTGACTATCGCGCGGCCAACGTGCGCACTCACTTCGTCACCGACCTGTATGCCGCGTTCTCCGCGCTGATGACGACGCCCGAAGAGACGGAGAGTCTCGACCAGATCTTCATCGCCCACGGTCTGTTCAGCGACGCCGACGGTCGCCATGTGTATGACCGCGGAACCGACATCATCGGCCGCACCGACACGCCGACCCACAGTCCTCGATTCGCGCCCGAACGCGACGTGCCAGGGGCAGAACTGCACCTCAGAGGCCTTCCAGCCGGGTCCGCGGTCGACCTGATCATCCTTCCGGCTGCTCCTGTCGAACATCTGGCCAGGGTCGAACGGGTCGACGTCGCGGCTGACGGCGTCGTGGTCCTCGTCGGGCCCCCAGCCGCAGTGGGTGGGCACGTTGTCGTCGTCGGGCATCGCGCCGACGGCTCCGGCTTCGTGATTGCCGACTACACGGCAGACGAGCTCGCGGCCCAAGCTGAACGCGGCATCCCACGGGAGATCGACGTCACCGAGCAGTTCGGGGAGCCCATCGACCCCGGCGGCGGTGGTCCGGGCGGCACAGGCTATCGAATGCTCGAAGCCGATGGAACGGTGCACGTGTTCGGATCGGCAACCCATCTGGGCGACCCCGCCAGTCAGTTCGGTGCAGGCGAACGTGCCGTTGCCATGGCGGTGACACCGTCTGGCGGGGGCTACAGCATCCTGACGAACGCCAACATCGTCTACGGCTACGGGAACGCTCCGCCGCTCGGCGCGTCCGAACGCGTGTCGCTGCTCGCCAACGAGCGACTGTCGACGATTTCCATCTCGCCATCAGGGACCGGCACCTGGATCTTCACGAACCGGGGGCGGGTGCTGACGTTCGGTGATGCCGGTCACTTCGGCGATCTGTTGGCGTTGGAGCTGCAGGGCGAGATCATCGCGTCGGTCGTCACCCCCAGCGGGCAGGGCTACTACCTCATCGGCTCCGACGGCGGTGTGTTCGCGTTCGGAGACGCTGCCTTCCACGGGAGCATCCAGGGCATCGTCAACGAACTCGTGGCTCCCGGCTTCCCGGCGAACCAATGGCTCGCCTGTCCCATCGTCGGCCTCGTCCCCACGCCCGACGGGCGCGGCTACTGGCTGGTGGCCTGCGACGGCGGGGTCTTCTCGTTCGGCGCTGCGCCCTACCGGGGTTCTGTTCCAGATGCGATCCCTGGGGCACCGCTGAATCGGCCGATCAACGGGATGGTCGCCTACGGCGGCGGCTATCTGATGGTCGCCAGTGATGGCGGGGCGTTCAACTTCGGCGCACCCTTTTTCGGCAGCCTGGGAGCGGCTCCGCCCGCCGATCCGATCATCGCCATCACGCCCTACTCGGGATGAACTGTACGTTGTCGAACGACCGCATACCTGTGCGCGAGGAGGGACTTGAACCCTCACACCCTTACGGGCACAGGCACCTGAAGCCTGCGCGTCTGCCAATTCCGCCACTCGCGCGAGTGGAAGAGGTCAGGTTAGCGGAGCCCCCGTGGATTCCGAAACGAATCCAGTGGCGGGGATGGACCCGTACAATCCACCTCCGAGATGGGTTTGAAGGGTTTCGAGGACCGCCTGGAGCGACTCGTCGAGGGAGCCTTCTCGCGTGCCTTCCGCTCCGGTCTGCGACCGATTGAGCTGGGGCGGCGGGTCGGTCGACTGCTCGACGACGAGCGGACGGTCGACGTCCGGGGCCGGACCGTGGTTCCCAACGAGCTCACCTTCACCCTCAACGACCAGGACCACGAGCGCTTCAGCCAGATCGAGGAGGCGCTGCGCCGCGAGATCGCCGAGGTGGCTGTCGAGCACGCAGCCGACCGTGGCTACGGATTCATGGGTCCCCTCGACGTGCGCTTCGAGGTGGACGACGGGCTACGCGCTGGGCGATTCGAGCTCAAGGGCGAGTTGAAGGCCGCGCCGAGCGGAGGGCCGGCGGCACTGGTGGACGCCCAGGGCGAGCGCCGCCCGATCGAAACGCCATTCATCATCGGGCGTCACGACGACTGCGACCTGAAGCTGTCTGGCAAGAACGTCAGCCGGCGGCACGCCGAGATCCGCTCGGACGTCGACGGCCTCTTCGTCGCGGATCTGGCGAGCACGAATGGCACGCTCGTCAACGGCCACGCGATCACGAGCCAACGCCTCACCCACGGCGACCTGATCACCGTCGGCGACCACCACCTTCGACTCGAGGTGGGCTGAGTGTCCCCGCAGCTGATCCGCCTCCTGACGATTTGTCTCTTGTTGTTGATCTACCTCTTCTTCTTCCGCGTCCTTCGAGCGGTGTGGGTGGGGGTCCGGCCATCGCGGGAGATGGCGCCACGACGCGCCAAGCAGACAAAGGCGGCGGCACCACCCGGAGCGCTGGTGGTGCGCACGCCCGAGACCCAGCGGGGTCGGCGGTATGCCTTCGCCGAAGAGCTCACCATGGGGCGCGCCGCGGGCTGCGACGTGACGGTCGATGACTCCTACGCCAGCCAGATTCACGCGAGAGTGTTTCGACGCGACGACAACTTCCTCCTGGAGGATCTCGGCTCCACCAACGGCACCTACCTCAACCGACAGAACGTGACCACGCCGACGGTTCTCAAGCCCGGCGACCAGATCCAGGTGGGGTCCACGGTCTACGAGGTGGACACGTGAGCGGGAGCGACGGATCCGACGTATGACCGAACCACGACATCTACGACTCGCATGGGGCGGAGCGACCGACAAGGGCCGCGTGCGCGCGGCCAACCAGGACGCGATGTTCGCCGACCGCGGGCTGTTCGTGGTGGCAGACGGCATGGGTGGCCACCAGGGCGGCGAGGTGGCCGCCAACCTCGCCGTGCGGAGCCTGGCCGGAGCCCAACACGACACCAGCGAAGCCCTGCGGGAGGCGGTTCGCCACGCCAATCAGGTTGTTCACGACACATCGATCGCCCGGCCCGAGCTCCACGGCATGGGAACCACGCTGACGGCGATCGCCGTGGTCACCGACGAGCGCGGACCGCATTTCGGCCTCGTCAACGTCGGCGACAGCCGGATCTACCGCCAGCGCGACGGGCTTCTCCACCAGCTCACCTACGACCACAGCTACGTCGCCGAGCTGATGCGGCGCGGCGACATCAACGAACACGAAGCCGCCAACCATCCCTACCGCAACATGCTCACCCGGGCGATCGGTGTTCACGCCGAGGTGGAGATCGACGATTGGGAAGTCGAACCCGAAGCCGGGGACCGCTACATCCTCTGCAGCGACGGGCTCACCAACGAGGTGACCGACGAGGAGATCAGCGCGGTCCTGCGCCAGAACCCCGAGGTCAGCGAGGCAGCGCGACGCCTCGTTCAGCTCGCCAACCTCAACGGCGGTCGCGACAACTCCACGGTGCTCATCGTCGACGTCCGCATCGACGACGAGAACGACGAGACAGCAGCGGCGGTGGTCGATGAGACGGCCGGCGACGACGAGCCCATCGACGTCGCCGCTGACACCGATGAGCTCGAACCCATCGCCGCGCCGGTCTCCGAGGGCGGCGCGCCCGTACCACCACCACCGCCGGACGATCACGGAGAGGAATCCATCGACGAAGTCCCAGAGCCGCCCACCGAAGAGCCCATCGACGACGGCCCTGGCGGGGACCCAGGCCTCGCACCTGCCGAGGTGACAACCACCGCAGCCGAACCGGCCAACGAGACCGGCACGATCACCCTCGCCGAACCACTCGCTGAAGAAGCAGCCGAGCCAGCGGAGATCAGCGTCGAGCCCGACGACCCGCAGAGCCAGGAGGTGACCGAGGCGCTCGACGTCATCTTCCAAGCGGCGGATCCCGAACCGGCACCCAAGCGAAAACGGCGGTCACGGCGAGCCTCCGCCAGCGGCAGCTGGCTCTCCCAACCCGTGTCGATCACTGCACGGGGCATTCTCATTCCGGTCGTGGTGGGCGCGATCGCGATCGCGGCCCTCGCCGTCGTCGGCTGGTACGCCCGCAGCGGCTACCACGTGGGCACCCTCGGCGACGAGGTCGTGGTCTACAAGGGCCGCCCCGGCGGAGTCCTCTGGTTCGACCCGACGCTCGAAGAACGCGCGGGCGTCCTCCTCGGAGAACTGACGGCCAGCGACCGAGTGCTGGTCACAGACGGCCACGAGACCGAGAGCATCGACGGCGCGCGTGCGTTCATCGACGATCTCCAGACGCGGACCACCGAAGCGCAGCCGGTCAGCGACCCACCGGACGAGTCGGGCGAACCCGAGCCCGGAGAGTGACATGACCCGCCAGCGCGCGGTCGAACTGAGTCTTCTCCTCGTGGCCGGCGTGATCACGTGCATCGCGTATGCCCTGGCCAGCCTCGGTGAACGAGCCTCGGTTCCGGCCGACATTGGGCCGTTCCTGGTCGTCGTGCTCGCGCTTCTCGCGACGGGTCACATCGCGATCCGGCGGCTGGCCCCCAACGCCGACGGCACGCTCTTTCCGATCGCGGCGCTTCTCAACGGGATCGGCTACGTGTTCATCGCCCGGCTCGATGAGGACCTCGCCGCGCTCCAGGCCACGTGGACGCTGGTCGGCGTGGCCGCCTTCGTCGCGACCCTCGCAGTGGTGCGCGATATCCGCGACCTCGCCAGGTACCGCTACTTGATGGCACTGGCGGGCATCGTGCTGCTTCTCCTTCCGCTGTTGCCGGTGATCGGGCGCGAGATCAACGGCGCCCGGCTGTGGCTGCGCATCGCGGGCTTCACAATCCAGCCAGGGGAGTTCGCCAAGATCGCGCTGGCCCTGTTCTTCGCCGGCTATCTCGTCGAGAAACGCGAACTGCTCGCCCTCGGGAGCTGGCGGGTGGGACCCCTCGTGCTTCCCGACCCCAAACATTTCGGGCCCCTTCTCGGCGCATGGGCGGCGTCGTTGGTCGTGATGGTGTTCGAGCGAGACCTCGGATCCTCGCTCCTCTTCTTCACCCTCTTCGTCGTGATGCTCTGGGTGTCCACCGCCCGAACGGCCTACCTCGTGGTGGGCGGCGCAATGTTCGCCGCTGGCGCGGTCTTCGCCTACAACGCCTTCGCCCACGTGCAGCAGCGCGTGTCGATATGGCTGGACCCGTGGCAAGACGTCAACGGCGACGGGTTCCAGTTGGTGCAGTCCACGTTCGCGCTGGCGAGCGGCGGGCTGACCGGCAGCGGCCCGGGTGTCGGCAGCCCCGAACGCATACCTGCCGCGGAGACCGACTTCATCTTCTCGGTGGTCGGCGAGGAGCTCGGGATGATGGGCGCGAGCGCGATCCTCGCCGCCTACCTCCTCATGGTGGGAATCGGCCTCCGCATCGCGATCCGCAGTCACGACGGAACCGAAACGCTGCTCGCCACCGGTCTCACAACGATCATCGGCGTGCAGGCCTTCCTGATCATCGGGGGGATCCTGCGGGTGCTACCTCTGACGGGCATCACCCTCCCGTTCATGTCGTACGGCGGGTCGAGCCTCATCGCCAACTACGTACTGCTGGCCCTGCTGCTCCGCATCTCGGCTCGTGCAACGCCCACGGGTGAGACCACCACCGTGCAACCCGTCGTGGGAAGCACCGCATGAACCGCCAGATCACCAAGCTGGCCGCAGTGCTGATGGGCGGGTACCTGGTGCTGTTCGTGCAGCTCAACGTGATCCAGCTCGTCCGAGCCGATCAGTACACGAGCCACGAAGCAAACACGCGCGAGATCGTGATCGCATTCACCGAGCCGCGTGGGGCGATTCGTACCGCCGACGGCGAGCTGATCGCCGAAACCGTCGCGGTCACCGATGATCTGAAACGACTTCGGACCTACCCCCACGGCGAGCTCTACGCGCACGTCACCGGGTTCGTGTCTCTGGAATTCGGCGCAGACGGGCTCGAACGCGAGTACAACGACGAGCTCTCCGGCGCGGACGTGGAGGTCCGCATCCAGAGCTTCTCCGATTTCTTCATCGACCGCGATCGAACGGGCCAGCTCGAGCTCACGCTGCGCCACGACGTGCAGCTCGTGGCGCGCGCCGCGCTCGGCGATCGCAAGGGAGCCGTCGTCGCCCTCGATCCCTCGACCGGAGCCGTTCTGTCGATGGTGAGCTGGCCCAGCTATGACCCCAACGGCCTCGTCGGTCACGACATCTCGGCTGTCCGCAACGTCCGCTTCGCCCTCCTCGCCGATGAGAGCAACCCGCTTCGCAGCAAGGCCTATCGAGAACGGTACGCGCCAGGGTCGACCTTCAAGGTCGTCACCGCGGCCGGCGCGCTGCGCAGCGGCACGGTCACCCAGGACGCGCCCGTGTACCCGGTCGCCTCGGAGTACATCGCCCCACAGACCGAGCGTCCGATCACCAACTTCGGGGGATCGAGTTGTGGAGGGAACCTGGGGGAGCTCATGAGAGTCTCCTGCAACACGGGCTTCGCCGAGATGGGGGTCCAGATGGGCGCAGACATCCTGTCCAGGGCCGCTGAGGACCTGGGCTTCAATAGCACTCCGAACATCGACCTGCCCGACGCGGTGGAGTCGGTCTTTCCCGACCCCGGCTTCTTCGACGACAACATTCCTCTGCTGGCCCAATCGGCGATCGGTCAGTTCGAGGTGGCAGCGACCCCGCTTCAGATGGCGATGCTCGCGGCCACCATCGCCAACGACGGAATCCAGATGGAACCGCGCGTCGTCCAGAGGGTCACATCCTTCGACGGAGAGGTCATCCACGAGTACGGACCCCGGGTCGGATCGCGGCCACTCGACCTCGCGACCTCACAGCAACTCCAGACCCTGATGGCCCGTGTGGTGTCAGAAGGCACGGCCCGCGGGTTACAGATCGATGACATCGCCGTGGCCGCGAAGACGGGCACAGCCGAGCTCGACGGCAGCGAGGGCACGCACGCATGGATCATCGCCTTCGCGCCAGTGGACGATCCGAAGGTTGCAGTTGCGGTACTCGTGGAGGGGGACGATGCCACCGGTCAGCAGACCGGCGGTAGCGTTGCCGCCCCAGTGGCCAAAGCAGTGATCGAAGCCGTTTTGCAAGTGCCCACACGCACCGATACACCCGAATCCTGAGCGATTCGATACCCGGGTATGTCCAACACTGAGCGACCAATCTTCGGCGGCCGATACGAGTTGTATCGACGCATCGCCCGCGGCGGGATGGCCGAGGTGTTCCTGGCGCGCGACCAGTTGCTCGACCGCCCGGTGGCAGTGAAGGTTCTGTTCCCCGAATTCGCGACGGATCCCTCCTTCGTCGAACGGTTCCGTCGCGAGGCGCAGGCGGCGGCCAACCTCAATCAGCCGAACGTCGTGGGCGTCTATGACTGGGGCCAAGAGACCGGCACCTACTACATCGTCATGGAGTACGTGGAGGGCCGCAGCCTCGCGGAGATCATCCGCGCGGAGGGACCGCTGCACCCCGACCGGGCTGCCGACATCGCGAGCGACATCGCGGCTGCGCTGTCCTTCGCGCATCGCAACGGCGTCGTGCACCGCGACATCAAGCCGGGCAACGTGCTGATCACGACTGCCGGGCAGGTGAAGGTCACCGACTTCGGCATCGCCAGAGCGATCACCGGCTCCCCGGCCGACAATCTCACCCAGACCGGTTCGGTGATGGGCACCGCCACCTACCTGTCACCCGAGCAGGCGCAGGGCCAGCCCGCGGATCCCCGTAGCGATGTCTATTCGCTGTCGGTCGTCCTCTACGAGATGCTGACGGCAGGGCCGCCCTTCACCGGTGACACGCCGATCTCCATCGCGTACAAGCACGTACAGGAGCCGCCCGAACCACCGTCGCGCTTCAACGGCGACGTCCCGGACGATCTCGAGGCGATCACGCTCAAGGGGCTCGTCAAAGATCCGGCACAGCGCTACGCGTCCGCCGAGGACTTCCGCGGCGATCTGCGCAGGTTCCGCAACGGCGAAATCGTGACCGCCGTTCCTGCGACGCCGCCAGCACCGTCGACTCCGACACCGACGGTCGCGGTGGATCCCGACGGCACGACAGTTGTGCCCACCGTGGCACCTGCCCCCGCCGGCGAGACGACGCCACAGCCCGCCGGCACCGAAGCACCGGTCGCACCGGCTGGCTCCCAGGGTCCGCCGACGCCGCCCGGTCAGCCCGCGCAGCACGTGACCCCCTACGAGCCGCCCGGTGAGATGACCCAGGTGCTTCACGGGCAGCCGCCCCACCAGCTGCCGCCGCTCGCAGCGGGTGGCGACGAGCCACCCGACCGCACGCCGTTGTGGATCACCCTTCTCATCGTGCTCCTGATCGTGGTGATCGGGCTCATCTTCCTCTTGGTGAACAGCCTCGGCAGCGATCCCGACCCGCCAGGAGACACAACCGACACGGTCGACGTGCGGCTCCGGGTGCCCGAAGTCGTGGGCCTCAACTGGGAGGACGCCGAACGCCGGCTCACCGATGAGGGCTTCCAGTACATCAGCATCAATTTCCAGGAACGCGACGACGTGCCCGAGAACGTCGTGTTCCAGCAGGATCCCCGTGCCGGCCTTCTGCTTGCCGAGCCCAACGACCCGGACAGTCCCATCGAGCTCTTCGTGAGCAAGGGCGTGGGCGTCGTTCGCGTTCCCGCAGTCGAAGGTCAACCTGCGGACGAGGCCGAAGAGATCCTGGTGCGAGCCGGTTTCACCGTGATGCGCGAACTCGAGGAGAGCGAAATCGTCGCCAAGGACCTCGTCATCTCCCAGAGCGTGCCCAGCACCGAAGAGCGTCCACAGGGATCGGTCATCTCGATCGTGGTGTCGATCGGCAAGGGCGAGGTGGTGGTACCGACCCTCGCCGGACAAGACGCCAGCGATGCCCGTGTCGCGCTCGCGCGCGAGGGTCTTCTCGACGACGTGACCCGGGAGTTCTCCGACGAGTTCCCCAAGGACACCGTGATCCGTACCGAACCTGCGGCCGACGAGACGGTCGAGCGCGGCAGCGTGGTGCGGATCGTCGTGTCCGACGGGCCCGAGTCGGGCATCGTTCCCACGCTGGACCAGCTCGGCACCACTGATCCCACAGAGGTGGAGGCCGCCCTGGTGGCCCTCGGCTTCGCGGTACGGCAGGCCGAGCGGGAAATTGCATTCGATGACCCCGCAGCCGGCCAGATCGTCGATCTCGATCCGGCCCCTGGCACCGAGTTGTTCCTGGGCTCGGAGATCGTCATCTTCGTGGGCGTTGCGGGGCCTCCGCCCACTACCACGACGACAACGACGACCACGACAGCTCCGCCCACCACCACCACTACAACGACGACAACGACCACGACAGCCCCGTAGGGCCGGCATGGGCCGGCGCCGAGGTCAGTTCTGCAAGACCTCGGCACCCACGACGAGGGTGTCTGGTCGGTACGCGGCGATCGCGAACCAGAACGTGTCGAGGTGTTCGACCGCCTCGAGCCGCTGACCCTCGAGCTCACCGGCGACAGCGACGCCGAAGATGTTCCAGTCCGAGCCGGTCTGGACATCGCGGAATCCGGTCTCGGTCGGCTCGAACGACAGCTGACGGCCGTCGATCGCCGGAACGAACACACCCGTCGCCCCCACGTCACGGCCGAACGCCACGAGCTGGTGGTCGAGGGACGACGCGGTGCCCGGAACCAGCAGCGCAACCAATCGCCGGCCGTCGGCTTCGAACGCGACGACCCGCTCCTCGAAGAGCAGCTCATGTACCACCGCGACCGATTCGCCCTCACGGACCGCCACGACCCGGGTCTTGGCGGGCAGCGCCCCCTCCTGGTAATTGACGGGGTGGAGGGTTCCCGACTTCGGTGAGTCGTAGGTCGGGTATGGGTTGGAGCCATACGCGCGCTGCAATCCGGTGTCGAGCGAGAGCACCAAACCGTCGGGGTGCGCTGCGGCGAAATCGGCGAACGACGTTGTGAGGATCGGGAGGCGCTCGAGCTGGTTGCCCACGAGCACGCCGTGCACCGCCAACCCATCGAAGTGGGTCCAGAGTGACGATGTCTGGCGGTCGTACATGACGAGGGCCGAGTTGTAGAGAAGGCCACTCGTGCCGAAGTCCATCACCGTTCCGTCGGCGTGGGTGCGGACAAAGGCGACGGCGCTGTTGCACAGGGGACAGTACGAAACGGTGACCGGAACGCCCCCGACCTCGACGTTGGCGATCTCGTGCCAGATCATGATGACGGCGGGAAAGGCACGCGCGTCGCCGTCGATCTCCAGGACCAGCACGCTGTCCTGGGGCTGGAGAAACTCGACCTCATCGACGGCCACGTACTTCGGTTCGTCGATCGGCGGAATCCCGTCAGGCGCCGGGCCCCCGGACAACAACAGCTCGAGATCGATGAGCGGAGGCGGAAGGCTTGGATCGTCGCGCTGAGTCAGCGCAGAGACCGGGTTCTCGAACGATGCCGGACCCGGTAGCTGCGGGCCGGCGTTGGTGGTTGGGGTGACGTCGGAGCCAACCCCCGTCGCCTCAGCGGATTGAGCACCGTTCTGGTCGGGACTGCCGCTCTGGCCGAGATCGTCGCTCGACCCTCCACACGACGCCAGGATCACCGCACATGCCACCACGACCCAGCGGCCCCTCGTGTACATGGTGGGTGAACCCCGCTCTGTCTCTCGCCATTCCTGGGGCTCTATCCTCACCGATATGGCCAGGCCGAAGAACAACAGCCGGATCACTCCCAAGGGCACCCGTCCCGAGGGCACCCGGGTGGAGAACGAGCAGATCGTCGGTGGCGACCTGGCCAGCCCGATCTGGATGGGATGGCTCATCGCCGTCTCGTTCCTGCTCGGCATCGTGATCATCGTGGCCAACTACCTGAGCTGGCTCCCCAAGTCGCCCGCGAGCGGCTGGATCCTCGTCGGCCTGGGCTTCGTGCTCGGCGGCATTCTCACGGCGACCCGCTGGAGATGACCCGTCCATCCACAGCTTGTCCACAAGTTGTGGAGAATGACACCCATGTGATTATCGGCGGGCGTGCCCGCAGGGCCCGATAGCGTCGGAGCCGTGGGCGTCGTTGGTCCCCTCCTTCTCAGCCTGCTCTTCGTGTACGTGGTGTACCGAATCGGGCTGAAGATGATGGCCGGCTTCTCGCGCCCGGTGCCTCCCCCGCCGCCACCGGGGGAGCTCAGGCGGGTGAAGCTCAGCTACCGCTGCTCGCTCTGTGGAACCGAAGTCCGCATGACCCATGCCCCGCAGCAGAACCCCGAGGCCCCGCGCTGCTGCATGGAGGACATGGACCTCATGAAGAACCACGAGGACTGAGCCTTCGAGTACCGCTGCCGAGCCGGTGATATGCCAGGCTGGTGCCTCAGATGAGCGACGACCAGGTGTTCTTCGTGGGGGGCGAACCGGCCGACCTCGCTGAGGCCAGGGAGTGGCTCGGCGCGCAGCTGCATCGATCGTGGCTGCTCGACGAGGAGATCGACGAGCTCAACCTCGCCCTCACCGAAGCGCTCACCAACCTGTTGCAGCACACCGACGTGCGCACCAAGTCCGCGTTGCGAGTGCAGGTCGACGGCGATGCCGTGCACGTGTTCATCGCAGACGACAGCCCACCGTTCGAGCCGGGATCGCCCAGCGACGACGAACGCGAAGGCGGCTACGGACTGCTGCTACTCCACATGCTCACCGACGAGGTCGACATCGGTCCTGGAGACCAGGGCGGCTCCGTCATGCGCCTCACCAAGCGGCGGCCTGCCGACCCGGACTGAATCATGCGGCCCACGGGAACCGAGCCAGGTGACTTCGTCGAGTTCGATCTCGACCTCATCGAGGCCGACAGGAGGCAGCGGCTCCGTACTGCGCTCCAGGCCGCAAAAACCGAGCTCGAAGAGGAGCTCGATATCGAGCTGACCCTCGCGAGCCATGGCAACGAGCTGGTCCTGAGCGATGACGACGGCACGCGCTTCACCGGTTCGATCGGACCGGACGGTCGGCTGGTGATCACGGATCACCGCGCCAACGACGTGCTCTGATCAGCCGACCTTGGAGGCGCGAAAAGCGCGCGCCAGCAGCGGAGTGCCCGAATCGACTTCGAGGACCTCGGCGACCGTTGCGTCCTCGGCACCGGGAATCAGCGCTTGGCGTGCGTCGGCGGCCGCTGTATCCGCGCCGCCCGTTTTGGCGGTGTCGGACGTCTCTCGCAGATCGATGTCGAAGAGGGCCAGCTCCTCGAACGAGGTCTGCCGCTTCGCCCGTTCGTGGTCGAGGCGGGCTGCCGGGCGGGCGGCAGGCACATTGGCGGATTTCGTGGCCGCCAGCGCTGGTTCGAGCGACCACAGACGTGGTTCGCCGGTTCGCTCGTCGGTCGCAACCCATCCATCAGGCACAGTGAGGTTGTCGGCATGAGCGCCACACAAGGCAAGCACTTGGTCCTGATCGCCTGGCATGTCCAGCAGCAGGAGGGTGCGGCCCACGGGGTCGTAGCGAAAGCCCGCAACCGCCTCGCGGTTGCACGTGCCACGGACACAGCTCGCCATGGGAGCCGACGCTACTTGTGGCCGATCGCGAGCATGGGGACCCCCGCGGCCCGGCCGGGCTATTCCTCGCGGCCGTACAGGGCCAAGGCTTCGGCCACCTCGCCCGATGCGTGATAGGTCTCGGACTCATCGGGGAACGCACCGCTGCGCACGTCGGCCGCGTACGCGGTGACCGCCGTGATCGCGTCGTCGAGCAGCTCCGCGTAGCGGCGGACGAACTTGGGACGCACCCGGTTCTCGAGACCCACGAGGTCGTGGAAGACGAGAACCTGACCATCGGTGTCCGCACCCGCCCCGATGCCGATCGTGGGAACGTCGACCGCATCGGTCACCGTCTGAGCCACGACGTCGGGGACGCCCTCGAGCACGATCGAAAAGACCCCAGCGGCGGCCAGCGCCTTGGCGTCTTCGACCAACTCGGCGGCGGCCTCGACCGACTTGGCCTGCACCCGGAAGCCACCCATCGCGTTGACCGACTGAGGCGTCAGGCCGATGTGGCCCATCACCGGGATCTCTGCATCGATCAGTGCCTCGACCATGTCGAGCCGCTTACGTCCGCCCTCGAGCTTCACCGCCTGAGCACCGGCGCGGATCAGCTGGGCCGAGTTGCCCAGCGTCTCTTCGGTCGACACGTGGTAGCTCATCCACGGCAGATCGGCGACGATCAGCGGGTCGGGATCGACGCGCGCCACCGCTGCGGTGTGGTGGGCGATGTCGTCCACCGTCACCTGGAGCGTGTCGTCGTAGCCGAGCACCACCATCGCCACGGAGTCGCCGACGAGGATCATGTCGACACCCGAAGCGTGGGCCACGCGAGCGGACGGCGCGTCGTACGCCGTCACCATCACGAGGGGTTCTTTGCCGTCCGCACGCCGATGAGCGGCGATTTTCGGGGCGGTCATCTTGGCCATTGGAGTGTCCTTTCGGTCCAGCGCCCGAGGGCTGCCGGCTTCGGGGTCAGAGAATGAGTCCATCGTTGTCGAGCAGCCGCGGTCGACCGACCTGTGCGGCGACGAGCAGGCGCACCTCGCCCTCGAGGCGCTCGGGTACTTCGAGGGTGTGGGCTTCGACCGCGGCGGCGTAGTCGAGGCGGGCGAGCGGTTCGGCCCTGATCACGTCAGCCATCGCCGCCATCACAACCGAACTGTCGCGCTCTCGGCGGTGGAGCAATTGCATCCCTCGGTCGAGCGCTGCTCGCAGGACGACGGCTGCCTGGCGCTCGTCGGGTGAGAGATACGTGTTGCGGCTGGACATCGCGAGGCCGTCTGGTTCGCGGATGATCGGACAGCCCACCACCTCGATCGGGGCCGACAAATCCGCCACGAAGCGCTTGATGATCTGCAGCTGTTGGTAGTCCTTCTCACCGAAGTAGCTGCGACAGGGGCCGATGATGTTGAACAGCTTGGAGACCACCGTGGCCATGCCATCGAAGTGAGTCGGCCGAGACGCGCCCTCCCACCGCGCAGCCAGACTCGGGAGGCTGACTGCGGTCACGACAGGCTGCGGGTACATCTCCGCTACCGACGGCGTGAAGAGGTAGTCCACGCCCGCCGCTTCGCTCATCGCCATGTCGCGCTCGAGGTCGCGGGGGTAACCCGCGAGATCCTCGTTGGCGGCGAACTGCAGCGGGTTGACGAAGACCGAGGCAGCGACTACGCCGTTCTCCCGACGAGCCACCTCCATGAGCGCGACGTGACCCTCGTGCAGGTACCCCATCGTGGGAACGAACCCGACGCTGGCGCCTTCTCGCCGCTCGGCGTCGAGCAGCATCCGCACTTCGGCGATCGTCTCGACCCGCTTCATGCCGCCGAGTCCCCTCGCAGAAGCGGTGGCTGACCAGCCAGCGCGGCTGCTTCGTTGGCCAACGCCAGGTACAGCTCGACTTCGCCTGGTGGGAGCGCTGCGAGATGGCGCTCGATGGTGGCGTGATCGCCCCGCGATGCAGGCCCGGTGAGAGAGGCCGCCGCGCCTCGGTCCGCGACGCTGCGCGCCGCCGTTTCTGCCATCGAGAGGAACACTTCGGGAGCGACGCCACACGCATCGGCAAGTCGCTCCACCTGCGCGCACAAAGCGACGACGTGGTTGGCAGCGACCACGGCGGTGGCGTGATAGAGGGTGCGCACGTCGTCGGGAACTTCGAAGGATCGGGCGCCGAGCGCGTGGGCGATCCGGGCCACTGCGGGGTCGCCAGCGAGGGCGATGGGGCAGGTGTCGAGCAGCGTGGCAACGCCGGTTTCGGCGTCGGGAAGCGCAGCCAAGGGATGCAGCGACCCGTGACGAGGGTGATGGGAGACCGGCTCCAAAGTGAGGCTGCCGGACAAATGGAGCACGACGGTCGAAGAAACGGGTTCGACCGCCTGGGCCACTGCCTCGACAACGTCGTCGGGGGTCGCGATGACGAGAAAATCGACCCCCTGTGCAGCGTCTCGCTGGGGGTCGTCGCGACCGACGAACCCGACGACTTCCCACCCCTGACCTTCGAGAGCGCGCGCCAGAGACGTACCGGCACGACCTGGTCCGATGACGCGCAGCTTGGGCATCGCCTTGCCCCCTGTCTCTCTTCGCGAAGTCCAGCCCCATGGGGTGCCGGCTCCTGTGAGCGAGTCTAGTGGGCGCGACGGAACCCCGGCAGGGCCGGGGTTCCGTACGGGCAATGGATTGGGTTGTTGTCGGAATCCGAGCGGGACTCCGACACAGACTTCGGTGTGAGAGCGAAGGGCCTTGAGAGGTTTTCGGCCTCGAGCGGCGAGCTTCTGTAGCCTCAGAGCCGCGGTCAATTCAGACAGCAGAGAAAACAGAGGGGAGCCACCGTGGTCGGCGGCGCACTGAAGTCAGCGAGCATGGACGATTTCGACCTGCGGATGTCGACCGAGGTCGAGCCGCTCTACGAGGCGGTCAAGGAGTTCATCCGGACCGAGGTCGATCCGATCACCGAGGAGTTCCACGCCATGGGCGAGGGGCGAGCGGACCGGTGGAGCTGGGGGGAGGGGCAGCTCGAGCTCCTCGACGGGGCAAAGGCCAAGGCACGCGAGCTCGGGCTGTGGAACTTCTTCCTCCCCGACGCAGAGACCGGCGAAGGCCTGTCCAACCTCGACTACGCCTACATCGCCAACGAGCTCGGCAAGAACCGGCTCGCCTCGGAGTGCCTCAACTGCTCGGCACCCGACACGGGCAACATGGAGGTCATCGAGCGGGTCGGTACGCCTGAGCAGAAGGCACAGTGGCTCGAGCCGCTCCTTCAGGGCCAGATTCGCTCTGCCTACGCAATGACCGAGCCGGGTGTCATGAGCTCGGACGCCAAGCAGGTCCAGACCGAAGCCGTGCGAGACGGCGACGAGTGGGTGATCAACGGCGAGAAGTTCTACATCTCCGGCGCCGGCGATCCCCGCTGCAAGATCATGATCACCATGGTCCGCACCAACGCCGAGGCGGACACCTACAAGCAGCAGAGCCAGATCCTGGTGCCCATCGACACGCCTGGCGTCGACATCTTGGGCCCGATGCACGTGTTCGGCAGCGACGACGCACCCCACGGCCACATGCACATCAAGTTCAGCGATGTGCGTGTGCCCTACGACAACATCCTGCTCGGCGAGGGTCGCGGCTTCGAGATCAGCCAGCTGCGTCTCGGCCCGGGCCGTATCCACCACTGCATGCGTTCGATCGGCAGTGCCGAGAAGGCCATCGAGATGATGGTCGACCGTGGTCTCAGCCGCGAGGGCTTCGGTAAGAAGCTCATCAACCTCGGCAAGAACATGGAGGTCGTGAGCCGGGCCCGCATCGAGGTGGAGTCCATGCGTCTCATGGTCCTGCGCGCTGCCCAGGCCATGGACACGCTCGGCAACGCCGAGGCCCGCGTGTGGGTGTCGGCCGTCAAGGCAATGGTGCCCGAGAAGTGCTGCGACATCATCAACGAGGCGATCCAGATGCACGGCGCTGCCGGCGTGTCGCAGTGGTTCCCCCTCGCCGAGATGTGGCACGGTCAGCGCACCCTGCGTCTCGCCGATGGTCCCGACGAGGTGCATCACCACGTGGTGGCCCGGGCCGAGGTGAAGAACCGCGAGTCCGAGCGGGCCATGGGTCTCACCACCGACCACACCCTCGGCGGCCCCACCTTCAGCGGCCCCTGAGCCACCCTGTCCAGGGAGACTTCACACGGAGTTGAGCAACTACCCGTGGTTCGGGTCGCCGAGCTGTTCCAGGGCCCATTCGCGCAGCTCGACCTTGCGGATCTTTCCCGAGGGCGTGGCGGGCATGGCGTCGATGAAGATGACGTGGCGCGGGATCTTGAAGCTGGCGATCCTGCCGCGGCAACGTTCGATCAGCGCCTCTTCGCTGACGTCGCTCGACGGGTCCTTCACCACATAGGCGACCGGAACCTCAGCGAGCCGTGGGTCGGGGTAGCCGACAACGGCGATTTCCTCCACGCCGTCGACCTCGAGCAGATAGCCCTCGACCTCGGCCGGTGACACGTTCTCACCGCCCACTTTGAGCATGTCCTTGTAGCGCCCCATGAACACGACGTGGCCGTCCGGACGCATGCGGGCGAGATCGCCGGTCTCGAACCAGCCGTCCTTCAGCGCCTCGGCGGTGGCCTCCGGCTTGCGCCAATACGCGGGCGTCACGGTGTAGCTCTTCACGTACAGCGCGCCCGGGGTGCCGACCGGCAGCACCGTGTCGGTCTCGGGGTCGCGGATCTCGTAGTGAATGTCGTCCATCGGGTAGCCAGACGCTTCGGTCCGCTGCTCGACGGTGTCGGTCGGGTGGCTGACGGAGATGAAGGCCCACACCTCGCTCATCCCGAACCCGCTGACCGTCGGGCAGAACAGCTCCTGAGCACGGCGGGCGATCGGCGTGGACGATTCCATTCCAGCGGCGAGCGTTCCGAGACGCAGCGACGACACGTCGCGCGCCCGCCCTTCCTGGGCGCGGATGAGGTCGGACCAGTGGCTGTCGAAGCCGTGCAGGGTCGTTCCGCCGAATTCCTCCACCGCGTCGAGCACCGCATCGGCGTCGAACGTGTCGAACAGGACCTGCGCGCCACCCGTGAGGGTCGCCTGCATCGCCACCTCACCGAAACCGAACAGGTGGAACAGCGGCAGGTAGCTCATGTGGACGTCGTTGCGCGTGTGGCCGAGGAGCATCGCCCGCTCCCGGCTGTTGCGCAGGACGTAGTGGGTGTGAACGACGCCCTTCGGGTGCCCCGTCGTGCCCGAGGTGTAGGCGAGCATCATGCGCTGGTCGGGGGTGACCTCGGCGGCTCGGGCGGCGAGCGCTTCGTCGGTGACCGTGGCGCCCGCTTCGACGAAGTCGTCCCACGACGTCGATGGGCGTTCGCCACCGAGCTGCTCGCCCATCATCACGATGGTGCGGAGGAAGCCGGCGGCCTCGACCTCCTCGCGGGCCTCGGTGAGGAGGTCCTTGTAGCTGATCGGACCGGACTGGTCGATCGACACCAGGAGCACCGATTCGGACTGGGCGGCGGTGTAGGCGACGTCGTCGGAGCGGTAGCGGGTGTTGAGGGGGACGATGCACGCGCCGACTTTGGGGATGGCGTACATCAGGAACAGCCATTCGGGCCGGTTGGTCATCCAGACCGCGACGTGTTCGTCGTGCTGCACACCGGCTGCGATCAGCGCCTTCGCCACCCGATCGACCTCCGCGGCGAATTCCGCATTGGTCCACGAACGCCCCTCGAAGTGGAGGGCGGGCCGATCGCCCCACAGCTCCGCCGCCCGATCCGGGACGTCACCCAGCAGCATCCAGTCGTAGTCCATGCCGCGAGGCTAGATCGCTCACTCGAGTTGGGTTCCGTCTGGTCGTTGGATGGTCCAGTGTCCGGTGGTGGGGTCGC
>CAZVUM010000078.1:0-21630 GCA_964629575.1 uncultured Acidimicrobiales bacterium | reverse complement strand
CCCGCCTCCGCAAACGCCGCGGCGTGTTGTCCGCCCACGGCGTCCCTGTGTGGGCTGGCCGTCACGTGCACATCGTCGACCGATCGGCCCGAACCGTCGAGCAGCTCCGCGAGATCGAGGCGGCGCTTGGCGAGCTGGTCGGGCGTCACATTGAAGGGCAGCCAGTCGGCGCCGAGCCGGGCCACACGCCGCAGTGCCGCATCGGTCTCTCCGCCCACGTGGATAGGCGGGTGCGGGTCCTGGACCGGCTTCGGAAACGCCCGCGACGGCGGAAGCTGCCAGAACTCGCCGTCATGGCTCGACTCCGAATCGACCCAGAGACGGCGCATCACCTCGATGTACTCATCACCGCGAGCCCCCCGCCGCTCCCAGGGCACCTGCAGCGCCTCGAACTCCTCGCGCTGCCAGCCCACGCCGATGCCGAAGTCGACCCGTCCACCGGACAACCAGTCCACATTGGCGACCTCCTTCGCCGTGTAGAGCGGGTTCCGCTGCGGTACGAGGATGACCCCGGTCCCCAAGCGAATCGTCGAGGTCTGCCCAGCCAGCCATGCGAGGGTGGTGAAGGGCTCGACCATGCCGCCCTCACCGCTCAAGGGGAATTGGCCGCTATCGGCGTACGGGTAGTTGTTGGCGTGGACGTCGAAGAGCACCACGTGCTCCCCGAGCCATACGGAGTGGAACCCTCGCTCTTCGGCTGCGCGAGCGGCTTTCGCGAGGAACTCTGGTGTGTTGGGTGGGACGAACGCGCCGAGGAAGAGACCGAGCTTCATGGCGGCACCGTACTGCGCGGCCGACGAGCACGACCGGGGTTACAGTCCGCCCATGCAGGCGATGGGTCCCGTGGAAGTGGCAGCTGCGCTCCCGTGGTCGGCACTGATCGCGGCGATCGAGGAGGTCGCCGTGGACGAGACGGCCGTGTCACCCGATCGCACGCTCCACTCGATTCCTGTGCCAGACGACGAAGCGGACGCGACGCTGCTCCTCAAGCCGGCGTGGACGGTCGGCGGCGTCATCGTGGTCAAGGTCGTTTCGGTCCACCCGGACAATGGGGCCAGAGACCTCCCCATGATCAACGCCGGCGTCCTCATGTTCGACGCCACCACGGGCGTGCTCATCGGAGCGTGCGACGGCAACGAGCTCACCGCTCGACGCACCGCGGCCGCATCGGCGGTCGCAGCCAAGCGACTCGCACGGGAGAACGCCCGGCACCTCCTGGTGGTTGGAACCGGAGCGCTCGCACCCCGAGCGCTCCAGGCCCACGCACACGTACGTGGTTTCGAACGGATCAGTGTGTGGGGGCGACGGCCGGCCGCAGTCACAGCGCTGATCGATGAGGTGAGCTCGACGGTGGATGCCGATGTCCGTGCCGTCGACGACCTCGATGCCGCGGTCGCGAGTGCAGACGTCATCACGTGCGCAACAGGCTCGACCGAGCCGCTCGTGAAGGGCGAGCTCCTCCGGCCGGGTACCCACGTCGATCTGGTCGGCGCCTTCAACGCGGCGATGCGCGAGTCGGACGACGCAGCGATCGCCCGCTCGTCGGTGTGGGTCGACACGGTCGATGATGCCCTGCTCGCCGGGGATCTCGCGCAGCCGATCGCCGGCGGCGTGTTCACCGCAGACGACATCCGCGGCGACCTACGATCGCTCGTGTCTGGTCCACCCAGCGCGCGCACCAACGACCAGGAGATCACCGTGTTCAAGTCGGTGGGAACGGCGCTGGAGGATCTGGCCGCGGCCCGCCTGGTGTTTGACTAGATGATCGCGTCTTCGACGAATGGCTCGCCGCGCACGATGCGATCGTGCCCGAGGGGCGACAGGTCGAGCGTGCGGTACCCGCCATGCACGATGAGCTCGCTCACGCCGCGCCCCATCGCCGGGGACTGCTGGATGCCGTGTCCGGAGAAGCCGTTGACGAACACGAAGTTGGAGACCCGGTGGTGCGGCCCCACCACTGCGTTGTGATCGAGCGTGTTGTACGCGTAGTGCCCGGCCCACCGGCTCGTCACCTTGATCCGCTCGAACGCCGGAACCCGATGAGCCAGGACGGGCCACACCTTGGACTCGAAGATGTCGTCGTCCATCGCGAAGTCGTCGTGATCAACAGCGGGATCGATGTCGGGCGTGCAGCCGGTCATGTATGCCGGACCGTCGCTGCGGACATGCACCCCGCTGGGATCGATGGTGAGGGGCAGGTCCTGCTCGAGTGGCTCGGCCGCGTCGAAGACCCAGGTGAAGCGCTTCCGGGGCTCGACCGGCAGCTCGACGCCTGCCATCTCGGCGACTCGTGCCGCACGCGGGCCCGCCGCATTCACCAGGTGCCCGCAGGCCACTGTCGAGCCGTCGGCCAGCCGAACGCCCGACACCCGATCTGACGCCACGTCCAGCCCGACGACCTCACTGGTCACATACTCCACCCCGTTGCGGCGTGCGATCTGGCGCAGCCATTGGAACATCGTCGCCGAGTCGAACCAGCCCTCGTCCACGGGGTTGTGGCTCCCGCACACGATGTCGTCGACGTTGTAGAAGGGGTACTCCGCCGCGATCTGCTCGGGCGAGAGGATGCGGGTCGCTGCGCCGAGCGACACCTGCAGCTCTCGCGTTCGCCGAAGCGCCGCTGCGAAGCCGTCGTCGCCGGCGAGGTACTTGTACCCGAAGTGATTGACCGCGATCTCGGGAATCTCGGGATCGCCGCCGAGCCGGTCCCGAAACGATCGGACGAAGTCAGCTGCGTACTGCCCAATGCGGATATTGATCTCGGAGGAGTACTGCTGCCGCATGCAGCTGTTGGTGTGCGTCGTCGATGCGAACTCATAGGTCGCGTCCCGCTCGACGACCAGGACCGACCCATCGAACCCGGGGTCCGCCGAAAGGTGCCAGGCGACAGACGACCCCATCACGGCTCCTCCGACAACGACCACGTCGTAGCTGTCCCTCCGCGGCGTGTCGGTGAGCGGAAGGACCGTCACCGGGCTACTCGTTGCCCTGGACACGCTCGAGGTGCGGCGCGTCCGTTGAGATGAGGCCGAGTGCGTCGTATGTCGAGATCGCGGTGCAGAACTCGCCGTGCAGATTCGCCACCGCCATGTCGTGAACGACCTGCGGCTCGTGATCGGTTCCATCGAGACCGAGCCGGTTGGTCGTCGCACACGCATCGTGCACGAGGTACGTGTCGAACCCGAGGTTGCCCGCCATACGCACGGTGGTCTCGATGCACATGTTCGTGAAGAAGCCCGCCACCACAAGCCGATCGACAGCCGCCCGCCGCAGGTCCACCTCGAGAGACGTCCCGATGAATCCGCTGTTGACGTCCTTGGTGACGACGATGTCTTCGTCCCCGACGTCGAGCCCCGGCAGCTGCCGGCCGGTGGAAAGCGACAGCTTGAGCGGCGAATTCTTCTCCCGGGAGTCGTGCCGGGTGAACGCCACGGTCCGACCCGTCGCGCGCCACGTGTCGAGGAGCTGCCGCTGCTTGTCCTCTGCATCGAGGTTGTTGCGCCGGCCGGTGGGGCCGCCGTAGTAGACGAGGTCGTTCACGCCGTTCTGCACGTCGATGAGCAGCAGGGCCGTCGAGCTGTCGAACTGGTGGATCATCGGGTCATCCTTCGGACCGGCCTCACACGCCGATGTTTGCGAGCGCCAGTGTGCCCGGCCCGGCATGTGTCGAACCCGGCGCGAGCTGCAGCAAGGTTCCGTCGCTGCCCACGTCACGGGTGAGGAAGTCGTCGGCGTTGGTGGTGTCAGGCCGGCCGTTGGCGGCATACGCGGTCTCCGCGAAGATCCCCTCGGTGTATGCGTCGTCGAAGAAGACCTGGGACGTCAGCACGAGCTCGCCCGCCCGACGGACCCTCAGGTGGATGTGCACAGCGCGTCCGGGGTACCACCCCGGGTAGATCGTGTGGAACTCCACGATCCCCTCGGCATCGGCCACCTGGGTCCCACGCAGGAAGGTGGTCCCCGCGCCTTCGTCCTTGCCGTCACCTCCGTCGTCGAAGGCCGAGTAGTCGCCTGACGCGTCGGCGTGCCAGATCTCCACCGCCGCCCCGGGCACCGGAACACAGTCGCCATCGACGACCCTGAAGCCGAGCCGAAGCGGATGCCCGGGGTAGCCCTCCGTGACGTCACGCCGGTCGAACTGCTCATCGAGCGGAAACGGTCCTGCTCCGATCGCCGGCAGAGCGACGCAGACCGGGAGCGCCTCGAAGTCGGCAGGCACCAGCGGGGCCAGCGCGCCACCGTCGGCCGCGCCGCTCGCCGTCGTTTCGGGCGGTGCCTCAGAGGCAGTCCCGTCAGATGCGCTGGTCGGTGTGGTCTGCGGCGACACCGTCGACCCGGTCACGGCGAGCTCGGGTTCAGCCGCCCCGCTCTGGGATGCGTCACTGTCCGAACACGCCGCCGTCACGAGCGCGGCAGCGCTTCCCACGATGAACCCACGACGGCTGAGCTGGTTCGCGCGCATGGCAGCGAGGCTAGATGTCGCACGCGAGAGAGGCGGCGCGCCACGCGTCGGCGATACTGGACAGAACGGAGGTGCGCGATGAAGAGGATGCACATCGGCCTCAAAGTCGATGACATCGACGAAGCGGTGGGCTTCTACACCCGTCTCTTCGGAGCCGAGCCCACGCTCGTTCGCGATGACTACGCCAAGTGGATGCTCGACGACCCACGGGTCAACTTCTCGATCGACCTCCACGGCGATGGGCCTGCGGGAAGCGCCCACTACGGCATTCAGGTCGATTCGGCCGACGAACTCACAGACGCCCGCCGCAACCTCGACGACGCTGAGATCCCCCGCGCGGACCAAGACGATCTGGTCTGCGGCTATCAACTGCAACACAAGTCCTGGGTGCATGACCCCAACGGGGTCGCGTGGGAGACCTTCTTCACCGAAGGCGTCGTCGACGGTGGGTACGGCTGCGACGACCTGCCCTCGTGAGCGGCTCCGCCACGCCGCTGCCCGAGACCGGGACGGCATGGCCCGAGCTGCGCGACCAGATGGTCGAGCGGGGCGCCGGCGACGCCAAGTGGCGCGACGGGAGAACAGCGGTCTACGTCTTCAACGCCGGACCCGATGTCGAAGCAGTGCAGAAGGAGGCCTACACGCTCTACATGAGCGAAAACGGACTCGGACCTGCGGCCTTTCCGTCGCTCGCCCAGATGGAGGCCGAGGTCGTCGGCATGGGCCTATCTCTCCTCCACGGCCCAGACGGTTCGGTCGGCAACATCACCTCGGGCGGTACCGACTCCATCACGATGGCGGTGAAGGCTGCCCGTGACCACTGGCGCAGCGAGCACCCTGATGACGCTCGCCCGCTCAACGTCGTCGCACCCCGGAGCGCCCATCCGGCCTTCGACAAGGCCTGCTCGCTCATGGATCTCGAGCTCCGTCGCATCGCCGTCCGATCCGATCACCTCGCCGACGTCGCCGGAATGGAAGCGGCGATCGACGACGCCACGATCATGCTGATCGGAAGCGCACCGAGTTTCCCGTACGGCCTCATCGACCCGATCGACGAGCTCGGCGAGGCAGCCGCAGCCACGGGGACATGGCTCCATGTCGACGCATGCGTCGGTGGGTACATCGCACCGTTCGTGCGCATGAACGGTGCCCCCGTGCCGCCGTTCGACTTCGAGATCCCCGCCGTCACCTCGATGTCGGCCGACCTCCACAAGTACGGCTACTGCGCCAAGGGAGCCTCCACGGTGTTGTTCCGCACCGACGCACACCGCCAGGCGATGGTGTTCGACTTCGACACATGGCCCGGCGGGCGCATGATCACGCCCACCCTCGCGGGCACCCGGCCGGGTGGCGCGATCTCCGCGGCCTGGGCGGTGATGAACCACCTCGGTGTCGAGGGCTATCGCGCCAAACATGGACAGGTCACCGACGCGCGACAACGGATCGAAGAGGGCGTGCCTGCTCTCGGATTCGAGGTACTCGGCCGGCCGCTGCTCGGCATCGTCGCCTTCTCGCACCCAGACCTCGACGTGTACGCCGTCTATCGCCAGATGTATCGCCGGGGTTGGATCGCTGCTCTCACGACCGAGCCACCTGCTCTCCATCTCATGCTGTCGCCGTTTCACGCCACGGTCGTCGACGAGTATCTGGCCGACCTGGGCGGGGCCTGCGAGGCCGTTCGGGGCGGCGACACCACAACGATGGGCGAAGCCCGCTACAGCTGAGGGCACCCAGCGAGCCGAACGCGACCGCCATGGCTCCCATGCGCGACGATGGCGACTCGAGGGAGGCCCAGATGTCCGATGTGATCAGGCGCGAAGTCGCTGCCCCTGTGGTGCTCGGAGCCGTGGCGTTCGGCAAACCGAAGCCCACGACCCGAGATCACCCACTGTCGAGCGACGAGTCCTGTGACGACCTTCTCGCGGCTTTTCAGGCCGCTGGCGGCGAGGAACTCGACACGTCCCGCGTGTACCAGAACGGAAACTGCGAGGCCGTGATCGGTCGGGTTCCCGCCGGTCGCAGCATCCGGGTCGGCACCAAGTACCACCCGAGCCTCGACGGCGGCCCGGTGGACCAAATGCGCCAGACCCTCGACGCGCTGGGCCGGGAGTCGGTGTCGATCTACTACATCCACATGCCCCCGACGGAGATCCCCCTGGAGGACACCCTCAGGGAGATCGACCAGTGCCATCAGGCGGGGCAGTTCGAAGAGTTCGGCCTGAGCAACTTTCCTGCGTGGCAGGTGGTGGAGGTCGCCCAGTACTGCGATCGCATGGGATACGTGCCGCCGACCGTCTACCAGGGCGTGTACAACGCGCTGAACCGAACGGCGGAATACGAGCTGGTTCCGGTCCTGCGCAACTACGGCATCCGGTATTACACCCACGGATCGCTCGCGAGCGGGTTCCTCACCGGCAAGTACAGCAAGGGCGTCGAGCCGGTGAAGGGGGTCGACCGCTTCGCCCAATCGCGGCGGATCAAGCAGTACCAGGAGAGATACCTCCACCGCGACGAAATGTTCGCCGCGCTCGACGCGATCACCGACGCTGCGCATGACGCAGGCATCACCACGCTGGAGGCCGCCGTCCGCTGGACCCAGCACCACTCGGCCGTGGACGGCGCACTCGGCGACGCCGTCCTGATCGGCGTGTCCCGACTCGGCCAGCTCGAACCGATCATGTCCGCGGCGAGCGGCGGTCCGCTCCCCGACGCAGTCGCCGAGGCGTTCGAGGTCGCGCACGGGCACGTGGCGATGAAATCGGAGTACTACCTGCAGTACCCCTACCCCAAAGAGGGCAGCCCGTGGCGGGCGCGCCTCGGGTCGAAAGACGCCTCGTGACCAAGCCGGCTCGCTGGTCCGACCCGCAGGACAAGCTCTTCTGGCACCAAGTGATCTCGGGATGCAGACGTCGACACCAAGCTGGCCGCCATGCCGCACACGTTCCTGATCCGAGACCCTCGGCGCGTCGTACAAGGTCTCGCCAAGCACTGGCCCGACTGCACGTGGGACGAAGTGGGGTTCGAGTGGCTGCATCGCCTCTTCCATGGCCTCGCCGAGCGTGACGGCGCACCGCCACCGGTGATGTTCTCCGAGGACCTGCTCGACGACCCCGCCGGAACGGCCAGGGCCTACTGCGCCGCGGTCGGGATTCCGTTCATCGCGGAGGCACTCGTATGGGAGGCCGGTGACCGTCGCGAGGTCAGCTGGTACGGCGAGGGCACCGGTCCATGGCACGACAACCTGCGGGAGAGCACGGGAATCCAGCGACCGACAACGGGGTACGCGCCGCTCGAAGACACACCGCGTCGTCTCGAGTTCTACGAGAGGAGCGTTCCGCTCTTCGAGGACCTGTTGCAGTACCGATTCGCTCCGCAGCCCGGGTGAGGGCTCCGGCCACACGCCCGCGCGTCGATGGCCTGCGCCGTCTGTTCGTCGCCACCCTTCTGGCCCTGTCGGCGACGTTGGCGGCCATGGCGGTCGGAGGCATTCCTCTGGTCGCCGGCATCGCCCTCGCCGGCGGTGTCGGCGCTCTCGTGCTTCCCTCCGACGCACGGCGGTACCTGGCGCGACGGACCCTCGTCGGCCTCACCACGATCTTCGTCGCGATGGGGGTGGTGTGGATGCTCGTCCACCACCTTCCGGCCAACCCACCGATCAACTTCGAGGGCGACCGCAGTTTTCCGTCCGCCAACCGGTCCTTCATCGAGATGCTCCGCGACGACCCCACCGACGTGGGCGTCGATCTCGACCCGGTGGGAGCGCTGCGCGAATACGCCGACTGGCTCGGCGACCTCGCATCCTGGGATCTCGGGGACACCCAATACAGCGAGACCGTCACCGAAGGGGTAGCTCGCACGATCCCGATCTCGATGCAGCTCACTCGAGATCACGCTGAGCTCGCGCCGGCGAAGGGCGTGCCGCCGCTCCGCCTGATTTCCCATCACGCGCTTCGTCCCGCCGCTCCGACCGTCGTGGCAGCGATCGTCGGTGCGCTGTTCGTCGTGATCTGCATCATGGTGGTCGTCAACCTGATCGCCGACGCTGCTCTCGTGACCGTCGACCCTCGCTTGTCACCCTCCACCGGGAACGACATCGCCTCGCGTTCGTAGCCACGAGAGTGCGACCGCGGCCACGACCGCCGAGGCGGCGATGCCCACGATGACCAGCGTCGGTCGTACGCCGATTGCGTCGGCGATGGCTCCCCACACTGGGGCGAGCAATGCCTGGCTCCCGAACCCGATCATGCTGAGCGACATCACCCTCCCGTGGTACGCCGGCTCCGCGCTGGCCATCAGCAGCGCGTTGTCGAGGAGCATGAAGCCCGAGCGCCCGATCCCTTGCGGAATTCCCGCCGCGACGACGAGTGCGTAGCTCGGAGCCCCGGCGATGAGAAAGAACCCCACGGCCATGATCGCCCCTGAGGCCAGCAATGCGGGCCATGCCAGTGGCGTCCTCACCGCACCGGCGAGCGGGATGTTCACGATGAGCCCGGCGACCGCCAAGGTGGTGAAGATCAGACCGACATCCGTCGGCTCACGCCCCAGCTCTTCTGCCAGGAGACCAGGAAGCAGCGTTTGGAACGCGAAGCCGCAGACGACGATCCCGATGAACCCCAGCCACAGGGTGCGCAGGCGCCGGTTGCTCCAGACGTAGAGAACCCCCTCGGCGAGGTCCGCTGCGAGGGGTCGGCGAGGCTTGGCGACCGGCGTGGTGTTGGGCAGGCTCAGGGTGAGGGGCAGGACCACCACGAACAACGACGCCATGAAGAGGTACGCACCACCGACGTCGAACACGGTGCCCACGAGCAGAGCGACGCACAGCGGAGCCAGCACCTGCGAGATGTTCATCGCCAGCTGCTGGAGAGCGACCGCGTTGGGAATGACCGGACGGTCGACGAGCTCAGCGACCCACGCCTGGCGGGCGGGCCCCATGAAGGCGAACCCGAGTCCCATCACCAAGGTCGCGCCGGTCAGAACGGGCACGGTGATGTTGTCTGTGAGGATCAGGATCCCGGTCACCAAGATGACGACAGCGGGGACGAGCTGGCCCCCGAGGACGAGCGGCTTCTTGCGGACGCGGTCGGCGATCACGCCGCCCACCGGCGACACGATCACCATGGCGATCCCGGATCCGAGTTGGGCGAACCCGGCCGCTGCGTTGCTGCCCGAGATGTCGAACGCCACGCTCGGGACGAGCATGAACGACATCATGAAGGCCGTAGTGGCGAGAAGAGAACCGCCCCACAACCGGCGGAACGGGCCCTCCTGGAGCGCCTGGAATGTTCCGCTCATTCACCTATGTCACGTCATCGGGCGCGTTCTCACCAAATGCGCCCGGCCCAGGTAGGGCCGACGGTGCGGGTGCTGCCCGCGGGGGCTCAGGCGGTGCCGAGTTGTGGGCGGCGCGTGGCGCCCACGAGGAGCAGACCGGCGCCGATCAGCGCCAACGACGCGATGATGCCCCACTTGGTCTCGACGCCCGTGAGAGCGAGCTCTGCCTCGGCCTCGGTGACGAACTCGAGACGGACGTAGGAAATCGCCTTGTCGATGTCGTCTTCGGAGAGATCGCTACCGAAGGCGGGCATGTTGCCCTTGCCGTCGGTGACCGACGTGATGTGCACAGAGCGGTCGGGCTCCTGGGTCGCCACGTCGGTGAGGTCTCGACCGAAGTTCGAACCGGTCCCATCGTTGCCGTGACAGCGGGCGCAGTTGGCCTCGAAGATCTCTTTGCCGTCCTCGACGTCGGCCGGATCGTCCATGCTCTCCTGCGCGTTGGCCGATCCCGTCGCGAGCATCCACATGCCCGAGAGCAGCAGCAACGCGCCCAACACCTTGAGTCCTCGCCTGATCACACCCATCTCCCCTGTCCAGCGAATCGGGACGGAGTGTTGCAGAACCCACAGCGGCCATACAGCGCCACGCGGTCGATTTGGTGAAAATTTAAACCTTCGGCCACACAGGCGAAGCGAGCGACCACTCAGCGGCACGGCCCAGCAAGACGGCACGGCCCAGCAAGACGGCACGCTCCAGCAAAACGACACGGGCCAGACACCTCAGCCAAGGACCGGCAACAATGTGCCCATGAACGCCGTGGACGTGCCCATCGTGTCTCTCGCCGCCGACGGTGATCAGGTCGCCGCGCAGCTGGCCGATGCGTACCAGCGGATCGGGTTCTGCGTGATCGTCGATCACGGGATTCCGCTCGAGCTGACCGCCGCGGCGTTCGAGGCCTCGCAGCAATTCCATGCTCTGTCGACCGAGGTCAAGGCGTCGATCGCCCTCGACGGCACGCATCGCGGCTTCATCGCACGCAACACATCGACCGTGGTGACATCCAGCGTTGCGAAGGTGACCCTGCCCAACCAGAGCGAGTCCTTGATGATCCTGCACGACTCGCACCCCGACGACGAGGGGCGGCTGTTGGCCGGGCCCAATCGCTGGCCGCCACATTGCGACCACATCCGCGAACCGCTCGAGGCCTATCGCGACGCGATGTGCGAGCTCGGCATGTCGCTCCTCCCGTTGATCGCTCGGTCGCTCGGCGAAGCACCGAACGTGTTCGACGCAGCATTCGAACGCCCGACCACCTGGCTTCGCATGCTGCGCTACCCGCCGCATCCACCGGACGCGCCCGCGGATCTCTTCGGCTCGGCGCCACACACGGACTACGGGTTCGTGACCCTGTTGGCCTCCCCAGAAGTCGGCGGCCTGGAGGTGCGCCATCCCGATGGCCGCTGGGTCCGGCCACCGGCCATCCGCGACGGCCTGGTGATGAATTCGGGCGACATGCTCCGTCGCTGGAGCAACGGCCGGTTCCGCTCCACCCCACACCGGGTGATCAACGACCAGCCAGGTGAGCGGTGGTCGATCCCGTTCTTCTTCGATCCGCACGTGAGCACGGTGGTGGAGCCGCTGCCCTCGGGCGGCGATCCGCAGTTCGATCCCGTGCTCTTCGAGGAGTACCTGCGGGTGCGCCTGCAGAAGAACTACCGCCAACACCAAGAGCCCGAACAGCCCTGAGGAAGTCGGTATCCGATCGGATACCATCTGGCCATGGTCGCTGCATCCCTGCTGCGTGAGGCGCGTCGGCGCTCGCACCTGACCTTGCGAGACCTGGCGCACCGGGCCCGCACGTCACACTCCACCCTGTCCGCCTACGAGTCCGGGACCAAGACGCCCTCCACAGCGACATTCGAGCGGATCATCGCGGCCGCCGGATACTCGCTCGATCGGACCCTGCGACCCCGCGTCCGCATGCGTGACGGAATCGAACGCGGCGCCGAGCTCGAGGCGGTCCTCGACCTCGCGGAGGAGTTCCCGTCCCGGCATGGGCTCCACCTCGACGCACCGGTCTTCGGCCGGAGCTGAGGCCGAGTCCCGCCATGCGACTCGTCGAGCGGATCGTCGAAGTCCACCGCCACCTCGAACGGGCGTCGATCCCCCATGCTTTCGGCGGCGCACTGGCCCTGGCGTGGTGCACCCAGCGAGCCAGGGGCACGATCGACATCGACGTGAACATCTTCACGCCATCACACGACGCGGCCACCGCGTTGTCCGCGCTCCCCGAAGATGTCACCATCACCGATCGCAACCGCGATCAGATCGCGCTCGATGGTCAGACCCGCCTGTGGTGGGACCAGACGCCCATCGACGTGTTCTTCAACACGACGGACTTCCACAACGCCGCAGCCTCGCGAGCGCGGATCGAACGATTCGGCGGCGAGGAGGTCCCCTTCTTGTCGTGCCTCGATCTCGCGGTGTTCAAGGCCTTCTTCGATCGAACCAAGGACTGGGCCGACCTCGAGGAGATGGCCGAGGCCGAGACGCTGCACGCCGACGAGGTCCTCGGAGTCCTGGTGCGCTACCTCGGCGGCGACGACCGTCGAGTCGAGAAGCTTCGCCGCCTCACCTGATCGACTCGCCTGTTTTGGGTACCCACGGCTCGCGCCGGCGCAGGCTCGGAGTACCCGAAAGCGGGAACGGTTCTGAGCGGGGAGTGGCGTTCAGCCGACCCTGTAGGGGGCCAGGCGCTCCCAATCGAACTCGACACCAGTGCCCGGCCGATCAGGTGCGACAAGTCGATCGTCGGCGATCCGGAGCGGCTCGGTGGTGTAGCGATCGATCGGGAAGCTGTGCACCTCGACCCATCCAGCATCGGGTTGGGCAGCGACCAGGCTCACGTGAAGCTCCTGCATGCCGTGGCTACAGATCGGGATGTCGTGCTGCTGGGCCAGCTCCGCCGCGCGCAGCCAGCCGGTGATACCCCCGCAATTGGACGCGTCGGGCTGCAGGTACGACAGCGACGCCCTCGTGCAGGCAGCGACGAAGTCGTGCTGAGTGTGCAGATTCTCCCCCATCGCCAGAGGGATGCCGGTGCGCTCGGCGATCTGCGCGTACCCCTCGAAATCGTCGGGATCGATCGGCTCCTCGAACCACACGACGTCCTGCTCGCCGAAGCGATCAGCTGCGGCGACCGCCTGCTCCACCGTCATCGAGTAGTTGGCGTCGACCATCAGGGCCGCCCGGTCGCCGATCTCGCGCCGGACCGCTTCGACGCGTCGAACGTCGTCGTCGAGGTCGTCTCGCCCGACCTTGATCTTCACTGCGGACAGACCTCGCTCCTGGTAGCCGCGGACGTTGTCGAGGAGGCGGTCGAGCGAGAACGCCAGGTCGATTCCCCCGTGGTAGGCCCGCGCCTGGGACCCGGCTCCCCCAGCCACGTGCGACAGGGGCTGAGCGAGCGCCAGGCAACGGCGATCCCACAAGGCGATGTCGACAGCGGAGATGGCAAACGACACCAACCCGCCGCGCCCCACGTAGTGGAGGTGCCACCCCATCTGCTCGTTGAGCCCTTCAACGTCGGTCGGATCGGCACCGACGAGCATCGGGGCGAGATCGTGCTCGATGAGGCTGTGGACCGCTCGCCCACCCCGGCCGCCCGTGTACGTGTAGCCGGTCCCCGTGGATCCATCCGAGCAACCCACGGTGGCCGTGATCAGGTCGAAGTGGGTGTGAACACCGTGCATCGCGTCGCTCAACGCTTCGTCGAGGGGAACGGCGTAGAGCCGTGCCTCCACCGTTTCGATCCTGCACGTCGGGTCGTCCACCCGCACCATGCTGGCAGCCGGCGGTCGAGTGCGGGACAGCGGGGCGCGAGACTGCGTTGCAGGGCCCACGTCCGGGAGAAGGATGCATGAGCGACTCAGGAGCCAGATCACTGCTGATCGGCGCCACCGCTGCGGACACCAAGCGGGCCGTTCTGATCTGGAACGCGATCCGCAAGTACTTCCACGAGGCCGGGCTGCCGGTCGAGTACGCGCTCTATTCGACCTACGACGCCTTGTGCGAGCACCTCCTCGCGGGCCACGTGGACATCGCCTGGAATGCGCCGATGGCCCACGCGCAGTCACTTCTCGCCGGAGCGGGCTGTCGGACTCTGGCGATGCGCGACACCGACGAGGACGTACACACGCTGCTCGTCACCCGCTCGGACTCCGGCATCGATTCGCTCGCCGATGTCGCTGGAAGACGGGTCGCTCTCGGCCTCCAGACCTCGAGTGAGCTCTGGCTGATCCCGGTCGCCCAGATGGCCGAGGACGGCGTCGATCCGCGGACCGCGTGCGAGCTGGTCGAGCTCCCGAGCAGGACCTACCCCAACCTGCAGGAGTGGGTCGACGACCCCACGATCTTCGACGCGGTCCTCGACGGCACTGCCGATGCGGGCGTGATCTTCGAGCCGTGGTTGCCGGCCCTGTCCCGCAAACGCGGCCTCGACCCCGATGCGATCCGCGTTGTCTGGCGCAGCCGTCCGTACTCGCACTGTGCGTTCACCTCCCGCCCCGGCCTCGGCAGCACCACGTGCGACCGGTTCGTGGAGCTCCTCCTGGCGATGGACCCCGAGGACGACGAGATCGCCGAAATGATGCGGATGGAGCACCTCTCCACGTGGGTCGTGGCGGCCGACGACGGGTGGCGTGACCTGATGGACTCGATCGAAGCAGCAGGCCTCACGGGACGGACGTTCTGACGGTCCACCGACTTCCCTGAACCTCGCGGCGCTCCGCAGCTACCGTTGACGAGCGGGACGAACTCGGGAGGCAACCGACATGAGCCACGACCTGGTGATCAGGAACGGCACGATCCATGACGGAAACGGTGGCGCGGCCGTCGTCGGTGACGTCGCGATCGACGGCGGAACCATCACCGCTGTCGGCCAGGTCGATCGCGCTGGCGCGACCGAGATCGACGCCACAGGTCGCATCGTGACGCCTGGTTTCGTCGACCTGCACACGCACATGGACGCCCAGGTCGCCTGGGATCCTTCGATCTCTCCGTGCTCGCTGCACGGGATCACCTCGGCGCTCATCGGCAACTGCAGCGTGACCTTCGCTCCCTGCAAGCCCACCGACCGCGATTTCCTCGCCAACATGATGGAGACCGTGGAGGACATCCCGAGCGACATCATCCTCGACGGCATGCCGTGGGACTGGGAGTCCTATGGCGAGTACCTCCAGTCGATGGAGCGGTGCGGGCCGGCCATCAACCTCGCCGGGCTCGTCGGCCATGCGGCGATTCGCTTCCACGTCCTCGGCGAGCGGGCGATCGCAGCGACGCCTCAGGACGAACCAGACGTCACAGACGCCGAACTTGCCGAGATGGTCGCCCTCACCGACGCCTCGATCCGCGGTGGTGCCGTCGGGCTGTCGTTCAACCGCCTCGCAGGCCACGTTCTCCCCGACGGCAGGCCGATCCCCGGAACGTTCGCCTCTCACCGGGAGGTGGTGGCGCTCTCCGAAGCCGCGGCCCGCGCCGGCGGCTTCGTGCAGGTGGTTCCCTGCGTCCTCGAGCCCGAGGACGACCGCGAGCTCTTCCGAGCGATCACCCAAGAGGCGGGCGCCCGGCTGCTCTTCAGCAGCGTCGTCGAACACGCCAGGCATGTCGGCGACGACGTCGACGCTCTGATCGAAGCCGGCAGCGACATCACCGGTATCACCTTGCCCAGGCGCTTCGGGCTGCTGTCCGGATTCACGACGTTCCTGCCGTACCGCGGGGAGCCCTGGAAGCCGTTCCGCAAGCTCGACATCGACGCCAAGCTCGCGCTCCTCGCCGACGATGAGCGTCGGACAGAGCTGGCCGACGCGATCACCGAGGCGGGCGACTTCGACTCTGCCGCAAAGCGGATGCGCTGGCTCGGCGATGCCAGCCAGCCCGACTACCTGCCCGGCCAGACCCTGGCCGAAGAGGCCCACGACTCCGGTCGCCGGCCGATCGACATCTACTTCGACCGCATGCTCGAATCCGCAGGACAGGCTCTGTACCACCAGGCGTTCGCCAACCACGACCTCGACCTCATCGAACAGCACCTCGAGCGCACGTGGGTGCTCCCTGGGCTGGGCGACGCAGGCGCCCACGCTCGTCAGATCTGCGACGCCGGCTATCCGACCTTCTACCTGTCGCACTGGATTCGCGATCGCGGCACCGTCGACTTGCCCCACGCCGTCGCTCAGCTCACCTCGGCGCCCGCCGCCGTTCTGGGGCTCGACGATCGCGGCACCATCGCCGAAGGCCAACGCGCCGACATCAACGTGATCGATCTCGAGCGACTCGCTGAGCACCAGCCGCGCGTCGTCGACGATCTCCCCAAGGGCGGCTCGCGCCTGACGCAGCCGGCCCAGGGCTACGACGCGACGATCTGCAACGGTGTCATCGTCACCCGCAACGACGAGCTCACTGGCGACGGCGCCGGCGAGATCCTGCGCTCCCCGGCCGGCTGATCCGCCGAGCCCCCTCGGGCGGTGAACCGATCGCCCCTCTCATCTCGACAGAGGGGCATGAGAAACACGCGACGATTCCTCGGCCGTCTCGCCCGGGCTCTTTTGATCCTCGGCGGCGTGGCGGTCGCGTTCCAGATCGACAGCACGATCTTCGGGGCGCTGATCATCCTCTTCGTGATCCTCGCCCCCCTCGAAAAGCTGTACCCGCGGCAGAAGGGTCAAAAGATCCGTCGTCCGCTGGTGACCAACGACATCGGGTTCGCCCTTCTCGGCCCGCTCCTCAACGTCGCGGGCATCGCGGCGCTGCTGGTGATCGGCGTCTTGAGTTTCGCCTGGCTACCCGGCCTTGCCGCCCGGCCGCTCGTGGGCCTGATTCCCGCGGCAGCAGCGCCGTTCGTCGGCTTCCTGATGTTCGATCTCGTGGGGTACTGGACCCATCGGTGGGCCCACGAGGTGCCGTTCATGTGGCGATTCCACAGCGTGCACCACTCCCCCGAGCACATGGACTGGGTGAGTGGGTTTCGCATTCACCCCTTCGACGGTGTCGTGATCGCTCCGGCCTTCTTCTTCCTCATCGGGGCGGGGTTCGACGCCGAGCTGGCCGGCGTTTTCGCGGTGTTCCAGATCATCCTCGGCCTGTTCTTCCACGCCAACGTCAGGGTTCGGTGGCGCTACCTGGACCGCATCGTCGCCAACCCGGAGTTTCACCACTGGCACCACTCGAGCGAGGACGACGCCATCGGCCACAACTACGGCGCGGCCCTGCCCTGGTGGGACCTGCTGTTCGGCACCTACTTCATGCCCAGGTGGAAGCTGCGTCGCCGCCCGTCCCGCTATGGCATCTCCGATCCGCTACCGCGAGATCTGGTCGGCCAGCTGACCTACCCCTGTCGGGGAGCTCACCGCCATCTGTGGCTGTGGAGGCGCCCGATCACGGGAGCCAAGACCGTGTTGGCCGGGGCTCGCAACCTGCTCGTCGACGTTCGCCGATCGGCCACGCGTCCCACGCATTCGATTCGCACCGAGGTTGTCCCCGGATGCCGGACGACCAACGCCTCGCTCATCGGCCCCGATGCCGTGCCGAAGGCGGACAAGCGGCCGCTGCCGGGGCGCTCGGACGCCGACCTGGTCGGCGCGGAATGACGCCGACGTCGCACGTCGTCGCTACCTGGGCAGAACCACCCCGGCTGCGACCCGATCCCACGTCGCAGCGGTCACGCCTGTCTCGCGCACCTTCGCTTTCTGCACCCTCTGGGTCGCCTGCGTCTTGGGAAGTTCGTCGACGACCTCCACGTATCGCGGAACGGCAAAACGGGGCATCCGGGGCACGACGAAGCTGAGGAGTTCGGCAGGGTCGAGGTGGCAGCCAAGTCTGGCGACCACTGCCACCTTCACCTCGTCCTCGCCCTCCTCGGCCGGCACCGCAACTGCAGCGCTTTCGACCACGTCGGGATGGGAGTTCACACACGCCTCGACCTCGAAGCTCGAGATGTTCTCGCCCCGGCGACGGATGTAGTCCTTGGCGCGGTCCTGGAAATAGAGCAGCCCATCGTCGTCGTAGACGAAGGTGTCGCCGGTGTGGAACCAGCCGTTCCGCCACGCTTCGGCCGTCTTGTCCGCCATGCCCCAATAGCCGAGGTTCATCGTCCAGGGTTCACCACGCACGATCATCTCGCCCGGCGTGTTCGGAGGGACCTCGAAGTCGTGCTCGTCGACGATTCGTACCTCGACGCCGTCTCGGATGCGACCGCAGGTTCGATGGGTCTCGTTGTCGACCGCGAGCCCGGTGCTGTTGGCGGGCACGTTGAGCTCGGTCATGTTGTACGCCGTCTGCACCCTGATCCCGAAGCGCTTCGAGAAGGCCTCCACCTCGGGGATCAGCGGCCCCATCAGGGTGAATCCGAGTGTGGTGTCGGCATCATCGGGCCGTTCAGGCTGAGCCATCAGAAACAGCGCCATCGGCGCCATCATCACCATCGTCGTGCAGCCGAACGTCCTGATGTCGTCCCAGAACTCATCGGTGCTGAAGCCGTCGCGCACCACGGCACGACCCCCGTCTGTGGCTGCGGCGAAGATCGGACCCTTGCCGGTGACGTGATACGGGGCGAACGGCGAGTACTGCACGTGGGGTCCGGGCGCCTGCTCCCAGTCGATGTGGCGGATCGAGTGGAACTGTCCCCACGGGACCATCACCGCCTTCGAGGGACCGGTCGTCCCCGAGGTGAAGATCAGCGCCGCGAGGTCCCAGACATCCGGGCCATCGCGCGGGCTGGGCTCGACGCGCTCGAAGAACGCATCGGCGTCGACGACGTCGAAGGGCAGGGCCTCGGTCGCCGCCTCTGGTGCGGCGCCGAACACCACGACCTGCCTCAGGTGCTCGAGTTCATGGGCGACCGCCTTCAGCTCGTCCAGATACCGGCCGTCGACGAGAGCCAAGCCAGCGCCGGTGAGGTTGATGGCGTGCACCAACCACGAGCCCTTGTACGACGTGTTGAGCGGCGCCTCGATCGCCTTCAGCCACGCACAGCTGATCCACGACAGAACCGCCTCGATGCCGTTCGGCAGCATCGACACCACGGGCTCCCCCGCCTGCACCCCCGCCCGCTCCAGCGCCTCGGCCCAGCGCAGCGAGGTGTCATGCGCATCACCCCAGCTCAGCTCCCGACCATCGACCTGCTGAACGAACGGATCCTCCGGCCGTTCCATCGCATGATGAGCCACAGCCTGTGGAAGCAGCATGTCCATCGGGTCGATGCTCATACGAGCGCTCCACTCGACATTCGGATCGTGGACTCCGGCGGCTCGGGCGCCTCGGGATCGAAGAACGGCCGGTCACCGAGGATCGACACCCGGTTGCCCTTTCGTTCGTCGGGCCAGTAGTCCCAGATGGCGAAGTGCTGCAGGCACCGGTTGTCCCACAGTGCGATGTCGTTCTGCTCCCACCGGAAGCGGATCTGGAACTCGGGTCGTTCGACGTGACGGAAGAGTCGCCGCAGCAGTTCGGCGCCCTCGTCGTCGTCGAGGCCGTGAATACGCGTTGTGAAGGAGCGATTCACGTAGATCGACGGGCGCCGGGTCTCGGGGTGCGTGCGAACCAGCGGGTGGGTGGCCGAGGGGTACTCGGTGCCGTCGTCGTCGACGCCGCGGTCGGCGTACCGGCCGCGGTACACGTGCTCAGACTCGTGGAGGGCCGTCAGCCGCTGCAGTACGGTGCGCCGTTCGGCGGGAAGGGTGGCGTAGGCGGCTTCCATGCTGGCGAACATCGTGTCGCCCCCGCCGCCTGCCGGCAGGGTGTGGATCTGCAGCATCGTCGCCATCGGCGGACGCTCGTCGCAGGACACATCGGTGTGCCAGCCGTTTCCGTTGGCCACAGGCGAGTCGCGGTGGGCGTGGATCACGAAGACCGCGCCCTCGTCGCCTTCCGCCGGGGCCGCCGGGTGCTGGTGCAGCGGACCGAAACGTCGAGCGAACCCCACCTGCTGGCCCGGCTCGAGGGGCGACTGTTCCTTGAAGAAGATCACGCCGTGATCGAGAAACGCCTGGTGGAGCTGGGCGAACTGCTCGTCGCTGACGCCGCTCGCCAGGTCGATGCCGCGAACCTCGGCACCGAGTACCGGTGACACCGGCCGGATCTCGATCCCGTCGGTCGATTCCCCCATCGCCCGAGTCTCGACGAGCCTCCGGGTCGGTTCAACCCGACTCGGAGTCGTAGGCCACCACCCGTTGTGTGTCCTCGAACGTCTCCCACCTCGCCAGACGCCCCCATCGTGACTCGATGAACAGGATCGCCCGGTTGTTGTAGAGGTCCTCCCTGCCGTCTACCCCAGGGATGTAATCGTGGACGCGGACAGCGATGAGGGTCCTCCACGGCCACCCGCTCACGACGATGTCCTCCACCACCATCTGCAGGCCTTCGGCGACGAAGCGATCCGCGAATGCGGTGGCCTCGTCGACCCCTCGATGGGTGACGTGGCGGTCCCGGCCGGGCTGCGCGGGCCTGAACATCGTCGACCACGAGTTGTCGCCGGGAAACGCGAGCTCGAAATCGGGGTGGGCCAGCTTCAACATGAGGCCGTAGTCGCCCTCGTTGAGTTTGCGGATGCTGTAGCGCAGAAGCGCCCGAATCGATGCCTTGTACATCACGACCTCCGGCTCTAGAACGATCACTCTAGTCAGCTGGGAGCCGGATTGGAACGAACGTTCTAGGCTGGGTTCGATGGCGACCACCCGCGACCGGATCATCACCGCCACCAACGAGCTGTTCCGTCGCCAGGGGTACAACGGAACGTCGCTCAGCCAGATCTCCGAGGCGTCCGAGGCGACGATCGGGTCGATCTACCACTTCTTCCCCGGCGGCAAGGAGGAGTTGGCCGTCGCGGTGGTCGAGACGACGGGCGAGGTGTATCGCCAGCTGTTCGAGGCGATCGTGGCCGAGGTGGAGGGTCCGGCCGACGGGATCCGAGCCTTCTTCGCCGGGGCTGCAGCCGTGCTCGCCGAGAGTGACTACATCGACCCATGCCCCATCGGCACGGTCGCCCGTGAGGTTGCCAACACCAGCGAGCCACTCCGGCTCGCGGCCGAACGGGCCTTCGCCTCGTGGATCGCCTCGGCACGGGAGTTCGCTGTGGGGGCGGGAGCCGGTCCGCACGAAGCCGACCGCCTGGCAACGCTGTTCGTCGCCACGGTCGAGGGCGCATTCGTCCTGTCCCGCACCCAACGCTCCCCCGCCGCCCTCGAAGCCGCCGGCGAGACCTTCGCCCACCTCCTCGCCACCATCGACGCCGCCGTACCGGGTTCGCACAGCTGACGAGCGGGCCGGCCCGAGGTCGAGTGGTTCCCGGACACCAGTGTCCGCCTGTCACTCGAGTTATGAGGTGGAGTGGTTCCCGGACACCGGTGTCCGCCTGTCACTCCACCTCCCCTGCTGAGTGGTTCCCGGCCACGGGTGACAGCTCCTCAACCGGATGCAGCGACCGTCGCCTGAACCGCCTCGAAGATGTCGGTCGTTCCGAACTCGTAGCCCTCAGCGAGGAGGCGAGCTGGGACGCAGCGCCGGCCGGTCAACGCGAGACCAGGATCAGACCCGAGCAACCAGGCGCCCGTCATCGTCAGCAGTCGGGGAGCCGGCAGGCCGAATCGCCGACCGACCGCGGCGCGGTAGGCAGCCATGAGGTCTTCGTTGCGAACCGGGTCCGGTGCCGCAACGTGGTACAGGCCACGCATGGCGTGATCGAGAACCGCCCGCTCGAGCACGGCGAACAGATCGCCCGCACCAACCCATGACACCCACTGCCGTCCGCTACCGACCCGGCCGGCCAGCCCGAGCCGTGCGAGGCGGGTGAGCTGGGCAGTTGCCGGATCGCCTGCGCCACCGATACCGATCGCAGGCCGCAG
>CAZVUM010000077.1:0-22067 GCA_964629575.1 uncultured Acidimicrobiales bacterium | reverse complement strand
CGCAGGTCCACTCGTAGCGCTGGGTGTTCGAGTCGTAGCCGCCGCCCTTGGTCGTTCCAGAGCGGCATTGATCGAAAGGGCTGCTTCCGCTTCCACCCCCCGCCATCTCCAGGTTCGAGCACCAGACCTCCATCACCGTGCCGTTCGACGCGGTGGTGGCGATCGCCTTCGCCAACCCTTGTCCGGGCAGGAACGGTGTAGTTGCGGTCGACACCGCCGAGAACGAGCCCACAAGCGAGCCCGAGGCTGCTGCGGTCGCCGCGGTGGGCACCTGGTAAAGCGCCACCGTTCCCGACCCGCCATAGGTCGTCACACGCACCGAACACGAGGGGCCGAGGCCGAACTCTTTCGACTGGTCCGTGCTCGTATCGAACTTGACCGTGTGAACCCGCCAGCCGTCGGGACTGATCGCCGACGAGACGGTCGGGGCGGCGTAGACGGGAAGCGCCCACGACACGGCCATGACCATTGCAACAAGAAAATTTCGCACCCTAAAGCCCTCCATTCCTGTCGGCCTGCGCCGTGCCACGACCGGCAGCCCGGGTGGCTCTGTCTGCCATCGACGCGCGCGACGACATCAAATTCCATTCAACGATCCACCGAGCCACTGCTCGGTCATCGTCCGACTTCATCATCCGAACAAACAGTTCGGGATCCTTGAGCATCTCGCGCAGCACGAGCGCAACATTGCGATTGCTCTTCACATCTCGCTCGAGCATCCGACGGATGCCCTTACGCGCAGTGGACTGCACCGGGTCGATCGCTGCTTCTGCCGTAGAAAAAAGCGCCTCGACAAACGGGTTGACGTTGCTGCCCGTCTGGAACGCCGCTCCGGGCGTACCCGCACTCGTCCGCTTCGATACCTGAATCTTCCGAACGAGCTTCTCGAACTCGCCCAACGCTTCTTCACCGAAAACCTCGGTGTACACGTTTCGGTTCTTACGCAGTTCGACAAGCACGCTCCGAGGAGTGACCCTCGAGAGATCATCTCCGAAGACGTGCTCCGTGAAGACCGCGCGAAGGTTAGTGAGCCCCTCTCCATCGGGAGCGTTCGAGAAGAAGCCCACGGCCTTCCGCGCCTCGGCAGCAGGATCCTTCGCGCCCAGGATCTTCCGCACCGCCCGATGCGATTGCGACATCTCGCTGAATGCCACCACATAGGGAGAGTCCGGGGCGAGCAGATCCTTGTTCCGCTTCGTCACAGACAGCGCGTGGCGGTAAGCAGCGCTCCCGGCGTCCTCTGGCAACTCGTCGAGCTCACGGTTCAGCGCCTTGAGGATGGGATCGAGGTTGTTCGCTTTGAATTGCGACACCTCACCGCCACGCCTTGCCACACGATTCGTCATGAGCGCGTTGCTGCGAATCCCCTGAAACTGATCGAGCGTGATCTGATCCGGAAGGGCGCGAATCACACGTACCTCGTCGGGCACTCGCGCATCGAAACCAGCAGCGCGATTTTCTGCCATGTCCGCCGAGGCCTTCATACGGCGCGTGTCGATGATGATCGACTCACCGGGCAGGACGCGGGACCATGCGAGTTGCTCCTCGGCGTCGAGCAGTTGCTCTATCTCGTCGAAATTCCGCTTCGCCCCGTCCATTCCGCCGTTCGGAAGCAATCGATCGAGCTGCTCCTGGAGATCGGCCTGCACGACCTTTCGGATGCCATCCATGTCGGCCGAAAAATCCGTGTCATTCGACGCAAGGCTCTTCTGCATCGACGAGAGATTCTGATTCCCCTCATCACCGAGAGCAGCAACCGTCCCCGGTCGGGCGTCGGGATCGGGGAAGTCCCGAATGACCTCCTCGACCTCCTCGACCGCACGATCGAGAACCCGCTCGCCGCCCGCCGGATCACGTCCCATACGGCGCTTCGCTTCCGAAATCGCCTTGGAAACGTCCTCAACATCAAGCCCATAATCCTTCGCGATACGTGCTGCCGTCTCAGTCGGGACCGTATCAACGGCATCGTTGGCGGGATCCTGCATCATCTCCGCGACCGCACGGCCCCGAACTCGTCGAACACCACGAGCTGTCTGCTTCGCTCCACGACGAGACACGGTGCTCACGGCAACGCCGGGCGTCATTGCCGCAGTGAGGATTTCGACACCAACCGCAGTGGCCTCGCTGGAATCCGACGCTCGAGCAACCGAGCCTGCGGTGACAGCAAGAAGATCCGAGCCGACCTCGAACGCCAATCCTACCGGACCCCGAGCGGCGACTGCCACAGGGGAACTCATTGCCACGAACGGAAGGCTGCGCCCAATGTGTTCGCCAAACTTCCCGGCGAACGTCTCAGGCGGCAGGATGTCGGCCGTCAGGAACGAGTTGTCGCGCAGGAGCGGTCCTTGAAAGTTCGGACGAGGGCCCGTGAGTCGCTCGCGGAGTTCTTCGGCTCCCGCACCGAGGGGTCGCCCCAACCCGAGCTCAGCCATCGACTGAACGTCAGCCGGGAACTGGACGAGCCCACGACGAACGCCCTGACCGAGATCAGAGAGTGATCCCGTCTCGCCGTCCGGACGCGCCTTTCGGGCGAGGTCGGGACCGGCGCGCTTCGCGTCGAGTGCGGCCTGAATTTCCTTCAGAGACGCCATCAGCCGCCTCCCGCGCCCATGAGTTCCCACACCTGGGCAGCCTGTGCACCCGTAACATCGTCCTCAGGAACGCCGAACAGAACCGACGCACGCCGATTGATCTCCGCCACGTCACCCTCGGTGGGTGCCGGCGGGCCATTACGCTCACCAACTCGCTTACGGAGGCGCTTCACCGCACGGCTAAGCGGCATCGCTCGATTCTTCTCTCGTTCGCTCCAGCCCTGCCGGTCGGCGAAGTCCTCGATGTCCGACATCTTGTCGGCGAACTCAATGTCACGCTCCTCGAGGATCCGTCCAAAACTGCCCCCGAGTTGCTGAAGCATCTCGCCGGGAATCTTGCCGCCAGCGTCGAGAAAGCCCTTGGCCTTCGACGTGAGTTCCTCGAACCCGCTGGCTCCGAAGAACCGAACGAGCTCGATGTCGCCCTCTCGCACCGTGGCACCCTCATCCACGTTCCGAACCCAGCGCTGGATGACCTCGAGCACGTCGAGCGGGGTGCCACTCTTGTTGAGCTTGTCGAGTGCAGCCCAATCCTGATTCAGCTTCGGAACCGTCGCGAGGCGCTTCGCCTGCGTCTTGCGGTAGCCATCGAGATCCTTACCCGACCACTTTCCATCGTTCGCCGCTGCGCGCTCCTCGGCCGCGATTACACGCCTTTCAGCACGCGCTTCCCTCTTTCGTTCCCCGATCGCCTTGAGTTCTGCCTGGAACTCGGCTTCCTCTCTTGCGATTTGACGCTGCCTCTCAGTGAGGTCGACGTGGGCGTCTGCATCACCCATAACGGCCGAGAAAGATCGACCCGACGCAAGATGAGGCCGAAGGCGCTCAGCCAACGCCTGTTGCGCGTTCGCACCTCGCCGGAATGACTTCGGCGCGTCCTGTGCGATCAAGTTCGTGAACGCATCCGACTCTTCTCCGCCACCGGGGATCGTTACATCTGACGGAGTCAGTTCGGATTCCGCGTGTTCACGCGCTGTCGCCACGCCCTCAATCAGCGCATCCCCTTTGGCCTGAAGATCCGCGCGCTTGAGAAACATCTCGATCTCATGCTTCTCCGACTCGCGGCGGAACCTTTCCGCGTCCTGCGCCGCCTTCACGCGCCCCAACGCAAGATTCTGCTTATCGCGTTCCTCCTGCTGCCTCAATCGGCGAATCGTGAGAAACATCTGGAGGGGATCCGGTCCCGGATTTTTCACACCCTGAAAGGGCATCACTCACCTCTACGGATTGACTCCGAACAGGGCATTCGTGTTGAGCCCGCCAACGGTGCCCGTGCCGCCGCCGAAACCTGTCCCGAAACTCTGACCGCCCGACGCTGGAGCGGTTCCGCCCGAACCGAATCGGTTCAACAGGCCCACCGTTGTCAGTGAACTTCCAAGAGATCCGAATGCACCCGCCGCTCCGTTACCAAGGCTCGTAGCGTTGTTCGAGTTGATCTGTGCATTGAGCGCGTTCGCTGCATTCGCCTGATTCGCGGCGATCCCGAGAGCGCCTAGGCTCGCGTTCGATAACTGACCCGAACTCGCAAGCGCCGAGTTCAGTCCGGAACCAAGACCACCCGATAAGCCACTCGCAAGCAATAGGCTCTGCTCAATCGACTTCAGATCAAGATCGGCACGCATGTTATTCGTGCCCTCCAACGCCAACGCCGGATTGAACCCACCATGCTGCGCCTGCAACAGCGACCTCTCCTCGATCGCGTTGATGTCACGCTCGAGCCTGTCCCGGATGTCCTGCTGAATGGGAGAGAGTTCGCCGCCTGAAGCCGCCTTAGCCGCGCCACCGAGTATCTGCGCCGCAGCCTGTGCTGTCCGCGCACGCTCCAGCACCGTGCTCGTGTTGATCCCGCTAAGTGAGGAAAGTTCCTCTTGCTGTCGCTTGAAGTCAGCATCTCGCTGGGCAATTCCATCGAGATCCGATCGTGTGATACCCACGCGACTCAATACTGCGTCGATGAACGGCTCGAAGACGGGCTGTACTTCCTCCCCACTGAAAAACTGCTGGAGGCCAACGAGTCCGCGTCGCTTCGTCTTCTCGTCGATTGGAAGCGTATGGATTTGGCCGACGAGTTGTCGTGAGGGGGACGGGAGCGAGAAGATGTCACCGAATCCGAGCCCGTTTAGCGCATCAAAGTTCGTTGACTGAAGTCCTAAATCGAGAAGCGGATCGACCGTCGGTAATATGCGGGATCCAGGCTCCGCCTTCTCTTGCGAAAGCAACCCTCCGGCAATAGGTCCGCCGGCAGAAAGCAATCCACCTAGAATGAGTCCGATCGCCATCGCTAGATCCTTTCCACTCGAAGTCGAGAACGCGAGATCGTCTGAATGGACGAGTTGCTTCCCGCGCTCGCCGTGCCCTGCGCCGTGACCACCACCAGGGGGTGCAGCCGCGGCGCGCTACCGATGCCACTCGCACTATCCGCCGCGGTTGCCTGCGGAGTGAACGTGTAGGTGAGCCCCGGCGTCGGATTGTCGACGATGTGCGTCATGCGGAGCACAGAAACACCATTCGTCTCACCGAGGCCCACGTCGTCGTCGGCCTCGATATAGGGACCGTCGACAACAGAAGTGGAGCCATCATCCTGCTCGAGCCGGAAGGCGAAGAAGAACTGCTGCGAGTTCAAAACCGAAGCCCACGCCACGCTCACCTCGTAGATGAGTCGGTAGCCATGACCGGGGATGTACTGCGTCAACGCCAGGCCCGGGATGTCCGTCCATTGCGTATCCCAATCAGTCCCCGAAGCCACTGTGGCGGGAACATTCGTCACCTCCGCCGAGACGCTTGCCGCCTGCGATGGGATGTCCGGAATCGGATTCGGGAAGTCGTCGTTCAACTCGAAAAACCACGCCTGCACGAGATTGAAGTCCGACGTACCCGATGTCGCCTCGATCCGGCACACGATGTCGGTTGCGGAAGCATCCGACTTGACAATCATCGAGGCGACCTGAACACCACCCGAAGAACTATCAGTGACAGTGGGATTCTGATAGTCGCCCGTCCCGAGTCCGCCTGTCGTAGAAAACGCCAGCGTGCCCGATGTACGTATGTACTTGACAGCGAAGAGATACTTGGTGGAGGACCTCAGTCCTTGGATCGTTTGACTGATTCCTTCGTTCGTCGCGTTTGTTGTGACCGCCAGAGAGCGCTTATGGCCACCTGTGATGACGAACGCAGCCGCCTCGATCGCAGTGGTTCCGAGCGTGCCAATCTCGGTCCAACCATCCGGGGGATCACCTGTGGATCCCGAGAGAAGTTCGAATCCAGAGTTCTTTAGCAGGTTGGGGCCTTGGATCGGAGGCTCTGTCCAAGCGGTTCCAACGAACGCGCCAGACGAGTTGTAGTACCCGGTACTCGACCGATACTGGTTGTTTGCCTCGATTCGATAGCGAAGGCGCTCGAGTTCGCCCTCCAAATTCGTAGCCAAGTTCGAAGACAAGTTGGCCGAATCACCCGGGGTCGTCACCGTCGCGGCAATCGTCGCGTTGTCCGAGTGATCGGATACTTTCGTGCCGTCGATCTCAACGAGCATCGAGTTGGCTATCTGCGTCGAGGCGTTCAAATTCGTCTGGTCGATGTTCCCGTTCGCCCAGGTCTTGATCGCATTGAAGTCGCCCTGAAGTTCGGCAGCGGGAAGGGTATTCCCCTCGACGTATTCGGCTGTGCCGTCGCCTGAAACCGTCTTGTTAGGGTAAGAAAGCGTGCTCATTACGCCGCCTCGATAGAGATGCCGTTGCCAGCAACATTCTGTGAAATTTGCCCAATGAAGAACGGCTCATTTGCGCCGTTGTGTGTGAAGCGATGCGAAAGCGTGAATCCCTCGCCAAATCCGTCCACGCGCGCACGCGTCAAATTGAAATCGCCACCGAGCGTACCCGCTCCCGAGAGGTTTCCCGCCGCGTTATCCATCGTAGAAGCACCCGATAAATTACCCGCTGCGTTGTCGAGCACGAACCCGGGGAGCGCCACAGTCAACGACTTCTGGAAGGCCGACTTCCGCCCGTCGTCCGTCACGACCGAGATCGAAGGCATGTAGGACCCCGAGCCACCGACCATTAGCCACGTATCGCCGATCGCTTTCGACGACATCGGGAAGCCCACGTCTTCGTCTCGACCGCGGAATGCAACCGCGATCGAATTGCCGAGATCGGAGTACGTCGAGCGGTTGAACGGCGCAACTTCACCGCCCTGCCCGCCAAGATAGATCCGCGGCGTGCCTTGAGGATCGCGACCCGGGATGATGCAATTCGGTGCCACCACACCACTCGGGATCGGCCAATTGTACCAGCGCACCGTGTCGGGAGAAAGTTGAGTGACGCCCTTGATGTCCATCGCGAGCAAGAGGTTGAGCGACGTGCTCGAACCCGTCGCTACGGCGAACACCACGAGCCCCTCTTCGGGCCAGTAGGCACCATAGGCCCGTCCCATCATCGAGCGATTCAACGTCTCCCACGTCTTGCGAATCGGCCACGAGAGGAAGTTGTTCTCACGGTTGCCGAACTGCTGAGAGAGCGCCATCGAATGGATCCCGTGCTCGCTCATATAGATCGCGTCGCCCTGGTCGAGTCCTAGATCCACGAACGCATTCTGGCTGACGCAACCCGTCGCGATGGCGTCAGTCAGGATGAACCGACTCGCGTTGTTGTACACCGAGGGATTCAATCGAAACGAAAGAATCCGCCGGTTCGTCAGGAACAGCAGGAAGTCGCCTGAGTTGTCCTGGTACGAGCCGAAGCCGGTGTTGAACTCGTTGCCGTAAGAGCCGCCACCCGAGTTCTCTCCTAGATTCTGTCCGGGGATCGTGTTCGAGTTGGGCCACGAGAGCGGATCCGTCGCATCTGCAGCGTAGTCGGCGTAGCGCGCAACAAGCGGGTTATTCCACGGGTCGGTGCCGTCGAAGAAACCGCCCAGGAAGATCGTGTCGAACTTCTGGAACACGAACTGCGGCTTCGCGTTGACACCGCCAAACAGCGTCGTGAGCCGCGCTGTAGCGCTACCTGATCCATCCCATGACCAAACCGTGTCGCCGGAGGACCCGCCCGCTGCCCACAGATTATTCTGATACGAGGCAAACGTCCATGTGTTCGCGGCACCGCTCGTGATGGTCGTGCCCGACTGAGTAACCGTCGTTGTGTCGTCGGTGTAGATTGCACCGCCTGCGACGACGACCATTTTCCGATTCTCGTCACGCCCGTTGCGGTACTCGTAGATTCCCTGCACGGCAGGCGTGCCGCTGATATTGGCGTCGTACTCCGTATCGCGAACGAGCCCCGGCCGTGTCCCCGTCAGGTTCCCCAGACGGCAACAATTCGTCGCCTCGCGAAGCTGATTCGGAGCCAGCGCAACCGGGTTCTCGTCTTCGTTGAGTCCCGCATAGGAGTTGATCGTGTACGACTGGTACGGCATTAGTCGAAATGCGCGTCGAGCGCCTCCTCGATATTGTCGACCATATTGGTGAGTCCGGCCGTCAAATCTGCACCGGCACCCTTGAGCGAGAGCACACCCGCAACGATCCCTGCACGTCGGATCTCCCTCACCACTCGGTCTACATCGGACGGCGCTTCGAGTTTCTTCACCGCCGTCGACTTCTTTCTGATCGCCATGTTCTAGCTCCCGATGGTCCGTCCACCGATCAGGCCGTGACGCCATCTAGACCGACCTGCGGATCCATCCCAATTCCCGATTACTGCGCGTTCGGCGACCTGTCCGCCGTGCGCTTTGTGAACATTGTCGAGTCGCTCCATCGAATCACGACGCAACGCCCTGCCCTCGTCCGTATTTTGGTCGTAGTTCTGCTGCATGTCGGCCGTGGCAAGATCCACAATCGAATCGACTGCCTCATCCGTCACGCCATCGAGCGTCGAAGTTGCCGTTGTGAGTTCGGGATGCCGGTACAAATAGTCGACATCGAGAACGTACTCGTCGTCGGGCGGAGGCCACACGATCATTCGAAGCGACGGAATGGGAGCCGAACTTCCAGCGTTATAGGTCTTGAGGTCGAGCCCACCGACACTGACGGACTTCGGTTCCCCGTACTCGATGTGTTGCTTGGGGAAGAGCTCGGCGAACTCTATTTGTGAGCCGACCTGTTCAAGCGTCAGCGACTCGTCTTGGTGCGAGACGGTCAGGATACTCCGGATCGTGTCGGCCAGGATGTACTCGCTATAGAAGATTTCCCCTGCCGTGACCGAGATCGCCTCCGACACCGCGAACGGAATCGTGACCGTCGATGCGTCCGCAGAAGGCGTACTCGCGGTGAGCACACGAAGTGCCGTATCACCGTACTGCGACGAACTCGACGGCAGAAAACGCGTGATGAAGTCACCGTAGACATCAGAGGCGGAAAGACCGCTCTTCGAGATCGAGCCAGACGATGCGCCCGACGTAAACGTCCCCGCGACCCCCGTGATACGCGCCTTCAGCGCCATCTGCGTGTGCCGCTTGTCAAACTCCCAGACCTTCGCCAGCAACACCTCGCGCATCGCCCGATTGATCGCATCGAGCGAAGCAAGATCGCGTAGTTCCGCGAGCGCCGTCACGTCGTCATGACGCATCCGGCGGCGGACCCTGTTCACGAGTTGCAAGGCCGTCAAGGAAAATGCCATTACGCGGCCTCATCTCCGTCACCGACGGGGTTGCACGCCTCGTCCTTGCAGTGGCGAACGTGTTGGGCCACGTAGCCCGCCTTCACCCACTTGCCGCACGCGGCCTGCTCCTTGTTCGCGGGCGTGGTCGCGGCCTGTTGCTCTTCGACCGGGACGACGGGCTCGGCCTTCGGTTCGCCATCCGTCTCGGTCACGGCGACGATCTGATCCTTGCCGATCTGATTCTCGGCGAGCATCACGAGGAGCTGCTCGATCCTCTCCGAGTGGGCGGCCTTCTCGGACTGCTTGGCCTCGAACTCTTCGACCGGAATCGAATTGCCCTGCTCGTCGACGTAGAACTTCGGCTTGAAGTCACCGGGCTGCCCGGGCTCGAAGTCGATCTCAATCATGCCCTTCGACGCCGTGAAGTGGTCGGGACGCGCGTTGATGTACCGCGCCACGTTCGGAACCGGCTCGAAGTGCGGGTTCGCGTCCGACGGCATCACGAACGAATCGAGATACTGCCGGTACCGCTGCTCGAACTCGGCCTGGTCGATCAGGTGGCCCTGCTCGTCGAGGGCGAGATCAGCACGCTCGGGAAGGCATTCGTGCGCCTTCAGGGTACGGCCGCTGCGGAGTAGGTAGGGGCCGTACTCGCCCGTCTGCGGGTCGCGGATCTTCACGTCGAGATCCGTCCCGCTGAAATTCTTGCGGAACTGCGGCAGGCGAGGCGTGCCGCGATCCGTCACTTCGACGTTCATCGCCTGCCATCGAGCCTGTTGGGCAACCGCGATATGCTGCGCTTCGGTGGTGACTTCCATGTGTCCTCTGTGGTTGGTTGGATGAAGAGGGGCCGGGACCATTCCCGACCCCCACTCATCCAGTAGGTTCGCTACGGAGCGATCTGGAGGAACACCGGCATGTAGTCCGCGTCCACCGTAGTGAACAGGTTCACACCGACGACCTGCGGAATCGTACCCACGCCCTCGGCCGCAGCCTCGAACGCACCCGCCGTACCCGTGCCCGTCTGGACGGACTGACCGATGGCGATGCCGGCCGCGTCCGCAAGGACGGTGGCCACACCCCATGTCTGAGCCCAGAAGTAGTACGGAGCCGCGTCGGTACCTGCCGTAACCGCGATCGGAGTCACGCCGTTGACGAGATGAGTCTCGTCAGCGTCCGCGATCACGCACTCGCTCCACGGGTTCGGAACCACCGTGGCGGTCGTGTTGGCGTTGAACACCACCTCGACCTGTCCCCAGATGTTCAGATCGAACGCCGTCGCGGCGGCCGTCGCCGCATGGCTCTTGATCGTGTACTGCATCCCCGCGCCCGTGGTGCCCGAGTTGATGGAAAGATATCCACCAGCGAGCTCGTTGGCCGCGTAGGTCGCCGTACCGACCGGAGTCACGTTGACCGAGGTGTCACCCACGGCCGCCGTGTTGGTGGCGAGGTCGTCGAAGTCGACGCTGATCTCTGCCGCCTTGGTGACAACACCCGCACCGAGCGCCGTGCCCCGGTTGATCGCGTAGTAGTACACGCGGCCGTCCGGAAGTACGGCTCGAGTACCGACGGGGTGCGCCGCTGCCGTGCGCTCCTCGTAGATCGACTGACCCGAAGGCCCGCCACCGGAAATGATGGGAGAAACGAAGTTGCTCATGGTGCCTCCCTTACGCCGTGATTCCGGTCAGCTTGTTGCTGGACCGGCGGCTGTCTGTGCAGAGGTTCGCCTCGAAGATCACATGAGCAACGAACGCATCCTGATTCGTCCCGCGCTCCATCGGAGTCAGATCGAACAGGGCACCCGGAAGGTGCTTGAGCATCACGCACTCGGTGTCCACGAAGTACATCGTGCCAGACGGGCAGTAGTGGTCATAGAAGATCGGCTTGCGCCGGAACGTCAGGGCCGTGAACCCGAGATCACCCATGCGGGTGTCCTCGAATCGCACGTTCGGCGTCAGCGAGCCTTCGTAGAACTCGTGAATCGCCGAAGTCGTGAGGACGGCCTTCGGCCCCGTCGCGCCCTCGGTCGCCCGGTTGTCCGCCTTGCGCATGTCGGAAAGACCCTGCGTGGCGAACGAGCCGGAAGCGAACGAGATCGAAGCCGGGGCCGTCCCGACATCCGACACGCCTCGGGCATTCCATCCCGTGTACGTGGCACCCGTGTAGCCCTGAAGCGAATCGTTCGCGCTCACGATGCTGTCCAGCGACGTGACATCGTTCGCACCGCTCGAACTCGCGAGCAACTGCTGAGCGACGTTATCGGCCGCACCAGACACGGCATCGTTCTCCTTGCGGAGCAGGATGTTCGCAATCTGCGCCTCGCCGGAGTTCTTCCGGAGAGTCGAGCCGTCGATGACGACCGAGCCCGCACCGAGCTTGAAGTTCGCGCGCGTTCCGCGATCGGGATCGCTCGTGTCCATGCTGATCGGAGAGAAGCCCCCCGGAAGCATCTGGAACGACGAGTTCGCACCGAGCTTGACGTTGACGCGGATCGACTCGCCCGAAACCTGATTCGGGCTGGTCATCGGATCCCCGCTGTCACCAATCCGACCGGAGAGCACGTCTCCGATCTTTCCTGCGAAGAGCGACAACACCGGGTGGTTGTTGAGATAGTTCTCTTTGATCCCGGGGTGGATGCTCTCGAGCGTGGTGACGAGAAGCTGTCCGTACGTGCGGTTTTCAGCAACCGCGGCAGGAGTAGTCATTTCTCACCTCGTTAGAGTTGCCGTGTGTCGACACCGATCCGCGCTCCCGCGGCTCGCATCTGTTTCACGACATCATTGACACCCAACTTTCCCTTCGGCAGTTCGGGTTGCTGCACCGACCCCGGACGCGCGGCATTCACAGGCCGCGGATCCGTTGCACGCCCCAGCACTCTATCGGCGTTCGGTTCGTTGTTGGTTTGCGAAGCGGCGACCAACCTGGGCGCCCACTTGCGGTACGTATCGAAGAGCACGCCTTCGAGAATGCGCTGCCCACCAGGCGCAGAAATCTGCTTGTACAGTTCCGCCTGCTGAACTTCGCCCCCTTGAGCACGCTGATAGGTCGCACGGACTTCCCTCTCGAGGACTTCCTGTGCTTCCTTCAACGCCTCCGGGTCGCTCTTGAACATCTCAAGAGCGCCCAGAGTGTTCTGCTCCACGAACCTTTCCTGACTGCGCAGGTCCGTCTGGTTGAGCTGGCTTGTGACCTGGGCCAACTGCTCCTGAAGAGCGTTGACCTGGGCCATGACCGGATCTACCGCGGCCTTTACGTCAGGGTCGATCCACTCGTCCTCTTCCGTCGCAGCGTTTCCCGTCGCCTGTGCCGGCAACGCGACCCGCCCTTCCATCAGAGACTTCGTGACCAACTCGGCGAGATCCGGCATCTGCTGAATCCTCGCCAACGTGGTGAGGTGCTGTTGAACCTGCTCTGCCCCGCCCGCAACTTCCATGAGTTTTGCGAAGGGCTCGAGTTCCTTCATCCGGTTCATGTGCTCCGACACCTTCTGGTCGCGCTTGACGATCTGTTCCCAAGCGAACTCGGGATCAGACGCCACCCGCGCCCGGAAGTCGTCACCACTGACAAGCTCTGCATTCTGGGCAGCGGCACCCGCCCCAGGCTGCTGATCGTCAGCCTCCGGCGTTTGCCCCTCGTCCTGAAACGCTTCGCTCATGAAACCTCCCTACTTCCCGAACGAATAAATTCGTCCAAGACCTAGATGTGATTCGTTCCTCGCCCCGTGGTGCTTGTCCGAAGACGCACCGAGGGCCAAGTTGTTTTCACGCGCGAACCGGGCGAGTTCGCCTCGACTGCCGAACGGCTCTTCGCGCAAGTGCGGGTAGTGACGCGGGCCGCCCCACTCGTCCGTGTTCTTGTGCGCCGCCGGCAGAAACGCGATGTCCATCTCCGAGCCGCAGCATGAGGGAACGTCGTCGCTCCATCGGTCGCGCTCGAAGGCACCGCACGCCTTGCAGTAGTACGAGTGCATGACGGCCACTACGCACCTCCTGGGACGGGGCGAAGACCCGCGCCCACCGCATTCTGCGCGGCGGAGGGAATCGAGTCGCCGGGGCCTTCGCCCTCTTGGCCCTGCGCGTCCTCCGCCATCCGATTGCCCGTCTGCTCACTGACGACCGCCTGTTGCGGGTCCATGCCCGACAGTTCCGTGATGCGCTCGTGCGCATACCGCTGGGCCACGAGTTGCGACTCAACACCGCCGAGAGCGTTATATCCGGTGACGAAGCGCGCGAGTTCCGTGTTCGGGTCGGTTCGCAGCGTGCTGTCGAGCTTCACGTCGTACGAGTATTCGCCCTGCAACTGGTCGACCGTGACCTCGATGAAACCGTTTGCCCGGTCATCGGCGGTCAAGAAGTCGAGGTTCTGCTTGCCGATCACGGGCAGGATGAACGCACGAGCCTGCTCGCTCTGGAGGAACGTGCGGTGCATGACCGAAGTCACGTTCGCGGCGAACCGCTCGAACCGCTCCTGCGTGCGACCCCGAGCGACCATGCCACCCGCAGCAATGTTGTTCGCCTCGGCCGCCGTCTCGACATTGGCTCGCTGGCCGCGGTCGAAGTTCGAGACGCCGAGCACCTCGCGGATCTGTTCCTTGATCTGGAACGTCAACCCGATCAGTTGCCCGTCGATGGGCGACACGCCGATCTCCTTGATCGCTTGATCCAGGTTGTCGCCCTGAACCTCGAACGCTTCCATGAATGACGCGGGATTCCGGATGAGTTCTCGCGTCTCTTCACTGAATGCGTCCTGATTGAGAAACAACAAACGGCGCGTGCGAGAGACGAGTGCGTTGATCGTCGTCCAGACCTTGTTGTAGAGGAGCTGCTCGTCCCAGAACATGCGCGGGAACGCGATCGGGAACGGCGTGTCTATCTGATCGTTGAACCAGAGGCCCGAATACGGAAGTTGGCCGTAATTGAACGCCCAGTCTCGCTCCTCTCGGATCAACTTGTCCGAGCCGGGGCTCATGCCGAAGAACTTCCGTTCGTGGGCGTCGTAGACGATCCACTCCTCATAGATGCTCATCACATCCGGCGATCCGTGCTCGAGCCGGCCGCTCTGTCGGTCCTTCGGCCGCGTGTCAAAGTGCTTCGTTGCAGTCAGGTCGCGCCGCTTGATGAGATTCGGGTCGTCCCGGATGTCCTCCTCGTAGTGCGTCGCGTAGAACGCGCACCAGCGAGGCTCCTGCGTCGGGTCGAACGAGTTCACGAGGGGATCGATCCGGATCTCCCAGGGCCGCATGAACTGCACCCACGGAAGGTCGGGCGTCTGATTCTTGAACCGCGTGATGATCCGGCCGTTATCGTTCTCGAACGACACTTCGGGCGTGAACCCGTGACGCACGAACCCGGCACCCGTGATGACCGCAGACAGCAGCGCGCGGTCGACTTCCTTTTTCACGTCGCGTTCGCGCCACATCAGTTCGACGATCTGCTCGTTGAGCCACGCCTTGCGCCGTGCCGTCTCGTCGGCAGCGGGGCCGCCCAACGGCCGGAGGATCGGATCGGGGATCTTGGCGCTCAGTTGCGCCGTCATCGTGTTGATGATCGAGAACATGATGTTCCCAAACATCTGGTCAGCCTCTTCCATCGCGCCGTTCATGACCCGCGGAAAGTTCCCGCGATAGCCGTTCAGGAAGGACATGGCGCTGTACTTGTCGGCCGAGCCGTCCTTGCCGTCGGGGATCCAACCGACATCGCGCCACTGGTTCTCGGCGTGCTGCAGCCGTTGCCGCCATCGCTGGAACTCGAGATCGCTCATCGCCATCAGAGGAGCCCTCCGACGGGACGCTGTGCGTAGGCACTCGCGACCGTGGCGCGGCGCTGCCCGCGGCGGTGCTCGAGCACACGCGCGCGCTGCATCTCTATCCAGTTGGGCTCATTGGCCTTGATGAGTCGCAGCGTGCCGAACGGGCGCGACTGCACGTAGTACCGCGCCATGTCGTAGGCGTGGTCGGCACCGATCAAGGCCGTGGGGCTCGTCTCGCTGCGCACCTTCGTGTTCCAGCGAAGCGACTTCCATTCGTTGATGACCGCAGAATTGTCGGAGTGAACGAGCATCGACGGCGACCCGGTGGCCGGGTCCGTCTGGAGCATGTTCATGAACTCCATGTGCCCGGCCTGCCGATCGACCTGCGCCTTCTTGTCGATGTTCCACACGCGGAATCCGTGCCGGGCAAGCGTGGCCGCTACCTCGGGCTTCTTCGGATCGCCAATCACGCGGCGGAACTCGAAATCGCGCTGGAAGTGCTGCTCGAGCCAGCGGCGTTGTTCCTTGACACGGTCGACGATGTCGTCGGGCGTGAGGTTCTGCTCGTAGATCGAGCGGCGCAGGCAGACCTGTTTGGGACCGACCAGCCAGAACCCGATCACCGTGCCATCGGAGAAGCCGTAATCGACTGCCAGGTCGAGATCGGCATGTCGGAACCACGACTTGTCTTCGCGAATGACGTGAGCGGGCTGCCCCTGCGCGCCGATATGCTCGCGGAGCGGGACGACGCGGCCTTCCTTGAGCGTCCAGCGCCCGAGGAACTGCTCGGCAAACCCGTCGTCCTTGGCTGCGTCACACTGCACGATCGGGTCGAAGCAGTCATGACCGTTGGCAATCGAGGGCGGCTTGTTCTCGTCGACGGGCAGCGTCGTGACTTCGCCCGTCACGGTGAGTTCAGCTTGTGCGTGTGCCGCCCAGAATCGGTCGCACTTGTACTCGGGGTTGGCGCGAACGGTGAAGCAGAACGATTCGATACCGAGTTCAGGGTTGTCCTCGGCCGACTCGATCATGTCAAGGATCCAACCCGCGTTGACCTTCGGCGTGGTGGGTAAGATCGCGCGGGTGAAACGCGCGGAGATGTATTTCTTCCAGACCGACTCGTCGAGCTCGGCGGCCTCGCTGAGAATCACCCAATCGAGCTCTTCGCTCTGGAGCGACTTTTCATTCGCAGAGGTCCGGACCTGGATCACGCTCTCGACATCTTCGCCGCGCTGGTTTTTGCCCCAGAAGAGGACAATCTCCATATCGCCCTGGTTGGCGTTGCGCTTGGAGCGGCGGATCTCGTAGCCCCACTTCATGATCGGGGCCTTCTCGACGAGTTCCGTGTAGAGGTAGTCGAACTCTTTCGCGAGGTCGTAGTTGGGACAAACGACCCAGCCTCGAAACGTCTCGGGCACGTAGTCGCCGAACTTGCCCTTGATCGCCATCTGGTAGGCCACGCCATGCGCCACGATGTCGGGATAGACATCGGCGGCACCCGAATACGACTTCGCCGTTCGTGCCGGGCTCGAAGCGATCTTGATCTTGGCCCGCGACGCATGGAAGCGATCGACTTCCGACTCGTAGGTCCGGTAGCCGTGCGCTCTCCACACGTTCTCACGGAGCGTGTCGAGTTGATCGCTCGAGAGTCCCGCCAGCGTCACCGCCGCGACCTACGCGCGCGACCAGACGTGCAGCTTACCCGAGTGCGGACCCCCTGTAGCGCCGCAACTCACGGTCGTCGAAGACCCGACCACGACGTTCACGCTGTCGGCGATGTCGTCCGGCTCCCAGGCGACGTTGACGATCCCGTCCATGCCGGGCGTCAACGTCTCGCTGGAAAGGCTGGAGTAGTGGATCACGGAGTGCTGAAGGCCGACGTAGGCCCCTCCGCGCGTGATATCCGGAGCCTGTGTCGTCGCAGTCGCCATTCCATACCCCCCGTGTCAAGAAATGGGATGTCTCCCCATTTAGCACGGCGAGAGCGAGAACGCGACAAAACAGGCTGCATCTTGTGGCACTTACCACAGCGCACCCCTATCCTTGGGATGTGGGGTTCCCCGCAATGCCCTCCCAGGCGTGCGGATTCCCCGTGGAGATGACGTGGACGCACACATCCCCAGAACGCAGGTTGAAGTCGCCCCGGTCTTTGTCGAATCCGGCCGGGGCGGCTCCCTGCCTCTCGACGGCTCAGACGACGGGATCGGCGGATCCGGAAGCCGGAGTGGCGGATGAGTGGTCGGCTCAACTGGGAGCGAGCCAACGAGATCGAGCGGATCCGCGTACAGGGACATGGCGCTGCGGAACTCTCGGGGGTCGACAAAAACGGCGATCCGCTCGCGAAGCCCAAGCCGAGGAAACGAAAGAACTCCAAGCGCTCAGGACCCAAGGCCCTCGAAGGCCGGCTCCAAGCGCTCGAGAACGCTTACCTGGGACGTATGCGAGGACGACTCGGACGCATCCCCAACATCAGCCTGCCCGAGCACATGAAGCGCGAGGCATACCGGAACGCGCGCGCCCGCCGCGATTCGGAGCTGATCGGTGAAGGAGGACAGGGGGACAGGCACGGGGCCTGAGCAGTAGCGAGCCGCCGACGAAGCAAGAGACTCCACAGAAGGTGACGATGCGTAGCGGAAATTGGGACCCGCGATCTGACCCAGCGCCTTCGACGTACTCGGCGAACCCCCAACGGCAGGGAGCAGAACTTGCAATTCCTACGCTCCCGAACGAGAAAAGAACTCCCTCACCCACATAGCCCGACCAGTGGAACGCTTACCGTGCGGACGGGACTGGGTCACTTGCGTTCAACACTCAACTGCACCTGCCAGCCTGCCCTGGTTCCACATGGAACTACGGCCAATACGGCAAGTCGACTTCATCTAGCCTCGCGCACATGAACTTCGTGAACAGAATCACGCTGTTACACGGCAATGGAATATGAGCGGGAGATGAAATACCTGCGGGGAAGGCGTTTCGGGGGCTGGGATGGAGGAGGGGACGGTCACTAACATCCAAGACCCCCACCCCCCGGAAAGCCCCCCCGTCGAGCTGTAGACGCACAGGTTGAGTTAGAGAGCGTCCACCGCCGATAAATCAGTATTAGGTCAAGTAGGGAACGTAATGATTCCAACTACTTAGCCGATTCGAGGCGATTATCGGGGATGCATCAGGGAAAGCAGATGGATCGGGAACGTGCTGTGTACCAAGTGGTTAAATACGAGACGGTTCCGTCCCCCTACCAATTCCCTCGCGCACACCCCTCACACGTTGACGCTCATGTCCGTCCCTCTCGCATTCCCCAACATCTCCCGCCTGCTGATCCCTCTCCCGCCTGACGGACTGACCTGGCTTTCCGGTCCCACCCATCCTTACTGACACCCGTTCAACACCGCTACTGAACGCATGTCGGTACTGCTCCTGACACCCGTTCGGTATCACTCGGTGTCGGTGTCGGTGGGTGTAGTCGCCTCGACTTCGATCGCTTCGTTGGCGGGATCCTTCTTCGTGAGCGTCACGTCGGCCTGGTCGAGCAATCGTTCCAGGGCGCTCACGCCCGAGTCTGCAGGTGCGATGGGTTTCGCTTGGAACGCCAGCACCTTGTCGATGTTGACGCCTTGCGCCTTGATGAGATCGCCGTCCTTCCACTCGTGCTCGGGGTCGACGAGCCGCTCCGTCACTCGCTCCGTAGCAATCAGGGCTGCGGTCATGGCGCCCTTCTGGAGCGCATCGAGCGCGACGGTCATCCCATCGCCCTCTTTGCTGTCAACCTGGCGCAATTTTTGCTCGTAGCGGGCAAGTGCCCTGCGTTCGATTCCACACACCCGAGCCGCTTCCGAGTAGGACGCGCCATCTCGAATCATGGCGAGCCCGATGCCTACTCGCTGCTGCCGTTCACTGAGCGCGTTGGGCTGGATTTCGGCAACTTGGCTCTCGTATCCCGTGGGATCGCTGCTGCTCATTGTCACCCTCCGCCGTTGCAGAATCCCTGCGTCCCAGGGCCATCGGGTTGAATGCATATGCAGCCGCTAGGACATCCGTAGCCCCAGCAGGGCTGGCCGGTACAGAATCCCTGACACACGGCCGTAGCGGCCGGCATGGTGGTCAGCACGAGCGCCACAAGGGCAAGTAGGGCTAGTCGAGGCTTGTATTTCATGGGGCACCAGAATAGCAGAACGCCCCCGGAGCTCCGCTTGCATGGAGCCTCGAGGGCGTCTCTGGTGGTGCTGTACGCTCGAGTCTAGCTGTGATCCGCGGCCGTTCCCTTGAAGACGGCCACACCAGGCGAGCCCCACTTGAGCGAGTGGACCCGCACGCACCAGCCGCTCGACCACGTGTCGCCCGCCTTCAGGTACGTCCCTTTGCCCATCGAGTAGTTCTCGCGATGTTCCGCGTCCTTTCCCGCTTCCGCGAGATGTGCCGTCGGTTCCCACGATGCGGCCGCTTTCCGCATGGTCGGGAAAAGGCTGCGGTCATGCTTCAGGAAAGCGAGAATCACGCGCTCCCCCTTCCGCTTCGTGGCGAAGTAGTCGGTCTGGGTGTCGCAATCGTTCTCCTCGAGCTCGGCCACAACCACACCCTTCGCCCACTCGGGGCATCGGGTTGTGAATTCGGCCTCGAATTCCGCCTTCCGTTTGGCGATCTGTTCGCGCTCGAGATCCCTGCGCGCACGTTCGTCCGCCTGGAAGCGCTGCGCCTCGCCGATCGTCCGGAGAAGCGTTTCCTTCCCAACAGGCACCGAGTCATAGGGCGCCGCCTTCTCCGCGTGCCGCTGAATCACCGACCACGGAACCGACTGGATGCTACGCCCTTCGCGCGTCTCGCGGTCGATGTTGACGACGCGGCCGTAACTCTCCGGATTCTCCGGATCCGGCCCGATGTAGAACCCAGGCCGGTAGTTCGCGCGATCCTCGTGCAGTACCGGAGTACCCGGCTCGAGTGCCACCGGCTCTTCCGCGACCATCTCGAAGCGTCCGTTCCTGATGTCTGCCAGCGAGTAAATCTTGCCCATCGGTTTCACCTCTCGTTTCTGTTGAAGTCTGATCGATCCGAGAGGGGCACAGCACAGGCTATGCCCCCTGCGGATCGGTCAGCCCTCGTCGGCCCTCGGGATCGGCTGGTACTCCGCCGACGCACGATCCGCATCGACCATGCCGCACCGTCCGCACCCGGCCCCCGCTTCCCTGTGCCATTCGTGTCCGAAGCGTTCGCAGTCCCGAAACGCCTCGCGATCGATCGGGGCGCCCATCACAGCACCCGCGCTGCGAATCGCTCGCACGCCGCTTGTGCCGCTGGGCGCGCTCGCATCGATGTGATGCGTGGACCCGTCGGGGTAGGTCACATCGGCCAGCCAGAATCCGGAAGGCATTCGGCTGGAGTTGAATTCGAGACGCCCAGTGCGCGGGGCATGGTGGATAGCGCGAGTCCCTGTGTCTCCGCGTCCGTCGATCGTCCATCGAGTCATGTTGCTACCTCGTGTCGTGGGATCGGTGATCGATCCGGCAATCCGACAGGACCCGCAGGCCGTGCCGGATTGCGGCGGATCGGTCAAACGTCGAGGCCACCCCAGGAGCCGACCACCCAGCCGAGCCACGGATAGGCCACGGGCGGCCGTTCGCAGCCGAACGATTCGCCGGCGCCGCGGCCCCAGTGGTAGGGATCGACGTTCGGGTCACAGTCCGGCACGTCGAAGTCGTAGGCGGCCCAGGTCTCGCCATCGTCGCAAACGAGCGAGAAGCGGTGCCGGTCCCAGGGCTGGGGCGGGCGGGGCTCGTAGTCGGGGCAGGCAGTGTCGAGGTACATGGCGGAGTCTCCAATCGCCGCTGAATTGCGGCACACCCCTATTATCGGTAGCCACAGATATTAATCAAGGGGAAATACCAATTATTTTCGTTGCCACATGAAAAAAGTTTCAGTAGGGTGCGCTCGACACCGAAAGGGAATCTATGGCTGCATCCCAACGCGGACGCGGCCGGCCCGCACTTCCGGACTCGGAAGCATTGCGCGAGTCGGTCCGTATCCGAATACGAACAGAGGAGCTCGAGGCAATCCGAAAGGGTGCCGAGCGGGCAGGGAAATCCGTTTCCGACTTCATGCGCGGATTGGCGCTGAGGGAATCGAGGAGGCTCGCGCGAAAAGGAGAACGCTAGGCGACCCCCTACGTGAAAAAAGGGACGCTTGACCCTCGGATAGAAAGAGGTTGCTTGACCCTCAGGCGCCCGGAAGTCGCTCCAAGGCGACCCCCTTCCGCTTCAGCCCTTCGATGACCTCGGCCGTGGGTTCGATCTTCATGCGGCGGAGCTCGTCGTGGTGCCCATCGTCGAACCTGAGCGTGTGGAAGAGCGCGTAGAAGATCAGCCGCGCCCGGTAGTTGAAGAGCGCCTCGTAGTCGAACCGCTGGCCGGGCAATTTCTCGAGTCGCTGCGAAACCGCAAGCGAGAGCATCGGCAGCCCGAGTTTCAGCGCCGAGGCGTTCACACTCCCGATTGATCGCTCGAGAACGACAATCGGCACGCCCTGGTCGTGGAGGCGCTCCGCATAGCCCGGCAGCATCCACGATCCCGTACACACGATGCCTGCGGGTCGGCCGTCGACCTTCTTCCCCTCGGCCCACTCGGCGGTCTGTACGGGCGTGTAACGCTCGATCGGGTCGTGCCGCACATGCGCGTACCTCGATAGCCATGCGGCCGTCCATGTGGTGCCTGAGCGCGGCAGAGCGAACACTGCGAAGTCAATCATGCCGCAGCCCCGGCCTTCCGCCCTGCTCTTCCCACTCGTCCGTGTGCCATACGACTTGCTGTCGCGGCCCGATCTCGACGCCCTTACGCGCCGCGTCGATGGCCTCCCTGATGTCGTCAGGCCAACCCTCACTGTCTCGGTAACCAATAACCGGAGGGAATGACCACATGGCCATCCAGCGGTCGTCCTCCTCGACGTTCCGTGTCCCGCCCGTCTCCATCCAAAGCCAGTCAAGACGCTCCTTGTCCGCTTCGAGCTTCTTCAGGCGTTCACGCAACATCTCGTTGACGCGCTCTAGATCCTTCGCCTTCCATTCGAGCCGCTCATGGATGTCGGACCTGACATAACCCGCAGTGATGTCCATCAATCGCCCCCCCCGCCCATCATGTGAGCCCACAGGTTAACGACC
>CAZVUM010000076.1:14027-22229 GCA_964629575.1 uncultured Acidimicrobiales bacterium | reverse complement strand
GATCGTCACAGGGGGAGCGCGCGGCCTCGGCCTCGCGATGGTCCGGGCGCTGCTCGATCAAGACGTGGTGGACAGGGTCGCTGTGTTCGATCTGCTTGACGACCAGGTCGAGGACCCCTCTCACGAACCGAGTCGGGTGTCGGTGCATCGATGCGATGTCACCGACGTCGCGTCCGTGAGGGCGGCCTACGCGGCTGTTGGAGCGGTTCCGACGGTCCTGGTGAACAACGCAGGCGGCGACCCCGGCAACGGCCTCACCCGTCCGGGGACCGATCCGTTCGAGGATCCCGACAGTTTTCGCAAGATGGTGGACCTCAACTTCGTGTCGGCGCACGTCGTGACATCGGTGGTCGGACCCGACCTCACAGACGGCGCGGCGATCTGCAACACCGCGTCCGTCGCGGGGCAGACACCCAACGGTCTCTTCGCCTACGCAGCCGCGAAGGCTGCGGTGATCCACTGGACGAAGTGCATGGCTCGGGTGCTGGGGCCGCGGGGGATCAGGATCAACGCTGTTGCGCCAGGGATCATCCGCACGGCGATCTGGGAACAGATGGAACCCGATCCCGATCGCTACAAGGCGATCGTCGCAGCGATCACTCCGATGCTGACCGACCAGTCGGCCGAGGACATCGCGGACACCGTGGCGTTTCTGTGTTCGGATCGGGCCGCATCGATCACCGGTCAGACCCTCGCGGTGGACGGCGGGATGACCCAAGGAACGCCGATCCAACTCTGAATCTCGAGTTGAGGTTGAGGGGCAAATTCGCAGGTCAGAGGGGCATTCTTGTCAGCTGATGCCGAACGCCCTCATCACCCGGTCGACAGCGAGGACCGGCGTTGTCTCGTCGGCGCGCACCTGGCGTTCGACCTCGGGGAGTAACTCGTCGACCTCGGGGTGAGCACGGAGAGCGGCCATGAGCCGGTCGTCGAGCATCGACCACATCCACCGAACCCGCTGGTCTTCGCGGCGTTGTGCCAGTTCGCCCGACTCGGTGAGCAGTCGCCGGTGAAGCACGACCTGTTCCCAGAGGGTGTCGAGCCCATCGCCCGTGAGCCCGGCGCACGTCACCACCGGAGGCGTCCAGTTGGGCGATGCCGGGATCGTGAGGTGGAGCGCCATCTGGTACTCGCGTGCGGCGTGTTGGGCACGCGTGGCGTTGTCGCCGTCGGCCTTGTTGACCGCGATCAGATCGGCGATCTCGAGGATGCCCTTCTTGATGCCCTGGAGTTCGTCGCCGGCTCCCGGGAGCATCAGCACCAAGAAGAAGTCGACCATGTCGGCCACAACCGTCTCGGACTGCCCCACACCCACCGTCTCCACGAGCATGACGTCGTAGCCGGCGGCCTCACAAACGAGCATCGTTTCGCGGGTCATGCGGTTGACCCCGCCGAGCTCGCCTGACGTTGGCGAGGGGCGAACGAAGGCGCGCGGGTCGTTGGCCAGCCGGGCCATGCGGGTCTTGTCGCCCAGGATCGATCCGCCGGTCCTGGTCGACGTCGGGTCGACGGCGAGCACGGCGACGCGGTGGTCTCGCTCGGTCAGGTCGCTGCCGAGCGTCTCGATGAACGTGCTCTTGCCGACACCGGGGACTCCGGTGATACCGACCCGGTGGGCGTTTCCGGTGTGGGGGAGCAGCGCGGACAGCAGCGCCTGAGCGTGTTCGGCGTGCTCGGGGCGGCTGCTCTCCACCAGGGTGATCGCTCTGCCGAGCAGCGCCCGATCGGCCGAGCGGACGCCGTCGACCAGCTCATCGATCGGGGGGAGGGCGGCCACGAGTGCCGACGTTACCGTTCGACCGGTCGCCACCGTGATGCTGCGGTGGGCTCTGGGGCGAACGAGGGCGCCGCGATTACGGTTGACGCATGGACAACAAGACCCGCGACCGGTGGGAGCAATTCCTCCTGCACGACGAGGTCCTCCAGACATCGCTGCCGGCGCAGGGGGGCGTCCATCCGTTCGCGTTGCTGGCGCCTGGGGTCGGGGCTGTGGTGGCGGCCGTGCTCACCACCAACCAGCCGGCCATTCAGGTCGTGCTGATGATCGTCGCCTTCACCCTGATCGGCGGTGCGCTCACGACCGCGCGCTACCGGGTGATCGGGATCACCGACAAGTCCGTACTCCTCTGCACAGCCCGGGCGCTCCGTCCAGCGAAGCCGGTCAAGCTCATGGAGCGCCTCTCTCATGGAGACAACTTCACGCCCAACGGAGCCTTCTGGGGGCAGGTGCAGGTCGGCCCCGAAAAGCTGTGGGTGCACAAGCGCTTCTTCGACCGCCTGCAAGGCGCCGACCTCGACGCGGCACCCCTCAACACGCACTACAGGGACAACCGGGCGAAGAAGAAGGTGAAGCATGCGCGGCGGCGGCGCTGAGGTGGTAGGCCGTGTCTGACCCCGTCGGCGGACGTTCGATCGGCGCTTACTGCTGGCCCCAGAGCGGAGCCGCGGGGGACTCGGTCGATCTCATGATCAGCGGGCCGTCGCAGCCGGTTCGGGTCGAAGCGCTTCGTATCGGGGCAGCCGAGGTCTGCGTCGCGCAGTGGGACGTGGACATCGACGAACAGCCCGTTCCCGCCGACTGCGCCACCGAAGGTTGTGGTTGGGAACCGAACCTGAGGATCGCCGTTGCTGCTGAGTGGACGTCGGGTTTCTACCTCGTTCGCATCACGGCCGCCCATGGCGAGGTCGCCGACGCCTTCTTCGTCGTGCGGGCCGCGGAGCCAGGCGACACGCTGCTCGTGCTGTCGACCTCGACCTGGGCCGCATACAACGACTGGGGCGGACCGAGCTTCTACACCGGCAACCACGAATCGTCCCAACAGCGGCCGCTCACGAGGGGCTTTCTCGACAAGCCGGACCCTCACCGCTGGCGCGTCGCCAACGTCGGAGATCTACCGGGCCGGGAGGTGGCAGCACACTTCTCGGAGTACTCGGTGTGGTCGTGCGCTGCCGGGTGGGCGAACTGGGAGCGACTCTTCGTGCGCTGGGCCGAGGCGCAGGGTCTCGCGCTCGACTACGCCACCAGCCTCGACCTCCACGACCGAGGCGACCTGCTGGATCCGTATCACCTCTACGTGAGCATCGGTCACGACGAGTACTGGTCCGCGGCGATGCGGGACCAGGTCGAAGGGTGGGTCGAACGGGGCGGCGCTGCGGTGTTCTTGTCCGGCAACACGGCGTTCTGGCAGGTGCGTTTCGAGGAGGGCGATCGCGTCGTCGGTTACAAGAACGACTACCTGCTCGACCCCGTTGTCGGCACAGACGCCGAGACGAGCGTGTCGACGATGTGGTGCGATCCGCTCACCCGCAGGCCCGAAGCGGAGATGACGGGCGTCTCGTTTAGCCGCGGCGGCTATGCACACACTCGTTCGGCTCCCCGGGGTAGCGGCGGGTACACGGTGTGGCGCCCCCAGCACTGGGCCTTCGACGGCCTCGGCCTGCGCGCCGGCGACATCGTCGGTGCCGAGCCTGTCGTGGTGGGGTACGAGTGCGACGGGACCGAGATGGCCCTCGTCGACGGCTTGCCGGTCGCGACCGGGACGGGAGGCACACCCGCCAACTTCGAGGTGCTCGGCACAGCGCCGGCACACCTGTGGGAGACCTCCGACGCACCGCCACAGCTGCCCGACTCCTACATCGGCGAGCTCAACTGGGTGGCGGAACGACTCGGCGGCGCAGACACTCCGGAGAATCGGGAGCGCTACGCCCACGGCTCGGCCGTGATGGGATGGTTCGAACGCGGTGCCGGCGAGGTGTTCACGGTGGGATGCACCGACTGGGCATACGGGCTCGAACACGACGACGTGTCGACGGTGACGCGTAACGTGCTGTCGAGGCATATCGCGTTCTCGGGGGACGCAGCAGACGGGAAGGACGTCGAACGATGATGGACACGAGCAGGTCCCAGGAGATGTATCGGCGTGCCCAGCAGGTGATCCCCAAGGGCGTCCACGGGCATTACGGGTATGCCGTGAACGACCAGGCGCCGGTTTTCTTCGAGACGAGCCAGGGCTCCCGGTTCACCGACATCGACGGCAACTACTACATCGACTGGATGTGCGCGTACGGTCCGATGATCCTCGGGTACAACCACCCCGTCGTCGAGGAGGCGGCAGCCAGGCAGATGGCGCGCGGCAACACCGTGAGCCTCGCAGCGCCGGTGATGGTCGAGCTCGCCGAACGACTCGTGGAGATGGTGTCTGGCGTCGACTGGGCGCTGTTTGGCAAGAACGGGGCAGACAGCACGGCGCTGGCGGTGATGGTGGCCCGCGCCGCCACAGGTCGCCGGTTCGTCGTCAAGGTGAACGACGGCTATCACGGAGCCGCCCCCTGGATGCAGACGCCAGGGAACAAGGGCACGGTCGAGGGCGACCACGATCTGGTGCTGAGCGTGCCATGGAACGACGCGGCCGCCTTCGAGCAAGCGATCGACCAACACCCCGGTGAGATCGCATGCTTCATCTCCTCGCCGTATCACCACCCGGCATTTGCCGACAACGATCCCCCCGATGACGGCTACTGGCAGCGGATCGAAGCCGCATGCCGCAAGAACGACATCGTGCTGATCGTCGACGATGTCAGGGCCGGATTCCGCCTCGACCTCGCCGGGTCGCACGTCGCCTATGGCTTCCAGCCCGACCTGGTGTGTTTCGGCAAGGCACTCGGCAACGGCCACCCCATCGCTGCGCTCACAGGTACCGATGCGCTGAAGCAGGCGGCCACCGACACCTTCTTCACCGGAACGCAGTTCTTCAACGCGGCACCGATGGCCGCCGCGCTCGCCACCCTCGACGAGCTCGAGAAATGCGACGGCGCCCGGCTGATCACCGACCTCGGAAACCAGCTCAACGCCGGGCTGGCCGATGTCGCCGCATCACATGGCTACGACATGGTCATCAGCGGGATCTCGGGCATGCCCTACTACCGCAACGGGGGCGAGGGCGGCTTCAAGCGACATGCGAAGTGGATCGCCGAGTGTGTGGGCCGCGGCGCCTACCTGCTCAGCTACCACAACAACTTCGTGTCCACCGCCCACACCGAGGACGACATCCGCCAGACCTGGGACATCGCCGACCAGGCCTTCACCGCCCTGTAGGTGCCTGGCACTTCGTGTTACGAATCGTAACGTTAGGTGCCAGGCACCTGGCTCAGCTTGGCGATCAGCTCGCTGGCGGCTTCGGCGATCACGGTGCCTGGCGGGAAGATCGCTGTGGCGCCCGCGGCGTAGAGCTCGTCGAAGTCCTGCGGGGGAATCACTCCGCCCACGACGATCATGATGTCGCCTCGGCCTTCGGCGGCCAGGGCGTCGCGTAGCTGTGGCACCAGCGTGAGGTGGCCGGCGGCGAGCGAGGAGGCGCCCACGATGTGGACGTCGTTCTCCACGGCCTGTCGCGCCGCCTCGGCCGGCGTGGAGAAGAGCGGGCCGATGTCGACATCGAAGCCGAGGTCGGCGAACGCGGTGGCGATCACCTTCTGACCGCGGTCGTGGCCGTCTTGGCCCATCTTGGCGATGAGGATGCGGGGTCGCCTGCCCTCGCCGAGCGCAAAGTCCTCGACCAGGTCCCGAACCTCGGTCACTGCGTCGGTCTGCTCACCCACTTCGCTGCTGTACACCCCGCTGATCGAACGAATCTCGGCTGTGTGTCGACCGTAGACCTTCTCGAGCGCCAGGCTGATCTCGCCCACCGTGGCCATGGCCCGACCGGCATCGATCGCCAGGGCGAGGAGGTTGCCTTCGTCGCGATCCGCCGCGGCGGTCAGGGCGTCGAGCGTCCGCTCGACCTCCGCGTCGTCGCGCTCGTCCCTCAGCCGCTCGAGCTTTGCGATCTGGGCCGCCCGAACCTCGGCGTTGTCCACCTTGAGAACGTCGATGTCCTCGTTGACGTCGAGGCGATACTTGTTGACTCCGACCACCGTCTGGCGCCCCGAGTCGATGCGAGCCTGGGTGCGGGCGGCGGCTTCCTCGATCCGCATCTTGGGCACACCGGCTTCGATCGCCTGGGCCATCCCACCCATGCGCTCGACCTCCTGGATGTGGCCCCACGCCTTGTCGGCGAGATCGCGCGTCAGCTTCTCGACGAAGTAGGACCCGCCCCAGGGATCGATCACCTTGGTCGTCCCCGACTCTTGCTGCAGGAACAGCTGGGTGTTGCGGGCGATGCGGGCGCTGAAGTCGGTGGGCAGGGCGAGGGCTTCGTCGAAGGCGTTGGTGTGGAGCGACTGGGTGTGGCCCTGGGTCGCGGCCATGGCCTCGATGCACGTGCGGACCACGTTGTTGTAGACGTCCTGCGCAGTGAGGCTCCACCCCGACGTCTGGGAGTGGGTCCGCAGCGACATCGACTTGGGGTTCTGGGGATCGAAGCCCTTCACGAGCCGGGCCCACAGCGAGCGGGCAGCGCGCAGCTTGGCGACCTCCATGAAGAAGTTCATGCCGATCGCCCAGAAGAAGCTGAGCCGGGGGGCAAAGTCGTCGACGCCGAGACCGGCCTCCTGGCCGGTGCGGAGGTACTCGACGCCGTCGGCGAGGGTGTAGGCGAGCTCGAGGTCGGCCGTCGCCCCCGCTTCTTGCATGTGGTAGCCCGAGATCGAGATCGAGTTGAACCGCGGCATGCGTTGGCTGGTGAACTCGAAGATGTCGCCGATGATCCTCATCGAGGGGCGCGGCGGATAGATGTAGGTGTTCCGCACCATGAACTCTTTGAGGATGTCGTTCTGGATAGTGCCGGCGAGCTTCTCGGGCGCCACGCCCTGCTCCTCGGCAGCGACGACATAGAGAGCGAGAATCGGCAGGACGGCGCCGTTCATCGTCATCGACACCGACATCTGGTCGAGCGGGATCCCGTCGAAGAGCGTGCGCATGTCGTAGATGGAGTCGATCGCCACGCCGGCCATGCCGACGTCGCCGCTCACCCGTTCGTGGTCGGAGTCGTAGCCGCGGTGAGTCGCGAGGTCGAATGCGACGGACAGCCCCTTCTGGCCTGCGGCCAGATTGCGTCGGTAGAACGCGTTGGAATCCTCGGCCGTCGAGAACCCGGCATACTGCCGGACCGTCCACGGCTGATTGGTGTACATCGTGGGGTACGGGCCGCGGAGATAGGGCGCGAATCCCGGATAGCCGTCGATGTCGGGAAGGGACTCCCGCAGGTCGGCCGCGGTGTAGAGAGAGCGGATGTCGATGCCCTCGGGTGTCTCCCAGATGAGGGCGTCGGCCGCCTTGCCGGTCTCCTCGACCAGCGCTTTGCCCCACGCGTCGAGGTCGGCGCCGCCCGGGTTGCGCGGGTCGAGTTCGATCGTGGAGAAGTCGGGAATCGTGGCCATTCGGTCCTCCGTGAGCGACGGGTTCAGGGTACTTCGGGGTGCGAGGAGAGCTGTTGCCGGTTCATGCGAGCCGCACATTCAGGGGCTGTTGGATCGCTGAGATCACGGTGCCTTCGATCGGCGGAACCGAAGTGGTGGCCTCGATGCGCTCCCACCGAGTGAGCAGACCGTCGAGCGCGAGGCGACCCTCGAGCCGGGCGAGGTGCGCGCCGAGACAATGGTGGAGCCCCCACCCGAACGTGAGGTGCGGGTTGGGGTCCCGTGCGAGGTCGAGGGTGCCGGGGTCGGCGAAGACAGCGGTATCGTGGTTGGCCGCTGCCACGCACAGCAACACGTTGTCGTTGGCCTGCAGTGTCTGGCCGCCCCGCTCGTGGGTCTCGGCGACCTTGCGATACATCGATCGGGTGGGGCCGATGGTGCGGAACAGCTCCTCGATGGCCACGGAGGTGTCGGCCGACAAAAGTCGGTCCGCCAGGCCGTCGGTGGAGCACATCAGCCCGATGGTGTTCATGAGAAACGACGTCGTCGTCTCGTGGCCGGCGAAGAGGATCAGCGTGCACGCACCCACGAGTTCCAGATCGGTGAGTTCGTCTCCGGCCCCTGCGACCAGCGCCGTCATGAGAGTCCCGGAGGGATCGGTGCGTTCTCGCTGGATCAAGTGGCCGAAGAAGTCGCGGAACTCGTCGGCGGCGGCCATCGCTGGTTCGGGCGCCGTCGCGTGAGGGTCGGTGGCGAACACGATGGTGGCGAGATCGTCGGACCACCGGCGGAATCGATCGCGGTCGGCAGGGTCCACCCCCAAGATGGCGGCGATCACCAACGCAGGCAGCGGTCCGGCGAGGTCTTCGCGCACGTCGATCTCGCCGGGAAGCGAGTCGAGCACTT
>CAZVUM010000076.1:9241-13927 GCA_964629575.1 uncultured Acidimicrobiales bacterium | reverse complement strand
TCGCTCAGCTCGGCGTGGTCGAGCACCACCCACGATCGATGCGCGGCGCTCCACTGCACGGGGCCGCCGTCGCGGTAGCGAGCCCAATAGCCGTGCGGGTCCGCGACCGAGGCCGGGTCGTCGAGATCGATGCCGCTCGTGTCGTTGGAGGGCGTCTCGTTCGAGGTCATCTCGTCACCTGGTCACCCAAGGCCCTCGAGGTCGGAGAGCGACACACCGCAGCCGATGAAGAGCTCGAGTACCGCGTCGACGTCGGAGAGCACTGCGAGGTCCTCCAGGTCGGTGAGGGTCTGGACAGCGCATGCCGATGCATCCGCTGGAAGGCCCCTGGCGACGAAGAGGTCGACGAGTGCGCCTCGCGCTTCGTCCGAGTCCCGCAGTGCCGCCTGCAGCTCAGGCGTGAACGCAGCGGTCAGAAGCTCGAGCTGCTGGGAGACCTCGTCTGGCGATGTGCCGAGCCCGATCGCGGCCAGCTGCTGTGCGCGGACCCCGCACGCCGCGAACAGGTCGAGCAGCTCTTGGTCCACCTCGCCGAGCACATCGGCACCAGTCGACTCCGCCTCGGCGATGACGCAGCCGGCCTGCTCTGACGTGAAGCCCAGGTCGAGGAGAGGCTGCTCTGGTGACGGGGTATCGCTGTCCGAACCCTGACTGGCATCGGCGTCGCTCACCGGTTCGGCAGCGCTGATCGCGGCGTCGATGGTCGTCGTGGGTGCGGGGGTCTCCCCACTGTCGTCGCTGTCCGCGCATGCGGCGAGAAGGGCGGCGATGGCGACGATGAGTGCGAGGGGTCGATGCACGGCGATGCCAGCGATCACAGACCGAGGAGCTGGTGCAGCCCCTCGAGGGTGGTGAGCACGTTGCATCCGAGGTGCACGAACTCGTCGACGCCGGCACTGCGAAGCGCGGCCTCGAAATCTCCGGGAGCCCCGGCGAGGTAGATGCGTTCTGCGCCTGCAGCCTTCAACGCCGCGGCTGCCTCGGCCCCCCAGTCCCCGTAGACCTGGTCCGACGAGCAGATGCACGCCACAACCGCTCCGCTACGAGTGAAGGCGGCGGCCACGTCGGCGGCCGAGTGGTGGCCCTCGTCACCGGTGGCGGCCAACCCGCCGACCTCGAAGAGATTCTTGGCAAAGGTCGCACGCGCGGTGTGCGCCGCCGCATCGCCGAGGTTGGCGAGGAACACCGCCGGCCGGTCAGCGGCGGTGTCAGCGGCATCGCGCAGCCGTTCGAAGGCCGCGGCCCAGCGGAACTCGATCTCCTCCGCGTCGCCGATGCGCTCGAGCCCGTCTTCGTGAACGTCGGGGAACTCGGTGACCCCGGTGATCTGGGTTCGACGGGTCGCCAGGGCGTTCTGGCGTGCCATTCGTGTGGCCTCGACGGCCTCGCGGGCCGAGCCGTCTGCGAGGACGGTTTGGATCCCGCCGGTCGCCTCGAATGTCTGCAGCACCTTCCATCCGGCCTCGGCGAGCTGACGGGTGAGGTCCTCCACATACCAACTGCCACCCGCTGGATCGATGACCCTCGCGGCCTGCGTCTCCTCCTGCAGGATCAGCTGGGTGTTTCGGGCGACCCGGAGCCCGAACTCGTCGCTCTGGCCGACCGCGCTGTCGAAGGGCCGGACCGTGATCGCGTCTGCTCCGCCAACAGCGCCGGCGAAGCACGATGTCGTCGTGCGCAGCATGTTTACCCAGGGGTCCCGCTGGCTCATCATCGATGCCGCGCTCGTGGCATGAACGGTCATCGCCGCCGCGGACGGATCACCCCCGCTGGCCTCGAGGATGCGCGCCCAGCCGGTGCGCGCGGCACGGATCTTCGCGATCGCCAGGAACTGGTCTGCGCCGAGCGACAAGGTGAACTCGATGCAGGCGGCGGCGTCCTCGACCGTGAGGCCGGCATCGGTCAGAGCGCGCAGCCAACCGACACCGGCGGCGAGAACGAACCCGAGCTCCTGGGCGTCTGACCCCCCGGCATCGGCGACCGCGGTGCCGTCGACCGCGATCGGTCGCACGGCGGGATGGGTGCTGCGCAGCCCCGCGGCTGTCGCGGCGAGAGCACCGATGTCATCGCCGTCGACCCCGGATCGCGAACGGAAGGCCGCACCGTAGGGGTCGGCCCCGAGGCAGCCGCTCGCGGCGGAGCCGGGGATACCCTTCGCCTCGAAGAGGTCCAGCAGGGCGTCACGCTGCCCCCCGCTGCTCGGCGCCCAGAGGTGGACAGGGGCCAAGTCGAGGTAGACGCCGTCGAGAATGGCCGCGATCTCGTCGGTCGTCTCGGGCACTCCCCGCAGGGTGATGCCGGTGACCCCGCGCTCGAGGTCGCGCAGGATCGCCTCGTTGGCTCCGGGTGTATCAGCGGCGTGAGTCTGGCGGATCTCCCACCCGAGAACCCCTGCCGCGGCACTCGACCCACGCGTGAAGGGCGCAGCTCCTGGTACGCCCGCTTCGTCGGCGTCCATGGCGTGTTGGCCGCGGGTGTACAGCGGTGATCGGCTGACGCCCTCGTCGACGACTTCGTCGAGTGAGCTGAGCGGGCGGCCGCGCAGTGCCGCCGCGGCCGATGACTCCCACTCCTGCAGGGACACTGGGTCGAACTCGGGGGTGTCGAAGGGTGTGGTCGGGTCGGACTCGCGGTCGGGCGACATGGCTTCCTACGCTATTGCAAACGGGCCAGGGACTCGCTGGCCCGACGTGGCATTCTGGACCGCACGATGAGTTCGACCTCCCCCTCAGACGCCGACCACATTCCCGCGCACCGCTACGACGCCGATCTCGCAGAACAGATCGAGGCGAAATGGCAGGCGAGGTGGGCCGAGCGCGGGACCTATCACACCCCCAACCCGTCGGGTCTCCTGGCCGAGGATGCCCAGAGAATCGAGGACAAGCCGAAGCTGTTCATCATGGACATGTTCCCGTACCCCTCCGGGTCGGGTCTGCACGTCGGCCATCCGCTCGGCTACATCGGCACGGACGTGTTCGCTCGCCACAAGCGGATGACAGGTCACAACGTGCTCCACACCATGGGATACGACGCGTTCGGTCTTCCAGCGGAGGAACATGCCCGCCAGACCGGTGAGCATCCGCGGGTCAACACCGAGAACAACATCGCCAACATGAGCCGTCAGCTCGGGCGGCTCGGCCTGGGTCATGACGACCGGCGCTCGATCGCGACGACAGACGTCAGCTACTACCGCTGGACCCAGTGGATCTTCCTGCAGATCTTCAACAGCTGGTACGACGCCGAGGCCGAGCGCGCCAGGCCCATCAGCGAGCTCGAAGACGAGTTCGCAGCAGGGACCCGAACCCCGACGGCCGGCGTCTGGGCAGAGATGGACGAGGCCGCGCGCCGTGCCGAACTCGAAAACCACCGCCTCGCGTATCTGGGTGAGGCCCCCGTCAACTGGTGCCCGGCGCTGGGCACGGTGCTCGCCAACGAGGAGGTCACCGCTGACGGACGGTCCGAGCGGGGCAACCACCCGGTGTTCCGGCGTCCGATGAAGCAGTGGATGATGCGCATCACAGCGTACGCCGACCGTCTGCTGGCCGACCTCGACCTGCTCGACTGGACCGACTCGATCAAGACGATGCAGCGCAACTGGATCGGCCGATCCGAAGGAGCGCACATCACCTTCGTCGTTCCCGCGTGCCCTGGCCAGCTGATCGAGGTGTTCACCACCCGGCCAGACACGTTGTTCGGAACCACCGCCATGGTGTTGGCCCCCGAGCACCCGCTGGTGGACGAGCTGGTCGCTGACGCGTGGCCAGAGGGCGCGCCGGATCAGTGGACAGGCGGCGCGTCGACCCCGCGCGAAGCGGTCGATGCATATCGGCGTCAGGCCGCAGAGATGACCGATCTCGAGCGTCAGGAGAACAAGGCGAAGTCCGGCGTCTATCTCGGGGTGGACTGCACCGTCCCGGTGAACGGAAAGGACGTCCCGGTTTTCGTCTCCGACTACGTGCTGATGGGCTACGGAACCGGCGCCGTCATGAGCGTCCCCGGCCAGGACCAGCGCGACTGGGACTTCGCCACGCTGTACGGCATCGAGATCGTCCGCACGGTCGAGCCACCCGCCGACTTCGACGGCGAGGCGTATGTGGGGGAGGGCGCCGCGATCAACAGCGACTTCCTCGACGGGCTGCTGATCGACGACGCCAAGGACCGGATCAACGACTGGCTCGAGGCCCAAGGGTGCGGCGCCCGCACCACCACGTACAAGCTGCGCGACTGGCTGTTCTCGCGTCAGCGCTACTGGGGCGAACCCTTCCCGATCATCTACGACGAGATCGGCCTCCCGATCGGGGTTCCCGCCGACGAGTTGCCGGTCGAGCTCCCCGAGCTCATCGACTGGGCGCCCCGAGCGCTGGATGAGAACTCCGACCCCGAACCGCCGCTGGGTCGCGCCGAGGAATGGGTGCGAGCCCGCTACGACCTGGGCGACGGACGCGGCGAACGAGACTTCGTTCGCGAGCTCAACACGATGCCGCAGTGGGCAGGCAGCTGCTGGTACTACCTGCGATACCTGGACCCCACCAACGAGGACAGGCTGGTCGACCCAGATGTCGAGCAGTACTGGATGACCGACGCCGAGGGACGGGTTGGTGGTGTCGACCTGTACGTCGGAGGCGTCGAGCACGCCGTGCTGCACCTGCTGTACGCCCGCTTCTGGCACAAGGTGTTGTTCGACCT
>CAZVUM010000076.1:0-9141 GCA_964629575.1 uncultured Acidimicrobiales bacterium | reverse complement strand
TGGGAGACCAAGTCGGTGATCGGCTCGCATCGTCTGCTCCAGCGGGTCTGGCGCAATCTGGTCGACGAGGAGACAGGTGAGGCGACCGTCGAAGATGTCGCAGCCCCCGACGGCCTGCGGCGCCTGACACATCGCACGATCGCCGCCGTGTCCGAAGCGATGGACGACCTGCGCTTCAACTCAGCGATCGCTCGTATCACCGAGCTCAACAACGAGCTCACCAAGGTGGACGGGCCGGCGCCCCTCGAGGTCGCCGATCCGCTCGTCAGGATGCTCGCACCGCTGGTCCCGCACGTGGGGGAGGAGCTGTGGGAGCGGCTGGGCCACGACGACTCCGTCGTGTATGCGGCCTTCCCCGAAGCCGATCCTGCGCTGCTGGTCGACGACACGATCGAGATCCCCGTTCAGGTGAACGGCAAGGTGCGGTCGCGGATCGACGTCGCGGCAGACGCCGACGCCGAAGCTCTCGAAGCAGCGGCTCTGGCAGACGCCAGGATCGCTGAGCTGGTCGACGGTAAGCAGATCCGCAAGGTCGTCGCCGTCCCCGGTCGCATGGTGAATCTCGTCGTCGGGTGACCCCCGCAACTAGGTTCCAGGAGCGCTCCTGGAACCTAATCTACTTCTGCGAAGAAAAGTTCGCAGAGAGGTTGCGTCCAGTACCAGGAATGCGTACTCTACTTCGCAACCCCCTCACTCTCTCATGGAGACCCACGATGGCCGTTCTGGACAGCGTCAAGGAAGCACAGACCCGCTCGCTCGAGTCGATGAAGACCGCGCAGGAGCAGATGATCTCGTTCAACGAGCGCATCGCCGACACCGTTCTCGGCGCTCTTCCCAACTACGAGTCGCCCTTCGGTGACTACCTCCCGAAGCCGGCCGAGATGGTCGAGAGCTACTTCGGCTTCATGAACCAGCTCCATGAGGCCAACCGCGACTTCGCGACCCGGCTCGTGGGCATCTGGGAGCGCGACGAGGCCGTCGCCGGCAAGTGAGTTCGTCGGGCGGGCGCTCCGGCTCCATGCCGAAGTACCCCGGACTCGACCAGCTGGGCGAGTTCATCAAAGCCCAGAGAAAACTGATGGAGCTGAGCCAGCGCGAGCTGGCTCGGCTCACGCAGTTGTCGGACCCCTACGTCAGTCAGCTTGAGCGCGGCATGCACGAGCCGTCCGTTCGGGTCCTCAAGGCTCTCGCCGGCGCACTCAACGTGCGAGCCGAGACCCTCTTGTCCTATGCCGGACTGCTCGATGAGGACGACGACGCCACCACGAGCGTCGTCGAGGCGGTGCAGGCCGACCCTCATCTGACGAACGAGCAGAAGATGGCGCTGCTGGGTGTGTACCGCAACTTCCGCGGCGATGGTGTCCGAGAGTGATCTCGACGCGAGGCCTCGGTGACTCCCTGATCGCCGAAATGGCACGCAACGCTGACGCTGCGGCCCGCCTCGGCGCCTTCGACCCGCTGCTCACCGCCGCACGCTTCGCGGCCGCAGGACGGTGGGGCCCAGGCATCAGCTCGATGCTGGCCGGGAGCGCCATGCGCTTCCCCAGCCGTATCGCCATCGCCGACGACGATGGCGACATCACGTACTCCCAGCTCGATCGCCAGACGTCGAACGTCGCCGCCCATCTCCGCCGGAACGCCGGCAGCGGCGCTGTTGGCGTGCTCTGCCGCAACCACCGCGGCTTTGTCGTGGCGCAGGTGGGGGCCGAGCGCGCCGGGCTCGACGTCGTACTGCTGAGCACAGCGCTGCCTGGTCCGCAGCTCCGCGACGTCGCAGGGCGCGAGGGCATCGAGGTGATCATCGCCGACGGCGAGTTCGTTGCGCTCGTCGGAGGCAGCGTCGACGGGGTGGCCCTGATCGACGCGACGGCCGACGGGAGCGGGTCGCTCCGCGACATCGCCGCGACCCGTGCGCCGTGTCCTCTGCCGTCACGCCGTTCCCGACTGGTGATGCTCACATCGGGCACGACGGGGCCTCCGAAGGGCGCTCGCCGCGAGAACAGGGCTGCAGGAGCCGATTCGCTCGGCATGTTCAGCCAGGTCCCGTTCCGGCTCGGGGACCGCTACCTGGTCTGCCCTCCGCTGTTCCATGCGTGGGGCTTGAGTCAATCGACCATCGCGATCGCCACCGCGTCGACCCTGCATCTGCGGAGAACGTTCGATGTGGCGGCGACGATCGCCCTGTTGACCGAGCACCGCATCGATGTGTTGGCGGTCGTTCCCCTGATGCTGCGCCGCCTCCTCCGAGAGGGTCCAGTCCTCGACGAGATACGGCCGCCGAGAATGGTCCTGAGCAGCGGAAACGTCCTGTCGGGCGACCTCGCGCTCGAATGGATGGACCGGATGGGGGACCGGCTCTACAACTTCTATGGCTCGACCGAGACCGCCATCGGCACGATCGCTGATCCCGTCGAGCTGCGCGAGAGCCCCGGCACCGTCGGTCGTGCACCGTCGGGGGTCACCATCGGAATTCTCGACCCGGAGGGCATGCCGGTTCCCGCCGGTGCCCAAGGTCGAGTACACCTCGCGAGCGGCATGCAGTTTGCCGGCTACACCGATGGCACGGACCGCGAACGGCGGGGCACCCTCATGGCAACGGGAGACCTCGGCTACCTGGACCCGACCGGACGGCTGCACGTCGAGGGTCGGGTCAACGACATGATCGTCACCGGCGGCGAGAACGTGTTCCCGAGCCGGGTCGAAGAAGTCCTCGAGCAACATCCCGGTATCGACATGGTCGCCGTGGTGGGCGTCGACGACAAGGAGTGGGGCCAGCGGATCGAGGCCTTCGTCGTTCCGCTGCCGGGCGTCGATCTCACCGCCGAGGACGTTCAAGCCGCAGCGGCGGACGAGCTCGAAGCGTTCATGGTCCCCAGAGAGGTCCGATTCGTCGATTCACTCCCGATGACGACCACCGGCAAGGTGATCCGTCACCGCCTCGCAGTTCTGGGCCAGGCCGACCGGGTCTGACTCCCGCCCGGGTCCGTTTCCCGCCGAGTGGGGGCGCGCCAGAACTGGCGCGCTGGGACTCGGCGTTGCCCGACGCCGCCAGGCGGCCAGCTCCAGATGGCCGACTACAGGTCGAAGCTGGTGTGCAGGGCGTCGTCGACGTAGGCGTGCACCGAGCGTTCGAACGGGAACGACAGGTGTGAGCCCTCGTACCAGCGAATGCTGGGCTCGTCCCAGTGCTGCCACAGGGTGTGGACGTTGCCAGGGCGTACCCAGCGATCGAGCAGACCTGCGTAGATGAAGCGCCGGTCGTGGGGGACCCTGCACTCGAACGACAGGGGAGAGCAGACGCTGAGCACCTGTCGGAGGGGTTCCCACGACAGGCCCCACTGCTCGTAGAACGGCGGAAGCAGCGGCTCCATCTGTCTGCGGATGCCGCGCACGAGGTCCGACTCGGGGACGCCGGCGATCACGCAGGCGAGGTCGTCTTCGAGACCGCTCAGGAGCGACACCATGTAGCCGCCGAGTGAGATCCCGGTGAGGCCCACAGCGGGTGCGTCGTGCTCCTCACGGAGCCAGCGGATCACGCTGCGAACGTCCCAGGCACCTTGGGCCATGGTGAAGACCGTGTTCATCGCGCCGGCGTGAATCACCCGGCTGCCGCTCGCTCCGATGGCGCGTGGTCCATGGAGGGGCAGCACCACTGCGATCACGTTGAGGCCCAGCTCGTGGTGGAGATGGTTGGCCCGGAAGCTCCCGAGATCGAGCGCCGGCTCACCGGTTCGGTAGCCGTTGACGAGAACCATCCACGGGCGCGGCGCGCCCTCGTGGCACATCATCCACGCGTGCCCGGTGCGGACCGGCCGGTACTCGGCCCAGCGGTCGCTGCCCGGCTCGTCTGGCCAGTTGCTGAACGTGCTCTCGTAGCGGACGTGCTCGTAGCCGAAGGGTCCCGCAGCGGCGGCAGTGATGCTGAGCGGGCGAATCGCCGTGTCCGGGTCGCGGTGGTAGCTCCGCGGATCCGCGAGCCACCCCCGCTGTTCGAAGAGCTCACGGGCCTCGGTGAGCTCGCTGCGGAGCCGGCGGCGGAACGATCCGTCCGGAATCCGGGTCCGGCCCTGAGCCAGCTCGATCTGCATCGCCCACTCGTCGGTGAGCCATTTGAAGGCGGCGAGGGGGGTCGGCGAAACCTCGGGCAGATCGTCGAGGGTGTGCCCGCGCATCCAGTCCTCGACGTCACGGCGAGTCGGGATCATGCCTCCGACGAGCGTGTCGCTCATGAGAAGTCCTGTTCTGGCGTGTAGTGCGGAGCGAGCGTGTGCTCGGTCGACTTCAACATCCGCTCGAGGAGGTCGGCGAGCAGGACGTGCTCTTCAGGCGTGAAGACCTGGAAGATCTCCTCGTAGGTCTCATAGGCTCGATCGACGAAGTACGCGTGGAACTCGGCGCCGGCCGGCGTGAGCTCGATCAGTACCTCTCGAGCGTCGTGATCGCCCTTGCGCTTGGCGACCCAGCCCGCCGTCTCGAGGCGTCCTGTGGCCCGGGTGACGGTCGAGGGTTCGACGTCCATCACGATGGCGAGCTCGCGCACCGGGCACGGGCCGTGTCCGGCGACCGCGTCGAGAGCGCGGAACTGGCCTGGCTCGATCGAACGCTCGCCGCCTTGAAGAATGTGGCGTCGCAGGCGTTCGACGGTGGGGCCGAGGCGGGCGGCGCGCCACAGAGCGGCGACCTTTTCCTCGATCTCCCAGCTCTCGCCGACGCCGCCATGGGGGAGGGCCAGCGTTCGCTGCCGGTCGTCGTCTGCGATGGCGGGCGCGACCGCTTCGGCGTTCTCGGAGGGGGTGTGCTCAGTCGACACAGCACCCAGCTTGGCACACGCAGTGCCGAGCTCACCCATCGTTTACAGAGATGATGAATATCTGCTCTATTCCTGTCGCAGATAGTTGCATTACGTCAGGCATCTTCTTAGGGTGATCGAGCGGACACAAGGGAAGACGACATGACCCAACCAGCGTGGCGACAGATGTACAACGAGTGGGAGAAGGCGGTCGCTCCGTCTCTCGAACAGCTCACGGCCTCGGACGGCTTCCGCGACGTGATGGCGGTCGGCACCCAGATCTCCCGGTCGATCATGGCCGAAACCGAAAAGATGAGCCGCCAGTGGCTCCACATGTGGAATCTCCCCGCAGCGGGCGATGTGCGCAGCCTGCGACGCCAGATCGCGAGCCTCGACAACGAGGTGCAGTCGCTGCGCCGTTCGCTCGACGCCGCCAACGCCGCCGCCGCCAACGCCGCTGAGGAGCCCACCCTTGCCGTGGTCGAGCCGATCGCGGAGGCCAACTGACATGGCGACCCAGACCGACACTCTCAGCGAACAGTTCCAGAAGACCGTGGGCGACATGATGGCCAACCCCGTCGGCTTCTTCGCCGAGGAGTGGAACAAGGGCGTCAAGCGCAGCTGGAACCTGACCCGGCACCTCATGGGCATCGACACGGCCGAGACCGGCGTCACCCCCCGCGACGCAGTGTGGTCCAACGCCAAGACGGTCCTCTACCGCTACCGCAACGACGATGTCACCGTCCGCGAGCCGATCCTCTTGGTCATGAGCCTGGTCAGCCGCTCGTTCATCCTGGACCTGCAGCCGGGCAACAGCTTCGTCGAGCACCTGCGCGATCGCGGGTTCGACGTCTTCTTGCTCGACTGGGGCGTTCCCGACGAAGAGGAAGCCGGCAACGGTCTCGACCTCTACACCGACCAGCTCATTCCCGCCGCTGTCGCCGAGGTCAACCGCATGACCGGCGAGAACGGCGTCAATGTGTTCGGCTACTGCTACGGGGGTCTGCTGTCGCTTCTGTACGCCGCCGCCCACCCCGACGATCCGATCAACAGCCTGCTCGTGATGGCGACTCCGGTCGACTTCCGCGAGATGCCCAAGGCGATGAGCGGTGTCGGGCGCGACGGAATCGATCCCCGCGACATCCTCGATTCCACAGGCAACATTCCCGCGGCGAGCATTCGCGCCGGATTCTCGCTGCTCACCCCCACCTCGGACCTGTCGACCGTCGCCGACTTCTGGGAGCGGCTCGATGACGACAAGTTCCTCAACAGCTACCAGGCCATGACCAGCTGGACGCGGGACCACATCCCGTTCCCCGGCCAGGCCATGATCGAGTCGACCGAGATCTTCAGCGACGGCAACGGGTTCATCAACGACGACCTGGTCGTGGGTGGTCGTCGCAGGCACCTGCGTGACATCACCGTGCCGTTCCTCAACGTGATCGCCGAACGGGACCACATCGTCCCGCCGGCTTCGACGCGTGGCCTCGTCGAGCTCGTGGGCTCCGAGGACAAGAACGAGATCGAGCTCCCCGCCGGACACGTCGGATTGATTGTCGGTGGCGGCGGACGCAAACGCTGCATGCCGGCGATGTCGGACTGGATGCTCAGCCAGAGCACCGTTCTCGAGGACTGACCGAATGAGCGCGGCCACCGGCCGTTCACGGGTCGCGATCGTTCTCGGATCCGGCGGCGTTCTCGGTGGCGCGTTCCACGCCGGCGTCATCAAGGCCCTGCTCGACAGCCGTGGTCTGGACGTACGTGATGCCAACGTCATCGTCGGCACCTCAGCGGGTTCGATCTCAGGTGCTCTGCTCGGCGCTGGTCTGCACCCCAATGACCTCTACCGACGCGAGACCCGCCAGCCACTCAGCCCCGCAGGACAACGGCTGCTGGGTCGCGCCAGAGCCAAGATCGGCGAACGCGGCGAACAGCGCACTGCATGGGGACGCCCCGCCGCCGCAGACATGTCGATGCGTGGACTCTGGGACCCGTTCAGGGTCGCCCCGGGCAGCATCGCTGCGGGCCTCATGCCACGCGGCACGGTCTCGACTGAACGCATCAGCCAGCTCGTCGACACGATGATCGAGGACCGCGCCGATGGAACGTGGGCGTGGCCGGGAGATCCGTTTCTCCAGGTGTGCGCTGTTGATCTCAAGACCGGGCACCGGGCGGTGTTCGACGGATCGGGCGGCGAGACTCTGGGTCAGGCGGTCGCAGCCTCGTGCTCGGTGCCCGGCGTCTTCGAGCCGGTTGCGATCGGCGACAACGAGTATCTCGACGGCGGAGCACACAGCTCCGACAACGTGGATGTGCTGCGTGGCCAAGGTTTCGATCTGGTGGTGGTGAGCTCACCGATGTCCACCGAGCGCCTCCACGATGTCCGCAGCCCCTGGCACCCGCTGCGGGTTGCGACGCGCGTGCAGACCGACCTCGAGGTGGCGGCTCTTGACGGTGCAGCCAGTGTCGAGGTCATTCGTCCCACGCGCGCCGATCTGGACGCGATGGGATCCAACCTGCTCGATGGGCGGCGTCGGGCCGCCGTGGCACTGCAGGCCTACAACACAGCGGTCGACCGCCTCGCCCGCGCTGCGTGACTCTGGAAGGAAGACGATGAAGCAACTCACTGGGCTCGACGCGGGTTTCCTGTACATGGAGACGCCGACGACGTTCGGTCACATCAGCAGCATGGCCGTCTACGACACGCCGGCCAAGGGTGATCAGCCCTACGAGATGTTCCGAAACCGGCTCGAGCAGCGGCTGCCCATGTTGGAGCCGCTGCGGCGGCGCCTGGTCGAAGTGCCCTTCCAGCTGGACCACCCGTGGTGGGTGGAGGACCCGGACTTCGACATCGACTTCCACATCAGACACATCGCAGTCCCCGGCAAGGGTCGGCGGAAGGGTGGAGAACGCGAGCTCGCAGATCTCGTCGGCCGGCTCATCAGCCGACCACTCGATCGCACCAAGCCGCTGTGGGAGGCCTATGTGATCGAAGGGCTCCCCAAGGGTCAGTGGGCGGCTGTGATCAAAATGCACCATGCCACGATCGACGGTGCCGCCGGCGCGCTGATGACCTACATGCTCCTCGATGCTGAGCCCAACGCCGAGCCTCCCCCGATGCCCGAGCTTCCCGAGCCCGAGGCCGTGCCAACGCCTGTCGAGATGATGGGGCGGACCATGATGAGTTACGCCGCCCGCCCCCAGCGCTTTGCCGCCGCACAGGGGAAGATGATGCGCGAGGCGTTCAAGATCGCCTCCGAGAGCGGCGATCAGATCCGTACTGCGTGGATGGATGCGTTCAAGCTCCCCTCATCGAGTTCGGCCGAAGACCCCACGCTTCCGACTGCCCTGGCCCCGGCGACGCCGTTCAATCGCAGCATCACTCCGCATCGCCGCTTCGCGTACAAGTCCTTCGATCTGGGCGAGATCAAGGCCATCAAGAACCACTTCTCGGTTGTCCTCGACGAACGCATCACTGTGAACGACCGGATCACTGTCAGCGACCGGATCACCATCAACGACATCGTGATGGCGGTCTGTGCGGGTGCTCTCCGCCGTTACCTCGATCGCCACGAGAGCCTGACCGATCAGCCCCTGGTGGCTGCGGTGCCAGTGTCGATTCGGACCGGTTACGAAGAGGACATGTGGACCAACCGGGTGTCCAGCGTCTTCAGCCAGTTGCCCACCCACATCGAGGACTCCGCTGAGCGCGTGCGGTTCTCGCACGAAGCGATGCAGTCGGCGAAGGGATCCTTCGACCTGGTGCCCGCGGAGTCGATGGTCGACTTCGCCCAATTCACCCCTCCAGCGCTGTTTGCCGAATCGGCTCGGCTGATGAGCAGGATGCGCATGGCCGACCAGATGCGCCAGGTGTCGAACCTCGTGATCTCCAACGTGCCGGGGCCCCGTGAGTCGCTCTACATGGGCTCGTCGAAGCTGCTGCACTACTACCCGGTCTCCACGATCGCCGAAGGCCAGGGCCTCAACATCACCGTGCAGAGCTACGAGGACAAGCTGGACCTCGGTTTGGTGGGATGCCGCGAGCTGCTGCCGGACCTGTGGCATCTGATCGACGATGTCGAGGTCGAGATCCAGGAACTCGTGGCGGCCGCACGCGCAGCCAGCGAGTGATCTGGCGAGCAGGGCCGCAGGCCCCCTGGGCCGAGGACGCAGCGCAGCCAGCGAGTGATCTGGCGAGCATTGCGATCGCGTGACGCAGGGTGTCATCGCCCCATGACTGTGGCTAGCGTGCCGCGCATGGGCGGTTGGGTCGAAAGCGTGCGCCGCTGGCGTGCCACAGCAAAACGGGACTCCCCGGGCTTCACCGCGAAGATGAGCGCGCTCGGTCGCGT
>CAZVUM010000075.1:11091-23280 GCA_964629575.1 uncultured Acidimicrobiales bacterium | reverse complement strand
GGCTTCAACAGCAACGAAGGAGCTCCGCCGCTGAGGCTGCCGGGTTGGCAGAGCCAGTACGTGGCCGGCGGCCTGGCCGCCACGATGGCGCAGCTGATCGGGCGAAGCGACGCCACGCACATCGACGTGTCGTGGCTCGGTGCACTGCTCACCGCCACCGAGCTCTGCTACGGCGACGCCCTCCACTGCCAGAGGCCGCGCCCCGTCGTGGGCGCGCACCCTCCCACGGCCTTTCCGTCCGGCGCGATCGCGTGCAAGGACGGGCACGTGTGCCCTGGCTCGATCCGTCCGATCGACTGGGAAATGCAGTGCCTCTTCTACGGCATTCCCGAGTGGATCGACGATCCCGACCTCCGGCACCGTCATCGCCGCGTCGCCCACATCGACGACATCTGGAAGCGCGTGGAGCCGTGGTACGCCGAGCGCACAAAGCGCGAGATCTTCCAGCTCGCGCTCGAGTCCCCGTGGGCCGCAGGGATGGTGATGACACCGCTCGACGCACTGGAGGACGAGCACCTCGCGGCACGCGACTACATCGGTGACATCGAGGTCGATGGGACCACCACCCGCGGCTCGGTCCGTCCTTTCCGGGCCGAAGGTGTTCCGGTGGTCGACCAGGCGGTGCGAGCGATCGCCGCCGACGCCACGGTGCCCGAACAACACAGTCCCGCTCCCCCGCTCGAACTGCGCCGCTGGGAGGACATGCGCATCATCGAGATGACCATCTCCTGGGCGGGACCCTACGTGGGCAACGTCCTCGGACCCCTCGGGGCCGACATCATCAAGATCGAGGCCCTCAGTCCGTTCGACGGGTTCCGCACCCAACGTCCCTACGACCACGGCATGCGCCCCGGACAGGAGGACCTCGTCCACGACAACCGGTTCTACGAAGCCGGTGGGCTGTTCAACGCCGTCAACAAGGGCAAGCGCGACTGCGTCGTGAGCCTCGCGGAGCCCGAGGGGCGAGCTGCATTCCTCGAGCTGGTGCGCAACAGCGACGGCCTGGTCGCCAACTTCTCGGCGCACGTCCTCACCCAGCTGGGTCTCGACATCGACGTGCTCCACGAGGTGAACCCGAAGTTCGTCGTGGTGAGAATGCCCGCGTTCGGCGTCACGGGTCCATACAGCGACGCTGTGGGCTACGGCTCGATCGTGGAGGCCATGGGCGGAATGGGGCATCGCCAGGGCTACGAGCACGAGGGTGCACGGATCTCCAACATCTACTTCCCCGATCCGGTGGCGGGGATTCACGCCTCCAACGCTCTGGTCGCTGGGCTGCTCTGCGCAGATCTGACCGGTCGTGGCCAAGAGATCGACCTGTCGCACCAGGAAGCGATGTGGCAGCACTCGGGCGAGGCTCTGGTTCTCGCGTCGAGAGAAGGTCGCGACATCGGCCGTATGGGCAACCGTGAGCCGGGCGTCGATCTGTGTGAGTTCGTGCGGTGTGCGGATCGGTGGATCGCCGTCGTCGCAGACACGGCCGAGGCGGCCGAGGCGGCCGAGGTCCTGCTCGACGGGGCAGCTGAGGTCTCGGCGTCGGTCGTGGTGCAGTCGCTTCGCCAGGTGGGTGCGGGCGCAGAGGAGTGCTTCGATCCGTGGACCGCCCCAGATGAGCCACGCGTCGCCGAGCGACTCGACGTGGTCGACCATCCGGTCACCGGGCCCATGCGGCACCTGGCGTCGCCGTTCACCGTCGACGGTGTGCGGCCATCACCCCGGGGCCACGCCCCGCTCTTCGATCAGCACACCGACGAGGTGTTCGCCTCGGTCGGAGGGTTGTCGGCAGAGCGAATCGCCGAGCTGCGCGCCGCTGGCCACATCGGCGGCGAGCTGCCACCGCCGGCCGAGCTGGGGTTCGTGTACGACTGAAACCGGGCGTATCCCGGAGCCGCCCCCGGAAGAACCTGACCCGATCCGGTCGGTTTGGTCACGTTCCCTGGCACACTGACGCGCTGATGTCCGGGTCCCCCTCCTCCGCTCTCGCGTCGCGCGAGTCACTTCGCAACGTCGCGATCATCGCCCACGTCGACCATGGCAAGACGACGCTCGTCGACGCGATGCTCTGGCAGTCAGGGGCCTTCGGCGCGCACCAAGACGTCGCCGAGCGAGTCATGGACTCGATGGACCTCGAGCGCGAAAAGGGCATCACCATCCTCGCCAAGAACACCTCGGTGCGGGTCGGCGACCACAAGCTCAACCTCGTCGACACCCCTGGTCACGCCGATTTCGGCGGCGAGGTCGAGCGAGCCCTCACCATGGTCGACGGTGTCGTCCTGCTCGTGGACAGCAGCGAAGGCCCCCTGCCCCAGACCCGTTTCGTGCTCCGCAAGGCCCTCGCCCTGGAGCTCCCTGTGGTGTTGGTGATCAACAAGATCGACCGACCCGACGCCCGGGTGGCCGACGTCGTCGACGAGACATACGAGCTGTTCCTCGATCTCGACGCCAACGACGAACAGATCGACTTCCCGATCGTGTACACCGACGCCCGCGCCGGCACGGCGACGCTCGACCTGGAGCAGCCGGGCACGGATCTGCAGCCGCTGTTCGAGACCCTGATCACGACGGTGCCCGCCCCCACCCACGATCCAGAGCACCCGTTCCAGGCCTGGGTGACCAACCTCGACTCCAGCCCCTACGTCGGACGGCTCGCCCTGTGTCGGGTGCGCCATGGGTACGTCAAGAAGGGCCAGACGGTCGCCTGGTGCCGCACCGACGGCACGGTCGCCACCGCCAAGGTCGGTGAGCTCTACGTCACCGAGAACCTCGACCGAGTCGACGCCGATGAGGCGGGCCCTGGTGAGATCATCGCCATCAGCGGCATCGACGACATCACGATCGGCGAGACGCTGAGCGATCTCGACGATCCGCAGCCGCTGCCGGTGATCACCGTCGATGAGCCAAGCCTTGCCATGACGATCGGCATCAACACCTCGCCGCTGGCCGGCCAGGACGGCAAGAAACTCACTGCCCGGCAGATCAAGAGCCGACTCGACGCCGAGCTCATCGGCAACGTGTCGATCCGCGTCCTCGACACCGACCGGCCCGACACCTGGGAGGTCCAGGGTCGCGGCGAGCTGCAACTCGCAGTGCTGGTCGAGATCATGCGGCGCGAGGGCTTCGAGCTCACCGTCGGCAAGCCAGAGGTGGTCACCAAGACGATCGACGGCACGCTCAACGAGCCGACCGAGCGACTCACGATCGACATCCCCGAGGACCACGTCGGCGCGGTGACCCAGCTGCTCGGCGAGCGGCGCGGCTCGATGGAGAACATGAGCAACCACGGCACGGGGTGGGTACGGCTCGACTACATCGTTCCGGCCCGTGGCCTCATCGGTTTCCGGACCGAGTTCCTCACCGAGACCCGCGGCACAGGCCTCATGCACCATGTCTTCGAGGGCTACACCCCGTGGGTGGGCGAGCTGCGGACCCGCCACAGCGGCTCCATCATCGCGGACCGAAAAGGCCAGGTCACCGGGTACGCGGTCGCGGCGATCCAGGAACGGGCCAGCCTGTTCGTCGGACCGGGCACCGAGGTGTACGAAGGCATGATCGTCGGCGAAAACCCCCGCCCGGACGACATGGACATCAACATCTGTCGCGAGAAAAAGCAGACCAACGTGCGCGCCGCAGCCGCCGACGACACCGTGAGGCTGACGCCACCGCGGGTGCTGTCGCTGGAGCAGGCGCTGGAGTTCATCGCCGACGACGAGTGTGTGGAGGTCACGCCCTCATACGTGCGTCTTCGCAAGCTCGTCTTCGACTCGGGCCAGCGCGGCCGGACTCGCAAGCGGCTGCAGAAGGACCGTTCGGCCTGACGCTCACCGGAAGGTGAGACAATCGGCACGATGAGCGCTTCTTCGGTCCTCGATGTGGTGTTGGCCAACGCGAACGTGTTGACCATCGATCAACGCCTGCCCCGCGCCGAGGCGATCGGCATCGTCGGCGACAAGGTCGCGTGGGTGGGGACCGACGCCGAAGCGGCGCAGCTGTCCGCGCGCGCCCGCATCGACGTCGGCGGCAGGACCGTGGTGCCCGGGTTCAACGACGCCCACCAGCACATGACCCACTACGGCGATTCGCTCAGGCGGATCGACCTCTCGAGCCCGCCGATCGAGCGGATCGAGGACATCCTGGACGCCATCGCGGCCCGCGCCGCGACCACTCCGGCAGGACAATGGATCGTCGGAGCCGGCTACGACCAGAACAAGCTGGCCGAGCGACGTCATCCGTCAGCCCGTGAGCTGGATCGAGCGGCCCCCGATCACCCCGTCATGCTCCAGCACAACTCCGGGCACATGATGACGGTCAACAGCGCTCTGCTGCGCCTCGCGAGGATCGCCGACACGGAGGTCCCCTCCGGCGGAGAGGTCGTTCTCGACGACGACGGCAACCCGACCGGGCTGCTGCTCGAGCAAGCTCAGGACCTCGTCTCGCGTCTGTACAAGCCGCACTCGACGGCCGAGGTCTCCGAAGCGCTTCGCCTCGCGAGTGCGGCGTACCTCGCGGAGGGCGTCACGTCCTGCCAGGAGGCGTGCGTCGGGCTCGGCCTGGTGGGTCACACCCCCATCGAGCTCTCAGCATTTCAGAACGCACGCGAGGAGGGACATCTCGGGGTCCGGGTGACGGCGATGGTGGCCCAGGAGTCCCTCCATCACGTTGATCACCATATCGACGACCACGCCGATCGCACGCTCGACCTCGGCGTGCGCACCGGCTTCGGAGACGACTGGATCCGCATCGGCGCGACCAAGGTGTTCGCAGACGGCTCGCTCATCGGCCGGACGTGCGCGATGTTCGAACCGTTCGCGAACGACCCCGACCCCGACAACCGCGGCTTCTTCCAGCTGGAGCCAGAGGAGCTTCGACCGATCATCCTCGATGCCCACCGCAGCGGTTGGCAGGTGGGCGTCCACGCCATCGGCGATCGGGCCGTGTCGGCGGTTCTCGACATCTACGAGGAGGCGTTGAAGCTGCACCCGAGGGCCGACCACCGGCATCGCATCGAGCACGCGGGCGTTGTCGTGCCCGACGATGTCGACCGGATGGCGCGCCTCGGCGTGATCCCGGTGCCGCAGGCCCGTTTCATCAGCGAGCTCGGCGACGGGATGATGGGCGCGCTGGGCTCGGACCGCATCGCCAACTGCTACCGCCAAAAGACGTTCCTCGAGGCCGGCCTTCCGCTTCCGGGCAGCTCGGATCGACCAGTGGTGAAGGGTTCGCCGCTTCTCGGCATCCACGACCTGGTCAACCAGCGCACCGAGAGCGGCGAGCCGTTCAACCCACACGAAGCGCTGAGCGTCGAGGAGGCGCTCACGGCGTACACGCTCGGCTCGGCGCACGCCGCCTTCGACGAGCGCCGCAAGGGATCGCTGTCGGTCGGAAAGCTCGCCGATCTGGTGGTTCTCGACGAGGACCCCCAGAGCGTGGATCAGACGGGGCTCGCCGAGGTCGGAGTGAGTGCGACGATGGTCGGCGGAGCCATGGCGCACGATCCCCACGGCATCGCCGGCTGACTCAGGGTTGCGTCAGGGGCCGTAGCGCTCCATCACGACGATGCCGAGACCGACCTCTCCGGTGAGTGTCTGGGGTGGCGCATTCTGCGGTTCCCCCGACACTGGCGTGCCGGACAACGACAGCGAAGCCGAGATCGCACACGCCAGGGTCGCCGCGATCAGCAGCCGGCGAGCTCGACGACCGCCACGTGGAGATCCCGTTTCGGGCCGATCCCCGCCGGTCCACCCGAACTCGAGCGGCACGCCGGGGCCGAAACCGCCGCAGGGTTCAGCGAGCGCGGTGCCGCTCCGGGGGTCGTTGGCGTGGGACACAGTGCCCGAGTGATCGGCCACCCCTGGCGACCGCTTGAGCCCCTCCACCTGCCCCGCAAGTTGAGCAACATGGGGTAGTTGAGCAACATGGTGCCTGACACCGAGTTGCTCAACTCTGGGCCGGCGATGTTCAGCGGAAGTCGGCGAGCCGTTCGTCGGTGTCTGTGAAGGGGTAGTCGGTGGCTGCCTCGTAGGCCAGGCCATCGGTCACGCCGTCGTCGAGGGCGCTCCGGTACAGGTCCTTGTACGCCACGAACGACTCCGGGCTGTTGGGCCGCATCTCGTCGATGAGCTCGGTGACCGCCTGGTCGAGTTCTGCACCCGGTACCGCCAACGCCGCCAGTCCCCACTCCGCGGCCTCTGCCCCGGTGAAAGTGCGGGCGGTCAGCGACAGCAGACGCGCACGCGACAGCCCGACGAGCGCCGGGAGCCGCTGGCTGAGACCCCATGTCGGGCGCAGACCGAACTTGGCGTGCGTGTCCCCGAGCTTGGCTTCTTCGGCGGCCACGATGAGGTCGCAGGCCATCGCCAGCTCCAGAGCCCCGGTGAAACAGAAGCCGTTGACCTTGGCGATGGTGATCTTACCCATCGAGGACAACTCACCGGTGAACCTCCTGGCGGGGAGATCGAGAATGTCGCCGACCTTGCCGTTGTCGAGCGTGCGCTGCCCCAGCGCCTTGAGATCGACCCCCGCGGAGAAGGCCCGGCCGGCGCCGGTCAGGACGACGAAGCGGACAGACGCATCGTCGCGAGCCGATTCGGCCGCCTCGTTCAGCTCGTCGAACATGGTCGGCGTGATCGCGTTGAGCGCCTCGGGCCGATCGATCGTGATGGCGGCGACATCGCCCTCGACCTCATAGGTGATCTCTTCGAACCGCGCCAAGGCACACTCCCTCGTTCGGCGACGGCCCATCATGGCACCATCCACCTCGTGAACGGCTCCGAACCCATCGCGTGAAGATCTCCCGCGCAGCGCTGGCAGCGATTGGCCTGCTCGCGGTCGGCATACTCGCGGTCGTGACCGGACGCAGTGAGCCGCCCCCGCCGCCCGACAGTGCCGAGCCCGCGAATCTGGGGCGTTCTGTCGTGACATACGGCGACGACCCAGAACAGTTCGTCGAGGTGTGGACGCCTGACACCCCCGAGCCCCTCGCCGTCGTCGTGCTCGTGCACGGCGGGTTCTGGCGCGCGACCTACGGACTCGGTCTCATGGATCCGCTCGCCGCCGACCTGGTGGCCGCCGGCTACGCCGTCTGGAACATCGAGTACCGCAGGGTCGGTCAGCCCGGCGGCGGCTACCCCGGAACGCTCGAGGACATCGACGCCGCGCTCGAGAGACTCGCCGAACTGGCGCCCGAGCTGGGCTACGACCTCGACAGGGTCGCCATCGTCGGCCACAGCGCCGGCGGCCATCTCGCGCTGTGGGCGGCCGGAAACGGCACACACCCCATCGACTTCGCTCTCGCAGTCGGGCAGGCCCCCGTCGTTCGTTTGACCGAGGGCTCAGCTGCAGGATTGGGCGGAGGAGCCATCAACGCCTTCCTCCAGGCCAGCGTAGACTCCGCGCCCGAACGGGCCGACGCCGCGACGCCGCGCCCGAGCGGCGGGCCCACGCTCATCGTCATCGGTACCGACGACGGCATCGTGCCGGAGGAGTTCACCCGGCTCGAAGGTGCCGATGTGAGCGTCATCGATGGCGCGGACCACTTCGACCTCATCGACCCCCAACACGAGGCGTGGAACGCGGTTCGGCGTGCGCTCCAACCGGCTCTCGGCTGATCGGGAGCTTTCTTACGGGGCCGAGCAACGGCTCCATCGACGCTCGGAGGCGCTCTGGGCGCTGAGCATCGTCGTCCTGGCGCCGGTAGCCCTTCTCGAGCTCGGTACGTCCGCTGTCTTCGTCGTCTGCGTCGGCTCGCTCGCGTGGGCCACCGCGATGCGTCCGGCGCTCGCCGTCACCAACTGCGTCGCGGTGCTGGGGCTGGTGGCCGTCACGATCGCGCGAGACGCCGCCCTCCGCTCCAACCCGGCGACGCTCGCCTTTGCCCTGCTCGCTGTGCTGCTGGTCGTGCGCAGCGCCCACCTCAACGCCCTCGCCAAGGCGAGCGCGGAGCGCGAGCGACTCACCACCAACGGCATCGACGCCATCCTGTGGGAGGAGCTGCCCGATGCCGGCCGCGGCGGCGCCGTGCGTGTGTCGGGGGCTGCCGAAAGACTGCTTGGGTACCCAGCGGATCGCTGGCGTGAGCCAGGTTTCTGGTCGAGCGTGATCCACGAAGACGACCTCCCGCTTCTGGTGGCGACGCTGCGGGGCGAGAGCGATCTCCCGTGCACGATCCGCTTCCGCCACGTTGACGGAAGTTGGCGCTGGTTCGAGAGCCGCACCAGCCGGTCGTGGATCGTTCGGGTCGGGTGTCGTACCAGGACGGCGTGATGATGGATCGCACCGACCAGATCGATGCGGAGCGAGAAGCCCTCACCCTCGGACACCTGGTGCGATCGTCGCCTGTCGCCCAACTCCTCCTCCGCTGGCCTGTCGAGGGCGCCGAACCGGTCATCGAGGCCCTCAACGAACGGCTGGATCTCCAGTCGGGAACGTCGGCGATGCTGATGATCGATCTCGACGACTTCAAGGAGGTCAACGACTCACTCGGCCACGAGACCGGCGACCGCCTCCTCCACAAGGTGGGTCGACGCATCGCCGGCCGGGCCCGCCCAGGGGACTTCGTCGCCCGCCTCGGCGGCGACGAGTTCGCGGTGATCCTGTTCGGAGCAAACGGTGACGTCGCCAGGGAGCGCGCCGCTTCGCTGGTGAACGCGATCAACCGGCCCTTCACCATCGGTCACCTGCGTCTGAGGGTGCGAGCCAGCATCGGCGTGGCCGAGTTCGGAGAGGATGCGTCCACGGCTTCTGACCTCGTGCGGTGCGCGGACGTCGCGATGTACTGCGCAAAGGCGCGCGGCAGCGAGGTCGAACGGTACGCCAGCGAGATCGACAACTTCGGCAGCGAGCGGCTGTCGCTCGTCGCCGACCTCGAGGTCGCGATCTCCGAAGGTCACCTTCGCCTGGCCCATCAGCCCGTCATCGACGTCGCAACGGGTCGGGTCGTCGGCACCGAGGTGCTCTCGAGATGGACCCACCCGCGCCATGGTGTGATCCGCCCCGACATCTTCATCGAGCTGGCCGAGGTGTCCGGCCAGATGAAGGACCTCACCCGGTGGGTCGTGCGACAGGCCCTCGACGATCTGCGGCGGTTCAGCGAGGCGGGCCACGACCTCGAGGTCTCCATCAACCTCTCGGTGCGCAACCGCGGAGACCTCGGCCACGGATCGCATCATCTTGAAGAACATCATCGAGTTGGTGAGATCGCTCGGACTGCAGTCCATCGGTGAGGGGGTCGAGAGCGGAGGATGCCTCGACCTCCTGGCCGAACTGGGATGCGACCCGGCCCAGGGCTTCCACCTCGGAGTGCCGATGTCGTCGGATGCGGTGTTGCAACAGGTGGACTCCTTCACGGCCGAGCCCGCGCTGAGCGCACTGGGCTGACCGGCCCGCCGCACTCGCACGGCCGCACACGGCCTCGCTGTCACAGTCGCTCGCTAGCTTGACGGCCGATGAGCTCCGCCTCGCCGCCTCGCCCAACGCCAGCCGAAGTCGAAACAGAGCTCGCGGCGCACGTTCGAGCCCTGGCGGGTCCCGGAGCCGAGCCGCGGCCCGAACAGCTCGAGGCGGTCACTGCGACGCTGTCGAGGGGACAGCGCACGCTCCTCGTGGCACGCACCGGGTTCGGCAAGTCGGCGGTGTACTTCAGCGCCACCCGGATGCTTCGCGACCGCGGGTGGGGGCCCACGCTCGTCGTGTCACCTCTCCTCGCCCTCATGCGCGACCAGGTCGCAGCGGCACGCCGGCTCGGGCTGTCGGCCGCCACGATCAACAGCGCCAACCTCGACGAGTGGGACGCCGTCGAGCGGGCGATCGACGACGACGAGATCGATCTGCTGCTCATCGCCCCCGAGCGCCTCGCCAACCCCGGGTTTCGGGACCGGGTGTTCGCCACGTTGCTCGACCGACCGATCTCGCTGGTCTGCGACGAAGCCCATTGCATCAGCGACTGGGGTCACGACTTTCGACCCGACTACCTCCGGCTGCGCAGGCTCTTGGACGACTTGCCCGCCGACACGCCGGTTCTCGCGACGACGGCCACGGCAAACGATCGAGTCACCGCCGACGTCGCCGGCCAGCTCGGCGCGGACACCGTCGTCTTGCGAACGTCTCTCGACCGTGACTCGCTGCACCTGTCGGTCGTCGAGCTCGACAACGAGGCGCAGAGGTGGGCCTTCATCGCCGACACCATCCCCCGATGCGAGGGCTCGGGCATCGTCTACACGCTCACCGTCGACACGGCGGAGAAACTCGCCCTGTTTCTTCGCGACCACGGCATCGCAGCCGCCGCATACACCGGCTCGACCGAGCCCGAGCTCCGCGAAGGGCTCGAGGCGGGCCTCAAATCCAACGAGCTCGACGTCTTGGTGGCGACCAGCGCGCTCGGCATGGGATTCGACAAGCCCGACCTCGCCCTCTGTATCCATCTGGGACTTCCCCCGAGCCCAGTGTCGTACTACCAACAGATCGGACGCGCCGGGCGGGCCATCGACCGGGCCGAGGTGATCGCGCTCCCGCGACCCGAGGACCGGGCGATCTGGAGCTGGTTCGAATCCGTGAGCCTGCCGTCAGAGGAACAGTGCAGAGAAGTCATCGATCGTCTCTCCCCGACCAAGCCGACGACGCTGCCCAAACTCGAATCCTCCGTGAACCTCAGCAGGGGACGGCTCGGCACCCTCCTCGACATCCTCGATGTGCAGGGAGCGATCTCGCGCGGAAAGAGCGGATGGCTCCTCACCGACCCGTCGTGGACCTACGACGCCGAGCTGGCGGGTCGACTGCGAGAGCTCCGGCGGGCCGAGCAGGAGGAGATGAGGACGTTCGTCACCCACGACGGCTGTCGGCTCGACTACCTGCGCCGCCGCCTCGACGACGCCGAATCGAGAGCCTGTGGGCGGTGCGACAGCTGTTCCCCCCGAGAGTGGCCCTCGCCGCCAGCTCCGGTTGTCGGAGCCGCCACCGCAGCCCTGCGCGGCCACGATGTCGCGATCGAGCCGCGGCGTCAGTGGCCATCGGGGCTCGACGAGCCCCGCGGGAGGATCGCAGCCGAACACCAGAACGCCCGGGGCCGCACCTTGAGCCGACGGGGCGACGGTGGCTGGGACGACGAGGTCGGCCGGCTGCTCGTGGCATTGGCTTCGGGCGACGTCGACGAGGCGGCCGGGGTGGCCGAACTGGCACGGGCGGCCGACGCAGCGTCGGACGTCGTCGCCGGACTTGTGGCGGTGCTGCGTCGCTGGGATTGGGACACCCGTCCCACGTGGATCTGTCCGATGCCGTCGCGCCGCAATCAGGCGGTCATCGAGGTGATGTCGTCCGAGTTGGGCCGGATCGGCTCGCTCCCGGTCCACCACGCTCTGCGGTGGGACGATCCGGGTCGGACCGCTGGGTTCCAAGCCGATCAGGCCAACAGCGCCCACCAGGTGGCGAATCTGTGGGGCCGTCTGTCCGTCGTAGCCACAGAGCTGCCCCAACCACCGCTGATCGACGGGCCCGTCCTGCTCATCGACGATGTTGTTTCCAGCAGATGGACGCTCACAGTGGCCGGCTTCCTGCTCTGCGACGCGGGGAGTGGTCGGGTCCTCCCCCTCGTTCTCCAGCATGCTTGAACGCGCAGATTCGGTGTCGAACGTCTACACTGGACACTTCGCCAAAGCCTCTCCCCCCTTTGGCGCGCACCTGATCATCCACCTGAGGAGTCTCCATGGCCGGAAGCCGTACGACCTTCGAGAAACTCCAGCGGGACAGGGCCAAGAAGGCCAAGGCAGAGGCCAAGCGGGCCAAGCGCATGGGCAAGACCCTGCCCGGCGAGACCCCGCAGTTCGAGGCCGAACCCGCCACGGAAAGTGACGTTCCCTTCGAGGAGCAGCTCGGAGAAGAGATCTCCGCGTCCGACCTGCTGCGCCTCGTCGAACAGCTGCAGCAGCAGTTCGACAACGACGAAATCGACTTCGACGAGTACGAGGAGCGCAAGTTCGAGCTCCTCGCTCGGCTTCCCACCGACTGATCTCAGCCGCTCCCCGCTGAGACGGCCCTGTGTCCTCAGATGGCCCTGTGTACGGAGACGGCATAGTCGCCTCCGGCGAACGGTGCCCGGTCCCAGGTGGACCATCGGTCCTCGAGTTCGAGCCCGGCCGCTGAGCCGGCCGCGTCGTAGCTATCGAGGCTGAGCCTGTCGGGTCCGAGCTGGAATCCGGCGAT
>CAZVUM010000075.1:0-10991 GCA_964629575.1 uncultured Acidimicrobiales bacterium | reverse complement strand
CGTACCCAGTGGAGCTCGGGCGCCTTGTGACGCGCGGCGTCGAGCATCGCTGCGTCGAGGTCGACGCCCACCACGTCGATACCGCGGCGAGCCAGCTCGATGGCGACCCGCCCCGTTCCGCAACCGGCGTCGAGGACCGAGGCCGGGCCATAGCTCGAGATCAGATCTGCTTCGCCATGGACCGACTCACCCGAAGCGGCGAGGCGCTCCCATCTGGCGTCATAGTCCGTGCCGCGGGGAACGTCGTCCCGCTCGGACCAACGAGATCCAGCCAGCGCTACTTGTCCTGCCAGTTGGGGGCCCGCTTCTCCGCGAACGCTGTCGCACCCTCGATGGCGTCCTCGGAGCCGAAGACGTCCTCCATCGCCGCGCGCTGGAAAGCCCAGAAGTCGTCCTCGGCGACACCGAGGACGTCCTTCAGCAGTTGCTTCGAGGCCCGAACACCCCTCGGGGCGTTCTTGGCGATTCGCTCGGCGAGCTCCATGGCGGCATCCACGGTCTCGCCCCTCGGCACGACCCGGTTGACCATGCCGTGCTGGAGCGCGACCTCGGCGGTGATCGGATCTGCGGTCAGCGCCATCTCCATGGCGATGGAGTAGGGAAGCTGACGGGGAAGGCGCAGCAGTGCACCGGCGCCCGCGAACAGCCCGACCCCGACCTCGGGGACGCCGAGCTTGGTTCCCTCAGACGCCACGATCAGGTCGCACGACAGCGCCACCTCGAGGCCCCCCGCCAGGGCGAACCCCTCGACGGCGGCGATGATCGGCTTGGCGCAGCTCTTCTCGGTGATACCGGCAAAGCCACGGTCGCCGACGTTGGGCATCCCGTCGATGCCGCCATCGGCGAACTGCTTGAGGTCCATCCCCGCGCTGAAGCCGCGGCCAGCACCGGTCAGCACGCCGACCCGCAGCTCAGGGTTGGCATCGAAAGCGTCCAGGGTCTCACCGAGCGCAGTCGCGAGCGGCGTGTTGAACGCGTTCATGTCGTTGGGGCGGTTGAGCGTCATCAACAGCACGTGGCCGCGCTGCTCGGTCAGGACCAGTTCCTCTGACACCGGGACTCCTCATCGTTCGCGTCGGTGATCGATCAGACGGTAGCGAGTCCAACGGCTGCCTGTAGCCTCGGCGCCCGAGGAGGGGGCATCGATGAGCGGTCTCGGGGAAGTGCTGTCGCAGCTGGAGTCTTCAGAGGACACCGAGGCGCCGTTCTTCGCCCGCCAGCTCCTCCAACACCCCGACCTGCCCCAGGCCCAGGGAGCCGAGGCTTTTCGGGCCGCGAGGGCGATTTCGGTCTGGGCCGGCCCACAGCAGCTCAACATCGCCGGCCAGCTGGCAGCCCGCGCCCACGAAGCACAGATCCCCGGAGCCGGAGTGCTCTTTGCCGAGTGTGCGGACAAGGTGAGCCTGATGTCGGGCCGGCCGCAGCGGTACGGCACCGTCACGATGGAGCACCAGGGGGATGCGGTCCTCGCGCCACTCGACGGCATGGCCGATGACGACGACCGGGCCGCTGTCGGCCTCCCGCCGCTCCAGCAGCTACGCGACAACGTCGACCGCCAGAACCAGAGCCTCGCCCGGGAGAGGGCCGAGGCCGACGAGCTGCCCCTGGGTCAGAAGTTCTGCCGTGTCTGGAACGACCCGACCGCGGAGGAGATTCGGGCGGGGCTCGATGCCCATCCCGAAGGGGGCTGGGCCGACGGCGACGTGCTCACCCTCGCGTCGCGCTCCGACGCCGCGGGCCTGCTGCCAGGGCCGGTGTTCGAGCTCCCGATGTGGCGGGTCCCCGAGTCCGATGGCACACCCAACGACCTGTTCGCCGTCCAGATCCGGATCGAACGGCTCAGTGAGGCCGTGATCGGCTATGGCTTCTGGGAGCTGGGCGACAACGGCATGCCCCTGTCGGGCGGGCGGGGTCCAGTGGACCACCGATTCCGAGGGCCCGATGCGCCCGCCGAACTGCCGTCCCATGCCGATGAGGAGCTCCACGGCACATTCGACGGGCACTCGTTCACGAGCACCGCTCTGCGGGAGAACCGACAGGTGAAGGTCTACCTGCCGCCCGACCACTCCCCCAGCGAGACATTGCCGGTGGTGTATTCCACCGACGGCAACATGTTCTCCCCCTACGTCCGGCGCCTGGATGCGGGCATCGTGAACGGCTCTGTGCCTCGCGTCGTGGTTGTCGCGGCTCATTCGGCCCCGATGGACCACACCGGTAACCAGCGAGCTCTCGAGTATCTGCCGGGTTTCGATGACGATCGGTTCGATCGCCACCAGCGCTTCTTCGTCGACGAACTCTCGACATGGGCCGAGGAGACGTTCGGGGTGTCCACAGAGCGGGAGCACCGGGCGGTCTTCGGCTGTTCCGACGGTGGCGGTCACGCGCTCGCCACCGGGCACATGCACCGCGATCGCTTCGGGCACTGCATCGCCTATTCGACCGGGATGCCACCCAACGAGCAGATGGGGTGGGACGCGGAGAGCGCACCGTTTGTCCACCTGTGCGCAGGCACCTTGGAGACCGGCTTTCATCAGGCCACCGAAGCCTGGGCAGCCTGGTTGCACTTCGCGAAGTCGCCACACGACTGGACCGAGCGGGTGTGCGGACACGATCTCATCCAGTGGATCGAGGAATTGCCGCGGGCGCTGACCCGTGCGTGGGGTCAACCGTCGTAGTCTCGCGACGGAGACGACAGGGGGAACCGAGATGTCCGATGACGAAACCGTTCTGAACGTGAGGCCGCGAGGGCCCTACCTGGTGCCCGGCGAGGTACCGGTGCGGCGGGCCAGCATCGTCAAGAGCGAGCACGAGGAATCGCTCACCTACCTGTCGAAGCCGGTCATGGACACCGGCGACGGCATGACCGCGCTGTGCCGCTGCGGCCACTCCGACAACAAGCCGTTCTGCGACGGGTCGCACAACAACGAGGAGTGGGAGGACGCCGAGACCGCGTCTGGCACGTACGGCGAACGGTCGAGCGAGCTGGGTGGCACCGGGATCTCGATCCGCGACGATCGGTCGATCTGCGTACACGCCGGTTTCTGCGGCACAAAGGCGACCAACCTGTGGAACCTCGTGGAGGAGACCGGCGACACGACAGCGCGGCTTCAGGCGATGAACATGATCGACGCCTGCCCGTCCGGCGCGCTCACCTACACGCTCGACGGCGAAGCTGAGGCCAACGAGCAGTGCCTTCCCACTCAGGTGCAGATCGTCGACGACGGACCGCTGTACCTCCAGGGAGGCATCACTGTCGAAAGCGCCGAGGGTGAGCGCTACGAGGTGCGCAACCGCGTCACGCTCTGCCGTTGCGGCGCATCGGAGAACAAGCCGTTCTGCGACGGCAAGCACAGCGACGCAGGGTTCGCCGACTCCTGAGCCAGTGATCGGGCTTCAGAGCCGTTCGTAGCTCCAGCTGAGAGGACGGTCCCTGTCGTAGGGCATGGTGCCGTGAAAGGCGCGCGGGTCCCCGTCGAACACCAGCGGCACGAAGTGGCGATCACCGGCCCACATGGGCAGGTCAGCTCTGGCGCGTTCGGCATCGTCGTCGGAGCACGCGGCGAGTAGCCGGCTCCTGTCGATCCATTCGAGCGTGCCTTCGTCGTTGGATGGAGGCGGCTCCCCGATCCAGCCGTCTGCCAGGAAGACGAAGCCGAGCCATTCCTCCTCCTTGGGACCGAAGTTGGTCCAGGTGATGGTGCCCCTCAGCTGCAGCGACGTCAGCTCGATCTCGGCTTCTTCGTGCAGCTCGCGTCGCGCTCCTGCCACGACGTGCTCATCGGGTTCGAGCTTGCCGCCGAGGCCGTTCACCTTGCCGTAGTGGTCGTCGTCGGGTCGGGCGTCGCGTCTGATCATCAGGACGCGGTCCGTCTGACGATCCAACAGGTACACGAGGGTTCCGACGATGGGGACGAAGGGCACCGGCGGACGGTACCCCGAGTCGGCGATGTGGACTACACAAGAGCCCGTGGAGTCACGCTCGCTGTCCGTGCCGGTCGCCGGCGTCGACCTTCACGTCGAGGTGTGGGCCGGCTCGTCCGATCAATCTGGCGAAGCCGCTCCGATCGTGATGTTGCACGAGGGCCTGGGCTCGGTGACGCAGTGGCGGTCGCTGCCTACCGACCTGGCGACCGCGACCGATCGCACGGTCGTGGCTTTCGACCGAGGCGGACATGGCCGAAGCGCCGCCGCGCCAGATCGACACGACGCCGACTTCATGCACCGGGAGGCCGTCGAGACATTGCCGCGGCTACTGGCCGCTGTGGGTGAGCAGGGGGTGAGGGGGCTCGCCGCTCCCGTGCTCGTCGGCCACAGCGATGGCGCCTCGATCGCGCTGATCGCGACGGCGACAGGCGCGGTCGAACCGAGAGCGGTCTGCGTGATCGCGCCTCACGTGTTCGTGGAGGAGGTCTGCCTCGAGGGGATCCGTTCGATCTCCGCATCGCGCGAACAGATCGTCGGCGGACTGGCCCGTCATCACGACGAGCCGGCGCTGGTCTTCGATCGGTGGCGAGACGTGTGGCTCTCGGACGAGTTCGGCTCGTGGAACATCGAATCGCTGCTCGCCGACATCACGGTTCCTGTGATCGCGGTCCAGGGTGATCACGACGAGTACGCCACCGAGGCCATGTTGGAGTCGATCGAGAGGCGGGTACCGAACGCGGAGACGTGGTTCCTCGCAGACTGCGGGCATGTGGCGCACCGCGACCAGCCCGAAGCGGTGCTTGCCGCATGCGTCGCAGCGGTGGAGGCAGCCGAGCCCGCGGGGTGACGAATCAGCTGGAAGGCTGCGGCGGATCAGCCGGAAGGCTGCGAGGAATCAGCCGGTGAGGGCGGCGAGGGCATCTCGGGCGAGGCGGTCCGGAGCCTCGAGCGGGCCGAAGTGGCCGAGGTCGGGGTGCTCGACGAGAACCGAGTTGGCCAGGCTCTCGTGGGCCGGAAGACCGAGCTGGGCGGAGATCTCGTCTGCCCCCTTGCCGATCACCACAGGCGCCTGGCACCCCGTGATCCGGTCGTTGGTGCTCACCCGCTCGCCGTCGTAGGTCGCGCCCTCGTCGACGCCACGGCAGCGCAGCCTGATGGTTCCGTCTGCAAGGTCCTCGAAGGCGTTGGTCACATAGGCGTGAAGAGCGTCGGATCGTGTGTTGCCGAACGGGGGCCGTGAGCCGAATCGCAGCATCGCCTCGGCACGGCTCGGGAAAACCTCCCGACGCTTCTCCGCTCCGGCGATGAGGGGGTTCTCGCCTGGGCCGAAGACCTCTCCTGGCCGCCACATCACGGGCTCGTAGCCGTACATCCGCCTGATGAGCCCGGGGCGTTCTGCGTCGGCGAGGAGCAGCACCGCGGCGCCGACCGAATGACCCACGCAATCGAGTTCGCCCGTGGCGATTTCGAGATGGTCAACGACGGCCAAGACGTCGCGGGCGAGGGTGGTCCACTCGAAGTCCCGCGATTCGGGGACCGAACTCCACCCGTGGGCGCGCAGGTCGGGCGCCCAGACGGTGTACTGCTCGCACAGCCGGGCGGTGAAGGGCGTATAGGTCCTGGCGTTGAATCCGGTTGCGTGCACGAACATGATCGGCGGACCGTCGCCGCCCAGACGGTGCACGGCGATGTCCACGCCGTCCTCGGTGCGAACGCTTGCATGGGGCCCGTCGGTCGCCTCTGTCATCGGTGCTCGAAGCTAGCGAACGTCGAAGCTGGTAGGCATGAGAGCCATGGACGACTCCCCCGATCTCGAGTTCTTCTGGGACCCCGTCTGCCCGTTCGCGTGGATCACATCGCGTTGGGTCGAGAAGGTGGCCGCGCAGACCGACTATTCGGTCGATTGGCGCTTCATCTCGTTGCGGATCCTCAACAAGGACAAGAACTACGCCACCGATTTCCCACCCGAGTACGAGCAGGGCCACACGGCTGGCCTTCGGATGCTCCGCGTCGCGGCCAAGGTGCGCGAGGAGCTCGGCCGCGAGCACATGGGTCCCCTCTACGAAGCGATGGGAGCCAGGTACTGGGAGATGCCGAAGGGCTCGGGGCTGCGGGGCCGAATCGGAACGCCCGAGCACACCGCCGAGTGCCTGGCTCTGGCGGGGCTGCCGACCGAGTATGCGGTCGCCGTCGACGACGAGAGCTGGGATGCGGTCATCGAGGAAGAGACCGAGCTGGCTCTGTCGCGCACCGGTCGCGACGTGGGCACCCCCATCATCACCTTCAAGCCACCGGATGGCCTGTCGTTCTTCGGTCCTGTGATCAGCAGGGTGCCATCGGACGAGCAAGCTGTTCCGCTCTGGAACGCGGTCATCGAGCTGGCGAGCTTTCCGGGGTTTGCCGAGATGAAGCGCTCGCTGCGAGAAGCTCCCCAACTCAACATCCTCGGCACCGTGTCCGATGCGCCGATCATGGAGGATTGGGAGGCGGGCTCCCGCAAGGCCCACAAGCCGACGAAGGACGCGGGATGACGAGCGCCTCCGACTCGGCGAACGGCGAGGAGATCATCTACGAGGTGTCCGATCCGGTCGCCACGATCACCCTCAACCGGCCCGAACGGATGAACGCGATGACGTCGTCGCTTCTCAGCCGCTTCCGTGAGTGCATCGACGCGGCGGCCGCGGATCCCGAAGTGGTGGGCATCGTGATCACCGGCACCGGGCGGGCATTCTCCGCAGGCCTCGACACCGACGCGCTGTCGGCGATCGCCGACAGCGGCTCCGGTACTGGCGCAACGCCACAGCCGCCGAGCGAGGACCGCAAGGGCCTGTTCTCGTACCTGACTCAGGTGCCAAAGCCTGTGATCGCCGCGGTCAACGGTGTCGCCGCAGGAGGTGGGTACGTGCTCGCCACGATGGCCGACCTGCGTTTCGGCAGCCCGCAGGCTCGGTTCACCAGTGTGTTCTCCAAGCGCGGGCTCATCAGCGAGCACGGGGTCACATGGACGACCCCGCGGCTGGTCGGTACCGGCAACGCGCTCGACCTGCTGTGGTCGTCTCGAATGGTCGATGCGGACGAGGCGTACCGCCTGGGCCTGCTCGAGTACCTGGACGACGACCCCCTTGCCGCCGCCCAGGAGTACGTGCGCACGCTCGCAGGCACCGTTTCGCCGACGACGCTCGCCGAGACCAAGCGCATGGTGTGGGACCACGCTGGGCGCGATGTCGACGAGTCGCTCGACGACATGTGGGCGGTCCTCGAGAACCAGTTCGGACGGGTCGACATCTCCGAAGGCGTCGATTCGTTCCTCGAGAAGCGTCCCCCCGAGTTCCCCCGGCTCGGTTCGCCCGAAGCGCACGACTGGCACCGCGGCACCTTCTCCTGAAACTGTTGCGCTGTCGCCGCTCTGCAGCAGCTGCTGGTGCGAGCGGGCGCTCAGCGACCTCGAAAGACCGGGGGCCGCTTCTCCTTGAACGCGGCCAGGCCCTCTTGGAAGTCCTCCGAGGCGAGGGCCTTGGCCTGGCCCCAGCTCTCGAGCAGCGCCGCATCGAAGCCCGTGCCGTCGAGGCCCTTCATCACCGCCTGCTTGGTCAGGCTCATGTGCATCGGCGGGCCCGCAGCGAGCTGTTCGGCGAGTCGCAGGGCCGTTGGCAGCACGTCCTCTGCAGGGACGACCTCGTTCACCATGCCCGCAGCGGCTGCGATATCGACCGGAATCTCCTCGGCGGTGTAGAGCCAGTGCAACGCTCGGCTGTAGCCGACCAGGCGAGGCAGGGTCCAGGTGATGAGGTCGTCGGGGTGAATCGCTCGCTTCATCCAGATCGGCAGCAAACGTGCGTCATCCGCGCAGATCCTGATGTCGAACAACAGCGCGAGGCCGAGTCCGCCTCCCGCCGCGAGCCCGTTGACGGCGCAGATCGTGGGCTTGGGCATCTCCAGCAGACTCGTACACCAGCCGAACAGCGGCTCATGGGGCCGAATCGGCCACCCGCGCCGATCCTCGGCGGTGAGGTCGGCGCCGCTGCAGAAGGCCCTACCTGCGCCCGTCATCACCAGAACCCGGGCGTCGGCGTCGTCGGTCACCTCGCCGAGCAGGCGGTGGATGTCCTCGCGCATCTGACCGTTGAACGAGTTGAGCCGTTCCGGGCGGTTGAGTGTCGCGACGACAACACCGTCGTCCCGCGCTTCCACTTCGACCCCGGTGTATCCCTCGTAGCTGCCCATCACCGGAGAATAGGGTCTGGTCATGACGCACGACGCGGCCGGCACGGCTCCTGAGCTGTACGGAGAGGGCGCACGCTCCCTCCAGGATCACTTCGATGCTCGGCGGCTGGCCGATCGGTTGCGGGAGATCACCGTTCGCGAGGAGCTGGACGATCGCCAGCGCGCCTTCATCGAGCGGGCCAGCTACTTCTTCTTGGCAACCGTCGACAGCGACGGTTTCCCCGACGTGAGCCACAAGGGCGGACGGCCAGGGTTCGTGGAGGTGGTCGACGCCCATACCCTTCGCTTCCCCAGCTACGACGGCAACGGCATGTACCGCAGCCTCGGCAACATCGTCGACAGTGGCAAGGTGTCGCTGCTGTTCATTCGCCAGGACGACCGTCCTGTCCGGATCCGGATTCACGGCACCGCCCGAGTCCTGACCGACTCCGAAGTGGTCGGGCAGCACGAGGGGGCGGAGGCTGTCGTCGAGGTGAGCGTCGGGCGATCGTTCCCCAACTGCCCGCGTTACGTTCACGACCTCGCAACCGGAGAGCTGTCCGACGCGAGCCCTGGCGACGGGCACGAGCCGGCCCAACCGGAGTGGAAGACCTGGGACGAGTTCGCCGACGTGCTCCCTGGCACCCAAACCGAACCGGGCGCATAGCCTCACCCGGATGCAGGTCTACACCTCACTCCCCTACACCGACCTTCGCCAGGTCACCGACGCTGCGCGCAGCGTCGAAGCGGCCGGCTACGACGGTGTCTCGGTTCCCGAGAACAAGCACGACCCGTTCCTTCCGCTCGCCGTGGCCGCGGTGGCCACCGAGTCGCTGCAGCTGGCAACGGGTGTCGCGATCTCGTTTCCCCGCAGCCCGATGGTGGCCGCCAACGTCGGATGGGACCTCCAGCGCGCGAGCAACGGACGCTTCGAGCTCGGCCTCGGCAGCCAGGTGAAGGGCCACAACCAGCGACGCTTCTCCGTGCCCTGGCCGACCGAACCAGGAGCGGGCCCGGCGCCCCGAATGCAGGAGTACGTGGAGGCTGTGCGTGCGATCTGGGATTGCTGGGTCACGGGCGACGACCTGTCCTATGGGGGCGATCACTACTCGTTCTCCCTGATGACGCCCAACTTTCGGCCCGACCCGCTCGACGGCCCTCCGCCCCGCATCACCATCGCGGCGGTCGGCCCAGCGATGCTGCGGGTCGCGGGCCGGGTGTGCGACGGGGTGCGGCTCCACCCGTTCTGCACCCGTGACTACCTCGAAAGACAGATCCTCCCGGAAGTTCAGGCAGGACTCGATCAGCGAGGTCGACCGCGGGAGAACTTCGTCATCTCCGGCGGCGGCTTCATCTGCACGGGGCCCGACGACGAAGCGGTGGCGTCTGCCGTTGAGTGGGTGCGCTACCGCGTCGGGTTCTATGGGAGCACCCGAGCGTACTGGCCAGTCTTCGCCGAGCACGACCTGCTCGACCTCGGCCAGGAGCTCAACCACCTGTCAAAAAACGACGGCTGGGACCAGATGGCCGGACTCATCGACGACGACGTGGTGCGCCTCTTCGCTGCCGTCGGTCGCCACGACGAGATTGCCGACGAGATCGCGACACGGCTCGGTGGAGTCTGCGACGCCGTGGGCACCAACGTGCTGCCCGGCGCCGAAGAACTGCCGCCCGACGTGATCCAGGACATTCAGCGCATTCCCACTGTCGCGGCCTGACGTGTCGTCGCGCGCCGCTCATGCCCTCGTGTTCTTCACGTCGGGCTCGGTGCTCGTGCTCGAGATCCTCGCCGGCCGGCTCATGGCCCCTTATGTCGGGGTTTCGATCGAAACGTTCACCGGGATCATCGGCACGATCCTCGCCGGCATCGCAGCGGGTAGCGCGCTCGGCGGCCGACTGGCGGATCGCCACTCCCCGAGCCACCTGCTACCGCTCGCTCTGATCGGCGGCGGTGCGCTGTCGTGGTTGTCGCTTCCGCTCGTGTCGTGGGTGGGCCCCACGGCCACGCCGGGCACCGCCGCCATCGTGCTGATCTCGGTGGTCGCCTTCTTGTTGCCGGCTGCCACGTTGAGCTCGGTGACACCGATCGTGGCGAAGATGCTCCTGACCGATGTGTCCCAGACCGGCCGAGTTGTCGGAACGCTGTCTGCAGCGGGAACCGCGGGCGCTCTGGCAGGCACCTTCCTCACTGGCTTCGTCTTGGTGGCGTGGTTCGGGACCCGTTCGGTGGTCATCACGATCGGCGCTCTGCTGGTGGCGGTTGGGCTGGCCCTGGCCGTACGGCTTGGATCATGGCGACGGGGTCAGCCGATGCTCCTGGTCCCGGGGCTCGTGTTGGTGGGCCTGGCGGTCGTGTCGACGGATCGCTGCGAGTTCGAGACCGCATACGCCTGCGGGGCGATCGAAGCCGATCCCGACGGATCGACCGGGCGCCTTCTCGTTCTCAATCAGGCGAGCCATGCCTACCTCGACGACGACCCGCTCCACCTGGAGTTTCGGTACATCCGTTTGCTGGCGGCGGTGGCCGACGCTCTGCCCCCGGGCCCGCTGGACACCGTTCATGTCGGCGGCGGCGGTCTGACGTTGCCGAGGTATCTCGCCGAGGCTCGCCCGGGATCGACCAGCGAGGTTCTCGAGATCGACCCAGATCTCGTCGACGTCGTTGCGGAGGCCCTCGGCGACGACCTGGACGACGGCGTACGAGTCACTGCCGGCGATGCCCGCCTCACGCTCGAGGCGCTTCCGCACGACTCCGCCGACCTCGTCATCGGTGACGCCTTCACCGGGATGTCGGTCCCCTGGCACCTCACCACCGACGAGTTCGTCGCCTCGATCGCCGACCTCGTACGGGGCGATGGGGTGTA
>CAZVUM010000074.1:0-23390 GCA_964629575.1 uncultured Acidimicrobiales bacterium | reverse complement strand
GTTGTCGCTGCGGGCTCGCTTCGGCCCCAGGCGGCCTCCAAAGGGGCCTCTCGCTCGGATTGCATCGCAGGGTCGCGGTGGTAGCGTTGAGCCCTCCTCGGGGCTATAGCTCAGTTGGTAGAGCACTTCCATGGCATGGAAGGGGTCAGGGGTTCAATTCCCCTTAGCTCCACAAGACTCCCAGAGAACCGGCGCCTGGCCTGGTGGAGGCGCCGACAAGCGCATCTCCAAGCGGCCTCAACTCAGGGGGCCGTCGGCTCGTCGCGGTACCGAACAGCCATGGGCTCCGCGACATCCAGCTCGCCCAATTTTCGACACTGAGGCCGACTGGGGCGGTCTGGTTGTCGACAGATCGGGCGATTCGCAGGTGACGTGCTTCTGCCGACACTGGGACCGGCTCGACCGGCTCCCGTGTCGAAGTTTCGGGGCTCCGTCCAGCTCCCGCTTCCACCGACAGGTCTGCGGCGAGCCCGCTCGCATGTGCCGGTAGCGCTCAGATCGAGGGGCGAATCGGGTGCGGTTCCGCGGAACCGCCCCACATCACTCGACCCCGGCGATACCGGACGCTGGACGCGAACCCTGGAGGCGGCTCTACTCTCGACGCCCTGGAGGCGACATGGTTGATGTGCCAGTTGATGTGCCAGTTGATGTGCCAGTTGATGTGCCAGTTGATGTGCCAGATGAACCAGTCGATGACTTGGTCGTGGCAGAGGTGCGCGACGGGGTCGGGGTCGCGATGTTCAATCGACCCGAGGTGTTGAACGCGTTCACCGACGACATGCGGTGGCAACTGCTCACGGTGCTCGAAGGGTTCGCGGTGGACGACGAGGTTCGCTGCATCGTACTGACCGGGGCAGGACGGGCATTCTGCGCCGGAGGCGACATCGCGAGCATGGCCGCCCTGCAGGACGCCGACGACACCACCGTCCTCCAAGAGCGCATGCGGGCCGGCGCTCGAGTCGTCCGCCTCTTGACCGAGACACCAAAGCCCACGATCGCCGCGGTCAACGGTCCCGCGGCCGGCGCCGGAATGAACGTGGCCTTGGCCTGCGACATGCGCGTCGGGTCGGATCGGGCGGTGTTCAGCGAGTCATTCGTGAAAATCGGCCTGGTGCCCGACTGGGGCGGCTTTCACTCCCTCACCCAGCTGATCGGCTCAGCGAAGGCGATGGAGTTGATGATGACCGGAGACCGGGTCGACGCAGCGACCGCCGAACGCCTCGGCCTCCTCAACCAGGTCCACCCACACGAGACCTTCGAGGAGCAGTGGCGGGCTTTCGCGGGCCGAATCGCCGCGGGCCCGCCGCGAACCCTCGCTCTCATCAAGCGAGGCGTGCAGGTCGGAACGCGGGGCTCGCTCGATGATGCTCTGGACCACGAGTACACCGCGCAGACCGAGGTCTTTCTCGGGCCCGATGCCCGCGAGGGAATGCGCTCGTTCCTCGAGAAGCGACCACCGGACTTCGGCTGACACCACGACGGGCACGGCCCAACCCAGGAATCAGCTGCCGACGTCGCAGCTCTGTCCGAGGGCCGCGATCAGGGCTGCACCGCTCGTCGGGTCATGCCCCGGCTCATCGCCGAGGAGCTGCCATCCCTGGGCCGCAACCGCCTCGGTGAAGGCCTCTTGGAGCGGCAGCCGGTGATCGACCACGGCGCGCACCGCGTCGGGCAGATCTTCCCGGGCATCCAGGAACGTCAAGAGAGCCAAGATCGCGGTGAGCTGAGTCTGGATCTCAGCTGGCATCGCGGCGTCATCCAGAGGTTGGATGGCCGACGCGAACACTGCGGCCTCGCTACAGCCCTCCCACAGGTCGGGTTCCGAGCCCGGACTGCTCGTGGCCGGCGGCTCGGCCAGCCCAGTCTCGTCCGCTGAGATCTCGACCGGTGCCGTCTCGGCGACGACTTCTGGCTCTTCGCTCCGAGCGGGGCCGGCGTTCGCAACAACAGCAGCCGGCTCCGCAGCTTCGTCAGCACCTGAATCAGCCAGGAGCCGCACGCCACCGAAGCCGGCTGCAGCTGCCGCGACCGCCGCGACCGCAAGCGCCGCGACTTTGGCTGCGGACACTCCTGTCATGCCCGCGTCCGCCGATCCCGCAGGCACTGATCCGGCGGCTGGGCCAGCAGCTCCAGCCGACGCGGGAGCGTCCAGACCCGACAGCACCTCGGCCCGAAGTGCAGCGGGCGCAGCAACGAGAGGGATGGCGGCGAACAACGCTGCGGGATCCGTCAGTCGACTTCTCTTTTCGCCACACGTATCGCAGCGATCGACGTGGAGGTTGATCGTGTTTCGGAGCTCCGCTGTGAGGCCGCCGCCCCAGGAGCCGAGCAGCTGGTTCAGACTGTCGCAGTCGCGCCGGCCATGCCTGGCGACCAGTAGCGCCCCCACCGACCGTCCGAGGCGCTTCTTGGCCCTCGCGAGCAGCGTGTAGGCGTGGTCACGGGCCACCTCGAGGGCCGCCGCGAGGTCGTCGCCACCGAGATCGTGGCGGAGGTGCAGATCGAGAACCGCCTGGTCGCGCTCCTCCAGACCGCCCGCTGCCTCCCACACCAGACCCGTGAGTTCCCGCTCGTGAAGGCCCCCCAGGTCGCCGTCGTCCAGCTGTTGGATGGTGGTCATGTCGTCCACCGGGACGCTCCGCGCCCGGTCCTTGAATCCAGCCAGGGCTTCCCGTCGGGCGATCGAGTAGAGCCACGGTCGAAGCCGGCTGGGTTCTCGCAGCTGATGCAGCTTCTCCACTGCAGTGACAAAGGTGTCCTGCGCGGCATCAGCGGCATCGGCATCACTGCGGAGCTGGGCATGACAAAAGGCGTGAATCGGGTCGGCGTATCGGTCGTACAGCTCGGTGATCGCGGCACGATCGCCGGAGCGGATGCGGTCGACGAGGACCGCATCCGCTGTCCGGTGATCGGACATTCCCACATCTCGCAGGTCAGCTCGTGATCGTGATCGTTGCATGCAGCTCCCGAGCCGGAGCCACGACTCAGATCTGGCTCTGAGGCTTGGTGTCCTCATACAGCGCACACATGTCGGCTGCGATGTCGCGAGGGTCCTCGTCGGTGTCGAGTCGGGCAATGATCTGGTCGGCCTGGGCCATCAGCGAATCAAGCTCGCTCTCGTCGATCATCCCGACGAAGGCCATGAAGTCGACCATGTCGGAGAACTCGTCGTAGCAGTGGTGGGCCTCCCAGCGGGCCAGGCCGTCGCCGAGGTCGTCGGGGATGCCGCCGTCGTCCTCGTCTTCATCATCCTCGGTGCCCTCGTTGTCCTCGCTCGACCCACCACCGGGCGTCCACCCGGTGCCGGGCTTCCTGCCGTCACCGATTCCGGGGAGGCCCGAGCCCGAATCGTCGTCGTCGCTCGAGTCACCGCCGGGCGTCCAGCCGGTGCCGGGGTTCTTGCCGCCGCCGAGTCCCGGGAAGCCGGAACCGGTGCCCGTATCTGTGCTGCCATCGTCGGTATCGGTGCTGCCATCGTCGGTATCGGTGCTGCCATCGTCGGTATCGGCGTCGCCCGTGTCAGCGTCGCTGCCGGTGTCGGTCCCGGTCTCGGGCTCGGTTTCGGGTGCCTCGGCTCCCGTCTCCGTCTCGGTCTCAGTTTCAGTCTCGGCGCCGGTTTCGGTCTCGGTCCCACTGCCTGCGTCGGAGCTTGGTGTCTCCTCAGTCGTGGAGTCCTCGTGGCCGTGCTCTGGAGCACGACCACCGTTGTCGCCGTGATGCCGAGGCCGGTCGCCTCGGGGACCGCCGTTGTCGCCCTCGACTCCGTCGTTCTCGACATCGACGCTGGTCGCGTCGTCGGTGTCGGTGTCAGTCGTGTCGGTGGTCGACTCATCGACCTCGACGTCGACCATCTCGAGAACGGTCTCGGCGGCCTCGGAGTCCTCAGCGCCGCCGCACGCGGCAGCGGTCATGGTCAGCCCGAGCGCCAGACCGGCGTAGGCGATGGTGTTGGTGAAGGGGGTGCGTCGCATTTCGGGGACCTCCAGGTCGTAGGTGCTGCGAACGCACGTATGAGGACCCACACCCCCCGGATCTGACAGGGGTGCGGAAACTATTTCCGAAATATCCAAAACCGCGGGCCTGGGCCCCTACTCCACGATGGCGTCGGCTTCGATCTCGATCACCGAGCCCTCGCCGAGCAGGCCCCCGACCTCGACGAGCGTCGCGGCGGGGCGGATGTCCCCGAACACCTCGCCGTGGGCGCGGATGAAGTCGTCGACCATCGCGATGTCGGTGACAAAGGAGCGAGTCCTCACAACATCGGCGAGCGACGCACCGGCCTCGACCAGCGCGGCTTCGATCACCCCGAGCACGTAAGCCGTCTGCTCATAGCAATCGCCGGGAGCGTGGATCGATCCGTCGGGGGTTGTCGCCACCGTTCCGGCCACCGCCACGTGGGCACCGACTCGCACGGCGCGTGAGTAGCCACCGATCTCCTCCCACGGTCCACCACTCGACACGCGTTGACGGGTCATGCTTGCAGTCCTCACAGCCGATGGAACAGGAGCGAGCGAGGCTACAGGCCTCGGTCGATCCACCCCGTCACGGAATCGCAACATCGGTGTGGGAACGTGAGACGGACAAGGGTCGTCTGAGACAACGATGGGCAACGAGGAAGAGCCAGGTGGAGACAGCGACGAGCTCGTCAGCGGCGCGCTCTACGAGCTGACCCTCCGCCCCGATCCAGGGCCGGGCAGTGGGCCCCTCGCGGCCGCGGCCGGCTCGGTGATCTGGCCGGGCCTCGGCCACATCGTCAGTGGCCAACGGAGGCGGGGAGCGATCATCGGCGGCAGCGTGCTGTTCGTGCTGCTCGTCGCCGTGTGGTGGGTTCTCGAACAGCGCAGCATCGAACGCGTCTCCTGGACCGTGCAGCCGACCTGGCTCCGAGCCGCGATCGTCGGCAGCATCCTCGCTCTCGCTCTGAGAATCCTGATCGGTGTCGACGCCTATCGCCGTCGCAGGTCGTCGCTCCCGGCATCGCGACGCGGCGTGTGGCATGTGTTGGCGCTTCTCGCCCTCGCCGCCGTGACCGCCGCGCCTCACCTCGTCATGATCCGCTACGCGTCGGCACAGCTCGACGTGTTGCACACCGTGTTCGATGCGACCGAGACGGTCGCAGCTCGGCCGACCCCGCTGCCGACGACGCCGGTGCCGGCCACCACCGAGGCCCCGGCGAGCCCGGCGGCCACGGCGCCCACCACGTCCACCGCGACCACGCCCATCCCGACCACCGCTGCACCGACCACTGCCGCACCCACGACGACCATCCCCACCTGGGATGGCGACGAGCGGTTGACGATTCTGCTTCTCGGCGGCGACGGCGGCTTCGACCGGTCGGGCGTGCGCACCGACACGATCATCGCCCTGTCGATCCACGTCGCCAGCGGTGACGCGGTCGCGTTCTCGATTCCCCGCAACTGGCAAAAGCTGCAGTACCCGGCGGGCACGCCGGCAGCGGAGCGCTTCCCCGATGGGTTCGTCGGGATCGCCAACGAACTGTGGAACCTGGGGCTTCGGTATCCGCACCTGTGGCCAGACACCGACAACCCGGGCGCCGCGTCGATCAAAGACGCTGTCGCCCAACTTCTTGGCGTCCCGATTCACTACTACGCGCTCGTGGACATGCAAGGCGTCGTCGAAGCCATCGACCTCTTCGGGGGAATCGACCTTTACGTCACGGAGTGGATCGACGACAACATCAAGCCGATCACCCCAGGCGGGCCGCGTCTGCTCATCGACGTTCGGCCGGGAGATCATCACTTCGACGGCCTGACCGCCCTCGCGTACATGCGCGCGAGAACCACGAGCAGCGACTACCACCGGATGAGCCGTCAACGCTGCGTGATCGGTGCGCTGGTCGATCAGGTCGGCGTCCGCAGCGTGTTGGCCAACTACACCGACCTGACCAACATCATCTCGGACCACCTCATGACCGACATCCCCCTCGACCGGCTTCCCGAGATGCTCGAGGTCGCGGCGCGGCTCGACACCAGCCGCATCCTCACCCTCAACTTCATCCCACCCGAATGGAAGCGAGGCTCAGCGCCGATCCCCGAGGTTCGGGCCGCCGTCCAGATCGCGTTCGACACCGAGATCGAGCCCGACATCGACGACCTCGACTCGGCCTGCAGCGCTCCGGACTGACGAGCGCCCAATTTGACCACTCTCCGTGATCACCACTACTGTCTGTAGCAATGCTCTTGGCCCTGCTGCGCCTGCTGACCACGTGGGGGTTCGGCTTCCTCGTCCTGGTCGGGGTGCTCGTCATGGTCCTGCTGGCGACGGACATCGCGGCCGACGTCGCCCTGCGCGGCGGCTAACCCGCTCGCGAAACCAGCCATACTGCGAGACGCTGACCCGTCAGCCGATCGTCGAAGGTCTCTCGCGACATGGTGGCGAGGTCGATCATCGCGGCCACCGACTCCCTCCGCTCGGCGGTGCGTTCGCCGGACAGCACGATCGCCCGATCGCCCGTCGGCGACAAGGTGACGTCGATCGAACGGTGCCCCGCGGGAAGCTCCAAGATGGAGGTGCGATCGTCTGACGTCAGGTGAACGATCCAGCTCTGCGTGTCGCTCTCGTAGGCGACGAGCGAGGACCCGTCATCGTCGAACCGAGTCGGGTCGAACGAAAAGAAGTGAACGCCCTCGGGCAGATCGGCGACCGCTGCCCTGTGGTCGATGAGTGACTGACGCTCGAAGTCGAGACGGAACAGACCGATCTCACCCGTCGCGTACCCGTCGGCGATCCAGTACTGGCCCACGTCCGCGAAATCGACTTCGGAGGGCGTGGGGCTCCCGATGGCCAGCCAGTCGGAGATCTCACCGGTCGACAGATCCACCAGAATCACCGCGTTCTCGTCGATGTAGGCGGCGGTCTGGCCGAAGAGCCGGGGATCTTCGGGCGGCGATGCGACCCGGGCGATCACGTCGCCCGCGACATCCACGACGTACTGGTCGCGGGTGGAGAAGTCCTCGATCACGTGCCGATCCTGCGCCACCGCCACGAGGCGGTAGCCGGTGTCGGCGTTCCACTCATACCAGGTGGACGCTTCGTGCGATTCGAGGTCGACATGGTGCACCAGGCGGAGCGCTGTCGCACCCGCCGGCCTCGACGTGACCCAGAGATCACCGTCGGGGTCGTAGAACCAGTCGCTCAGGAACTCACCTGGCATGGCCTCGATTCGCAGTGCGGTGTCCGTCGGCGAGTAGGGACGCACGATCTCGAGGGCCGTCGCGCCGCCCCGCTCGATGTCGGGGACCACCACGATCCACTGCCCGTCCGGGGAGAAGACCGGCGGCCCCATGCGAACGGACCCCGGCGTTGGGATCAACGTATGCTCCATCAAATCCAAGACGTAGGTGGCGTTGGGGCCGCCGACCTCCAGGACAGGTGCATACCGACGCCCCGCAGGCAGCTCGAGAATCCAGAGGTCACCGTCGCCGCGCGGCGCGATCGGGGTGAGCGTGCCGGTTTGGGCGTCGAACACCAGAAAGCCCTCGCTTTGCCGGATGATCGCCGTGTTGGGCCAGCCGGTGGGATCGACGAAGGGTGTCTCGGCGGTTTCGAGAACCCGAACGACCTCGAAGCGATCGTCGGTGACCGTGACCGTGTTTCCTGCGAGCGCTCCTGGCACCTCCTCCACGAACACGAGGAGCCCGTCTTCGAGTTCGCCTGGCGAGAGAGCCTCCACCCCGCCTTCGTCGTTGAGTCCGGGCCCGCTCACGAGGAGCCGCGGCTCGACATCGGGCCGTTCGACCCGCGTCACCGCCGCGCTGGGCACGGTCGTCGGCGCCAGCGTCGGTGGCGGCGCAGCGACTCGGACATCGTCGATCGCTGGTGCCGCTGTCGCCTCCGGGGCCTCGACCGCTGTATCCGCTCCCGGTTGCGCCACGCTGTCGCTGTCAGAACACGCGGCGACGAACAGGACGAGTGCGGCTGCGGGCGCGCTCCAACGGGTGAGATTCACGTGCGGGAAACCCTCCACAATGCGGCCCGCTTCCCCGTCGCACGGCTCTTGAGTCTGCGCCGAATATTCCGGCCGCGCCTGCGACGCCGGCCGTTACCGTCGCTCACCGTGTACAGCCCTCCGCACTTTCGCGAGACCCGACCCGAGGTACTACTCGATGTCATCCAGGATCTCGGCGCCATCACCCTGGTCACCACCGGCCCCGAAGGAATGCGCGCGACGTTCGTGCCCGTGCTGATCGCCGGGTCGGCCGAGGAGCCGGTGCTGGTGGGACACGTCTCGGCCGCGAATCCCCAAGGCCGCGAGAACCCCGGACCCACCGCACTCGCCATCGCGACCGGACCACACTCCTACGTGAGCCCCACGTGGTATCCGTCGAAGGCGACAGACGGGCGGGTCGTCCCCACCTGGAACTACGTCCACGTCCAGGCACACGGCACGCTCGAATGGATCAACGAGCACGACGAGAAGCTCGCGATCGTGAGCATGCTGACCGACCACCACGAAGCGTCGAACGATCAGCCATGGGCCGTCAGCGACGCCCCCGACGACTTCGTCGCTGCCAAGGTGGCCGGGGTCGTGGGTTTCCGGATACGCGTGACCCGCCTCGAGGGATCGTTCAAGCTCAGCCAGAACCAGGCGGCCGCCAACCGTGACGGTGTGGTCGAGGGATTGCGGCGCACTCAGTCCGGGCGTGCCACGGCGGTCGCCGATGAGATGCAGAGGTGACGCTGAGCGCCCGCCGGATCAGTTCTGCACGAACTGACGGAGCGCCAGATCGAACGACGAATCCGAGCTGCCGTTTCCGTTGACGAGCGCAGCGGCGATGACGTTGTCCCCGTCGACGAGGTCGCCCACGGGCAGAACGAACGTACGCACCTCTGTTTCGACGCTCCCCCATCGGTACGACGAGGCGGGCGTCGATCCGTCGACCGGCCCTGCGCCGACGTTGTCGCGCAGCACCTCGACCCCGTTGATGAACACGACCACGCCGTCGTCGGCCCGCACGTCGGCTTCGAGTGCCACGACCGCACTGCTGTCTGCGACGTTCACGGTCGAGCGGAGCCACACCGTCGGTTGATTGGTGAGAGCTGTCACCCCCGGGTCGACCGCCGCCAGTGGAGCAGCACCCTGCGCCCACGAGCCATCGACGAACGACGGTTGGACCCACGATGCGCCCGGGTAGGCACCGGTGTCGAGGTAGCGCCACGTACTCCCCATGGGAAGCAGATCGCTCTCCACCGGCGGCGCCGAGGCAGTGGTCACGACGAGGGGAGCCGAACGCGTCGAGCGATTCCCGGCGGCATCGAACGCCTCGACTTCGTAGCTGTAGGACGTGTCCGCCACGAGCCCGCTGTCGGCCAGCACGGTGCCGGTCACCGTGGCGAGAAAGACTCCGTCGCGGAACACGTCGTAGCCGGCGACCGCGATGTCGTCTGTCGAGGCGACCCAACTCAGCTGGAGCGAGGTCGATGAGACGTTGGTCGCGACGAGCCCCGCGGGCTGGCTGGGCGGCATCACGTCCGGCGCGCCGCCGACACCGACGAGCAGCTCGGCCCGCAGGTCGAATGACATGTCGGAGCTGCCCGGTGCATTGATCACGGCGACCGCGATCGTGTTGGTCCCCCCGGTCAGAACGCCAGGCGGAACAGCGAAAGTCCGCACGACCGTTTCGGCAGCTCCCCAGCGATACGAGAGCGCCGCGGTCGATCCGTCGACCGGGCCCGGCCCGACGTTGTCCCGGATCACCTCGATTCCGTTCACGAACACGACGGCCCCGTCATCGGCGACGAGCTCGAGGTCGAAGGCCTCGATGGCCGCCGGATCGGCCACGGTGAAGGTCGAGCGCATCCAGACGGTGGGACGGGGGGCGACGACCGTCACCTCACCTCCGTCGTTCACGCCCAACTCCGCCGGGCCGCTCGGCCACCCGGCGTCATCGAAGGAGGAGAGCGTCCAGGTCGACCCCGGGTAGCTCCCCGTATCGAGGTAGGACCAGGTCGAACCGAACGGCAGAACCTCCACGACCTGCGGCTCGGGATCCGCGGTCACCACCGAGAGAACAGCGGAGTCGCCAGAGCGATTGCCTACGGCGTCGTAGGCCACGACCACGTAGTCGAACGACGTCGAGGGTGTGAGGCCGTTGTCGACGTGCGTGTTCCCGGTGACCGTTCCAACCAGCACCCCGTCGCGCCAGACTTCGTAGCCCGCCACTCCGACGTCGTCCACGGACGCGCTCCAGGTGAGCACGATCGAGGTCTGCGTCACGATCGGTGCAGCGACGCCCGTCGGTGTCAAGGGCGGCGTCACGTCCGGAACCGGGTCGTCGGTGGTGACCAACAGAGGCGCAGTGAGACCTGAGGTGTTCCCCACCGCGTCGCGTGCGCGCACTTCGTAGGCGTACGCGGTCGAGGGGGAGAGCGACGAGTCCTGGAACGCTGCGACCGGAGTCGTTCCCACCACGATGCCGTCGCGGAGGACGTCGTAGCCCACGACGGCCACATCGTCAGTGGATGCGGTCCAGGAGAGGTCGACAGTGGTCGAGGCGATGTCGTCGGCTTGAAGCGCGCCCGGCACGGTTGGCGGAACGGTGTCTGTCGACACCCCGAGTCGGAGGGCTGCATCGAACGAGAGATCGCTGCCGTGCGACACGTTGTGCAGCTCGACGGTGACGGCGTTGGTTCCTTCGACGAAAGTCGAGGCGTCGATCGCCGTGGAGATGACGGTGTTCTCCTCGGCACTGATCCACGTGAGAGCGCGCGTGGTCTCATCGATGGGACCCTGCGGGAGGTTGTCGCGCAGCACTTCGGTGCCGTTGACCCGCACTACGACTCCGTCGTCGCGGAGATAGTCGAACGTCGCCGTGATCGCAGTCGTGCCCGCCGGGATCACGAACTCGGTTCGCAGGTAGACGGTGACGCTGGGCTGCGCCGGGTGGTCGACGACGGTCGCTTCGTCGCCATCGCCGCGTCCGAGTTGGGCCGGGCCGGACTCCCAGGGCGCATCGTTGAAGCCGGGTTGGGTCCAACCGACCGGAGCCACGGCGTTGTCGAGATAGGACCAGGTGTGCCCGAGGTCGAAGGCGACCAGCTCCGACAGCGTCGGAAGCGTCGTCACGGGGAGAGGGGAGCTGGAGGTTGCGTTCTGGGCCGCGTCGACGACCTCGACCACGTAGCTGACCGTGGTGGCGGCGGCCACCGTCATATCGAGGAACTGGGTATCGGGCGCGGTTCCCACGAGAGCGCCGTCCCGCCACACCCGGTAGTAGACCGAACCCGAGTCGTCGAGGCTCGGGCTCCAGTTCAGCTGGACGAGTTGGTCGCCGACGATCGGCGCATTGAGCCCGGAGGGCGCGGTCGGCGCAGTGACATCCGTCGGCTGCGGGTCGGCGGCGGGCAGTCGGACGACACCCCGGCCATCGACGGGGCTCGCCGACGTGATGCCGCCGCCCACCCAGAGATGGCCGCCTGCATCGTGCACAGCCCACACACCCACTCCGGCGGTACAGGTCAGGACCGGTGCGAACGCTGGATCGACGTCGTCGCTCGCCCGATCGACTGCGAAGACCCAGGCCTGTGGCGCGCCGTTCACGATTTCGCCGTGGTGACCGAAGTACACGTGCGAGCCGCTGACCTCGACCGCCTGCACATCGCCGTCGGTCATGTGGCTGCGCAGCAGGGTGCCCGACCGTGGGTCTCGGATGTCACCTCGACCGCCCGGGCCGCCGTGCGCGATGTAGAGCTTGTCGACCGTCAAGGCGAGGTCGAAGACCTCCTCGGCGTGGCCCGGATCGAAGAATGGATCGGTGGCCCCGGACATGTCGTCGACCGCGACGAGCTTCGCATCCGTGCTCGAGCCGTTCACCGCGTTGAAGAAGCCCCCCAAGTACACGGGGCCACCACCTGCGGTGGCCGTCACCGCTCGAACCGAGCCTGACGTGAGGGTGGGCGTCCAGGCCGGGTCGGCGAGCCCGGTGGTGAGATCCACGCGGCCCGCGCCCGACACCTGGACAGCCCCCACCCAGGTCAGGTTGCCCACGACGTAGAGCCAGTTGCCCTCGACGTGGAGGTCATACACCGTGCCCGCGGTACCGGCCTCGATCAGGGAGATCGTCGCGCCGGTGGCGGGATCGAGCTCGGCCAGACCGTCGAACGCCACTCCGTTGACCATGGAGAACGAGCCGCCGACGAAGAGGCGGGTTCCATCCAGGGTCGTGGCCAGTGCATGGACGACCCCGTTGAGTTGTGGGGCGAACGCGGCGTCGTAGTCACCGGTCGCCTGATCGAACGCAGCCAAGAACGACTGGCCGACGGGCGCACCACCAACGCCATCGTCGATCGTGGCGAAGTCACCGCCCACATAGACATGGGTGGCCGTGGACGCAACGACGCGCGCTTCGCCGGTGGAGTTGAGTCGCCAGGCCGAGTCAGCAGCGTTCTCGAAGACGGTTCCGGCCGCCGGGCCGACCATGAGCGCGAGGGCGCCGATGACCACCAACCACCACATCGCGCGCCGGGACATTCAACCCAGAGTAGAATCACTCACTCTCCGTGGCAAGTCCCCACTCTATGTAGTCAAATAGGTTCCAGGAGCGCTCCTGGAACCTATTTTGGGCGGCTGGGGCTAGTGCTCGGGTTCGGCGAGCCCCGCGGCCGCGAGAGCCTTCTGCTTCGCGGCATCGAGGTCGTAGTGCCGGCGAGTCACGATGCGCTGGGCATACAGACCACCGCCCGCCTGCAGGTTGGTGACGAACTTCCAGCCGCCGTACGCGTCGGCGGTGAGGTCGCGGATCGTGTGCATGAGCCGGGCGCGGTACTCGCCGTCGACCTCGTGACCGGTCGACATGTACTTCTTGGCCAGATCACCGACTTCCTCGTTCTCGAAGTCTGCTGGAACGGGGGCCGTCAGCACGGCGCCGCCGGCGATGTCGTGCAGGTGACGAACGATGTGGTTGTAGTTGGCCGCAGCGTGGAACTTGCCGGCGTTGGTGTAGAGCTCGTTGGGGAACGCCGCACCCTCGGGGCCGATGTTGCAGTTGTCGATCGCGGCCTCGAGCGTGGCGCGGATCAGCGTGGCGTGGATGATCATCTCGCTGATCTTCTCCTTGACATGCGCGATCCCCGCGGTGCCGTTGGCTTCGGCGACGAGCTGTGCCAGACCCACCAACTCGTCGGCCTCCTCCACGAAGGCCGAAAGCCCGCCAAGGCGCTCCCACAGACCGAGGCTGTGTGCGAACACCGCCGCGTAGTGAGTTTCGCCGTCGAGAAAGACCCGCTCGTGCGGCACGAACACATCGTCGAAGATGACGAACCCCTCCGGGTAGTGATTCTCCGCAGACACCGGAAAGGCCCGGGCGTCCTCGTGACGCGGTGCGTAGGTCGTGTTGATGATCTTCACGCCCTCGGCGTTCACCGGGACCATGCAACCGATGGACCAGTCCTCCTCGCCGCTCTTCATCGCCTTGGTGGGAATGGTGAGCAGCTCGTGACCGAAGGACGCACCGGTGATGTGCAGCTTCGCGCCACGGATCACCACCCCGTCGCGCTGCCGGTCGACGACACGCACGTAGCTGTCGAGGTCGTCCTGTTTGGCCGGCGGTCGCGAGCGGTCGCCCTTGGCGTCGGTGATGCACTGCGTGATCCGGACGTCGTTGCGCTGCGCTTCGTCGATGAAGGCGTCCATCCGCTCGATGTAGTCGGGCTTGGTGTCCACCATGCGGCCCGCCGCCGTCTTCAACGTCTGGATCGACGTGTAGGTGACGTGGGCCATCATCCCGGCCTGATGGAGCACCGGGATCATCTCACGCAACTCCTCCGCCGACGACGGCACAACCATCAGCGGCGACAGGGCCGCTGGGTCGGGGTCGTAGAACGTGTCGTACCCGGCCGCGGTGGACTGCGCCGTGGATCCCAGGATCGGATGGGACGGGAGGTCCTCGACCCGCTCGCCCTCGAAGTAGGTGAGGCGTCCGTCGTCGAGCGACTTCTTGTACTGCTCTCCGGTCAACATGGCAGGTCCCCCTCGTGTCCACTCAGCAACCGATGGCCCTTTGTCTACACGACCTCGCCCGGGCATTTCGGGTGGCGTAGCCGGGTCCGCTTCGGGCCGCCGCAAGACCGGCGAATCAGCCGCGCATCCCCAGGCCGCCGTCGCGTTCTTCGAGCCACGGCCAGGTCGCTGCGGGACGCTCGGCAATCATCGCCAGTGAGTTGCGTTGCCGCGGGGCGACCCAAGTGACGAACCGCATCACCGGTTCGACCAGCTTCAGGACCCGTGCCCGCCGACCTGATGGCCGGAGCGCGGCCGTTTCGTGGGGAAGGTTGAGCCCGTGACGGAACGTGAAGCTGTGCTCGCCGGTGGGATCACAGCTACGAATAGTCTTGCGGAACTCCGATTCGGTCCAACGATAGATGTGGTTGGGAACCGGCCCGTTCTCGAGACCTCCCGACCGTCCCCCCTGGTGCCGGACGGCTTCGGTTTCGTACCGCTCGCTGATCCCGAACCGAACCGCGACGCGCATCAACAGCGAATCGCGCGCCTCGACCGCCACGACGCCGATCCGACAGACCCGATACATCTCGGTGAGGGCCCGGTGCGGCGACGTGCAGTGATGCAGCCCGTCGACCACCACGACCCAATCGAACGATCGATCCCCATAGGACAGGTCCTGGGCATCCTCGTGCGCCCAAGCGAATGGTTCCAGATGTGGCGCGGCCTGGACATCGTCGAGGTTTGTGATCGTGACGTCGGTGAAGCCCCACTCAGCGAAGAGGTCGCGCTCGGCGGTTCCGCCGGCAACCGCGAGGATCGACGCTCTCCGGTCGAGCGTTCCCGACGCGAGCAGTTCGCTCAGTACTTCGCCGACGAAGCCACTCCTCATGGCGGCGACGGTACTGGCCGACAGGAACGGGAGGGGTCATGGGTGCCGAGGTGCCCGCGGTCGCACGGCGTATCATCGCAGGTCGGCCGTCGGTACGGCCCATCTCCTTCCCCCTCGTCTCAGGAGAATTCAGGTTGCCTTCACGTCGCCCGTCGACGGCATCGATCGTTGCTGGTCTCGCGCTCGCGTTGACCGGACTTCTGACCGCTGGCTGCAGCGGTGGTTCGACTTCTGCCGCGACCGCTCCGGGTCCCACGACCACGCTCGCTCCCACAACGGCGCCACCGACTACGGCGGTACCCGAAACGGTTGCGCCCACCACGACCTCCACCAGCACGACAGTCGCCACGACCACGACAGTCCCCCCTGCGCCGGTCGCCCAGTTCACGGGCATCGAGGTCGATGATGAGCTCACCCACCCCGCGATCGTCCTCAAGATGGACAACCATCAGCGAGCGCGACCACAACGCGGGATCAACCAAGCCGATGTCGTGTTCGAGGAACTCGTCGAAGGCAACATCACCCGGTTCGCCGCTTTGTTCCACAGCCAAGAGGTGGACCCGGTCGGCCCGATTCGGTCGGCACGGACCGGTGACTTCGATCTTCTCGAGAACCTGAACACGCCGATCTTCGTCAACTCCGGCGGCAACCCGACCGTGCTCAACCTGCTCCGCAGCGTCGACATGATCCTGGTCAGCGACGCCAACGTCGGCCGCCCGACCTTCTACCGCGGCGGCGGCAAAGAAGCGCCGCACAACCTGCTCACCTCCATCGGCGCGGTTCGAGAGGCGGCGGGCGACGAGGGCGGAACACCGCCGCAGCTCTTCACCTACCGCGAGGAAGGCGAGGCGCTCCCCGATACGGCGGAGGACGTCGACATCGTTCGCATCGACTACGGCGGCTACCGGGTGGATTTCCGCTGGGACGAGGAGCTCCAGGGGTGGGCTCGCACCCAGCAGGGCTCGGCCCACGTCGACTCGGACGGCGTCCGTATCGCTTTCGAGAACGTCATCGTCCAATTCGCGAGCTACGGCTCGAGCGTCGCGTTCGCCGGATCGCCCGAGGTCCGGGTCGTCGGAACCGGCGACGCCTGGGTTCTCACCGACGGCAAGATGATCCGGGCCACCTGGGCACGTCCAACCGTCGAAGCAATCACCGAGTATCGCGACGCCGACGGCGATCTGGTCGGTCTCACCCCTGGCCGAACGTGGGTGGCGCTTCCCCGACCCAACACGGGTTTCCTGGTCGACGGCTGATCGGTTCGTGGGGCGCGATGGGCTTGCCCCCTTCGAGTCCCGATTCACCGACGCATCGCCACGCCGCCGCGGACGTGGTTGGCTGGTTGGGTGCGCGCAAGCACCACCGACCAGGTCGAGCGGCGGCCCGCCGCCGGGACATGGCTCGGACTCGCGCTGGTGGTGCTGGCCTTCGTCGCTATCCCGATCGTGCCGGCGATCGTCTCGGAGGCCGCGCCGAGCGCCAACAGGTCGCGGGTGGCCGAGGCCCTCGACGCGGAGCCGCCGCCACCCACATCACTCCCGCCTCTTCCCGTGCCCGACCCGGCCGCATGGCCGGGTCGGCCATCGGCGGTTGCCACAGGGTCGCGGCTCGCCATCCTGCGGCACCACGCCATCGACGTGGTCGACCTCGCCTCAGGAGTCGTGACCCGTCACCGGCTCGACGACCTGGACGACTTCTTCCCGAGCATCGATGCCGCAGTCCCGGCAGCGGTCGCCTGGCGTCAGCGAGCCCCAGCGGTCACCGTGCCTCCCGACGGCAGCTTGGTCGTGGCGTCCGATGACCAATGGACACTCGAGGCGGCGCCATGCCCCCTCGGAGGGTGCGCGCTGACCCTGACGCAGTTCGACACCGGCGCCACCATCGACGCCCCCGAGATCCGCCACATCGACCTCGACCTGTACGCTTTGGCCGACCCGATCGCCGCCGCCTACGCGCCAATCACGGGCTACGTCGCGACCTTCGTCGACACGCGGCAAGGCGACCGGGTGGCCCTCGTCGTCATCGACGGTGAGGGCCTGCGCCACTTCACCACGACGCGTCCGGTGATCGGTGGCGGTGCCGGGCTGCTGGCGTGGGACGAGGACGGGACCACGCTGTTCCACACGTATCGGGGCGACAGCACCCTCCGAGCCTTCTCACCCGGTGACACGGGTGATCGGTGGGCAACCGCCGAGCTGCGTCTGCGCGACGCGATCGCACTTCGCGTCCTCGCACCGGAGTGAGGACGGGCTCAGGGATTGGGGTCGTACAGCTCTCGCCAGTCGAGCTGATCATCTTTGGGCAGGATGCGGTTGATCGGAGCGAGCGCGTCGAGCAGGCGGCCGCATGCGTCGGCGCCGACCGCCTGCCAGTGCCGCGAGTCGAGCCGGTCGGTCGCGGCCTCCACTCCGGCCCGGCCAGCGCGACCCGCTTCGGTGGCTCGCCCTGCGTCGTCGATCCAGCCCCGCTCCCGGAGCCGCTCGGTCGCGGCGGCCGCCTCGTCGGGCGTCCAACCGGCCTCGTCTTCGATCCATTCGCGCGGCGCTTGGTCGACGGCCACCTGGGACACCACCGACTCGCAGCCGTCGAGCCCCTCGGCCCGCAGCGCGACCAGATGGGCGCCGGAGCGCACTTCGCGCAGCACCGTGCAGCCATGCCAGAGCGCGAGATGGGGAGCGTGTGGCCACTCGAGCGATCGCCAACCCGCAGCGAGGGTGAAGCCCATCGTGTCAACCGCGTCGACCGCTGCGCGCACGACGGTCAACGCAGCGTCGATCTCAGGGGCGTCGATCACATCGCCGAGTTCGCGACGGAGCGCAGCGTCGATCCCTTCGTAGCGCGCGGCCACGACGGCTTCGGGCGTCGCGAACCTCCAGGCGTCGGGGATGGCCCGGCTCACCCGGGCGGGTGAGTAGTAGAAGACCAGCGACTCGGCGACTTCGGCGGGCACGGCGCCGATCGGCGCAACCCGGGTCGCGAAGTAGTTCATCCAGAAGCCCTTCAACCCGGCGGCGGCTCCTGTCTCGCGGACCTCGGGCGCCCAGTAACAGAGCTGGTGATATCGCTCGACGGCCTCCCACAGGGTCCGTGGATCCGCTGCCGTGGCGCTCATCGGGTCTGCTTGTGAAGGACGTCATCGGCCAGCGTTTCGAGCTCCTTGGTCCAGTCGTCGGGAGCGACGAGAGGACGGAGGAGAAACTTGGAGAAGCCCGCTTCGAGCCACTGATCGACGATGTCGTCGAGCGCTTCGGGCGATGTGGGTACCACCAACTTGGGGTCGAGGTCGGGACGCCGGCGACGCAAACCCTCGACAGCCGCATCGGGAAGGGGCCCGCGGTGATAGGACAGGTTGACGCCGTAGTGCTCGGGATCCATCGCCCTGCCTGCGGCGGCCGCCGCCTCCTCGACCTGTCGCCGGTTCTCGGCGGCTTCGGCAGGCGCGCAGAGGCCAGGCAGGTATCCGTCCGCCATTCGCCCCGCCCGCCGGAGCGCGCCGGGGAGCTGCCCGCCCAGCCAGATCTCGATCGGCTGCTGGACCGGAAGCGGATCGATGCGGGCGTCGATCAGCGTGTAGTGCTGCCCGGCATGGGTCACGGTCTCCCCGGCCCACAGGCGACGCATCAGCTCCACCACCTCTTCGAGCATCGAGCCCCGCTGGCTCTTCTCCACCGCCTGCGCAGCGACTTCGTCGTCATCGGGTAGACCGAGAACCGCTGTGACGAGCAGCCGACCTCCCGACAGGCGATCCATGGTGGCGAGTTCGCGCGCCAGCCGTACCGGGCTCCGACCGGGGACGATGAGGTGGGTGCCGATCTTCAGCTTCTCGGTGACCGCCGCTGCATGGGTGAGACCGACGATCGGGTCGAAGCTGCCGGTGAGCATCGTCTCGGGGAGCCAGATCGAGTCGAACCCGAGGCGTTCGAGGTCGCCGAGGAGGGAGTCGTAGTCCTCGAGCGCGATGTCTGCGGTTCCGCGACATGTGAAACCGAAGCGCACCTTCATCCCGATTCGTCCCCCTCCTGCGACACCCGCGAGATGGTCGACCCTACCGGGGTCGCCGTTACAGTGACGTCCATGACATCGCAGGCGCGGCCGGACTCGGCCGGTGACGAACCTGTGCGGATCGGTGTCCTGCTCCTCGACTCGATCGACGAGCCGCACCGCAGCATCGACGGTGACTACGACCTGCTGTTCGGCACCGTGCTCGACCGAGCGAACACTGTCATCACCTGCATCGACGGCCGGGCCGACGAACTTCCGGATCACGCGAGCCACGACGGCTGGGTGATCCCCGGGTCGCGCCAGTCGGTGTACGACGACGACGCCTGGATCGGCCGACTCGAGTCGTGGACCGCCGAAGCCCTCGATCGCCGCACTCCCCTCGCGGGCGTGTGCTTCGGACATCAGATGATCGGCCGGATCATGGGCGCGCCTGTGGAGAAGTTCTCGGGCGGCTGGAACATCGGGGCGATCGACTACGAGGTTCGTGCTCAGCCGGCGTGGGTGCCAGACATGCCGGAGCGGTACCGGCTCATCGCGAGCCATCAGGACCAGGTGCTGGAGCTACCCGCCGGTGCCGAACTCTTCGCGTCGAGCGAGCGCTGCAAGGTGGCGGGGTACACGGTGGATGACCACGTCCTGTGCGTCCAGGGCCATCCGGAGTTCGGGCCGGAGCTGGCGGGCTCGCTGTATCGGTCGCGGATCGAGCGGATCGGGGCGGAGCCGGTCAGCGACGCACTGGCAACACTCGACCGCACCCTCGATCGCCACACCGTCGCCGATTGGCTCATCGCAACCATCCACAGCGCACGCGCCATCCCCGCCTGACCACCGACAGCGCGCACTAGGGGTCAGACACGTGTCCGACCCCAGGTGGGCTCAAACCGCATGCCAGCAGGCGATACCACGCTCCGCGCGAGACGTCGTGACCGACAGCGTCCAGTAGGGGTCAGACCCGTGTCTGACCCCAGACCACGCCAAACCACGCTAGGTGGTGGAGGCGGGGTGGAGGGCGCCGCCGAGGATCGTGCCCCAGACGCCGATGTCTTTGAGGGTCAGGGGGTCGATCTCGAGCGGGTCGTCCTCCAGCACGGCGACGTCGGCCAGCTTGCCCGCCTCGAGCGAGCCGATGTCGTGGTCGAGCTTGATCTGGCGGGCCGCACCCAACGTGCACGCCTCCAGCGCCGCCTCCACCGGAATGCGCTCTTCGGGACCCAGCACCTCGCCGGTCGCCGTCAGACGATTCACAGCGCACCACGCGGTGTGCAGATGGCCCATCGGCGTCACAGGCGTGTCGCTGTGGATCGAGAAGGGAACGCCCTCCCGCAGCGCCGTCGCGCACGCGTCCATTCGGGCCGCCCGCTCCGGCCCGATCGTGATGTCCCGGTGCTGATCGCCCCAATAGAAGATGTGGTTGCTGAAGATGTTGGCGTGCATCCCGAGCGCCGCCATCCGGCGGTACTGCGACGGCGTCGTCATCTGGCAGTGCTGCACCGTGTGGCGGTGGTCCCACCGGGGCTGCCGCTCGAGCGCCTGCTCGACCGCATCGACGAACACCTCCGTCGCCTCGTCACCGTTGCAATGGCAGTGAACGGTCAGACCGGCCTGGTGGTACACGCTCACCAGATCGGCCATCGACTCGGGCGGGATCAGCCACAGGCCGTTTCCGATGTGACCCTCGGGTGCGTCGTAGTAATGCGGCCACGAAATGCGAGCGCTGAATCCCTGGATCGAACCGTCCAACACCAGCTTGACGATCCCGTGTCGCAGCTTGGACGTCTGCTCACCCTTCAGCTGCACACCGAGCTCGGCCATGACGACGGGATCGGTCGGGCCACCGAATGCGTTGCTCACAGCCACCATCGCCCGGGCCGGATACAGCGGGTCCGCCGTGACGGCTCGCCAGTCCTGCAGCGTCTCGGGGTTCGCCAGATTGGACGTCCCCAGGTCGGTGACCGTCGTGTGACCGGCGTTGCGTGCCTCGTAGGCGTAGTTCCACTTCGCATCGGTCGTCCCGATGGCCCGTCCGATCTCGGCGAAGGCGTCCCCAGCCAGCATCATTGCGGCCGGCTCGTGGAGCTCCCCATTGGGAACCCCATCGCCGTCGCCCGCCACCCCGGGGGTCGGCGTGTGCTCGGTGATCTCCGACCGCTCCATCATCGGCGTGTTGATCGTCGCGAGATGCCCGCTTGCGTGGTACACGAAGATCGGCCGGGTCTCCGACACGCGGTCGAGGTGCCGAGCGACGAGCCGCTCACCCGGCAGGTAGATCGGGTCGAGTCCCCATGCCAGCAGCTGCTGGGTGGGATCGTCCATCGCTGACTCGACCTCGATGAGCCGCTCGATCACGTCGTCGATGCTGCGACAACCACTCCACATACGGCCGGTGGGGTCCCGCCGGTCGAAGTAGCCGACGTAGGGGAACTGCCACGTTCCACCCGACATCACATGGGTGTGCGCTTCGACGAAACCGGGCATCAGCACGTGATCGGAGAACCGCTCCTCGAGCCGGTGCGATCCCCACGACTGCAGCTCCCCAACGCTGCCCACACCGAGCACCCGATCGCCGCGCACCGCCAACGCGGGCCCACTGGGCACCGCCGGATTCATCGTGATGACGCGCCGCGCCGGATAGATGACGGTCTCCGGGGGTTCGACGGATGCACTCACAACGTCCCTTTCATGAATTCGTGAGACCTTATAACGTGACCGCAATCATGCGGACCGAACGCCTCACACCCAAACTTGTGATCGAGGCGGCGGCGCTCATGGCCGACGCGGACGGCCTGTCGAGGGTCACCGTCACCAGCGTCGCGCGGGTCCTCGGCGTGCAGCAGCCGGCCCTGTACCGACACATCGAAGGCTACGACGGGTTGATCCGAGAGCTCAGCCTTCGCGGTCGCGAGCTTCTGGCGACCGCCTTGGCCGACGCAGCCCTCGGGCGAGCCGGCGACGACGCCGTCACCGCGATGGCACACGCCTGGCGCCGCTTCGCTGGCGAGCACCCCGGCCTCTATGAGGCCACCGACCGCGCACCGTCGACCGGCGATCCCGACATGGAAGCCGCGATCGAGCACGTCACCGAGGTCCTCCAGCGAGCGCTCGTCGGATACGACCTCGACGCAGACGACGCTGTCCATGCAGCGCGAACGATGCGCAGTGCCTTCCACGGCTTCTGCCACCTCGAGCTCAGCAGGGAACACCCGTCCCCCGTCGACCTCGACGACAGCTACGTGCATCTCATCGAACTCGTCTGCGCCGGAATCCGCGCGCTCTCAACCGCCACCGTGACCTGAGGAGACGCAGATGAAGATCCACTGGTTCCTTCCGACCGGGGGCGACTCCCGCGACGTCTTGCCCGAAGGCGATGACGCACACTGGCGACGGCCGTCCCACGACTATCTCGCGCAGATCGCGCGTGCCTGCGACCAGCTCGGCTACGACGCGATGCTCACCCCCTGCGGCACCGGGTGCGAGGACGCGTGGCTCGCCACGGCTTCGCTGATCCCGATCACCGAACGTATCAAGTTCCTCGTCGCGTTCCGTCCGGGGTTTCTCGCCCCCACCCTCGCCGCGCAAATGGCCTCCACCTACCAACGCATGTCGAACGGACGATTGCTCATCAACATCGTCACGGGAGCCGAACCCCGGGAGCTCAACCGGTTCGGCGACTGGCTCGACAAGGACTCCCGCTACGAACGCACCGGCGAATTCCTCGACATCATGCGGCACTCGTGGACCGGCGAGGACTACGACTTCGAGGGCACCCATTTCCACGTCGCAGGGGCAACCACCCGAGAGATCCCCGATCCCGTGCCCGAGATCTACTTCGGCGGGGCGTCGCCGGCAGCGGAGAACATCGCCGCCCGCCACGTCGACGTCTACCTCGCCTGGGGCGAGCCACCCGACATGGTCGCCGAACGGGTCGACCGAATGCGCACGCTGGCGGCCGAGCAGGGACGCGAGCTCCGCTTCGGTATCCGCTTTCACGTGATCACCCGGCCGACCTCGGCCGAGGCCTGGTCGATCGCCAACGACATGCTCGCCCACATGGACCCCGAGGCCATCGCAGCAGCCCAAGCCGACTTCCAATCCACCATGTCCGAAGGCCAGAGGCGGATGGCGGAGCTCCACGGCGGCGACACCTCCAACCTGGAGATTCACCCCAACGTCTGGGCGGGAATCGGACTCGTCCGCGGCGGCGCAGGAACCGCTCTGGTTGGCTCCTACGAGGAGGTCGCGGACGTCATCGGCGAGTACCACGACCTCGGGTTCGAGGAGTTCATCCTGTCGGGCTACCCGCACCTCGAGGAGGCGTACTGGTTCGGCGAAGGCGTGCTGCCGATCCTGCGCGACCGAGGTCAGGTAGAGGGCCGCGACGAGTCGCCAGCGGCCGTGTTCAGCTTCCGCTGAGCAACCCTCAAGAGAGCTTGCGAGCACCTGAAACCCGTGCGTTAGAGTGCCTCACGCCCCGGCGGGCTTCGTCGCGGGCTGGGAGGGACAACCCCGAACCATGGGAGACCTGATGAGACACCGCCTGAG
>CAZVUM010000073.1:15009-23422 GCA_964629575.1 uncultured Acidimicrobiales bacterium | reverse complement strand
GCTGCGGGCTCGCTTCGGCCCCAGGGGGCCTCGGACTCGCGCCGCTGTGTGCTTGCTGCGGGCTCGCTTCGGCCCCAGGGGGCCTCGGACTCGCGCCGCAGATCGCTTGGTAATCAGCGGGTGTATTGCGAGCAGATCGCCCGAAACTCCTCGTCCCGCGGGCCCCATTGGGTCCACTCATCACTGGTGAGATTCGATCCGGCGGCTCGGCACGCGATGTCGCGCCATGACTCGACATCGAGGTTCCACGAGAGCAGCGCCCGTTCGGTGCCGGTCGCGAGGCGAAGTCCCTCCTGGTCGCGGTTGGCGCCAGTGAGCGTTCCCGGGAAAGTGGGGATGGCCGGACCGATCTGCTGCCCCGCCTCGACATCCCACAGCTGTGCGGTCTCGTCGAGGTTGGTCAGGAGGAACCGGTTGTCCCCCGACAGCAGGAGCGAGCCTTCGCCGAACGTGTTGGTCAGGCCGAGGGCGCCGACCATCGTCCGAATGACCTCGAACGTCTCCCCGTCGCGGATCGTGACGGTTCCGTCGGAGGAGGCGGCGGCCACGAGCGAGCCGTCGAGACTCCACTGCACTGCCGCGAGGTCGGCATCGACGAGCGCCGGCAGCTCGATCCTGTCCCAGCTGTCCACGTCGTACAGGTCAAAAGCACCGTTCTCGGAACCGATGAACAGGCGGCCGCGAGCTTCGTCGAAGCGCGCCGAAGTGATCAGCAGGTCATCGTCGTCAGCTGGATCCTCGAGGACGCGGATCGGGGTGAATCCTCCGAAGGGGTAGATCTCGACGATCCTTGGGCCGGTCGTCCGAGCGTACGCCGTGAGGCCGAGCTCGCTGCTCATCGTGAAGGACGAGCCTCCCCCCGCATCGGTCTCATAGCGACCGCGGCTGACCGTCGCATCGTCGGCGAAGGAGAAGTGCAGCTCACCATCCTCGTTTGTGTCCTGATCCACGAAGCTGACGACGAAAAGGTCGGTGTCGAGGACGAAGGTGGCCCATGTCGGATCCACGTCGAAGACGGGGCTGACGTCGGCAGATCCTGAGTTCAGGTCGCCGACCGACATGGGCCCGGGCAATCCGCGGGGGCCCGCAGCCGCATACCGCCCGTCTCGGCTCGTGGAGAGCACCGTGGCCTCAGCCGGCCGCGGGATCGCCTCGGTCAGGGGCGACGAGTGATCGAAGGACAGCAGCGAGACGCCGTTGTCGTGGGCGATGGCCATCGATCCGCCCACTGGGTTGACGTCAGTGGAGCGAATCGGGCCCAATCCCGGTGCGATGTTCTCCACTCGGCTGCCGTCGGCAGCGAAGCGTGCGACGGTCCCATCGATGAGTCCGAGAAACAGACTCTCCCCGACGGCGGCGCCGTGGATCGGTGTCTGTGTCGCGCCCCCACGAACTCCCTCGAGCGGCGGAAGGACCAACTGGTCGTCCCATGGTCCGCTGGGATCGAAGAGGTGAGCTGTCGAGAAGCCGAGCAGCACAACTCGCCCGCCGTCGAGATCGAGGATCTGTTGGGCGAAGCCCGGAGATCCCTCCGCGTGGTCGTTTCGCATCAAGGTGGACTGAGTGACCTCGGTTGCGGCACGATCGACCAGCCGAAGTATCGAGCCCGAAGCGATCATGACTGCGTCGTCGAGGACCTTCACCGTTGGGAGTACCGGGACCCCGGCGTAGAAGTCGGCGAGGAACCGGAGGTCGATCAGGTCGCCGGTCTGATCGGCGATGTTGTCGGCGTCTTCGACGTCGATGGAGCCAACGATTACGCCGTCGCTCGAGATGACGGTGAGCAGGTTGTTCAGGTCCGCGGCAGCAACCAGGGGACCGGCCTCGCCACTGCCCAGAGAGACCGAGTACGCGGGCTCGGTGAGCACGACGTCCCAGACCACGGCCAAGCCGTCGGTCGTGTCGAACAACGTGACGCGCCCCGCGTCGTCGGTCACGACCACCCGGGACCCGTCGGGGGCTGCATCTGCCACACCCGACACGGCGTTGAACGGTGACGGGGTTCGCTCGAGGCTCCATGGCAGCTCGTCCAACAGCTCGCCGGTACCCAGGTCGATCAGCTCCAAGCGATCGGCGGCGATGGCGAGCACGCGGTCGTCGGCGAGCCATTCCACATCCAGGTACGGCTGGCCCCACCTCACGTGCCCGACGAGCGAGTCGGTGTCCATCATCGCGGCGAGGAGCGCGCCCTGAGCCTCGTGTGTGGCCTGGCGGTCGTATGCGGCGACGGCCAGCAACATCGCCACGCGTGGATTCGTCGCCGCCAGGGACTTCGCCTCAGCGACCAGGCGCCCGGTTTCGGCTCGATAAGCGGTGTCGAGCGCCCGAGCCTCGGCCTCCTGCGCGAGCGCGAGGCTCCCTTCGGCCAGTTCGGTCTGCTCCTCGGCTCGCCGCGTCTGCTCCTCTGCGACGTCCGTCTGTTGCTGGGCCAGCTCTGCCTGGCTCTCGGCTACGGCACGCTGGTCGTTTGCTTCGCCGCGCTGCTGGAACGCCACGACGCTCGCGATCAAAGCCATGGCGGCGATGATCGCCACGCCGGCCAGAAGGTTGCGAAGCCGCCGACGTGATCGCTGTTCCCTCGCCTCCTCGTCGGCTCGCTGCACGACGCTCGCCCCGAGGAAATCCCGCTCGAGCTCGTTGAGGTCGTCCTGTCGGTGATGGGCGTGCTCCTCGGCGGCCTCGAGTCGGCCCCCTCGATACAGCTCCCCCGCGTCGCGACCTCCGGCGGCCCATGCTGCCGCAGCGTCGCCGAGATGGCGCTGGACACGGAGGCCATCGCGGTCCTCGTCGATCCAGCCCCGCAGCCGCGGCCACTCGCGGATCAGCGCCTCGTGCGCCACCTCGACGGTTGGTTCCCGGCTCTCGGGATCCCGGTCGAAAGACAGCAGCCGGGCACCGCCGTAGGCGTCGATCACCTCGTCGGCGACCTCGGTGAGCTCGGTCATCAACACGCGACGGCGCGTGTCTTCTGTCCCCTCGCCCGGGCTGATCAAACGTGTGAAGAGGCGCCTGGCGTCCGCCGACGCATCGAGGGCGTCGTGGATCTCCTCGGCCCGCCGAGCGATCGCGCCATCGACACCGCCCAGCTCCCGGTACGCGGCGAGCGTCATCTGGCTACCGCTCCGCCGCTCGAAGGTCTCGGTGAGCACGAACTGCATGAGCGGCAACACGCCAGGCGATGTGGTGGCCTGGCCGATCAGCTCCGCCACCAGCGCCGGATCCACCGAAACTCCCAGTCGCTCGGCCGGCCCGGTGATGGCCCGCTCGAGCTCGAGTGAGGTCAGCGGAGTTACCGCGACCGAGTTCGCTTGCACCAACTCACTGATCAGCGGGTGAGACAGGGGCCGGTCGTAGAAGTCGGCCCGGATGGTGATCACGATCTTGGCGCGCGATCGTGGATCGGTCGCGACGGCGTGAAGGGCGGCGAGAAACGCCTCGCGGTCATTGCTCGCCGCGAGCGTGAACAGCTCCTCGAACTGATCGACGACGAGCACCAGCTCCCCGCCGGTCTCCGGCAGGCAGCGCTGGATCCCGCGGCTGAGTCCGTGTCGGTCCGACTGGAGCTGTTCGAGGAGGGTGGGAAGTGGGTCGACGGCGATACGCAGTAGCGCTGTCTCGAGCTCATGCATAGGGCGTTGGCCGGGCATCATCTGACAGACGTAGGTGTCATCGCCTCGAAGGCGAGGCACCAGGCCGGCCCGAACGGCTGAGGACTTGCCTGAGCCCGATGGGCCGACCACAACCAGGAAGCGCGAGTCCTCGAGCTGGTCCACGAGCTGCTCGGTGAGCGCATCGCGCCCGAAGAAGTCCGCGGCGTCGCTCTCGTGGAAAGCAGCCAGGCCCTTGTACGGGTTGGCGTTCTGGAGTTCGACAGACACGAGCGTCTGCGAGGCCTGGGCCCTGGGCCGCTCGGTGGCGTCATGGCCCGTGGTCACGGCCGACGCGGGCAGTCCGCCGGATGCGGAGCGAAACGCGAGGACCAACTCTCCGACGTCTGCGAACCGATCGTCCGGTGAAGGGTCGGTCGCGCGCAGGATCACCTGGTCGATGGATGCGGGTAGATCGGGGCGGAGATCTGCTGCAGCTGCGGGCCGTCCATGCACCTTGAGTTCGAAGAGCTCGTCGATGCTGCTGACGTTGGGGTAGGGAGTCGTCGCCGTCAGCAGCTCGTAGATCACCACCCCCAGGGCATAGATATCGGACGACTGAGAGCTCTGGCCATCCCTGATCTGCTCGGGACTGACATACAACGGCGACCCCGCCGACGTGAGTTCGAGGTCGCTGCCGGAACCACCGGCGACAGCGATCCCGAAGTCGGCGAGATAGCTGTTGCCGTTCTCGTCGAAGAGGATGTTCGCCGGCTTGACGTCGCGATGGACGATGCCAGCGGCGTGCGCGACGGCGAGCGCGCCGCCGATCTCGTCGACCACGCGCCCGACGTCGGACAGCTGTAGCGGGCCCTCGGCGATGAGCCGGTTCTCCGCCGAGCCGCCGCGGAGGTACCGCATCACCAGATAGGCACCCCCGGGCTCCCGCCAGTAGTCGAACAGGGGAACAATGTGGGGGTGTTCGAGCCTGGCCACGGTCTGGGCTTCGACTTCGAACCGCCGAATGAAACGGGGGTCATCTGCCAGTTCGGGTCGCACCACCTTGATCGCCACCTCGCGGCCGACGCTCGGCTGGGTGGCGCGGTAGATGGACCCGAAAGCGCCCTCGCCGATCATCTCGGCGAGTTCGTAGCCCCTCAAACGGCGGCTGGGTCCGAGCGTGTCGACCGGTTCGTTGGAGAGCAGTTGCTGCTCCAGTGCGGCGAGCTCCGGAGAGATCTCCAGCCCGGTCTCGTCAGCGAGCCGGACTCGGAACTCGTGGATGGAGCGAACCGCTTCGGCGATCGAACCTCCAGCCCGCATCGCCCGCGCCGCGAGCGCGACCGGTCCCTCTCGCAATGGCTGCTCGGCGCCGAGCTGCTCTGCGCGTGCACGGGCGGCATCGACGGAGCCGTCCTGGAGGAGAAGCTCGGCGTCGAGCAGCAGCGCGGAGTTGTGGAGCTCGCCGAGTCGTAGTGACTCCGCTTCCGCCATCGCAAGGTCGCCCAGGCCACCGAAGGCGGGGCCCCTCCAGAGCGAGAGCGCCCCGTCCAGCGTTGCGCGGGCAGCAGTGATGTCCCCCCGGCTCTCGAGGGCGCGAGCGCGGCCCACTTCGGCCTCGAAGGCATCGACATCGAGCGTCACTGCAGGACTGAGTCGATAGCCCGGCGCTTCGGTTTCGATGACGTGGGGACCGAGGAGCGCTCTGAATCGAGAGACGTATTGCTGCAAGGTGTTGTCCGGCGAGTTGGGCAACTCCCCATCGCCCCACACCGCGTCGATCAGCTCGGCTTCGGACAGCACTCGTCCAGGTCGCAGCGCCAGTGCGAGAAGGAGCCGCCGCGGGCGCGGGCCGCCGAGATCGGTGACTGCGCCGTCGACGATCGCGTCCATCGGGCCGAGCAACCTCACCGTGACGGATGCTTTCGGGTCGCTGTGAGCCATGCCGAGAAGCTACGACGACACCTTTGAGTTTTCTTTCAGCGAGTTTCCCCTGCTCAGGGAGGCAGTCCGTTCCCCTGCGAACGAAGGTCGCACCGAAGGGCTGGCCCTCCTAGAATCGAATGTGATTTCGAGCCTGAGGGGGCGGAGTGAGAGGGATCATCGGCTACGGGGCCTACGTGCCCTACTACCGACTCGATCGGGCCAACATCGCCGCGGTCATGGGTGCCGGCGGTGGACGCGGCAGCCGCGCCGTCGCCAGCTTCGACGAGGACACCACCACCATGGGTGTCGAGGCGGCCCGAAACTGTCTTCGCAGCATCGAGGTCACCCCCGACGCGGTCATGTTCGCGACCGCGAATCCCGCCTACCTCGACAAGACGAACGCCACCGCGATCCACGCGGCCCTCGATCTGCCGCAGAGCGCGTGGGCTGTGGACATGGGCGGCTCGGCAAAGTCCGGCGAGGCGGCGATGCGACTGGCAAGTGCCTCGCCGGGTACGAACCTGGCGATCTTCTCCGACCTCCGCACCGGCAACCCGACATCGGGTGACGAAGCCAACGGCGGCGACGGTGCAGCGGCCTTTCTGATCGGCGACTCCGATACAGCCCCGGTCATCGCGGAGATGCTCGGCGGTGCCCAGGCAACGGCGGAGTTCCTCGATCGCTACCGCCAACCGGGCGACAGCTTCTCTCGGCTCTGGGAGGAGCGTTTTGGCGAGCAGGCCTACCTCCCGCTCGCCCAGGACGCCGTGGAGCGGGCGCTCAAGGCGGCGAATCTTTCGATGGACGACATCGACAAGGTCGTCGTGGCCGGTCTTCACGCTCGTGCAGCTCGCGGGCTCGCACGCATCGCGGGCGACAAACTCGTCGATGACCTCACCGGGGTCATCGGCAATTCCGGCGCGGCGCAGGCCTCCACGCTCATCGCGTCGGTTCTCGACACGGCCGCGCCGGGCGAGACGATCATGGTGATCCATCTCGCCGATGGCGCCAACGCCGGCATCTTCCGGACCACCGACGCGATCGCCGACTACACGCCGTTTGCCCCGGTTCAGGCCCAGATCGACGCAGGCAGCGACAGCCTCGATTACAACAAGTACCTCACGTGGCGCGGCTTCCTCGATCGGGAGCCGCCCCGCCGGCCCGACCCGGACCGCCCCGGCGCACCGCCCGCCTCCCGCTCGGAGGACTGGAAGTTCGCGTTCGTGGGTTCGAAGGATCGCTCGAGCGGCGCCATCCACCTGCCCCCGATGCGGGTGTCGATGGTCGGCGGCGCCGTCGACGACATGGAACGCATCCGCATGGCGGATGTTCCGGCCACGATCGCGACGTTCACCGTCGATCGTCTTGCCTTCTCCCTGTCACCGCCGACGGTTGCGGTGGTCATCGACTACGACGGCGGCGGTCGATTCCAGGCCGAGATGACCGACGTCGACCCCGACGAGGTGAAGATCGGCGATCGCGTCGAGATGACCTTCCGCCGCCTCTTCACCGCCGAAGGCATCCACAACTACTTCTGGAAAGCTCGCCCGCTCAGCTCCTGAGCAAACACAGGTCTCCAAGAGAGAACACACATCTCCACGAGAGAGAAACAAGAAAAGGGAAACAAGACATGGCCTCACATGGCATCAAGGACCAGGTCGCAATCGTCGGGATGGGCTGCACACCCTTCGGCGAACATTGGGACAAGGGCGTCGACGAAATGCTCATCGACGCAGCGCACGAGGCGTACGAGTCGGCTGGCGTGGCCCAGGACGACATCGACGCTTTCTGGCTGGGCACGATGGGCTCGGGGATCTCGGGTCTCACGCTCTCCAAGCCGCTCCAGCTCGACTACAAGCCGGTCAGCCGGCTCGAGAACATGTGCGCCACCGGCTCCGAAGCGTTCCGCAACGCCTGCTACGCCGTGGCCTCCGGTGCCTACGACACCGTGATGGCGATCGGCGTCGAGAAGCTCAAGGACTCGGGCTACTCCGGCCTCACTGGTTCGGCGCCTCCCTCCGATGGCACCGACTCCTCCCTCACGGCTCCTGCGACCTTCTCGCTTCTCGCCCCGGCCTATGCCCACAAGAACGGGCTCGACGAGGACCAGATGAAAGAAGTCCTCACCCGGATCGCGTGGAAGAACCACAAGAACGGCGCCCTCAACCCGCGCGCACAGTTCAAGAAGGAAGTCGCCAAGGAGACCATCGCGGGATCGCCTCTCGTGGCCGGCCCCCTCGGCATCTTCGACTGCTCGGGTGTGAGCGACGGTTCGGCGGCGGCGATCATCGTCCGCGCCGAGGACGCCCACAAGTACACCGACAAACCGCTCTACGTGAAGGCCCTGTCCTTCTCCTCTGGCCCGGCCACCGGTGCGCTCGACAGCAGCTACGACTACACGACCTTCCGCGAGGTTCGCGCCTCGGCCGAAGAGGCCTACAAGCAGGCCGGCATCTCCGATCCCCGTGGCCAGATCGCCATGGCAGAGGTGCACGACTGCTTCACGCCGACCGAGCTCGTCCTCATGGAGGACCTGGGCTTCGCTGAGGAAGGCACCGCGTGGAAGGAAGCCCTCAACGGCACCTTCGATCTCGACGGCGACCTCCCGGTCAACCCCGACGGCGGTCTGAAGAGCTTCGGTCACCCGATCGGCGCATCTGGTCTGCGGATGCTCTTCGAGTGCTGGCTGCAGCTCCGTGGCGAAGCTCCGCCCGAGCGCCAGATCGAGACCACCAAGACCTACGGACTCACCCACAACCTGGGCGGCCAGCCCGGCGCCTGCGTGAGCTTCGTCAGCGTCGTGGGCTCAGAACTGGGCTGATACTTGCTGCAGGCTCGCTTCGGCCCTGCGGGCCTCTGGCTCGCGCTGCAGATGCTGGCGCTCTGTACGGTCCGGGCCC
>CAZVUM010000073.1:0-14909 GCA_964629575.1 uncultured Acidimicrobiales bacterium | reverse complement strand
CCGGGCCCTCACGCCTTCGGCGAGTCGGGCTTGAGCCTGCGGGCCTCTGGCTCGCGCTGCAGATGCTGGCGCTCTGTACGGTCCGGGCCCTCACGCCTTCGGCGAGTCGGGCTTGAGCCTGTGGGCCTCTGGCTCGCGCTGCAGATGACAAACGACCAGCTGCACCCCTGCCATGTGGGGTGTGGTTGGTCGTTGTCGCGTTCAGCGCCAAGTTGAGCAACTCTGGTGTCAGGCACCATTCTGCTCAACCCCTGTGTTGCTCAACTCTGGGGGAGCGAGCTCAGGGCGTGGCGGCGAGCACGGCGTCTACGACCGCCTGGGGCGACTCCAGCGGCGCCATGTGACCGGTGCCCTCCAGCTCGACGACCCGGGCGTCGGGGAGGTCGTCGGCGATTCGGTACGCCAACCGCGGCGGCGTCTTGGTGTCGGCAGTTCCGACCAGCAGCGTGGTGGGGACCTTGAAGTCCTCGAGCGCGTGGGCGTAGTCGAAGGTGAGCAGCTCGCGCCCCAGGAACTCGATCACGTCGGGCCCCGCCTCGAGATACATGTCGTACGTGGCTGCAGTGAGGGTGTAGCCCGCGTGGGGGCCGAGCGCGGACCGGGTGCACACAACGCCGAGGGCGCGCCGGCGTCTGGCCCAGTCGTAGGCCGCGGTGTGGAGCACGTGTTTTTTCAGCTCGAGCCCGAGCGGCTTTCCGCGCCCTCGGTGCAGCGCAGACACTCCGACGAAATGACCGACGCGATCCGACAGCACGTCGGGACGGCGAAGGGCCAGCGCGAACGCCGCGGTGGTGCCCATCGAGTGTCCGACGAGCGTGACCGGTGCAGGCGTCGTCAGCGAGTCGATGACGGCCGCCAGATCGTCGCCGAGCGGGAGCAGCTGGAGCCCCTCGTGGCCCAGACCCGATGCGCCGTGCGCACGGTGCTCCATCAACACGACCCGGTGACCCGCCTCCACGAGGTCGGGAACCACCAGGCTCCACGCCGCCGCCGTCGACACGAACCCGTGTACGAGAACGGTCACCGGACCGTCGGCGGGCCCTGTTTCGATCACGTGGATCGGTGTCCCGTCCTCGGACTCGACGAACCTGGACGAGCCGTCGAGGTCGAGCACGTCGCGTCCGCGGTGCGGGTCCGGAGCCGCGAGCAGCTTCCGGTGGGAGCGTGCGACGCCAGCCGCGGCCAGGCCGCCTGCCGCGGCCAATGCGCGGAGGATGGGGAGTTTCACGTCAGCCGGCGTCGCGCAGAAGTGCCTTGCGAACGGTCGCTGCCAGCCCAGCGGGATCGAGCCCCATCTCGGCGTGCAGCTGATCCGCGGATTCCGAATGAGGGAGGTACTCGTCTGGTGTGCCCAGCTGGAGGATTCTCGGTACCAGATGGCTGCGGCGCTGCAACGTGTCGTTGACGGTGCTGCCGAAACCGCCGACCCGGACGCCGTCCTCCACGGTGACGACGAGCTCGTGGAACCCGGCGTCGCGAACCATGTCGCGATCGAGGGGCTTGAGCGCGCGTGGGTCCCACAGACTGGCCGAGATTCCTTCATCGGCGAGGAGTTCGCAGGCCGCTTCGGCGTTGGCGAGCATCTTGCCCGCGGCGAGAATGCAGACGTCGTCGCCTTCGCGGAGCTGACGGGCCCGGAGCCCTTCGCCGACGCCCCCGCCCTGGCGGGCAGAGCCGCGCGGCCAGCGAATCGCCACGGGACCATCGGTGATCGAGAGAGCGGTGTCGAACATGACCGGGATCTCCTCGATCGACGACGGCGCGAGGATGGTCATGTTGGGGACCCGGGAGTACATGGCGATGTCGTAGACACCGTGGTGTGATGCGCCGTCAGGTCCTGTGATGCCCGCTCGATCCACGCAGAGCACGACCGGAAGGCCGTGGAGACCGATGTCGTAGAGGGCCTGATCGAAGGCCCTGGCGAGGAAGGTCGAGTACACCGCCACGACCGGCCGGAGACCGGCGCGCGCCATCCCCGCCGCCGAGGTGAGGGCGTGCTGCTCTGCGATGCCGACGTCGAAGAAGCGATCCGGGAAGCGTTCTTGAAATGTGAGCAGTCCTGTCGAGCCCGGCATCGCAGCTGTCAGTGCGACTACTTCGGGACGCCGGTCTGCCGCATCCAGGAGCGCGTCGGTGAACGCCGTTGTGTAGTTGGCGCCTCCGCTTCCGCCTGGGGCACTGCCCGTGGCGGGGTCGAAGAGCCCGGTGTCGTGGAGGTGCTTCTCCTCGTCCTCCTCGGCCGGCGCGTACCCGCGACCCTTGTCGGTGAGCACATGGACGACGATCGGTCCTTCGTCATAGGCGGCCGCATCCCGCAGGGCCGACTCCATGGCTGGGATGTCGTGACCGTCGACGGGACCGAGGTACCTGACCCCCAGCGTCTCGAAAAACGCAGGCGGCTCCCACATGTCGCGCATCGCGGCCGCGGCGCCGGACAGGCCCCGCTTGACCTCGCCACCGAGCGGTACCCGCCCCAGCAGGCTCGTGACCCGCGCTCGGCTCTTCACCCAGTTGGGCGACTGGCGGATCTTGGAGACCGTCGAGCTCAGCCGCGAGACGGTGGGGGCGTACGAGCGGCCGTTGTCATTGAGAACGATGATCGCCCGCTGGCCGTAGTGGCCCAGGTTGTTGAGCGCTTCGAACGCCATGCCGCCGGTCATCGATCCGTCGCCGATGACAGCGACGACTCGCCGGTGTTCGTGACCGGTGAGCTCGAACCCCGTGACCAGGCCCGATGCCCACGACAGCGAGGTGGACGCGTGACTGTTCTCCACGACGTCGTGAGCGGACTCGCCGCTCGACGGGTAGCCGGACAGGCCATGACGCTGGCGCAGCGTCTCGAAGTCGGTCTGGCGACCGGTGAGGAGCTTGTGGACGTAGGCCTGGTGGCCGGTGTCCCACACGATCACGTCGCGGGGCGATTCGAACACCCGGTGCACCGCGACCGTCAGCTCGACGGCACCGAGGTTGGAGCCCAAATGTCCACCGGTGCGCGACACCGCCTGCACGATGAACTCGCGCATCTCGCCGCAGAGTTCCTCGAGCTGATCTCCCTCCAGTGCACGGAGGTCGGCGGGGGTCTTGATCTTCTCGAGGTGCATGCGTGCTCAGGCGCTCCCGGTCGAACGCATCGACCAAACGTCCAGCCTATGCGGTGTGAACGGTCCCGCCATCGCGCCGCCGGTCACGGCCGTCGAACCACGCGAGGACTCGCTTGGCGCCCCACAGTCCTGCTCCGAGCATGATCAGCCCACCGACACCGTCGATCCAGTAGTGATTGGCGGTCACGACGACGCCGAACAGCGTCAGCACCGGGTACACCATGATCGCGATCCGGCCCCAGCGGGCTCGCAGAATCGGTGCGAGGGCCAGGGAGCACCACACCGCCCATCCGATGTGCAGGCTGGGCATGGCCGCCCACTGGTTGGAGATCGACTCCATGGTCCCGGAGTCGAACGACCACAAGCCACCGTGGACGACGAGCGTGTCGACGAACTCGTACTGCGTGAGATTCGCGCCGTACTCGCCGCCGGCGGCGAGCAGTCGGGGCGGCATGAGGGGAAAGCTGGCGAACCCGATGAGCGCCAATCCGGTGGTGAACGCGAGAACGGTGCGGAAGCGCTGGTAGCGGAGGGGGTAGCGGCGGTACAGGTACACCATCACCGCGGCCGTCACGACGAAGTGGAGGCTGCCGTAGAAGACGTTCCAGAACCAGTAGAACCAGCCCCAGCCCTCGAACACCTGCTGCAGGGCTTCCTCGAAGAAGAGCCCCATCGCTTTCTCGATGTCGATGATCCACTCGGCGTTGCGCAGCGCCGAAGCGTTGCTGGCGGAGAACGAACCGCTGCTCCCGAACTGGTTGCGGATCCAGCTGTAGACGCCGTAGAAGGCGAGGACATACAGCATCTCGCGCCACCAGCGCAGCCGCGGTGCGATGCCCGCCTCGGAGACGTCGGGGTCCACGTTGGTCACGGCGCCGACTCGCTCCCGCCGAGGCTCTGCGAACCCGGACGCTCGTGACCACTGGTCGAGTCACCGTTTGCATCGCCGTTGTGCGCCCCGAGGGCGAAGCTGGGAGCGCCCAGCAGGCTGACCGCCAGATTGAGTGCATAGAGCACCAATCCGAGCGACACCGCTTGCCCGTCGCTGACCCCGTGGGCGCCGAGGAACACCACGAGCGCCCCTTCACGGACCCCGAGACCGCCGATCGCCACCGGGAGGACCTGCACGATGAGCACCATCGGCGCGAACGCCAACCATGCGGTGGGTCCTGGCCTGACTCCCATCGCCGCGGCCGCCATGCCCATCGCGCTCACCAGAAGGCACTGGTAGGCGACCGCGACCGTGAGCAGCCGGAGCGCGGCGCCCGGGTGCCTGCGGTGGATGCTGAGCCCGGTGTGAACGGCACCGAGCCGCTGCCGCAGCGCTGTGTCGCCCACGATACGGCCGCCCACCTTCGGGTGCTCGGCGAGGTAGACGATCGCGAAGAGGACGATCAGGGTGGCCACCGCGATCCCGAGCGCCACCCGACCTCCCGTTTCGCGCAGCAGGCCCCGGTTGATCGCGAGGGCGATGAGGGTGAGCAGCGGCAGGACGACCCAGCCAGTGAGCCGTTCGATGATCACCGATGCGAACGCGTTTGGACGATCCAGCGTGTCGCGGCCGAGCCGGGTGACCCGCAGCACGTCGCCGCCGATCGTCGTGGGAAGGAAGTTTCCGACGAACTGGCCGGCGAGATAGTGGTTGACGAGCCTCCCGAGGGGCGTGCGCATGCCGAGGGTGAGAGCCACCTCATGCCAGCGCGCGGCCGCGAGAACGAAGGCCCCCGCGGTCGCGACGATCGCACCGGCGAGCCACCCGAACGTCGAGATCGTCCAGTCGGGCCAGAGGTCGTCGAGCTCGTCTGTCGGGATGCGCGCGATGAGCACCGTCAGCATGGCGACGCTGACGACGATCCGCAGCGCCAGAACGACGCTGCGTCGCGTGCTCCGTCTGGGACGGTCGATGCCTACAGCCACAAGTCCGCCCGAGGTTACGCGGGCACCTCGCCGCGGAGCGAAGCTGCCCCACCCGACACGAGTGTGGGGCGGTTGCTCGGCCGGTCGGTAGCCTCGGGTGCGCATTCGAACGGCCGAGGCCGTGGAGCGAGGGATCGGGATGCCGAACGGGGATGGAGACGCCGCTCTTGTCGAGCGTGGGCTCGTGCAGGCCGCGCTGGATGAAGCGCTGTCGGCTGGCGGGGAGTGGGCAGAGGTCTTCGCGGAAGACCGCCAGAATGCCGGCGCGCTCTTCGACGAGGGCCGGGTCGAGGAGATGAGCTCGAGCCGCGACCGAGGTGTCGGACTCCGGGTCACCGTCGGTGACACGACCGGGTTTGCCCACACATCGGACCTCACCGAAGAGGGACTGCGCACGGCTGCGAGAACAGCCGCCGCGGGTGCGCGCGGAACAGGCACCCGAACCGGTCAACCGCTCTCGGGTGACGGCGTGGCTGCGCCGCGGGTCGAGACCCTGCCGTCCAGCGTGCCCAAAGCGACGAAGGTCGATCTGCTGCGCAGGGCCGATGGCGCGGCCCGGGCGGTGGACGATGCGATCTCTCAGGTCACCGTGCGTTACAGCGAGGGACGCAGGCGGATCCTCGTCGCCAATACCGACGGCGTGTTCGCGGGCGACGACCAGGTGCGGACCCTCTTCTCGGTCAACTGTGTCGCCGCGGGCGACCAGGGTCTGCAGACCGGTCGCGAGACCGTGGGCTACACCGTCGGCTTCGAACTCTTCGATTCCCACGATGTCGAGGAACTGGCGGCCCGGGCGGCGGGGCGCGCGGTGACAAAGCTGCGGGCCCGACCGGCTCCCAGCGGCGAGCTGCCCGTCGTCATCAAGCGCGGCGGCGGTGGGGTGCTGTTCCACGAGGCATGCGGCCACGGCCTCGAAGCGGACCTGGTGCGCAAGGGCGCGTCCGTGTTCAAGGACCGGGTCGGCGAGCTGGTCGCGTCTCCGCTCGTCACCCTGGTCGACGACGGCACCATGGGTGTCGAGTGGGGTGCCGTCGCGATCGACGACGAGGGCCACCCCACCCAGCGAAACGTGCTCATCGAAGACGGAGTCCTCACCGACTACATGTGGGATCACCTCCGGTCGCGGGATGCGGGCCGAGCGCCGTCCGGCAACGGACGAAGGCAGAGCTACATGCATCTGCCGATGGTGCGGATGACCAACACCTTCGTCACCAACGGCGACACCGACCCAGACGACATCGTCGCCGACACGAGTCATGGCGTGTACATCGCCCAACTCGGCGGCGGGCAGGTCAACACTGCGACCGGCGACTTCGTGTTCGGAATGACGGAGGCCTACCTGATCGAGGACGGCCAGATCACCGAACCCCTGCGCGAGGGCAACCTCATCGGCAACGGGCCCGATGTGCTCGCCAACATCGATGCGATCGGCAACGACTTCGACATGGGCAGTCCAGGCACCTGCGGCAAGGACGGTCAGGGCGTGCCGGTCGGTGACGGGCAGCCCACGTTGCGCGTCACCGCTTTGACGATCGGTGGAACGGCGTCGTGACCGCTGCGGTCAACGCCAACCCGGAGCTTCCCGACCTGGCGGCGAGCGTGGTGGCCGGCGCGCACGCGGGTGAACAGCTCGAGGTCTACGTTTCTCGGGGACGATCGACCACGGTCAAGGCCTACGACGGCCAGGTCGAATCGCTCCGTTCGGGAACCACCCAGGCCATCGGAGTCCGCGTCGTGGTCGACGGGCGCCAGGGGTTCGCCTCTGCCGGCTCGCTCGATCCCGACGTGGTGGCGGACACCGTTGCCGAAGCGCGGGAGAACCTCCAGTTCGCCGAGGTGGACCCACATCAGGGTCTCGCCCACCCCGACGGTGTCCCCGAACCGGGGCTCGACCTCGTCGATCGGGCGGTGCTCGATCTCTCCGAGGACGACAAGATCGAGATGGCGATCGATCTCGAGCGCCGTTGCCTTGCCGGCGATCCCCGCATCACCGGTGTCCGCACCTCGGCGTGGTCCGATGGTTGGGGCGAGGCCGCACTGGCCTCGACCGCCGGGATCGCCGTGTTCTCCGAAGGTGGCAGTTGCTCGGTTGGAGTGCAGCCGCTCGCTGTCGACGGCGATGAGACCCAGATCGGATACGCCGGCGATGCAGCTCGCCGTCCCGACGAACTCGACATCGACAAGGTCATCACCGAGGCGGTCGAGGGTGCGACGGGGCTCCTCGGTGCCACCAAGCCCGCCAGCGACAAGGTGACGGTGGTCTTCGAACCGTCGGTCGCCGCGGCCTTTCTCGGCACCGTCGCTGGAGCGCTCACCGGTGATCGGGTGATCAAGGGGCGTTCGCCGTTCGCTGAGCGCCTCGACGAAGAGATCGCCGTGTCGTCGCTGACGCTCGTCGACGATCCGACCGACCCGCGGTCGCTCGGTGCAGACAACCACGACGGCGAAGGCCTGGCGGCCAGGCGGAATGTCCTCATCGATGGCGGCGTGCTCCAGCGCTTCCTGCACAACAGCTACACGGCCCGTCGGGCACAGGCCTCCTCGACGGGATCGGCTGTGAGGGGCGCCCGTTCGACGCCCGGCGTCGGGCTCCATGCGATGACGATCGTGCCGGGCGACCTCGAACGCGATGCCCTACTGGCCGCCGTCGGCGACGGTGTCTTTGTTCGCGGTGTCAACGGCCTGCACAGCGGCGTCAACCCGGTGAGTGGCGACTTCTCGGTCGGGGCGTACGGACATCACATTCGCGCCGGTGAGCTTGCAGAGCCCTTCCGCGAGGCGACCATCGCCAGCACCCTGCAGCGAATGCTGTTCGACCTCGTGCACGTGGGCGGAGACTTCGAGTTCCTCCCCGGAGGAACCGGAATGGCCTCCCTCGCGATCGCCGACATCTCTCTGTCCGGAACCTGAAGCGACCAGACATCGCATCGGGAGGTAGCGTCGTCACCCGTGCCGCGACCAGCGAACTCTGAGGCGCTCGAGCGCCATCCGCATCTCGCGGAGCCCTGCCCGGAAGGGTTCGTCCGCGTCGATTTTCACTCCCACACCATGTGGTCGGGCGATTCGACAACGACGCCGGACGAGCTCGTCGAATGCGTGGACGCGAGCGGTATCGACGTTCTGTGCATCACGGACCACAACGCGATCAAGGGCGCACACGAGCTCGAGTCCCTGCTCAGCTGCAGGGTCGTCATCGGTGAGGAACTCAAGACCCACGCTGGTGAGATCATCGGGCTGTTCCTCACCGAACGGATCCCGCAGGGGATCCCGCCTGTCGAGGCGGCGGAGAACATTCGCGATCAGGGTGGGATCGTGTACATCCCGCATCCATTCGATCCTCTGCGGAACAACATGCGCGAAGACGTACTGGACGAACTGGTGGATCGCGGTCTCGTCGACGGCATCGAGGTGCTCAACGGAAAGACGAGCCTTCAGTCGCTCAATCGCAAGGCAGCCGAGTACGCCGCGGCTCACGACCTGGCGCCCGGTGCGGGCAGCGATGCTCACGTCGCGGAGGCGATCGGCGCGGTGTACCACGAGATGCCGGACTTCGAGGATCCGGCCTCATTTCTCGACGCGATGAGGCACGGGCGAGCTATCGGTCATCACTATGACCCCCCACGGCGCTGGCGGCCGCGTATCGTGCCCTCGACGTCGGACTGACACGGGCTTTCGTTCCCTTCGCAGCGGCCGACCGACATTCACGCATGCCCATCTTTCACGCGATCGTCCTCGGCATCACCCAGGGTCTGGCCGAGTTCCTCCCGATCTCCTCGAGCGGGCATCTCGAGCTGGTGCCGTGGCTCTTCGGGTGGGATGACTTCGACGGTGACACCGATCTCGAGAACGCGTTCGACGTCGCGCTGCACGTCGGCACCCTCGTGGGGGCGCTTGCGTACCTGTGGTCGGACGTCGTGAAGTACACCGTGGCGGGCCTCGGCGCAGCCACCAAGCGACGCGAGTGGGATCAGGACGCGCGAATTGCCTGGTTCCTACTGGCCTCCGCCGTCCCCGCAGCCATCGCGGGCGTCCTTCTCGAGGATCTGCTGCTCGATCTCGGCGAGAACGTCGGCATGATCGCCGTCCTGCTGATCGTCTTCGGGCTCCTGCTTCTCGTGGCCGACCGGCTGCCCGCGGCTCGAGGTGATTCAACGGGTCGACAGGTCGAGGAGTTCTCGCTCCGTGACGCTGTGTTGATGGGTGCGGGTCAGGCGTGCGCTCTGCTTCCGGGGGTCAGCCGATCCGGGGTGACGATCACCTTCGGACGGGCCCTTCACTTCGATCGGAACTCGACGGCGCGGATCGCGTTTCTCATGAGCCTGCCGCTGATCGCGGGTGCGGGGCTCTACCGAGGGCTCACCGTGATGCGCGACGGATTCCCCAGCGAGCTGGCCGGCGGGTTCATCGCAGGCATGCTCGCTGCTGCGGTGACCGGTTGGGTCGCCGTGTGGGGCACTCTCAAGTTCGTCCGGTCACGCACCTTCACGCCGTTCGTCGTGTACCGGATTGCGGCCGGTCTTTTTGTGCTGAGCCTCCTTGCCACCAACGTGCGCTGAGGCCTGGCTCTCAACCAGGCAGGAGCACCGGAACCACCGTTCCCGATGTCGCTGCGGTCGCGAGAAGCACCGCATCGGTGGCCGCGACCTCGACGAGCCAGTTGTCCTCGGTCACCTCGAGGAGCCTCGCTGCAACCACCAGCGGGGAGGTCGCCTCTGGTGCGTACGGATCGACGACCGGGGAGACGATCAGCTCGATCGGGTCGCCGACCGGCGGGAGGATCCCGACGAAGGGTGCGGGGATCGGCACCGCACGCCGATCGCTCCGCACGTCGACAGCCCGTTCGAAATGGAACGTGGTGAGCAGCGTTCCCGCCGGAATCGGCTGCGTTGGGGCACCCAATGCGGCCAGATCGTCGCCCGCGGAGAGGGCGCCGTCGGGAAGGAGATGAAGGGGCACCTCGACGAGGGCGACATCGGAGTCGCGCACCGGCGCGACGGGGGAGAGGCTCGCTGTGGCCTGGACAGCTGGAGCCCGCTCACCCCACCTCTCGGCTGCCGCGTTGGCCCGCGATTCGGCGCCGAGGACGATCGCAACAGCGAGTGCGGCCAGGCCGATGACGACGAGCCAGTGCAGTCGTTCGCTTCGGTCTCGCAGCCAGCGAGGCTGGCGCAGACCGAGGCGTCGGGTCAGATGAGTGGAAGAGGGTGAGGGCATCGAGCCTCCCATGAACAGAGCACCAGTGGGGTGCGGGTCTCGGGGAAGTCGATTGTGTGGGGGAGGTGAGGTGTCGGGGCGTTCAGTCCGACGAGCTGCTCGCTGTGGCCTTGTTGTCCGAACCGCTCTTGCTGCCCGAACCGCTCTTGCTGCCCGAATCGCTCGTCGAGCTGGATGAGTCGCTCGACGAGGAAGACGAGCTGCTCGAGCTGGTGTCGGACGAGCTGCTCGAATCGGACGAGCTGGACGATCCGCTGCCGGATCCGCCAGAACGACTGTCGTTCTTGTAGAAGCCACTGCCCTTGAACGCGATCCCCACGTTGCCGAAGACCTTCTTCACCTCACCGCCGCAGGGCTCGGAGCCCCCGTCGGGGTCGTCGAGGATGCAGGTGGTGAGAGCATCCTCGGAGAAGGACTGGTGGACTTCGAAGGTGTTCTCACACCGGGTGCAGCGGTATTCGTAGGTGGGCATTGCGATCTTCCGCGTTCGGACCGTGGGAGAGTGTAGCGACGGGCCGGTCGACGGGCACCAGCCGATCGAGCGCAGACGCTCGACTCGCTGCGTGATCGACCGACGGAGACACCATGGCTGAGCTGCTGACCAGTGCCGAGATCGCCGACCGCTACGAGGTCGATGCGCCCACAGCGGAGCGACTCGCCCGATATCGCTTCGACCCCGAGAAATTCGACGCTCTGCGCGCCGAGCTGGCTTCGCATGGTCTCGACCCGCAACGCAACTGGGTCGATGGAGATGTCGTCGGTCCCGCCCAGTCGGATCTCTCGCCGCTCCCACCGCTGGGCAGCTCCGAGCGCCGACGCCTCGATCAGCTCGGCCGGGAGGCCATCTCCGCGGGGCACGTGGGCGTCATGTTGCTGGCGGGCGGCATGGCCACTCGCTTCGGCGGAGGGGTCAAGGCTCTTGCCGATGTACTGCCCGGGGTCCCTTTCATCGACGTGAAGCTGGCGGACCTCGCTCGGCTCACCGCGGCGATGGACTCGACCGTTCCGATGATCCTCATGACGAGCTTCCAGTCCGATGAGGTGCTGTCGGAGGTCGGCCGCCAACTCGAGACCGATCGTGTTCCTGTGCGTATCGCCCCGCAGTCGATCTCCATGCGCGTGACCGAGGGTGGGGAGCTCTTCCGGGCCGGCGATGGTTCGGTGTCGCTCTACGCCCCCGGGCACGGCGATGTTCCGAGCGCGCTCCGAACGTCGGGCGTGCTGGAGGAGTTCACGAGAGCGGGCGGCCGCCACTTGTTCGTGACCAACGTCGACAACTCCGCGGCCACCCTCGATCCGGCCATCATCGGGCTGCACGTAGATGGTGGCACCGAGATGACGTGTGAGGTCACAGGTGGGGATCTCAACGGCGGCGCGCCGTACTTCGTCGACGGCCATCTCCAGATCCTCGAGGAGTTCCGTATTCCCGACCACGTCGACTCCGCAGCCCCACTGGCGGTCAACACCAACTCCCTCGTCATCGACGTCGACGCCGTGGATCGCGAGCATCCCCTGACGTGGTTCCAGGTGCAGAAGAAGGTGGACGACCACCCCGTCGTGCAGTTCGAGCGCCTCGTCGGAGAACTCTCGGCCTTCCTGACGACACGCATGGCTGTGGTCGACCGCGACGGAGTCGATGGTCGCTTCCAGCCGGTGAAGGATCCGGCGGAGCTCGAGCGCCGTCGCCCAGCTATTCGGGAGATTCTCGAGTCCCGCCGCATTCTGTGATCGGCTCGCGGCCGCGCCGCTAGCCTCCGTCAACATGCTGCCCCTCGATGAGGTTCGTGCCCACGTGATGGAGCGCTGTCCGCCGCGCGCTCCCCGTTCGATTCCGGTGTCCGAGGCACTCGGGCTCGTCACGGCCGTCGACGTCGTCGCGACAGAGGCGATCCCGCCGTTCGCCAACACCGCGATGGACGGCTTCGCCGTGCGGTCGGCAGACACATCCGGCGCACCGGTCGACCTGGAGATCATCGAGACGATCCCGGCAGGTCACGCCCCCGAGAAGTCGGTGGGTGCAGGCCAAGCCAGCAGAATCATGACCGGGGCGATCATTCCCGACGGGGCAGACGCCGTGATCATGGTGGAGCGCACGAGCGTGAACGGCGACACGTTGACCGCCGAGGTGTCTGTGCCCGAGGGCAACCACATCCGACCGGCGGGCGATGACATCGTCGGCGGGGACCTCGTGTTTCCCGCCGGAACCGTCCTGACCGCCGGTCACCTCGGGGTGCTCTGCAGCCTCGGCCTGACCGAGATCGAAGCGCACCCACGGCCGCGCGTCGGTGTGATCTCGACTGGTGACGAATTGGTCGACGATGGGAGCCCGCTCGCCCCTGGGCAGATCCGCGACTCCAACCGCCGCACGCTGCTGTCCCTTCTCGCCAGGGCCGATGTCGAGCCCGTCGATCTGGGGCTCGCCCCCGACGACGAGGACGTGATCGAGAAGGCGCTGACGGAGGGCGTTGCGGCCTGCGACGCGATCGTGACCTCCGGCGGCGTGTCGATGGGCGACTTCGACTTCGTCAAAGCGGTCCTCGACCGGATCGGCGACATGCGTTGGATGCAGGTCGCCATCAAGCCGGCCAAGCCCCTGGCCTTCGGCACGGTCGGCCACGTCCCAGTGTTCGGGCTGCCCGGCAATCCGGTGTCGTCGATGGTGTCCTTCGAGCTGTTCGCCCGAACCGGTCTGCGCTCCATGATGGGCTTCGCCGAACCGATGCGAACAGCGGTTGTCGCGGTGGCGGGCGAAGACCTCGGTCGGCGCCCGGATGGCAAGACCCACTTCCTGCGGGTCAACGCCGAGCACGAGAACGGCCGGGTTGTCGTGCGATCGGCCGGCGGGCAGGGTTCGCACATGCTGTGGGCGATGGCCAATGCCAACGCCCTGGCCATCGTTCCAGACGGTGACGGATACCGGGCTGGAGACGAACTGGACGTCCTCATCCTCGACTGACCGCCGCTCGACGAGGGCCGGGCCCTGGGGAAACAGGCTCGGCGGTCGCTACGATCTGGCCATGGCCGCGCGTGACCTCGTTGACCCGTTCGACCGAGTCGTGCGCGATCTGCGCATCTCGGTGACCGATCGGTGCAACTTCCGCTGTCAGTACTGCATGCCGGCCGAGGGCATGAACTGGCTCCCGCGTGAGGACATCTTGTCCTTCGAGGAAATCGAACGGTTCGCGAAGATCTGCGTCGATCAGTTCGGTTTCGACGGGATCCGCCTCACGGGTGGCGAGCCACTCGTTCGAGCGCACCTTCCCAAGCTGGTGGAGCGTCTCTCGGGGCTCGGGATCGACGTCGCACTGACCACCAACGGGGCCACGCTGCGGATGCACGCCCAGCCCCTGGCCGACGCCGGGCTGTCGCGCATCAACATCAGCCTCGATTCGCTGCGCCGCGACCGTTTCCTGGAGCTCACACGCCGCGACGAACTCGATCGGGTCCTCGACGGCATCGACGCCGCCCTGGCCGCGGGCCTCGAACCGGTGAAGCTCAACGCTGTCATGATGCGGGGAATCAACGACGACGAGGTCGTCGACTTCGCTCGATTCGGCCGCGAGAACGATGTGAGCGTGCGGTTCATCGAGTTCATGCCGCTCGACGCAGACGGTGCCTGGTCCGACTCGTTGGTCGTTCCGGCCGACGAAATCGTCGCAGCGATCGATTCCACCTTCCCCCTCGAGCCCGTGCAGAGGGGCAACGAGCCCGCCGAGCGATTCCGCTACCTCGACGGTCAGGGCGAGATCGGCGTGATCGCCAGCGTCACCAAGCCGTTCTGTGGCAACTGCGACCGGGTGCGCCTCACCGCCGAGGGCCAGTTCAGGACCTGCCTGTTCGCCGTCGACGAGTTCGACATGAGAGCTCTCCTGCGCGGCGACGCATCGGACGACGAGATCTCTGCGGCCATCGAATCGGCCGTCGGCACCAAATGGGCCGGCCATGCCATCGGCCAAGTCAACTTCATCCGTCCGGCGCGCTCGATGAGCCAGATCGGCGGCTGACCCCGTCACGACGGGCGGTACCCTCAGGGCCCATGACTGAGCCCCACCTCACGCACCTCGACCCCCTCGGTCGGGCGCGCATGGTCGATGTCACGCCCAAAGAGACGACCCACCGCCGGGCCGTCGCACGGTGCCGCGTCTACATGGAGCCCGAGACGACATCGCTCATCGCCCGGGGAGCGGTGACCAAGGGCGACGTTCTCGCCGTCGCCAGGGTCGCCGGCATCCAAGCCTCCAAACGAACCTCCGACCTCATCCCGCTCTGTCATCCCCTCCTCGTCGGATCGGTGTTCATCAACTTCCACATCGATGAGTCGTGGGTCGAGGTGGAGACCCACGTCGAGACCATCGACCGAACCGGCGTCGAGATGGAAGCCATGACGGCGTGCTCGGTCGCAGCGCTCACGATCTACGACATGTGCAAATCCGCCGATCGCGCCATGGTGATCGGCGACCTCACCCTCTGGGAGAAGACCGGCGGACGCAGCGGCACCTACCGCCGCAGCGAACCGGCCGGCGAAGCGATCCGCCGCCTCGCCGGAGACCGTGCCCTCGACGGCCCCTCGGAGTTCGACACCGGGGACTGACACTTGCCGCAATCCTCGCTGCGCTCGTCTGCGGATGGGCGCGGTGGGCGGCTCACGACTTCGTCGAGTCGCCGCGGGGGCTACTC
>CAZVUM010000072.1:22583-23874 GCA_964629575.1 uncultured Acidimicrobiales bacterium | reverse complement strand
TCCCATCCCAGCCGGGCCGCGTTCACCGGATCGTCCACCGGGACACACATCCTCGGTCGTGTGCGACGTGTCCGACTTCGATTCGGTGCAGGCCATGGCCGACGAGACATTCGCGACGATGGGCAGCGCGCACATCGTGTTCAACAACGCGGGCATCGCGGTCGACGGGCCGGTCACCGAGATGACCCACGACGACTGGAAGTGGACGATCGACGTCGATCTGTGGGGCCCGATCCACGGCGTGGAGGCGTTTCTCCCACGCATGATCGACCAAGGCGAGGGCGGCCACCTGCTCTTCACGGCATCCTTCGCGGGGCTGGTCCCCAACGTCGGTCTCGGCCCGTACTGCGTCGCGAAGTACGGCGTGGTGGCGATGGCCGAGGTCCTGCGTCGTGAGCTCCGGGAACATCAGATCGGATCGACGGTCCTCTGCCCGATGCGGGTCGAGACGAACATCGGCAGTTCGGAGCGCAACCGGCCAGACGAACTGGGCGGTCCCGAGGCGTCGCCCGGCGTCGAGGACCAGGGCGAGGACAACGCCGACCTGAGCGGTTCGGTGCTCGCGGTCGAAGACGTGGCGCAGATGACGGTCGACGCGATGCTCGCCAACCGCCTCTACGTCCTCCCGCACGAGGAGAGCAGAGGCTTCATCCGCAAGCGCTTCGAGCGAATCGACCAGACGTTCGAGGACCAGGAGGCGTGACCGACCTCGACGCGATTCGAGGATCCCGCGTCGACCAGGTGGGCAGCCTTCTGCGCCCACACGCCCTCATCGAGTCCTTCCTGGCACACGGGCGAGGTGACCTCAGCGCCGACGAGCTTCGCCGACGACAAGACAGCGCCGTCGCGACGGTGATCGCCGAACAGGAGGCGCACGGGCTGCCGATCCTGAGCGATGGGGAGTACCGCACCCGCCACCGGGAAGCTCCGCCTCGTCGACAGCTTCCCCCTCCAGGAGTGGTCGTTCGCGTCGGCGCAGACCGAGAGGCCGACCAAGGCAATGGTGATGGGGCCCGACCGCGTGGCGCAGATGTGCCACCTCGAGGAGTCGGCTCCGCACTACGAGACGCGCCAGGAGTTCCTCGACGACGTCGTCGCAGTTCATCGAGAGATCGTGGGCGGACTCGTCGAGGCCGGCTGCCCGTATGTGCAGCTCGACGAACCCAGCTACACCGGCTACGTCGACCCGGAGAGCCTGCAGCACATGCAGGCGCGGGGCCAGGACCCCCTGGAGAACCTGATGGCGGCGATCAGGGCCAGCAACGGTGCGATCGCCGGGCTCGAAGGCCGG
>CAZVUM010000072.1:0-22483 GCA_964629575.1 uncultured Acidimicrobiales bacterium | reverse complement strand
CCTGATGGCGGCGATCAGGGCCAGCAACGGTGCGATCGCCGGGCTCGAAGGCCGGGCCGTGTTCGGCCTCCACATCTGCCGAGGCAACCGGGCAAGCATGTGGCACCGGGAGGGGCACTACGACGGAATCGCCGAAGCGGTGCTCGACAGCCTGAACTTCGACCGCCTTCTCCTGGAGTACGACACCGAGCGGGCAGGAGGGTTCGAGCCCCTGCGCTTCGTGCCAAAGGGAACGACCGTCGTGCTGGGCCTCGTCACCACCAAGGTGGGAGAACTCGAGACAGCGGGCGAACTCCTCGCCCGGATCGACGATGCCAGCCGGTACATCGAACCCGGAGGTTGCCGAGCTTGCCTGGGGATAGCGTGCACCCATGCTGAGCGCGGAACAGGTCGCCGAATTCGAGCGCGACGGGTTCTTGGTCCTCCCCGATCTCATCGACCCCGCCGAGTGCGATGCGGTCCGTACACGCACAGCCGAGCAGCTCGATGCCGTCGAAGCGGACCAGATCATGGCCGCCTTCTCAACAAACGAGAAGGACTCGCACGTGCGGGATCGCTACTTCCTCGACTCCGGCGCGGGAATGAGCTTCTTCTGGGAGGCCGACGCCCTCGACGCCGACGGGCGGCTGGTACGTGAGAAGGAACTCGCCGTCAACAAGTTCGGTCACGCGATGCACGACCTCGACGACGTGCACGACCGTTTCTGCCGACGAACCGGCCTCGCCGACGTCACCCACGACGTCGGGTACGCCGACCCGCTGCTCATTCAGAGCATGTACATCTTCAAGCAGCCGCACATCGGTGGCGAGGTCGTGCTGCACAACGACCACGCGTTCCTGTGGACCACACCCATGCGGACGCTCGGCTTCTGGATCGCGCTCGAACCCGCGGATACGACCAACGGGTGCCTCTGGGCCCAACCTGGAAGCCACCGGGGCGAGCAGTGGCGGCGCTTCGAGCGCACCGACGACGGTGGCACCCGGATGAGCATCTGGGGTGAAGGTGCGCCCGGCGAGAGCTTGATTCCGCTCGAAGTCGACACCGGGGCGGTGGTGGTCATCGATGGGATGCTCTCGCACTGGAGCGACACGAACCGCAGCGACCGCAGCCGTCACGCCTACACGCTCCACGTGATCGAAGCGGCGGCCGAGTGGTCGCACCACAACTGGCTCCAGCGCCCCGACAGCCTGCCCTTCCGAGGCTTTTAGGTTCCAGGAGCGCTCCTGGAACCTAAACCTGTGGCTAGCTGGTCAGCCAGGATCGAAGGGCGGCCCTGAATCGGTCCACGTCGGCGGACATCGCGACGTCCCAGCGGGAGGAAGCGAAGCCGATCAGCTCGGCGAGGCGCTCCTTCTCCTCGTCAGGCCACGGGGAGTTCTCCACCAAGGCCATGCGCTGATCGCCGACCGTCATGCCCCACGCGGGCCCGCCGGCGCAGTCGACCTCGAGTGGGAGCGTGTGCCACTCACAGATGTCGGGCTCCACGATCACGAGCGCCGCGAGCAGGTCGTGGATCGGTAGCCCGTCGCCGCCCTCGAGGGCGCTGAACTCGAACGAGGCTCGCCAGATCGCCTCGAGCGCGGCAGCCCCCGAGATCGAGGAGGCCCCAGCGAGCTCGACCTCTGCGAGGGAGATGGTCGCATCGTGTGTTGCATCGAGGGGGACCATGCGCGGCGTGCGACCACTCGACAACACACCGGGGACACCGAAGGCCTCGACCATCGCGGCCGCCGCGTCCGGGTCGTTGGCCACGTTGGCCTCGCCGCCCGGCGTGAGATTTCCCGCCGTGGCGATGGCGCCACCCATGACCACGATGTCGAACAGGCGCGACGGCAGCTGCGGGTCCAGTTGGAGCGCAGCCGCCACGGGTGTGAACGGGCTCACGGGAACCAGGGTGAGCTCGCCCGGCCTCTCGCTCGCCAGGCGGACGAGGGCCTCATGGCCCGGCTCGCCCTGGGCCGACTGTTCTCCGTCCGGGAGTACCACCCCGTTGAGACCGTCCTCCCCCATCACGACGCTGGCGTCGAAGCGTGCCGGGGACGGCCCAGACGATCCCTTCCCCGCCCCGCTGTACACGGGGACGTCGTTCGCCCCCGCGGCGCGCAGCACGGCCAACGTGTTGCGGGTTGCTCGCTCGACACCGACATTGCCCCAGTCGGCCACGACCGCAACGAGGTCCACTCGAGGATCCGTCGCAGCCCAGATCAGCGCGCCGGCATCGTCGGTCCCCGTGTCGACGACCATGACCAGCTGCGGTCGATCGACGGCCACCTCAGTGATCGCCGCGGCGGTAGGGAATGCCGTCGAACTTGGGCGTTCGGAGCTTCTGCACGTTGAAGATCAAGACGAGAAGCACGAACGCGTAGGGCATCGTGTTGGGCAGCCAGTCGGGCGCGGAGTCGCTGAGTAAGTACCAGACGAAGACGATGAGCCCGATCCCACCGGCGATGGACGCGTCGACCCTGCGTTCACGTCGGATCGCCGCGGTGGCGACGACCCCCATCGCGAGTGCGATCACGAGCAGCAGCGCCCGCGTCGCGCTCCCGTCGAAGTCGGCGAACGAGATCCCGAGCGGGTAGGCGAAGAGGGTGGCGCCGATGACGATGCCGATCACCCGATAGTTGCCGAAGATCAGCGCGGCGAGAGCGATGAAGCCCCGACCCTGCGTCTGACCGCCGCGATAGATCCCGGTGAGCTCCATCACGATGAAGGCGCCCGCCAGACCCGCCAACGCGCCGGACACAACGACGCCGATGTACTTGTACTTGTAGATGTTGACGCCAAGGCTCTCGCCCGCATACGGGTTCTCGCCTGCCGACCGCAGGCGCAGCCCGAGCCGGGTCTGCCACAGCAGCCACGCGCTCCCAACGGCAAGTCCGAGAGCGATCAGCGTGAAGTAGGCGACGTTGATCATCGGACCCTTGACGACACCGGCCAGGTCCGAGATGAAGAACCAGTCCTGCTTGTCGAACCAGCCGAGGATGTCCGGCGATCGCCACCCTCCGATCCGGCCGCCGGCGAGAAACGGAACCGTGATGTTGCCGAGCCCATCGACGCCTGGCGACTGGGTCTGCGAACCACCTTCCATTCCGACGAACACCCGCTCCGACAGGTAGCGCGTGAGCCCTGGCCCGAGGACGTTGATCGCCACGCCGGACACGATCTGGTCGACGCCGAAGTGGATGGTGGCGATGGCGTGCAGCAGCCCACCGAGCGCACCTCCGATCATCCCGGCGAGAAGGCCGCCCCACGGTCCCCACTGGATCGCGCCCCAGGCACCGCACCAGGTGCCGAGGATCATCATCCCCTCGAGACCGATGTTCACGATGCCGGCGCGCTCGGAGTACAAACCACCGAGCCCGGCGAGCAAGAGCGGGATGGACCAGCGAAGGGTGGTCTGGGTCGTGGTGGGAGCGGTCAAGAGCTCTGTGCCCGAGATCGATTGCACCACCACCACGACGAACAGGCCGATGAGGGCGACGAGCATCCAACGCAGGGATGCATGCAGACCCTGGTAGCGCTCGATCAGCGTCGGGGACGGCTGCGGATCCGAAACAGCGGTCATGCGCTGACCTCCGCTGCCATCGCCGCGCGCTGAATCTCGTCGCGCTGGCGGTAGCGATTGACGACCTCGTAGGCCACCACCGCGGCGAGAAGAATCGTCGCCTGCATGATCACCACGATCGACTGCGAGGCCTGTCCACTCACCTGCAGCACCGCAGACGAACTGTCCAGGAAGCCGAAGAGAATCGCGGCGAACGCGATGCCACCGGCCGAGTTGCGACCCAGCAGGGCGACGCCGAGCCCACCGAACCCGAGCCCACCGACGAAACCCTGGTCGTAGCTGTGGTTGTCGCTGAGGATCTCCGGCATGCCGATCAACCCGGCGACCGCCCCCGAAGCGATCATGGCGAACAGCACCATACGGGCGGGTGGCACGCCACCAGCGCGGGCTGCAAGGGGGTTCATTCCACTCGCGCGCAGGTCGTAGCCGAGGCGAGTGCGGTTGATCCACACCGAGAAGAGCACACCGACGAGCACCGCGATCACCAGGACACCGGTGAGCTGGCGGCCCCGCCCGATGTCGCGGGTGAAGATCTCGACCACACCGTTGAGATCAGGAATCCAGCCCGATTCGTCGATCTGCTTGGTACCGGCGTTGGTGGCGTTGTTTCCCGAACGGTCGATCACATGCGGGAACGTCGCCGCGATGATTCCGCCGATCGCGATGAAGTTGAGCATGATCGTCGCGACGACCTCGTTGACCCCGCGGTACACCTTGAGGACTGCGGCGATTCCGGCATATGCGGCGCTGACGCCGATCGCCGTCGCGCAGATCAACGCCACGTGAAGTGGCCCTGGGAGGCTCACTTCGGCACCGACGATCGCCGCGGCGTATGCGCCGAGGAAGTACTGGCCCTCGATGCCGATGTTGAACAGGTTCATCCGGAACCCGATCGCGGCAGCGATCCCCGCGATGTACAGCGGGGTCGCCCGGTTGAGCATGTCGACCATCGTCTCGAGGCGGCTGCCGTTCTCGAGCATGGTGCGATAGGTGTCGATGCTGTTGCTGCCCGAGATCTGGAGCACCAGCGAGGCCACCACCAGGGCAAACACGAACGCGAGCGCGGGGGCAGCGAGTACGAGCCCGATGCGACGCAGAGCCTCAGGCATCGTCGGCGCCTCCCTCGAGAGCGGCACCCGTCATGTAGCTACCGAGGACGCGAGCATCGATCTCAGCGGGGTCGAGGGTGGCGACCAGCCGTCCGTGGAACATCACCACGATGCGATCGGACAGACCGATCAGCTCCTCGAGGTCGGCCGAGAAGAGAAGCGTGGCCAGACCCTCACCACGGGCGGCGCGGATCTGATTCCAGACATCGGCCTGTGCGCCGACGTCGATGCCCCGCGTCGGATGGGCGGCGACGAGAACGCGTGGCTCGGCCGCCATCTCCCGACCGATGATCAGTTTCTGTTGGTTTCCACCCGAGAGGGCGCGAGCGCTCACCTCGACGTTCGGTGACCGGACGTCGAAGTCGGCGCGGATCTCCTCGGTCCGTTGGCGAGAGCCGGCACGGTCGATCCATGCACCGCGGGCGAACGGAACCTCTGTCTGGTGACCGAGCGCAGCGTTCTCCCACAGCGGCGCGTCGAGAAGGAGGCCTTCTTCATGACGGTCCTCTGGCACGTAGCCGAGACCGGCCTCACGGCGCGCCCTGACAGAGGCGCGAGTGACGTCGCTGCCTGCGAGGTCGACGCTTCCCTGCTGGGGAGAGACCGTGCCGATGATGGCGTCGATCAGCTCGGACTGCCCGTTTCCCTCGATGCCGGCCACACCGAGCACCTCACCGCGGAAAACCTCGAACGAGACGTTCTTGACCACCTCCCGCTCGTCCTCGTCGAGCACCACGAGATCGTCGACGGACAGCAGCACCTCATCGGTTGCGGCCGTATCACCCGATTCGGGGCTGGGAAGCTCCGAACCCACCATCAGCTCCGCGAGGTCCTGAGCCGTGACCGAACCGGCGTCGACGGTGGCCACGGTGCGGCCTCGGCGGATCACGGTGATGCGATCGGCGATCTCGAGGACCTCTTGCAGCTTGTGGTCGATGAAGATGATCGTCGAACCCGCGGCCTTCAGCTCTCGGAGATTGCGGAAGAGCTCCTCGACCTCCTGCGGGACGAGGACGGCCGTGGGCTCGTCGAGGATCAGGATGCTGGCACCCCGGTAGAGCACCTTGATGATCTCGACCCGTTGGCGAGCGCCGATCTCGAGGTCCTCGATCAGCTCGTCGGGATCGACAGCCAACCCATAAGCGGCGCCCACCTCTTCGAGGTGCGCACGTGCGGCACGACGGTCGATTCGACCGCCGGCGAGCACGGGCTCTGCCCCGAGGATCACGTTCTCGAGCACGCTCAACTGGTCGGCGAGCATGAAGTGCTGGTGCACCATGCCGATACCGGCGTCGATCGCATCGGTGGGCGAGGAGAACGAGACCTCCGTCCCTCCGACGCGCATCGTTCCCTCGTCCGCCGGCTGCATGCCGTACAGGATCTTCATAAGGGTCGACTTGCCAGCACCGTTCTCGCCGCAGATCGCGTGGATCTCGCCGGCTTCGACCGTCAGGTTGACGTCGTCGTTGGCCACGACTCCGGGGAATCGCTTGGTGATACCAACGAGCTCGATCGCCGGAGCCATGTCCCCCCTTCGCGGCTGGTGCTGTCGGGCAATCTAGAGCAAGAAGCGGGACCGGCTTGCCGGTCCCGCTTCTCACATCGATTCACCTGTCGGGCGTGTGGATCAACCGCCCTCGGGAACGGTCGGAACCGTGATCTCCCCGGAGATGATCTGAGCCTTGAAGGCCTCAAGCTGATCGACGATGTCGTCGATGAAGCCACCGCTCGTGGAGTAGCCAACGCCGTCGACGGAGAGGTCGTACACGGTGTTACCCGGACCGAACGAGCCATCGACGTGGGCAGCGGTGATCTCGAACACCGCGACGTCGACACGCTTGAGCATCGAGGTCAGCACGAATTCCTGCACCGCCGGGTCGACGGTGTTGTACTGATCCGAGTCGACGCCGATGCCCCACACCTTGGAGCCTCCGGCGCTGGCCTCAGAGGCCGCCTCGAAGAGGCCGGCGCCCGAGCCGCCAGCGGCGTGGTACACGATGTCCGCGCCCTGGGCGAACATGGCGGCGGAGATCTCCTTGCCACGGTCGGGGGCGTTGAACCCGTCGAAGTCCGGGAACTCGGTGATGTACTGGCTGATGATCTCGATGTCGGGGTTGACCGCCTTGGCGCCGGCCTCGAAACCCGCCTCGAACTTCTCGATCAGACCGAAGCCCGACACACCGCCGAGGAAGCCGATGGTGCCGGTCTCGCTCTTGAGCGCCGCAGCGGCGCCCACGAGGAACGAGCCCTGCTCTTCCGCGAAGGTGAGCCCAGCGATGTTGTCACCGAGCGGCACGCCTCCGTTGTCGAAGTCGAGCATGGCGTCGTCGACCACGGCGAAGTTGACGTCGGGGTTCTCAGCAGCCACGGCGGCGACGTCGCCGGCGAAGAGGAAGCCCACGCCGATCACGAGGCCCGATCCATCCGCCTGCGTCTGGAGGAGCTCGGCCCGGTTGGAGCCGTCGGCGTTGGGTTCGGCTTCGGTGGAGCTGATGCCGAGCTCGCTCTCGGCGCGGTCGATGCCTGCCGCGGCCGAGTCGTTGAACGACTGGTCGCCACGGCCACCGATGTCGTAGGTGAGACCGACGTTGATGCCGTCACCGGCCATCGGCTCGTCTTCTGCCATCTCATCGTCGGCTTCGCTGGTTTCGGGAGCATCGCCGGCACCGGTGTCGGTATCGGAATCACTGTCGCCGCATGCTGCTGCGATGAGCCCGAGGGCCAGCAGCAATGCGAACAGACGCCTCAACGTTGAGGTCATGTCACATCCTTTTGTGGGGAACACCGTTCGGCCCTCTGGGGTCCGAAGGGTTCGACAGACCCTACCGCCGGATCTCGGAAGGCGACGCCCGGATCGTGTTACGAGTCCATGAGGGTTCGCGGTGCAGTGCGACGGCCCTCACAGGGCGTGTTGGCGAATCCAGGTGTGCATGGCGATCCCCGACGCGACACCGGCGTTGATGGAGCGCGTCGAACCGAACTGGGTGATGGACATCACGGTGTCGGCGGCGGCCCTGACCGGCTCGGACAGACCCGGCCCCTCTTGGCCGAACACCAGAACGCACTGTCTGGGGAGCTCGACCCGTTCGATCGGGACAGCGCCGGGGAGGTTGTCGACACCGACGACCGCGAGGCGGGCGCTGCGCATCGCCTGGACGAACCCTTCGACGTCAGGATGGTGCTCGACGTGTTGGTAGCGGTCGGTGACCATCGCACCACGCCGGTTCCACTTTCGCTTGCCCACGATGTGGACCGCCGCCGCGAGGAACGCGTTGGCGTTGCGCACGACCGTTCCGATGTTGAGGTCGTGCTGCCAGTTCTCGACTGCGACATGGAACGGGTGCCGTCGAGCATCCAGATCCTCGACAATCGCCTCACGACGCCAGTACCGATAGCCGTCGACCACGTTGCGCCGGTCACCCTCGGCGAGAAGGGCTGGGTCCAACCGCGGGTCATCGGGCCACGGCTCGGGGTGGGGACCCACGCCCACCTCACTCGCGCTCGCCGGCGTCTCGCTCGGGTCGTCGTCGCCGATCATGGACGCCATCATGGTGCCCATGGTCGACATCGGTGAAGGCGAGTTCTACCTGGGCGGGCTGCTCGACTCGGGCGACGACGGCGGCGAGAGGACCGGTGAGTCCCTGATCTACGAGGCTGATCACCTCACGACCCATGGCGTCATCGTCGGCATGACGGGGTCCGGCAAGACGGGGCTCGGCATCGATGTGCTCGAAGAGGCTCTTCTTCAGGGGATCCCCACGCTGATCATCGACCCCAAGGGCGACATGGGGAACCTCAAGCTGCTCTTCCCGGACTTCGAGGGAGCCGACTTCGAGCCGTGGGTATCGGCGGAGGAAGCCGGACGTCAAGGGATCACGACCGCGGAGTTGGCGACGAACACAGCGAACTTCTGGAAAGAGGGGCTCGCCGGCTGGGACATCGACAGCGAGCGTGTTCGTCGATTGCGCGACGGCGTCGACGTCACGATCTACACCCCCGGTTCGACGGCGGGCATTCCTCTCAACGTGATCGGTTCGCTCGACGCTCCCCCGAACGGGAGCGACGTGGAAGTGATGCGAGACGAGATCGAGGGCTTCGTGACCTCGCTGCTCTCGCTGGTCGGCATCGAAGCCGATCCGCTCTCGAGCAGGGAACACATCCTCTTGTCCAACCTCGTCGAGAACTCCTGGTCGGCCGGACGCGATCTGGATCTCGCCGGTCTCGTGGGCCAGGTCCTCCATCCACCGATCCGCAAGCTCGGCGTCTTCGAGATCGACCAGTTCTTTCCCGCCGACGATCGCACCGCGCTGGCCATGCGTCTCAACGGCGTGATCGCGAGTCCTTCGTTCGCCACCTGGATCGACGGACCTCCGCTCGACATCGATGCGTTGACCCGCGCCGAAGACGGTCGCCCGCGGGCGGCCGTGGTCTCGCTCGGGCACCTATCCGACGAGGAGCGCCAGTTCGTCGTCACGCTGGTGATGGGCAAGCTCATCACCTGGATGCGATCGCAGCCGGGGTCGGGCGATCTCCGCCTCCTCGTGTACATGGACGAGGTGTTCGGGTTCCTTCCCCCCACCGCCAACCCGCCGTCCAAGACACCCCTCCTCACACTGCTCAAGCAAGCCAGGGCCTTCGGCGTCGGGATGTTGCTCTCCACCCAGAACCCGGTCGACCTCGACTACAAGGCGCTGTCGAACACCGGAACCTGGATGATCGGCCGCCTGCAGACCGAGCGGGACAAGCTGCGCTTGATGGACGGGCTGACCGCAGCCTCGGGGGACGTCGACATCGCCGAGCTCGGTGACACGATCAGCGGCCTCCCCAAGCGGACCTTCGTGCTTCACCAGACCCGCGGCTCCGCGCCGCAGATCTTCCAGACACGATGGGCGATGTCGTATCTCGCCGGGCCGCTGACCCGCGCCCAGATCGAGATGCTCACGCCAGACGACGCTCCGACACCGGACGCAGCGGTCGGTGTCTCGGCCGCGGCTGGGGAGACCGCACCTCCGCCACCTCCACCCGAAGCATCGCTCGGCGACGACGAGACCGACGTGATGCCGACCGTCGCAGAGGGCACCCGGGTGCGATTCGTCGACCCCGCGGCGCCATGGGCAGCGGCCCTCGGTGCGACGCCCTCCCCCACCCGCTTCGAACCTGCGTTGGTCGCGCGGGTGCACATGCGGTTCGACGAGTCACGCGCCGGGGGATTCACCGCCGACGAAGAGTGGGAGGCCGTCCTCCACCCGATCTCTGCAGACCCTGATCCAGCTCGAGCGGTGGCCGTGGACTACGACGACCGAGACCTGAGGACGACCGGACCGGACGACGCCATCTATGCGCTGACCGACGCACGCCTGGACACCAAGACGTTCTTCAAGAGCTACGGCTCGGCGCTCAAGGATCATCTCTACCGCAACCGGACAGTGGAGATGTACACCAACAAGCAGCTCAAGCTGTCGAGTCGGGCCGGCGAAACCCGCGACGAGTTCACGACGCGCTGTGAGCAGGTTGCCGACGACAGGGCCGACGAGGAGTCGGCCAAGCTGCGTGACAAGTACGAGGCGCGCGTCGATCGCGCCGAGCTCGCGCTCGTCAAGGCCGAGGACAGAATGCGCGAGATCGAGGAGACCGCCGCGGCGCGCCAGCGCGACGAGGTGGTGTCTGGGGCGGGCAAGCTCCTCGGCGCGCTGCTCGGGGGCAAGCGCGGCGGGCTCGCAGGACGTCTCGCTCGCGGGCTCGGAGGAGCGGGGAGACGGCGCAGTCGAACCAGCCAGGCACACGAACGCCTTCGTTCGGCCAAGAATCGAGTGGCCGAAGCGGGCGATGCGATCTACGACCTCGAAATCGAACTCGAGGACGAGCTCACCGAGATCGGCAATACCTGGATGATGATCGCTGCCGACGTGGAGGCGGTTGAGGTCGGCCTGGAGAAGAACGACATCGACGTCGACGAGGTCGTGCTCGCCTGGATGGGCGTGTGACCTCGGCGCGGTTGAGCGGTACGCCCTACTCCTGAACCAGCTCGATGAGCGTTCCGAAGCTTCCCTTGGGGTGCATGAACGCCACCGTGGTCCCGCGGGAACCGGGGCGAGGCGCAGCGTCGATCGCGGTGGCACCGGCCGCGACCATCGCGTCGAGCGCGGCCTGGCAGTCGTCGACCCGGTAGCCGACATGGTGCAGCCCCTCGCCGCGCTTCTCCAGATACTTGGCGATCGGGGAATCGGGCCGGGTCGCCGCAGTCAGCTGGATGTAGCTGTCTGCGACCTTGACGAGCGCCTCCTCCACGCCGTCGCTGTCGACGATCTCGCGGTGATGCACTTCGGCCCCGAAGGCTTCGCCGTAGTAGGCGATCGCTGCCTCCAGGTCGTGAACGGCGATGGCGATGTGGTCGATCTCGGTGAGGATCATCGGGTCTCCTGGGGATCGGTCAGTTCTCGAGGGATGCGGCGTGCCGCTGGAACAGGGTGATCTTGTCCTCCCCGATGCGCTCGCGCTTCTCGGGATCGGTGATGCCCTGACGCTCGCCGGGGGCGAGGCAGAGAATGCCGAGTTTGCCCTCGTGCAGGTTGTGGTGCACCTGGTTGGCTGCTTCGGCGGTGTCGTCCAGCGTGAACGTCTTGGACAAGATGGGGTGAATGGCGCCGGTGTCGAGAAGACGGTTCATCTCCCACGCTTCGCTGTAGTTGGCGAAGTGGCTGGAGATGATCTGCTTCAGTTTCATCCAGAGATGGCGGTTGTCGTACTCGATCATGTAGCCCGAGGTCGCCGCGCATGTGACGACCTTGCCGCCGCGTTTGGCGACGAAGACCGACGCGCCCATGGTCGAACGGCCGGGGTGTTCGAAGACGATGTCGGGGTCGTCGCCGATCATGCCCCTGACCTTCTTGCCCAGGCGCCGCCATTCGGTCTCGTCCTGCGTGTGCTGGTCGGACCAGAACTGATAGCCCTCTTCGCGACGGTCGATGACGTGTTCGACGCCGAGCTCGTTGAGCAGCTCGACCTTGTCCGACGAGCTGACGACGCCCACGGGGATGCCGCCACCGTTGAGAACGAACTGGCAGGCGTACCCGCCGAGACCACCGCTGGCTCCCCAGATGAGAACGGTGTCGCCCTGCTTCATGCGGGCCGCGTTGTCGCCCACGAGCATGCGGTATGAGGTGGCCGCACACAGCGCGTTGACCGCCGCCTCCTCCCAGCTCAGATGCGACGGCTTGGGCATCAGCTGGTTGGCCTTGACGATGCTGAGGTCGGCGAGACCTCCGAAATTGCTCTCGAAGCCCCAGATCCGCTGGTTGGAGGCGAGCATCGAGTCTTCGTGCGCGGCCGGATCCTGGTCGTCCACGTAGTTGCAGTGGACCGTCACTCTGTCGCCGGGCCGCCAGTTCCGAACCGCAGAGCCCACCTGCAGCACCACGCCGGACGCGTCGGAGCCGACCACGTGGTAGTCGAGATCGTGGCGCTTTCCCCATGAGCTCTCGCGGCCGAGCCTGTCCAGGAACCCGAAAGTGGGCAATGGCTCGAAGATGGATGTCCACACCGTGTTGAAGTTGATCGAGCTCGCCATCACCGCGAGGTAGACCTCGTCGGGAGCGAGCTGAGGGGTGGCAACGTCACCGATGATCAGCGACTCGCGCGGATCCTTCTCCCAGGACTCGCGCCCCTCGAACATGCCGACGTCTTCGCGTCGGACGTAGGCCGCCCGGTAGCTCTCGGGAATCTGGAGCGCCGCGATCTCGTCACCGGACGCGTCGGCCTGGATGGCTTCGAGAATGTGTTGCATGGAGGACAAAGTTACCCCTGGGTAAGTTCGGGGCACCAGCTCGGTGCGATGGGGGAAGACGTCGGCCCGCGCCGTCGTTGGGACAGATCCGACCAGAGAAACCTACACTCGACGCGGGGACGCACAGAAGGAGGCCACCGTGGCCGGATCAGTCATCGTCAGCGGTGCCCGTACACCGATCGGCAAGTTCAACGGGGGACTTTCGTCCTTCACGGGGGCTCAGCTCGGCGGATTCGCCATCGAAGCTGCGCTCGAGCGGGCCGGGGTGCCCGCCGACGCCGTCGACCACGTCGTGATGGGCCAGGTGTTGCAGGCTGGACAGGGACAGATCACCGCCCGCCAGGCGGCCGTCAACGCAGGCATTCCGATGGACGTGCCCGCCCTCACGATCAACAAGGTCTGCCTGTCGGGACTCAACGCGATCTACCTCGCGGATCAGATGATCGCAGAGGGAGACGCCGACATCGTGGTGGCCGGCGGCATGGAGTCGATGACCAACGCGCCGTACCTCCTTCCCGATGGCCGCAACGGGATGCGCATGGGCAACAGCAAAGTCGTGGACGCCATGGTGCACGACGGCCTGTGGTGCGCGTTCGACGACGGGCACATGGGCGATGGCACCGAACGGGACGCCGCGGCCGCTCGCATCCCGCGCAGCGCGATGGACGAATTCTCGGCTCGTTCGCACGAGCGGGCGACCACCGCACAGAAAGACGGACTGTTCGACGACGAGATCGTGCAGGTCGCCGTTCCGCAGCGGGGCGGCGATCCGATCATGATCGACACGGACGAAGGGGTACGCCCCGGCACCACGGCGGACAGCCTGGGAGCGCTGCGCGCCGCGTTCGCCAAGGATGGCGCCGTCACAGCCGGCAATGCCTCGCAGATCTCCGATGGCGGTTCGGCGGTCGTGATGATGAGCCAGGCCAAAGCGGCCGAACTCGGAATGGATCACATGGCCGAGGTGATGGCGTTCGGGATGGTGTCCGGCCCGGACACGTGCCTGCTCACCCAGCCGTCGCGAGCCATCAAGAAGGCCTTGTCCAAGACCGACCTCGACGTCTCGGACCTCTCACTCTTCGAGCTCAACGAGGCGTTCGCCGCGGTGGGCATCGCAGCGACCGAGGACCTCGGCATCACCGACGACATCGTCAACGTCAACGGCGGCGCCGTGGCACTAGGCCATCCCATCGGCATGTCGGGCAACCGTCTCGCCCTCACGCTCATCCACGAGCTGCGCAGGCGCGGTGGTGGTCTCGGCGCTGCCGCGCTGTGCGGCGGCGGTGGACAGGGCGACGCGCTCATCGTCAAGGTCGCCTGAACCGGCGCGGCGTCACGCCGCATCGGGAAGCGGTGGAAGCGATTCGACGGACACTTGGGCTTGCACGAGTTCGGCCGCCAGGTGTCCGATGAGTTCTTCGGCCTCCTCAGACGCGACCGCGAGATAGAGCGCCGCGACATCGAACACCTCGATCAACCCGACGAGCGGACCCGGGTCGTCGCGCGCCCGGGCCACGAAGTCGGTTCCGGCTGCCGCGACCGCGAGCACCCGCTGATCGGCGTCGACGAGCACCGCGAGTAACCCATCGGAATCCGCCCGCAGCGAAGCGCAGAGAATCCACGCATCGTCGGGGCCCGAGATCATGACGGGCGGATGCGGAGGCGGGAGGAAGATCTCGATCTCGTCGTCACACGACGTCGAGTGAGGGGACATGGGACACACTCCTGATGATTTCGGAGCCTGAAAGAGGCTGAAACAGCAGGGGAAGTGCCGTGACATCACCGTAGCGGTGCGGTAGGACAGCGAATCGGCGATCTGCCCTTGTCATCATTACGACATCTTCGTAACATGATCGCAACGAGCTACGGCTCAGGGATGCCGGAGTTGCCGGGGCCATCGGGGAGTCGGGACACTCACCGCCCGCATCGTGCCGACGAGTCGGTTGCAGCCGTCAACTCCGGCATCCACCCTCCCACTCACGCGCTGAGTTCGCGGCGGCCTTCGAGGGCTCGGCCGAGCGTCAGCTCGTCGGCGTACTCGAGGTCGCCGCCGACCGGGAGACCGCTAGCGATGCGGGTGACCTTCAACCCTAACGGCGACAACTGCCGGGCGAGATACATGGCCGTGGCCTCGCCCTCGATGTTGGGGTTGGTGCACAGAATCAGTTCGTCGATGTCTTCGTGGGCGATCCGAGTCAGCAGCTCACGAATGCGCAGCTGTTCTGGACCCACTCCCTCCATCGGGTTCAGCGCACCTTGCAGCACGTGGTAGCGGCCCCGGAAACCGGCCTTCTCGAGCGCGATGACGTCGCGGGGCTCCTCGACGACACACAACGAACCGATCTGACGGCGCGGATCCGAGCACAGCGTGCAGGTCGTCGCCTCCGAGACGTTGAAGCAGCGGTCGCAGAACCCGACCCGCGCCTTCACCTCGGAGATCGCGGTGGCCAGCCGCAGCGCGTCGTCCCGCGACAGCTTGAGGATGTGAAAGGCGATCCGCTGCGCGGATTTGGGGCCGATGCCCGGCATTCGGCCGAGTTCGTCGATGAGGTCCTGGACCGGGCCGTCGTACACGTTCAGCCGAGCAGATCGCCGAGAGAGCCGAGATCCAGACCGCCGCCGAGGTTCATCGCCTGCTCCTGAGCCTCGCCGCCCTTCTGAAGGGCATCACGGAACGCAGCAGTGACCAGGTCCTGGAGCATCTCGATGTCGTCGGGATCCACGACCTCGGGGTCGATCGACACGCCCCGCACGTCGCCGCCGGCGGTCATGGTGACGCGGACCACCCCACCGCCGGCCACGCCCTCGACCACGACAGCCGCGGCCTGCGACTGAGCAGCGAGCAGTTGCTCCTGCATGTCCTGGGCCTGCTTGAGCAGGGCCCCCAGATCAGGCTGTTCGGTCATCTCGCCTCCGCCTCACATGCTGCCATCGTTGTCGACGACCGTCGCGCCAGGGAACGCATCGGTGATGCGGTCGACACCGCTGCGACCGTCGGGAGGCGCATCCCGAAGCTGATCGAGATCGATCGTGTCGTCCCTGGGCGCCGATGTCGCATCGGCGAAGCCGGCCGATCCGGGGGAGTCGTCATCACCGCCGGCGACGAGCTGCAATCCGACCTCGGTGGCCAGCACGCGGGCCATCGCAGCTTCGACCTCGGCGCGCAGCTGCTCGCACCGATCCCGGTGCACCTCGTTGGGGAGTTCGAGCACGGCGACCTGGCCTTCGGTTCGAAGGAGCCGCGCGGCCTGAAAGCGAGCCCGGGCCCGTGGTGCCAGCACAGCGAGCACGTCGGACCATCGTTCTTCGACGAGGGAGAAGGAGAGATCACCGGCTTCGGCCGACGGGGGGCCGACCGGCTCCGGCACGTCTGCTTCGGGAGCAGGTTCGGCCACGAGCGCGGACTCGGGCTCGGGCGCGAGCGCCGGGGGCTCGATCGGCGGTGGCGGCGTCGGATCTGCGAGAGGCGCTGGTGTAGTGATGACCTCCGCGCTCGGGCCTCGCAGCGGCGCGGGTGGTGGGGGTGGCGGCGGGATGGAACCGGGCTCGGGCGCGTCTGCTTGCGGCTCGGGGGGCCCGGGCTTCGGTGTTTCTCCCCGCGCCTCGGCCAATGCGGCGCGCGCGGCCTGCGCTCCCGACGGCGCAGACGCAGAAGGAGACGGCGGTTCGGCGGGCTCGGGCGGCTCGGGCGGTTCGGCGGGCTCCGGCGCCTCGACGGCGGATTCTTCTGGTTGCAGTGCCGCAACGGCCGACGCGATCTCCGCGCTCCCCGGCAGTTCGATCGCCCGTTCGTGCGCGCGCTGCAATGGCCCGTCGAGCTCCGACGCCTGCTCGAGTGCTTCGAGGCGGCGGACAACATCGCTGAGGTCGGCACGCTCCGAGGAATCCGAAGTTGCGGGTTCGGCGGTTGCGCCGCTCACTGGCTGATCGGCGAAGAGGCGGACCAGGGCCACCTCGAAGGTCAGGCGCGGATCCGGAGCCTGGCGCATGTCGACGAGCGCGCTGCCGATCAGTTCGAGGGCTCTGACGTTGAGTGGACGTCCGACGGATGCGGCGAGCTCCCGCAACGCTTCGATCTCCCCGGCGGGGAGCTGGCCTGGATCGACGTCGGCGGCGATGAGAAACATGTCGCGAAGGCGCCGCGCGGTTCGTTCGGCCAGGTCGCGGGCATCGACTCCGGCAGCCACGGCAGCCGCGACGGCGGCCAGGCACGCAGCCACATCACGAGATGCGAGGCCTTCGAGAACCTCGTCGACAGACACTCGGTCGTCGGGGATGCCGCCTGCCGCGACCACCTGGTCGAGGGCCGACAGGGTGTCCCGGGCCGAACCGGCACCGCGAGCCACCACGTAGTCGACGATCTCGTCGCTGATGTCCAGCTCCGCTCGCTGCGCGACATTTCGGACGTGGGCGGCGAGTTCGTCGGCGCCGATCAAGCTGAGCTCGACGTGCTGGGTGCGACTCCGGATGGTCGCGAGGACCTTCTGGGGGTCGGTCGTGGCCAAGATGAACACCACGTGGCCCGGCGGCTCTTCCAGGGTCTTGAGCAGCGCGTTGGAAGCGGCCGTCGAGAGCATGTGCACCTCGTCGAGCAGGTACACCTTGCGCCGCCCCGGGCTCGCGAGCGCCGCATTGGCGGTGAGCTCGCGCACGTTCTCGACCCGGTTGTTGGAGGCCGCGTCGAGCTCCACGAGATCCATCGATGCGCCTGCCTCGACGGATGTGCAGGAGTTGCACTCGCCACAGGGCTCGGCATCGGCGCCGAGGTTCTCGCAGTTGAGGGCCTTGGCGAGAATGCGGGCCGTCGAGGTCTTCCCGGTTCCTCGCGGACCGCTGAGCAGATACGCGTGTCCCACTCGATCGTCGGCGACCGCGTTCTTCAGCGCGTTGACCAGGTGAGCCTGACCGATGACCTCGTCGAAACGTTGCGGTCGGAAGCGTCGATAGAGCGACTGGAAGGCCATGCGAGTGCCGATCCTACCGGTGTGATCCTGGGCCCTGAGGCCTGTATCCTGATCCCGGATCGTCGTCCGACGTGGCGGCCGGGTCCTGTGCAACGGCGACCCGTGAACCGAGTCAGGGCCGGGAGGCAGCAGCTCTCAGCGGAGCCCGCCGTGTGCCGCAGATCGCCTGGCCGCCTCGTGGGACGACGATTCCGGAGAGTTGCCAGAGCGGACGAATGGGCTCGCTTGGAAAGCGTGTGAGGTCTAACCGGCCTCCGTGGGTTCGAATCCCACACTCTCCGCCCCATGAACGATCCCCTTTTGCTGGCCGGTGTCAAGGTGCTCGACTTCTCACGAGTCGTCGCAGGCCCGTTCTCCACCCGGATGCTGGCCGACCTGGGCGCCGACGTCGTCAAGATCGAGCCACCCGAGGGCGACATGTCGCGGGTCATGGGTCGCAAGGTGAACGGCCTCTCTGGCATGTACACCCAGCACAACGTGGGCAAGCGCTCGGTGTGCGTCGACCTGAGCAAGGACGGGGCCGCGGAGCTCATGTTGGCCATGGCGGCCCAAGCCGACGTGGTCGTGGAGAACTTCCGGCCCGGAATCATGTCGAGCCTCGGCCTGGGTTGGGACGAGCTCTCGGCGGCCAACCCCCAACTGGTGATGCTGTCCATCTCGGGTTTCGGGCAGGAAGGGCCCGAACGAGACAGAGCTGCATACGCGCCGATCGTCCATGCCGAGACCGGCCTGCTCGAACGCCAGCAGTACACCGACAAGACCGAGCGACCGACCGGGGTCGCTCTGTCGATCGCCGACACGGTCACCGGCCTCCACGGCACGGTGGCGCTCCTCGCCGCGTTGGGTCACGCCCAACGAACAGGTTCCGGCCAACACATCGACATGGCGATGATCAATGCGATGTTCTTCACAGACGACTACGCGAGCACAGCCATCGATGGCATCGAGCCCTTCGACGGTGCCGGACTGATCCTCGACGCAACCGGCGGTCCGGTGATGCTGGCCGGCGACGAGAAGTGGCTGTGGAGGGTGCTCAACACCAAGGGTGGCGTCGACGACCCCACCCCACCAGATGCCGACCTCGACACCAAGATTCGGGTGCGACGAGAAGCCATCGAAACCTGGCTGCTCGCGTTTCCCGACCGCGAGACCCTGATGAGCCGGCTCGACGAACTCAACCTGGCGTGGGGCGAGGTCCTCAACCACCGCGAGGTCTTCGAACGGCAGGGCTCCGTCGAGGCCCGCGAGGTTCTCACCACCGTGGACGATCGCGGTGGCGGCGAGCGTCGAGTGACCAACACGCCGTATCGCTTCTCCAACGCCGGCGCAGCGGTGGCGGGTCCCGCGGCACACCAGGGTGAGCACAACTACGAGGCCATCACCGACTGGCTCGGAAACGACTCACCCGACCTCGACACCCTTCATCAGCAGGGCGTCCTCCTCCAGGACGACACCGCGCGGGGCCTCAGCAGCCAGTAAGCGAGCGACTTCCCAGCCGCGGATCGTCCATCGCGGACCTACTGTCTGGCGATGGCTCTTCCACTGCGGTTCGGCATCGTGCACGACTTCCGCTGCCCACCCGGCGGCGAGATCCCGATGCCGCAGGTCTACGCGGAGACCTTCGAACAAGTCGAGCTCGCCGAAGACCTCGGGCTCGAGCTGTGCTGGTTCACCGAGCACCACTTCATCGCCGACGGCTACCTCCCCAACTTCGTTCCCGTCGCCGCCGCGGCTGCTGCCCGCACCAGCAAGATTCGGTTCTCGACCGACATCTGCCTCATGCCGTTTCGCGACCCCGTCCGGCTGGCCGAGGATTTGGCGATTCTCGACAACATCTCCAACGGTCGGATGGAGCTCGGCGCCGGCATGGGCTACGCCACACACGAGTTCGCCGGCTTCGGAATCCCGCTGAGTCGACGGGTGTCGCTGACCGAAGAGGCGATCGAGATCCTCCAGCTCGCATGGCGTCGCGAGCCGTTCAGCTTCGCCGGCAAGCGCTATCAGTACTCGGATCTCAGGGTCACCCCCGATCCGGTTCAGGAGGGTGGTCCCCCGCTGTGGATCGCCGCGACGAGCAAGCCCGGAGCGCTGCGTGCGGCGCGATACGACACCCACCTGCTGCCGCAGGGTCCTCGCAGCGCGGTCCTCGACCCGTGGCAGGAGGAGCTCCGTGCCACCGGCCGCGACCCGGAGGAGAAGCGGGTGGGCATCATTCGCGGCGTCTTCGTGACCGACGATGTCGAGCGCGAGTGGACCCCGGTCGCCGCCGCGGAGAAGGTCCGACGTGACGTCTACATCGACATCATCAAAGCCAGCGCGGACCACAAGGACGCGGTCGCCAAGCGCAAAGAATCGGACGGACCCCGCGAGCCGCAGCCGCTCAACCCGCTGGTGTGGACGGTGGGCGATGTGGACCACTGCGTCGCCGAGTTGACGGAGCTGATCACCGACCATGGCGTGACCGACATCGTCACCTGGGGTGGGCCGCCCGGGCTGGCGCCATCGGTGATGAATGCGTCGCTCGAACGGATGGCCAACGAGGTCATCCCGAGGATTCGTTCGGCCGTCGGGTCGTCCTGAGCCATGCGCCGGTCGGACACGATCACTCTCGGGCGCAGGCTCCTCGGCTATCTCGAGACCGGCACCACCTATGTGGCGGACTCATCCAGCCACAATCCCGTCGCTTCCTATCTCGACGAAGAACAGTGGCGGACTGAACACAGCGTGTTGTTTCGTGAACAGCCCATCGTGGTTGCGATGACGGCTCAGGTACCGAGCCCCGGCGACTGGGTCACATTCGACCTGCCGAATCTGCCGGTTCTCGTGGTGCGCGGCGAGGACGGCGTCGCCCGAGCGTTCGTCAACGCGTGCCGTCATCGCGGCGTGGCCGTCTGCCAGGAACCGTCCGGCCACGGACGCAAGCTCGTCTGTCCGTTTCACGCGTGGACATACGACACCACCGGCGCCCTCGACGTCATCCCCGACGCCGAAGCCGTCACCGATGTGGACCCCGCCGAACTGGGCCTGGTCGAACTCCCGGCGAGCGAGGCCCTCGGCTTCGTCTGGCTCAAGCCACCGGGTTCTGACGTCGCACAACACCTGGGCGAGCCGCTCGCGCTCGAACTCGCAGGGCTCGAGCTCGCCGACCATCACCACTTCCGGTCCACCATCTTGGAGGTGGAGTGCAACTGGAAGCTGATGTACGACACCTTTCTCGAGTTCTACCACGGGGTGTACGCCCACAAATCAACGCTCGCCCACCTCATGCAACGCAACCTCGTGCACTTCGATCAGATGGGCGAACACTGGCGAATGGCCGCCGCCAAGAAGTCTGTCGCGACCCTGGCCGACACCCCCGAGTCCGACTGGGATGTCCTCGCCCACGTCGTGGTGTCCTACGACATCTTCCCGAACCTGGCCGTCAACCTCCATGGAGACCACACCGCCGTTTATCGAATCGTCCCTGACCCGGTTCGAGCGGACCGATGCCTGTGGCACTTCACGATGCTGACGCCCGAGCCGGTGACGTCGGAAAAGGCCATCGGTTACTTCGCCAAGAACTTCGACTACATCGTGGCCACCGGACGCGAGGACATGGCGATGGCCTCGTCCACCCAGCGGGGCCTGACCTCGGGGGCCAACGACTCGCTGATCTACAGCAGGTACGAGCCGGTGCTGGCATGGTTTCACGATCGAGTCGCCGACGAACTCAGTGCAGCTGTCGCGAGGCCAGCGAGCTCGACTCCGGAGTCCTGACCGCGACACCTCCGCATGGACGGGTGTGTGTCGGCAAGGATGGTCCGGGCCGACACGTTGGGGGACGTCGTGGACCGAGAGCAGTTCTTCGCCAGAGCGCGCGTGGATCGGACCGGTCCGGTCGACGGGCTGCGCGTCGTGGAGTGCACCACCACGTGGGCGGGTCCGATGGCCGGTTGCGTCCTCGCCGACCTGGGTGCCGACGTGATCAAGGTCGAGCAGCCCGACGGCGAGATCTCCCGCACCATGGAGCCCTTCCTCCCTGGCACGGAGCTGTCGTTCGTGCACGAGACCGTCAACCGGAACAAGCGGTGCCTCACCCTCGACCTGCGTACCGACGAGGGCCGCTCACTCTTCCTCGAAGTCGCCGCCACCGCCGACGTGGTGCTCGAGAACTTCAAGCCAGGCACGCTCGCCCGATGGGGGGTCGGCTATGAGCAGGTGAGCGCGGTCAAACCCGACATCGTCTTCGTGTCGATCAGCGGCTGGGGGCAGTACGGGCCGTGGTCCGAGCGGGTCGGCTACGACCCGATCGTCCAAGCGGCGTCGGGGATGATGGCGATCAACGGCCACCCCGATCATCGCAACCCGTCCCGAACACCGACCTGGCTCGCCGACGACCTGGCAGGAGTCCATGCCGCGCTCGGCGCCCTCGCTGCGCTGCGTCACCGCGATGCGACGGGCGAAGGTCAACACGTCGACATCTCGATGCTCGACGCGGCGCTGTTCCAGTCCAACGGCTACCTCACCCTCGGCGCCATCGACCATCCACTCGAGCCGTGGGGGTCGGCGCTTCAGTTCTGCGTGCCGGGCAACGCCTACGAATGCGCGGACGGCCGCTACGTGTACACGGGAGCGATCCTCAACAGCCACTGGGCCCGCATGTGCGAGCTGATGGGCCGCCCCGAGCTCGGCGACGCAGAGGGCTTCGCCGACAACACCCAGCGAATCGCCAACCGCGAGGTCGTCGACGGGCTCATGGTCGAGTGGTGTGCGTCGAAGGACTCGGGCGAGTTCGTCGAGATGCTCGAAGGCGCCGGCCTCGCCGCGACCCTCGTCAACGAGTACTCAGACCTGGCCAGGGAGCCGTATGTCGAAGAGCGCGAGATGCTCATCAACGTGAAGTTGAGCGACGGCGCCTCAGCTCCGATCACCGCCCCTGCCGCCAAGTTCAGTCGCACACCGACGTCGATCCGACGGCCGGCTCCAGCTCTCGGAGAACACACGAGGGAAGTCCTCGAAGAGGTGGGAGTGTCCGCCCAGCGCTACGAACAGCTCCGCCTCGACTCCATCGTGTGAGCGAGTG
>CAZVUM010000071.1:10762-23995 GCA_964629575.1 uncultured Acidimicrobiales bacterium | reverse complement strand
GGGGGGGGGGCGCGGGGGGGGGGGCCGGGGGGGGGGGGGACACGTCGGTGGGGGACACGTCGGTGGGGGACACTGTCATCGCCGAGGAGGATTCGGCCACGGTGTCGTGGGGCAGCGCGGAGTTCATCGCCGGCGAAGAGATGCGCAGGACCCGCGGCCACTGGTGGGCACCTGACAGCTCGACGCTGGTCGTGGAGCGGGCGGACGTCGATCGGGTGCCCATCTGGCACATCGCAGATCCCGCACAGCCCTGGAACCCGCCGCAGGCGATCCGCTACCCCGCTGCGGGTACCGCCAACGCCGCGGTGTCCCTCGCATACGTCGGGCTCGACGGCGGACATCGACCCGTTCGCTGGGACACCGACCTGTTGCCCTATCTGGTCGACGTGCAGTGGGAAGAGGGTCACCCGCTCACCCTCGTCGCCAGCACGCGCGATCAGAGGCGCATGATGATCCTGGAGGCTGATCCCGACGGGGGGTGCCGGGTCGCCCGCACACTCGAGGACCCCGATTGGGTCGAGATCGTGCCCGGTACGCCGCGCCGCCACCGCGACGATTGGCTGTCGGTCGTCGAACGAGACGGCACCCGTGCCCTCGTCTGGGGCGAAAGGCGGTTGTCCGCGCCGGATCACTGGGTCCGCGATGTCGTGTCGGCAGACGAGAGCGGCGTCATGTACACCGCGTCGACAGTTCCCCACGAAGTGCAGCTCTACGTCGTGGATCCCGAAGGGACCATCGCGGAGCTCGGCTCGCCTCGGGGTGTCGTCGCGGCGTCCGGAACGGCTGATCTCCGAGTTGAGGCCACGGCCAGCTTGGAATCGCCGACGGTCTACGAGGTGGTGACTCCAGCGTCTCGCGCTGTCATCACCAGCTTCGCCGCGACCCCGACCGTCGAACCGACGGTGGAGCTGTTCGAGTCCGGCCCGCTCCGCGTGCCGACCGCGGTGCTCTTCCCGACAAGTGCGACGTCGGGCCCACTCCCGATCCTGCTCGACCCCTACGGAGGCCCTCACGCCCAGCGGGTGCTCGCCAGTCGAAACGCCTTTGCAGCATCGCAGTGGTTTGCGGATCAGGGGTTCTGCGTCGTGGTCGCCGACGGGCGTGGCACGCCGGGTCGGGGTGATCGCTGGGAACGGGCGGTCCGTGGCGATCTCGCCACTCCCGTGCTCGAAGACCAGCTCGCAGCGCTCGACGAGGTGATCGCCCGCTACGGCGATCGCGTCGATCCCCAGGCCGTTGGCATCCGGGGCTGGTCGTTCGGCGGGTATCTCGCGGCCCTCGCGGTGCTGGTCCGGCCGGACCGATTTCATGCCGGTGTTGCCGGCGCACCGGTCACCGAGTGGCGCTGGTACGACACCCACTACACCGAGCGCTATCTGGGCCACCCCGACGTCGAACCGGAGAACTACGACCGCACCTCGCTGCTTCCCCTCGCGGGCGATCTCGACCGCCCCTTACTGATCATCCACGGCTTGGCCGACGACAACGTCGTGGCGGCTCACTCGCTTCAGTTGTCGAGCGCTCTCCTCGCAGCTGGTAAGCCGCACGAGGTGCTGCCGCTGTCCGGCGTCACCCACATGACGCCACAGGAGCAGGTGGCCGAGAACCTGCTTGTTCTCCAGGTGGAGTTCTTACGTCGATCGCTCAGGTGACGAGCACGTCGTTGATCGCCGTCAGCCGGACGGCGACATGGCCGGCGACACTTGGGTCGCCACCCACCGCATCGGTGGCGATGGTCGCGACGTCGCCCCCCACTGCCGTCAGCCGGCCAGCTATCTGATCGCCCGAGACGAGCGTGACGGTGACCCGCACACGTTCGGCCGCCAACTCGAGCAGTGCTTCTCCAAACGTCGTGTCGAGCGGGGCGGTTCGATCGCCGGTGGTCGTGCCCTCGGCCGTCCGGACGGCGTGGAGCGACGCCAGCGGTACGACCAACGACCGAGATCCATCCGCGATCACAGCCACGTCGATGCCGACGCCTCGCAGGCGCCCGGTGATCCGGCGGGCCACCGTTTCGAGGACAACGTCGATCTGGCGATCTGCGATATCGACGAGATGACCGACGAACGTCGCGTTCTCCTCGTCGATGCGCCGGAGCCACTGTTCTCGTCGACGGGCGAGGCGTTCGTGGTCGGAGCGCACATCTGCGAGCCATCTCGTCAGCTCGCCGTCCGAGGGCGGATGGCCGGTCACGGTGGTGAGAGTACGAGGCCGGGGCGATACCCTCGGTGGATCGCAATCGCAGGAGCGCAGTGACGGGGAACTCAGCGAACGAATTCGCGGACACCCAGGTCAGAATCCATGTCCCCGGCAATCACCTGATGGTCGGAGTGTTGGGCCAGCGCGATGAGCACCTGCGGCTCGTCGAAGAGAACTTCGTCAACGCTGAGATCCACGTGCGCGGCAACGAGATCACCGTCGAGGGGCCTCAGGCCCCCGTGGTCGGGCAGGTATTCGAGGAGCTCGTCCAAGTCCTCGAGGGCGGGCAGCGCCTCGCCCCCAACGAGGTCCTCCGGATGATCGACATGGTCAAGGCCGACGAGAAGCCGAGCGAGGTCCTCGCGACGCGGGTCTTGAAGGCGCCCAATGGGCGGGTCGTCCGGGTCAAGAGCGCGGGCCAGAAGCGCTACATCGAGGCGGTGCGCAACAACATCGTCACCTTCGCCATCGGCCCAGCCGGAACCGGGAAGACCTGGCTCGCCGTCGCGATGGCTGTCGAGGCGCTCGCTGCGAAACAGGTTCGCAGGATCGTGCTCACCCGACCGGCGGTGGAGGCCGGCGAACGGCTCGGCTTTCTCCCCGGCGACCTCATGGCCAAGGTCGACCCGTACCTCCGGCCGCTGTACGACGCGCTCTACGACATGTTCGACACCGAGGCCGCCGAGAAGCTGTTCGAGCGGGGCACGATCGAAGTGGCGCCTCTCGCGTTCATGCGCGGGCGCACCCTCAACGACAGCTTCATCATCCTCGACGAGGCGCAGAACACCACGCCAGAGCAGATGAAGATGTTCCTCACCAGGATCGGTTTCGGCTCCAAGGTCGTGGTGACCGGCGACGTCACCCAGATCGACGTGCCGGGCGGCAAGAGCGGGCTCCGCGATGTCGAGGGCACGCTCGAAGCCGTCGAAGGCGTCGAGTTTGCTCGACTCGGTGGGCGCGACATCGTTCGTCATCGCATCGTGCAGGACATCGTGAGTGCCTACGACGCCCGCGACGCGGGGAGACGATCGTCACCGTGACCGCGCCGGGTCCGCCCGACCGACGCGCCACGCCCCGCAGGGCAGGCGAACCGGTGGATCAGCCATGGGAGGTCGAGGTGTTCGTCGCCGACGAGCAGGCCGACGTCCAACTCGACCTCACCCGCTATCGCTCGCTGTGCCGCCAGGTCCTCGAAGCGGAAGGCGTGCGCGGTGAGGTCGAGATGGCCCTGGTGTTCGTCGACGAACCGGCGATGACCGAGCTCAACGTGACCCACATGGGTGGGAGCGGCCCAACCGACGTGCTGGCGTTTCCCATCGACGACCACCATGTTCGAGCCGGCAGGTCGCCCGACCACGCGAGCCGCCGCCCGCCGCGCCGCGAGCCGGTGCCCGAGCCTGGCCCCCTTCTCCTCGGTGACGTTGCAGTGTGCCCCACGGTCGCGGTGCGCAACGCGCGGGCCAACGCGGGGTCGTTCCCCGGCCACCGCGGCGAGACGATCGACGAGATCGACCTGCTGGTCGTCCACGGCATCCTTCACATCCTCGGCATGGATCACGCAGAGGACGATGAGCGGCGCGAGATGCAGGCTGCGGAGCGTCTGCACCTCGCCCGCTTCAGGAGCGATTCGTGACCTGGGTTCTGTGGGGGATCGTGCTGGTGTCGGCGCTGTCACTCCTCCTGATGTTGCGGATGATCGAGACGACCTACATTCGGCTCGGCCGAGCGCGTGCCGCGAGTCTCGATGAGGCAGACGACGCCGACGACCGTCTCGCACGGATCACCCACGACCGTGAGTCCACGCTGGGCCCAGCGACGATTCTGCGGGTCGCGTGTCAGGTGGTGGTGGTCGCGCTGGTGGCGGTGGTTGCCGCGAATCGTTGGGGCGCGTTGGGCGTCGTCATCGCCGCCGCGGTCAGCGGCCTTGTGCTGTTCACGGTTGGCGAGGCCATCCCACGGCGATGGGCCCTCGAGACCAACGACCGCATGGCCCGTGCGCTCGCCCGCCCCGTCTCGATGCTGTCCCGCGCTGCCCCGTTGCGGTGGCTCGCCGGACCGGCGCATGCCCTGGCGCGCCTCGTGGGCCCCACCGAAGCCGAACCCCAGAGCAGCGAGGTCGCAGGCGACGAGCTGGTCGCTCTCGCCGAGGCCGCCGCCGAAGCACGGCTCATCCCCGACGACGAAGCCCACCTCATCGGCTCGATCATCGACCTCGGCGACACCATCGTCCGCGAGGTGATGGTGCCTCGACCCGACATGATCACTCTCCCGGCGACATTCACGCTCGAGGACGGCCTGCGAGCCGTGGTCGACAGCGGGTACACCCGGTTCCCGGTCGTGGGGGACAGCGTCGACGACATTCTCGGCATCGTCCTCGTGAAGGACCTCGTCGCGGCTCAGCTGGCCGGAGCGGGGTCGGACACCGTGGCAGCGACCGTCGGGCTGATGCGCGATGCCACCTTCGTACCCGAGACCAAGCGGGTCGTGGAGCTGATGCGCGAGATGCAGGCGGCCAAGCGTCACATGGCCGTCGTCGTCGACGAGTACGGCGGCACCGCTGGTCTCGTGAGCCTCGAGGACATCATCGAAGAGCTCATCGGAGAGATCGTCGATGAGTTCGATGACGACATCTCCTTGGTCGAAGAGCTGGGCGATGGTCGACTGCTGCTCGCGGGTCGCCTTCCCGTGGACGATCTGGCCGAGCTCCTCGAGATCGATGTTCCCGACGGCGACTGGGACACGGTCGGCGGTCTCGTGTTCGACCTCCTGGGGCACGTGCCGACCCCCGGCGAATCTGTCACGTACGAGGGCTGGTGTTTCTCGGCCAACGAGATCGACGGCAGGCGAATCAGCCTCGTCGGGGTTGAGCGGGCGTGAAGTCGGGCTTCGTCACCTTCGTCGGTCGCCCCAACGCCGGGAAATCGACCCTCCTCAACCAGATCCTCGGGGAAAAGGTGAGCATCGTCTCGAACAAGCCGCAGACCACGCGGCTGCGGGTGATGGGTGTGCTTCATCGCCCCGACGCTCAGGTCGTTTTCGTCGACACCCCCGGGATCCACAAGCCGGTCACCCAGCTCGGCGAGCGTCTCAACGACACGGCCTCCGCAGCCCTGAAAGACGTCGACGTCGTGTGCCTCGTGGTGGACGCCACAGCACCGATCGGCACTGGCGATCGCTATGTCGCCCAGTCCCTTCCACCTGGCTCGGTCGTCGTGGTCACCAAGTGCGACAGGGCGAAGGGGGACCAGATCATCGAGCAGCTCGCCGTCGCAGGTGACTTCGATGCCGATGCGTACTTCCCCGTCTCGGGGCGCACCGGGAAGGGTGTGGACGAACTGGTCGAGTATCTGGTCGGACGCCTTCCCGAGGGTCCGGCGTACTTCCCGGACGACATGATCACCGACCTGCCCGAACCGTGGATGGTCTCCGAGCTCGTACGGGAGCAGCTTCTCCACAAGTTCAGGGACGAGCTCCCGTATTCGATCGCGACCCGGGTCACCGAGTGGGACTGGCCGCGGATCCGCTGCGAGATTCTCGTCGAGCGCGAGTCGCAGAAGGGCATGGTGATCGGCAAGAAGGGCTCGGTGCTCAAAGAGGTCGGCTCAGCGGTCCGCCGTCAGCTCGCGGACCACGGCGAGGGAGTGTTTCTCGAGTTGGCGGTGAAGGTGGAGAAGGACTGGCAGCGGCGGAGCGAGGCCCTCGACCGCCTGCTCGACGTTCACGAACCCGAGTAGGGAGCCGCGGGCCGCCCGACGGCTCAGGCGCGCAGCGCCTCGAGAAACTCGACGGCGTCTGTGCGATGCCGGGTCCGCTTCATCGGCGGTAGGGCGTTGACCAGCTGCCAGCGATACCTGGCGGTGCCCAAGCGAGGATCGAGCACGGCGACCACGCCACGATCATCGGCGGTCCGAATGAGGCGGCCCGAGCCCTGCGCCAGCAGCATCGCCGTGCGGGGGAGGTCGACGGTCGCGAACGCATCGCGGCCTGCCAGGTCGCGGCGCGCTTGGAGCAGCGGTTCGTCGGGGCGGGGGAACGGGAGCCGGTCGATGGTGACGAGGCTGAGGGTGGCTCCTGGAATGTCGACGCCCTGCCAGAAGCCGAGGGTGGCGAGAAGTACCGATTCGTCGGTGTCGGTGAACTGTTCGATGAGTTTGGGCTTGGGGAGATCGCGCTGGGTCAGAAGGGGGAACTCGATTCGGTCGACGAGCAACTCCGCCGTCTCCTCGAGCGCCCGCCAGCTCGTGAAGAGCGACAGCGTCCGGCCCCCTGCCGCCTCGATCAACGCGGAGAGCTCGTCGACGACGGCATCCCGGTACTCGTCCGAACGCGGGTCGGGCATGTGGAGCGCGCAGTAGAGGAGGGCCTGGGACTCGTAGTCGAATGGACTCCCGACGTCGATGTGGTCGTAGCCCGTTTCGGGGAGCCCGAGCCGGGCGGGGAGATCCGGGGGCAGGGTGGCGCTGGTCATCACCGCCGACCTCTTGCCCCAGAGATTCTCATCGAGGAACTCTCCGACATCGATCGGAGCTGATCGCAGGACGGGAGCTCGATCGTTGCCCTCCACCCACACGACGTGGGTCGAGGGGTGGCTGCGCACCAGATCGATCTCGGTGAGCAACGTTCCCGCCGCGCCGATGAGGCGCATGGTCGCCTGATGCTCGTCGCTTCCGTCGTCGTCGGCGGCCCGCAGCGCCGCGCCGAGAGCCTCGACGCGCGATCTCGCGAGCGCCAGAACCTCGTCGAGGTCGCCTTCGATCGACCGAACACGTTGCCCTCGCAACGGGCCGAGAACGTCGACGAGCTGGGTTCCGGCATCCGCGACCGCGGTGGCCTCGTTGTCGACGGGAAGGTGGCGGCGAGCGTTGCGGGCGAGCGTGCCGAACCGGCCGGGGCCCAGCTCGATGCCGGCGACGGACGAGACAACGTCTTCGAGCTGATGGGCCTCGTCGATCACCACGATCTCGTGATGGGGCAGGATCCCGCCCTGAGTCATCAGGTCGAGGCCATAGAGGTGCAGGTTGACCACGACCACGCTGGAGGCCTCCGCCGCCGCCCTCGCATCTTCGGCGAAGCACTCATCGCCGGACGGACACCGGGAGGCTCCAGGACATTCGTCGCTCGTGACCGACAGCGCGGACCAGACCCGTCCGTCCGGCTCGAAGGCCAGCTCTGCGCGGTCGCCCGTCGGCGTCACCTCCGACCACTCCAGGATGTCCGTGACCTGCTTGCCGAGCCGACTGGTCGCCTCGCCACCGCTCAGCTCCAGCTGCTCGCCGTCGCGTTCGGTCTCGACGAGACGTTGCCTGCAGAGGTAGTTGCTCCGTCCTTTCAACACCGAGTGCGCGAAGGGCTGGTCGAGGTGTTTGGCGAGAAAGGGGAGGTCCTTGGTGGCGAGCTGGTCCTGGAGCGCCTTGGTCGCGGTGGCGACCACGACGCGCGTTCCTCCGAGGATGGCCGGCACGAGGTAGGCGAGCGACTTGCCGGTTCCGGTTCCCGCCTGTGCAGCAAGCGGCCGGTGGTTCGCTATCGACGCGGCGACCGCCGCGGCCATCTCGCGCTGCCCTGGGCGCGGCTCGCCGCCGCCGGGGAGCTCGGCGACGACCTTGTCGAGGACCGCCAGGACCTCATCGGTCGATGCGGCCTCTGGTGCGGCCTCTGATGCGGCCGCTGTGGCCTCTGCCGTCTCTGCGGGGTGGTCCTCGGACACGATGAGCGACGCTAGCGGTGGGCTGTCCCATTGCACGTGTGGGTGGGCGCGATGCCTCTAGCCTGCGTGATGTGACCGGCTCGAACCTCGACACCAAGCGGCTGCCGCGGCACGTCGCCTGTGTCATGGACGGCAACGGACGGTGGGCCGAGGCTCGCGGTCTCAAGCGGACGCAGGGCCATGCCGCCGGCGAGGAAGCCCTCTGGGACACGGTCGTGGGCGCCGTGGACCTCGGCCTCGAGTGGCTGACCGTCTACGCGTTCTCCACGGAGAACTGGAAGCGACCCGCCGATGAGGTTCGCTTTCTCATGCAGTTCAACGAGTCGCTCCTCGTGCGCCGTTCCGAAGAGCTGAACGACATGAACGTCCGCATCCGGTTTGCGGGACGACGGAACTGGCGAGTTCCCAAGCGCCTGATCGCCAGGATGGACGAGTCGATCGCACTGACCGCGAACAACACGGGCATGACGTTCACGATCGCCTTCAACTACGGCGGTCGGGCCGAGATCATCGATGCGATGCAGCGCATGGTGGCCGACGGCGTTCCCGCGGAGAAGATCACCGAGAAGCGACTGCGCCGCTATTTCTACGATTCCGAGATGCCCGACGTGGATCTGATGGTGCGCACCTCGGGGGAGTTCCGGATCTCCAACTTCCTGCTCTGGGAGATCGCATACAGCGAGCTGGTGTTCACCGAGACGCTCTGGCCCGACTTCCGGCGCGAGAACCTCTTCGAGGCCATCGGCGAGTACCAGGACCGGGACCGCCGTTTCGGCGGGCTCAACGCCTGAGGTCGCGATGGCTCTCTACCGCGACCGCGGTGTCGTGGTGCGGACGATCAAGCTCGGAGAGGCCGACCGCATCCTGAGCATCATCACCCAGGCTCACGGCAAGGTGCGCGCTGTCGCCAAGGGCGTTCGCAAGACGAAGAGCAGGTACGGCGGCCGACTCGAGCCGCTGCGCCATCTCGACCTTCAGTTCTATGAGGGCCGCGGCGATCTCGACATCGTCACCCAGGCCGAGACGCGAGACCACTGGCCTTCCATTCGCGGCGACCTGGACCGGCTCGGCAAGGCCATGACGCTGTCCGAGGCTGTCGACCAGGTCGCCCAGGAGAAGCAGGCGGACGCCCGGTTGTACTCGATGCTCGTCGGTGCGCTCACCACCCTCGACGAGGGCGACTCGCCGATGATCGTCCCGGCGTTTCTGCTCAAGCTCCTCGCTCACGAGGGCGTCGCGCCGGCGCTCGGCGGCTGCGTGACGTGCGGGGATTCCGAGACGCTCGTGGCGTTCGATCCGGGTGTTGGCGGTCTCACGTGTCAGCTGCACCAGCGGGGCAGGCTGATCTCCTCGCAGGCGATCGACCTCATGCGAGCGACCCTGGGAGGCGCGCTCGCGACCGTTCTGCAGGTGCAGGACTCGCCGGCGACCCACGAGGTCGCGTCGGTGGTGCACCGCGTGTGGGAGTATCACGTCGAGCGCCGCCTGCGCTCCACCGAACTGTTGAGCTAGTCGCGCCTTAGCCCAGGATGGACTTCTTCTTGCCCGCTCCGTAGTCCTGGAGCTTGCGGAACCTCTTCTCGGCCCGCAGGTCGGAGGTTTCTCGCCACCACTTGCGGGTCATGAAGGCTCCGCACAGGACCGCGATGATGCCGAGGACGAACTGCGCCCTGGCCAGCTTCTTGCAGTCCGGGTGCCGCGAGGACAGCTTCTCGCCCTCCTCGAGGGTGGTGAGATCGGCTCGGATCCCGTCGATGTCGACGTCGGGGGCGTTGAGGCCGGTGATGGGGAGCGCGCAGTTCCAGTCCATCCGATCGTTGTTGATTCCGTCGTATTCGACGTCGAACGTGGTGATCGGGAACACGAACATGAGGCCGGCCAAGAAGAAGATGATTCCGGCCACTGTGTTCGTGCGCAGATTCATACCTAGAAATCTACCTTCACTCACTACCCTCGGTCCCTATGGCCGATTCCCCCTCATCAGCCGGCTCTGATCCCGCGCTCTTCGACAAGGTCGTCAACCTGTGCAAGAGGCGCGGGTTCGTGTTCCCCTCGGCGGAGATCTACGGCGGTTTTCGCTCCACGTACGACTATGGCCCGCTCGGTGTTCTGCTGCTGCGCAACGTCAAGGACGCGTGGTGGCGATCGATGGTGCAGATGCGCACCGACGTGGTGGGTCTCGACGCCGCGATCCTGAGCCCACCTGCGGTCTGGGAGGCGTCTGGGCACCTGGCCAACTTCACCGATCCGTTGGTGGATTGCACCGAGTGCAAGACCCGTCACCGCGAGGATCAGCTCGAAGACCCCGACACCTGTCCGAGCTGCGGCAAGACCGGCACCTTCACCGAGGCGCGGGCCTTCAACCTCATGTTCAAGACCCACGCCGGTCCGGTGGAGGGCTCAGGGCATGAGGTGTACCTGCGGCCCGAGACGGCCCAGGGCATGTTCATCAACTTCAAGAACATCCTCGAGACCTCGCGCAAGAAGCCGCCCTTCGGCATCGCGCAGGTCGGCAAGTCGTTCCGCAACGAGATCACCCCGGGCAACTTCGTGTTTCGGACCCGGGAGTTCGAGCAGATGGAGCTCGAGTTCTTCGTACCGCCCAACGAGGCCCGTCAGTGGTACGAGTACTGGATGAACGAGCGGTTCGGCTGGTACATCGATCTCGGCATCCCCGAATCGATGTTGATGCTGCGACCCCACGACGAGGACGAACTGAGCCACTACAGCTCGGGCACGAGCGACGTGGAGTTCGAGTTCCCGTGGGGTTGGGGCGAGCTCGAGGGCATCGCCAACCGGGGCGACTACGACCTGACCCAGCACGCCGAGCACTCCGGTCAGAAGCTCGAGTACTTCGACCAGTCGACCGGCGATCGCTACGTGCCCCACGTGATCGAGCCCGCTGCCGGTGCGACCCGTTCGATGATGGCCTTCCTCATGGCCGCCTACTCGGAGGAAGAGGTCAACGACGACACGCGCACCGTTCTGCGACTGCACCCGCGACTCGCGCCGTACAAGATCGCCGTACTGCCTCTGTCGAAGAAGGAGGAGCTCCTTCCGGTGTCCGAGGAAGTCCTCGGGCTGGTGCAGCCGCACTGGATGGTGGACTACGACATCACCCAGGCCATCGGGCGCCGCTACCGTCGCCAGGACGAGATCGGCACGCCCCTCTGCGTCACGATCGATTTCGACACCCTCGAGGACCGGGCGGTGACGGTCCGAGACCGCGACTCCATGGCCCAGGACCGCGTGCCGATCAACGGTTTGGTCGAGCACCTCGAAGCCCGGCTCGCGCTGTAGGCGGGCTCACCCGAGGGCGGCGAGCGACAATTCGTCGACGTCGTGGATCCGGATGCGGCCTCGACCCGTGGTCAACAGTCCGTCTCCGCGAAACCGGGCGAGCGCCCGCCCGACGGATTCGCGTGTGGTGCCGATCCAGGCGGCGAGGTCGTCCTGGTTGATGCGCAATTCGACACCGGGTGCGCGCCCGCTGTGTTCGCCGTAGGTCTCGCAGAGCTCGACGAGTTGGCCGGCCAGCCGGGTACCGATGTCCTCGCTGTCGCGTGACGCGATGCGCTGGTCGGCCCTGCGTACCTGCCGCGAGACGTCGCGGAGGATCGCCACGGCGAGCGCGCCGTGTTCTTCGAGGGCCTCGAGGAAGCGATCGGGTCGAATCACCACGCACTCCGCCGGCCCTTCTGCGATCGCTGTCGCTGTGCGGTCACGCGCGTCGAGGCATGCGAGCTCGCCGACCAGTTCGCCTGGCCCCTTGGTAGCGACGAGCAGCTCTCGACCCGTCGGCGTCGACAAAACGATCCTGATCCGACCCACTGCCACGAGGTAGACGGCGTCTGCCGGATCGCCTTGGCGGAAGAGAACGCGGCCATCGCGCAGCGATGTGCGCGTCCCGATCGAGGTCAGATGCTCACGGGCTGCATCGTCCATCGGGTCGGCCACGCCGGGACCGTAGCTGAAGTGCATCACCCATCGGCCGACGACACCCCCACTACCGTCTGTGTCATACGCGGTGAACCACTAGGGAGGTTCGATGAGACGCAGTCGCCTTTTCGTTGCGGCCACGCTCACCGGCGTGATGCTCCTCGGCGTCATCACGCTCGCCCCGTCGGCGGGTGCTCAGTCCGATGACCCCTGCCTCGACAACATCCCCGAGGCTGTGCCGATCGAGGACTTGAGCGCCGATCCGACCGTCGAGGGATCCGGAGGGACTCTGCCGTCGGTGCTCGACGCGGATCAGGTCTCCGAGATTCTCGCCGAGGTGTATGCCCGGCTCCCCGACGTCGACGGAGACGGGTTTCCCGACCTTCCCGACGACGCCAACGGCGACCCGGACTTCGATGAGCTCGACCGGTTGCTGGGCGAGCCGGGTGTCCGGGACATTCTTCCGGGTGAGAACAGCAACGTCATCACCGAGAACGACGACGGCACGGTCACCATCGTCGCCACCGACGAGCTCATGGCCCAGGCCGAGACGCAGATCCGTCGCTCGGGCTGCGATCCGGGACTGGTCGCCGGGTCCGGTTCCTCGCTGTCGGGTCCCTGTATGGGCATGGCGTGGAGCTACGACGAGAACGGCGACCCGCTCGACCAGGCGGCGGACTGGAGTTTCGCCAACGCTCCCGTCGACCTCTTCGGCGAGGGCGAGGGCGAGCAGGCGTTCACGAGCGACAATCCCTTCAAGGTCGACGCAAACGGCTTCGTGATCTACACGGGTGTCGCGGGCGGTCTCGAGCCGGGCTCGGGCCCCCTGGAGCACGACTGGTTCCTGCAGATCAAGCTCTTCGGAGTCGGAACCAACGTCGATGCGGGTGGCGATCCCAACAATTCGGGCGAGAATCGCAACGCCGGTGCGGTCAACCTTCGAGACGATCTCCCGGGACCGGCGAAGATCAATGCGGTGATCGCGGCCAACGGCCAGATGGAGGCCGATGGTGGCTTCCGTTGCGTGGGCTCGGGCTTCGTCGACCTCGCTGGTCCGATCGACCCGACGCTTCCCGGCGTCGCCCTCGTGGCGATCGCAGCGATCGGATTGCTGTTCAACGCCCGACCGGCTCTCACCTGGGGAGGTGCATGATGGCGGCCACCAGCACATCCACGGTTCGCTCTCGCCGTCCGATCCGCGGTGCCATCTGGGGCATCCTGCTCGGGCTCGGCTTGGCCGCGATCTTCGTGGGACAAAAGATCGTGTCGCTCGATTCGGCCATGCCGTGGATCCTGCTCGTGATCGGCATCGTGGCGGGGATCCTCTGGGGCATGGTCGGGCCGGCGAAGAAGCCGGCCGGTCGTCCCCCACGGGAGATCAACCGCGA
>CAZVUM010000071.1:0-10662 GCA_964629575.1 uncultured Acidimicrobiales bacterium | reverse complement strand
CCGAAGGCAGCGAGGACACTGCCGAAGGCAGCGAGGACACTGCCGAAGGCAGCGAGGATCCAGCCGGAGGTAGCAGGGATCCAGCACCCGGCGATGGAGACGACGCTCCTCGCACCTGAATCGGTCGTGTGACCGCGATTCGTCGACTATGGCCACACCGGCCTCGGCGACCGGCCAGAATGGTCCCGGCGGAAAATCAAGGGGCGGCGATGGCGGGCACCATCAACATCGGTAGTGGCGAGCACGCGGCGCGCGTGCTCGCGCTCATGGAAGCGATCGGAGCGGACGACCCGCTCGACGTCGACGCGATCGCCGCCGCGATCGTGGCGTCGATCGAGCTGGGTGGCGGCGACTCGATCGCGCGTCAGGATCGCCCCAAAGGCACCTGGTTCGTGGTGGTGGGCGGCGTCGGTTCGATCACGAGTGGCGAAACGATCGTGCGGACGCTCGCTCCCGGCGACACCGCGGGTGAGATGAGCCTGCCGAGCGACGCCGCAGCGGGCGGTCACCTGATCACGGCCGATCGCGCCGACGGCATGGTCCTTCTCGAGATGGACGGCAGCGTCGTTGCCGAGCCCGTCAACGGCCTCGGGGAGATGGCGCGAGCGAACTGAACCTCAGCGAAGACCGAGCACCTCATCGAGGCGTCGATGAAAGTGCCGGATCCTGATTTCCTGATAGTCGCTGAGAGCGATCGTTTCGTGGCGGGCGGCGCGCAGGCCGCGCTGAATGTTCGGCAGGTTCTCCATGTCCTGGTCGATCACCATGCCCAGCGCGTCGAAACCCGGTGCATGGGTCCACGTCTCGCCGTCCTCCAGCCAGTGGGGTCGCGCGGTCTCGTACTCGCCGTCGTCGGGGATGGGGTGGAGGAGCTGCATCTCCATGAGCGAGCGGTTGGGGTCGTTGCCCCATGGCCGGAATCGGTACACGATCGGAAGCGCGTAGCCACCCCACGGCGCGAAGTTGGGGAACAAGAAGTACTGGATGCTGTCCAGCATCTCGGCCTCCGAGGCCTCGCTCAGGTCGGTGCGCCACTGCCGGCCGAGCGACTCCCTGAATCGCTCGGCGAGCCACGGGCGCGCCACGACATCGTCGGGAACCGGCTGGCGGTCCTGGCGAGGGAGCATCTTCTGGATGATCGCCGCCAGCTCGCCCTGCGGGACCTGACCGATGAGGTGGGTCGCGGGGAGGGCCAGCGGCTGAACGAGGCGGCTGACGTTGTCGCCGAACACGTCGTACTTGCAGTCGAAGTCGTTGGCGAATCGCAGCGTGTGCTGGTGGGTGGTCGACACGTGGTAGCCCTCGAGGAAGGCCTCTTGGGTCGTCTTCCAGTTCGCGTCGACCACCTGGCATGCGTGGAAGGCCACGTAGCGGTCGTCGAGTGGGTAGGGCGTGAAGTGATCGTCGAGCGCGCCCGCGTAGTGGTCGAACGATGGGGCTGTGGGGTCCGGGTTGATCATCACGAACCCGTCCCACACAGCGACCTGGGCCTCGGGCAGGCAGAAGTCGTCGTGGTCGACCTGCGGGAAGTCCCATGAGGCGGGCATACCCCTGAAGGTGCCATCGAGGTTCCAGGCGAAGCCGTGGAACGGGCAGCGGAGAAAGGGGAGGTTGGTCGCCGGATCTAGGTCGTGTGCGTCGGCGAGCGCTGTGCCCCGATGCAGGCAGCTGTTGGCGAAGGCTCTGATGCCCGGGTCGGTCGTGTCGCCGTCGGCAGCCGGCGCGGTTCGGACGATGATCCACGATTGATCGCAGATCTCATAGACGATGTGGTCTCCGACCTCGGGGACGTGTTCGAGGCGACAGACCATCTGCCACACATGGGGCCAGAGACGCTCGGCCTCGAGGTCGTGGAACGACTGGGAGATGTAGCGGTCGATCCCGACGTCGTCCGCATCGATCCAGTCGTATCTCACCTCGGTGAGCTGCGCGGGCGGTGATGCGAGATCTTCCGCGACCACGGTCAGATACTCGGGACCCGGAGATCGGGCGCTCCCTCGTGCTGGGCTCATCGCTGTCTCCCCATAGGTCTCGCGGTCTCCTCGCCGTGGCACGCCCGCCACCGCGGCAACGGTACTTGCGGCGCGCTTCAGGATTCTTTCCGTTGTGTGATCGGCCTCGTGTAGGTGGTCGGGGATTCCTCGCACAGTGGTGATCACGGCCACCACACCGCAGAGGGGAACCTGCAATGACCATCACAATTTCCATCATCGACGTCCCCGTCTTCTCCGGCATCAGCCGCAAGGAGAAGCAGGCACTGGAGTCGCTGTCGACCCGCCTGGACTTCGCTCCGGGCGAGACGATCGTCGGCCAGGGCCGTCACGGACAGGAGTTCGGCAGCGCCCTGGGCGAATTGCCCGAGGCGGCCGCCGCCATCGGCAGAGTCGCCGCCGAGCGCGCCGCAGCCAACGCTGCCTGACAGCACGGCCGCCCACATCCCACGGCGGGGCTTTCGCCGCGTCGATAGCCTGAGACCAGTCGGATCGAGGGGAATCTGGGGATGAGCGATCGTGGGCCTTCTGGCGAGTACGTGATCGGTGTCGGCACCGTCGGCTCGGGGTTGTGGGTCAGCTACAACTCCGGGCAGAAGTGGCGTCACATCCAGCGGGGGCCCGAGCCCGAGAGCAACGTGCGTGCGCTCGCCGTGAGTCCCCACGATTCAGCGGTGCTGTGGGCGTCGCTCGACAAGGTCGGCTTGTTCCGAAGCGACGACGGAGCAGGTAACTGGGAGCGGGTCGGTACCGATATCGCCACCGACATCTGGTCCATCGGGCTCGATCCGCACGATGCCGAGCGGGTCTTCGTGGGTACCCGCCCAGGCGTGCATCGCTCCGTCGACGGGGGACAGAGTTTCGAGGCACTCTCGACGTCGATCGACACCCACTGCGCGATCGGGGTGCCCCGCACGACGAATGTGGTGGTCGACCCCAACGATCCTCAGCGCGTGTGGGCGTCTGTCGAGATCGACGGCCTCCACCGCTCCTGCGATGGCGGGGACACCTGGGAGTCGCTCGGGATGCTGGGAGCGAGCGAATTCCACAACGATGTTCACGGGTTCGCGCTGCGCGACGTCGACGGGGGAACCGAACTCCTCGTGACGTCTCCGTTCGGTCTGGCCCGCAGCGCCGACGATGGCGCGACGTGGGAGTGGCAGGAGTTCGGCGCCTTCCCGGGCGCCAAGTTCGAGTTTGCCTACTCGCGCTGCGTGCGAGCCGTTTGGGGCGACACCATCGTGGTGTGCGTGGGGGACTACATCCCCGGGGCGGTCGGCGCGCTCGAGATCAGCCACGACGGCGGTGCCACGTGGCGGCGCGAGAACCTTCCCATCACTCCCAACTCCACGATGTACTGGCTCGCCACGCACCCCGACGTTCCCGGCACCATGGTCGCCACGTCGGTGTGGGGCCAGGTGTATGTGACCGACGATCACGCCGAGTCGTGGCGAAAGCTCGATCGCGACTTCGGCGAGATCCGCGCCGTGGCAATCACCCCCGCTGCATAGCCCTCGCCGCGATTTCCTTCTGGGTCACTCACCACGCGCCCCTCCGCTTTTGGGTACGTGGGAGCTGCGTGGGCGCAGGCGGGGAGTACCCGAAACGGGGAGGGCGGCGTGTGGACTCCCCGGAAGGGTGGCGCGGCGTGGCGGTGTGGGTGCGAAGCGGCCGGTGAGTGTCACAGCCTGTGACAAGAGTGATCGCCATGACGACATCAGCACAGAGGGATGTCGCGCTCGCCCGGCTCGCGGCAACCCAACATGGACTCCTCAGCCGGACCCAGATCAGACAGCACGGTGGCGACTCGGGCCACGTCACGAGGCGGCTACGGAGCGGTCTCTACGAGCCGGTCGCCGAACACGTCATCGCGGTCGCTGGATCGCAACCAACGTGGCGGCGGTCCGTGATGGCAGCGGTCCTCTCGAGTGGGGCGAGAGCGGCCGCCTCGCATGAGACAGCAGCGGTCCTGCACGGGCTGCTGTCTCGAAAACCCGAACTCGTCGACGTGACGAGTCCGCGACCGGCGCGCCGCGACCGGCCGTGGCGCGCCCATCGCTCTCGCGATCTGATCGACCGGTACGTCACGACCGTCGACGGAATTCCCTGCACGACGCCTGCCCGGACCGTGGTCGACGTGGCGGGCCAGATGCCCTGGCTCACCGAACGCGTGGCCGACACCGCCGTCCGGCTCGGGTTGATGGAGCACGCCGATCTGGCGCTTGTTGTGGATGAAGTAGCGCGCAAGGGCCGGCCCGGCATCACTGCCTGCCGGCAGCTGCTCGCCGCGCGTCTCGAGTGGAGCGACCGCAACGAATCGGAGCTGGAGGACGCCTTCCTTCGCCTCGTCGTGACGGCCGGACTTCCGCTCCCCACCGCCCAAGTGGTGATCTGCGACAGCAGCGGAGTGGTCTGCCGTGTCGACTTCGCGTACGAGGACCGCATGATCGCCATCTGGCTCGATGGCTACCGCTTCCACAGCGACCAGGCCATGTTTCAGCGTGATCGGCTCGTCCAGAACAAGGTCGTGGCCCTCGGCTGGCAGCCGTTGCGCTTCACGTGGTGGGACGTCGACCTCCGGCCTGAGGCCCTGGTAGTCGGGCTGCGCAGGGCGCTCTTCGACCTCGCCGCATGACACGCATACCGGCCCCCACCCCCGCCGCCCTTCTGGGTCATTCACGACGCGCCCCTTTCCTTTTGGGTACGTGGGAGCTGCGTCGGCGCGGGCGGGGAGTACCCGAAACGGGGAGGGCGGCCTGTGGGCTCCCCGGAAGGGGTGGCGCGGCGTAGCCTCGCTGGGCAGCGCCGACCGCCCAGCGCTCAGGCGGGAGCGGCGGCGGCCGAGGAGTTCGTCATGAGTGTGTACGCGTTCGACCACGCCCACGAACGGCCGCCCATGGAGCTTCGTGGCCTGCTCGGCGGCAAGGGGGCGAATCTCGCCGAGATGACCTCCGTGCTCGATCTCCCCGTGCCCCCTGGCTTCACCGTGAGCACCGACGTTTGTCGCGACTATCTCCGAAGCGGCTGGCCCGGCGACCTCGACGCCGCGCTCGCCGAGCAGATGGGCGGTCTCGAACAGCGCATGGGTCGCACCCTGGGCAATGCCGTCGATCCGCTCCTCGTCAGCGTCCGGTCTGGGGCAGAGGTGTCGATGCCAGGGATGCTCGACACCGTGCTCAACCTCGGCCTCAACGATCGCTCCGTCGACGGGTTGGCCGTGGCGACCGGCGACGAACGCTTCGCCTACGACTCCTACCGCCGCTTCATCCAGATGTTCAGCCAGATCGTTCGGGGCGTGCCATCGGACCCCTTCGAGGAGAAGTTCGACAAAGCGATCGAGCTGGCCGACGTCACTACGGATGGCGACGTACCGGCCGACCTCCTCAGGTACGTCTGCGGCCGATTTCTTGCGATCTACGAGGAACACGTGGGGGAACTCTTCCCCCAGGAGCCTGTGAGCCAGCTGCGGATGGCCGTGGAGACCGTCTTCTCCTCCTGGAACGGTGCACGCGCCATCGCGTACCGCAACCGCGAGGGCATCAGCCACGGCCTGGGCACTGCGGTGAACATCCAGGCGATGGTCTTCGGCAACAAAGGCGACGACAGCGGGACCGGCGTTGGCTTCACACGCAACCCCTCCACCGGTGCGAACGAGCCATACGGCGACTTCCTGGTGAACGCACAGGGCGAAGACGTCGTGGCGGGCACCCACACGACCGAGGACATCGACGCGCTCCGCGAGCGTTTCCCCGCGATCTACGACGAGCTCGCCGGGGTGTTCGAACGCCTCGAGGCCCACTACCGCGACATGTGTGACGTGGAGTTCACCATCGAACAGGGCAAGCTCTGGATCCTCCAGACGAGGGTGGGCACCCGCACCGGCGTCGCAGCACTTCGCATGGCCAAGGAGATGACGGCCGAGCCGGTCATTTCGCTCAGCCGAGCCGAAGCGGTCAACCGCATCACCGCCGATCACCTCGAGCAGGTGCTGCATCCCTCGTTCGAGCAGGCCGACCGGGTTGTCCTCACCTCGGGGCTCGCGGCCTCGCCCGGGGCTGCGGTGGGGAAGGTCGTCCTGTCGGCCGAACGAGCGGCCCAGGCCAAAGCCAACGGCGAGGACGTGATCCTCGTTCGTCAAGAGACGTCACCCGAGGACGTGCGCGGGATGGCCGCTGCGGTCGGAATCCTCACCAGTCGTGGCGGGCTCGTGAGTCACGCCGCCGTCGTCGCTCGCGGGTGGGGGACTCCTGCCATCTGCGGCGCCGAGGAGATCGAGCTCCACGAGGACCACTTCATGGTTCACCATCGCCGGGTGAACGAAGGCGACGTCATCAGCCTCGATGGTTCGACAGGCGAGGTGATCCTCGGCGCGCTCGAGATGGTCGGCGTCGACCCACCGCCCGAGTTCGACGAGATCCTCTCGTGGGCCGACGACATCCGCCGGGGCAAGATGGCCGTTCGCGCCAACGCCGACACGGGCGACGATGCGGCCGTGGGTCGCGAGTTCGGCGCGGAGGGCATCGGTCTGTGCCGTACCGAGCACATGTTCCTCGGCGAGGACCGGCTGCCGATCGTGCGTCAGATGATCCTGGCCGACACTCCGGCCAAGGAGAAGATGGCCCTGAGCCGCCTCCGGATCGCCCAGCGTGATGACTTCGTCGAGATTCTCGAAGCGATGGACGGGCTCCCGGTGACCGTGCGGCTGCTCGACCCGCCCCTCCACGAGTTCCTGCCCGACGTCGAGCACCTCGTCGTCAAGCAGGCGCAGGGGTCGCTGACCAGCGAGGAGGCCGAGCTGTTGCGAGCCGCGCGCCTCTGGCAGGAGCAGAACCCGATGATCGGGACCCGCGGGGTTCGGCTGGGATACCTCAAGCCGGGGCTCTATGCGATGCAGGTCACAGCGCTCCTCGAGGCCGTCGCCGAACGTGTCGCGGCGGGCGGCACCCCGGTCGTCGAGGTGATGATTCCTCTCACAGTGACGGCTCCTGAGCTCGCGGGCGCGCGCCGGTGGGTGACCGACGTCCTCGAAGACGAGGGATCCGCCGGGGCGGAGGTCACCGTCGGCACGATGATCGAAACCCCGCGCGCCGCTCTGCGGGCAGACGAGATCGCCGAGCATGCGGACTTCTTCAGCTTCGGGACCAACGACCTGACCCAGCTCACGTTTGGCTTCAGCCGAGACGACGTCGAGGGTCGGATCATGTCGCTGTACCTCGACCAGGGGCTTCTCGACGGCAACCCCTTCGAGTCGATCGACGCCTCGGGCGTCGGTGAGCTGGTCCGTCTGGGCGCCGAACGCGGCAGGCTCGCGAAGCCCGGCCTCAAGCTCGGTGTGTGCGGCGAACACGGAGGTGATCTCGCCAGCATCAAGGTGTTCTACGAAGCCGGAGTCGACTACGTCTCGTGCTCGCCATACCGAGTTCCGGTGGCGCGCCTGGCCGCAGCCCAGGGGGTGATCGCGGCCGAAGGTCTGGTGTGACACGCGGCCGTCTCACTCCCGCGTGACCACGGCCGGGGCGGGCTAGCGTCGAGGACGGACATGGGCATCCACGACGACGATGTGAAAAGGGTGCGGGACGACACCGACATCACGCGGATCATCAGTCAGTACGTCGCGCTCAAGAAGGTCGGCCGCCGATGGGTCGGGCTCTGCCCCTTCCACAACGAGAAGACCCCATCGTTCTCTGTGAGCGCAGAGGAGGGCTTCTACTACTGCTTCGGCTGCCAACGCTCCGGCGACGTCATCACCTTCGCCCGCGACATGGAGCAGCTCGACTTCGTTGGTGCGGTGGAATGGCTCGCCGAGAAGTTGGGCGTCACGCTTCGCTACACCAATCAGGGAGATGGGGAGCGTCGACGCGAACGGACCCAGCTGGTCGAGCTGGTCGACCAGGCGGCTGACTACTACCACCAGCGTCTCCTCACGAGCCCAGACGCCGGCCCGGCACGGGCGTATCTGCGACAACGCGGCTACGACCGCGAGACGGTGGAGCGGTTCCGAGTCGGCTACTCGCCCGATAGCTGGGACGCACTCGTCAAACATCTCTCCGCGCCGCCGAAGAGAGTGGTGTCGGCGGGTCTCGCGTTCGAGAACACGCACGGCCGTCCGACCGACTTCTTCCGTGGACGCCTCATGTTTCCGATCTTCGACTCCAACGGCGCGGCGGTCGCGTTCGGCGGTCGCATGCTTCCCGAGGGTCAACCGCCCAAGTACAAGAACTCCGCCCAGAACCAGATCTACGACAAGTCCACCATCTTGTACGCCCTCAACTGGGCCAAGAAGTCCATCGTCGACACTGGCCGGATCATCGTGTGCGAGGGCTACACCGACGTGATCGGCTGTCACCGCGCGGGTGCCACCCAGGCGGTCGCCACCTGCGGAACCGCTCTCACGGACCAACACGTCAAGCTCATGACCCGGTTCGCATCGCGGGTGGTGCTCGCCTTCGATGCAGACGGTGCCGGTCAATCGGCCGCGGATCGCTTCTACGAATGGGAACGAACGCACGACATCGAGGTCTTCGTCGCGGCACTCCCCGACGGCGTCGATCCCGGCGACTTGGCCGAGTCGGATCCCGAAGCACTACGCACAGCCCTCGACGATGCGGTTCCGTTTCTCGCGTACCGCATCCGGCGGGTGCTCGAGGCCGCCGATCTCGACCGGCCCGAAGGCCGCGCTCGCGCTGCCGAGCTCGCCGCAGGCGTGATCGCCGAACATCCCAACGAGCTCGTCCGCGATCAGTACCTCGTGGAAGTGGCGGGCACCTGTCGGGTCGAGGTGCCGCAGATGCGACGGCTCGTGGCCAACCCGCCACGACCCGTCGAGCCTCCCGTGAACGCTGCCAGCTCAGCGCGCGTGGACGACGGGGACCCGTTCTACCGAGACCTCCACGACGGCGCGCGTGGCGGGTCCCGTGGATTCGGTGACGGTGGGCAAGCGCCGCCGCCGCCCCGCCCGGTTCCGAGCGCCGAGCTCAACGTGCTGCGCGCTCTCCTCCACGATGCCCCGACCGTGGCGCCGCTCGTTCTCCCAGCGATGTTCACCCACGAACTGGCCCTCGCAGCGTTCGTCGAACTCGCGTCACCCGGTTGGCGCGACCGGGTCGACGATCTGGATGGAGAGCTGGCCCACCTGCTCCGCCGACTCTCGGTCGAAGAACTCGACGCCGACTCGATCGAATACGTCTCTCGCGCTCTCGACGCTCTCATCGCGCGTTCCCGGTCGGACATGGCGCACGAAGCGGCGGGCGATCTCGACCGGTTGCGCCGGTGGGGGCCGCTCGATCAGTGGCTCGCGCTTCGCCAGGAGGAGATGCATACAGAGGACACGCGGGCTGCCGCTGTCAGCGCCGTGGTCGAGTGGCTGCGTGGGAACGACGAGAGCGGACATGACGAGGTCGTCGCAGAGGGCGCCAGCGAGGGCGCGGCCTGATGGCCGACGAGGTCCGGGTCGGCGCCATGCTCGCCGAACGACGCCGCAAGCGTCGAGAGGGGATGAGTGGCGGAGGGGGAAGCGCCGACACAGTCCGCCTGTACCTCCGCGACATCGGCACCGTGCCGCTGCTGACCGCGCAGGAGGAGGTCGACCTCGCGAAGCGGATTCAGACCGGGCTCATCGCCCAACGCAAGGTCGATGAGCTCGACGCCCCCGCGAGCTGCCCGATCGCCTCCGAGGCGGAACAGCGCGAATTGCGGACCCTGGCGGCCGACGGGCAGGACGCTTTCGATCATCTGACAAGCGCCAACCTCCGCCTCGTCGTGTCGATCGCGAAGCGGTACTCCGGGCGGGGCACCCACCTCCTCGACCTCGTCCAGGACGGAAATCTCGGACTGATGCGCGCCGTCGAAAAGTTCGACCACACCCGCGGGTTCAAGTTCTCGACATATGCCAGCTGGTGGATCCGCCAAGCGATCTCGCGCTCGGCATCCGAGCAGTCGCGCACGATCCGCCTGCCCAGCCATCTCGTGGATCTCGTGAACCGCATCACGAGGGTCGAACGCGAGCTGGTGCAAGAACTCGGCCGTGAGCCGACGATCGAGGAGACGGCTCGGGCGGCGGACCTTCCGCTCCAGCGGGTCCGGGAGTTGCTCGACGTGAGCCGCGATCCGGTGTCTCTCGATGCAACGCGTGGGGAGGACGAGGACGCGAGCCTCGGCGACTTCCTCGAGGACATCGATGCTGCGGCGCCGGCGGAGATGGCGACCAGGGCGATGCTGGCCGAGGCGGTGCGCGAGGTTCTCGGGGAGCTGAACGACCGCGAGCGTGAGGTGATGGCCATGCGTTTCGGCCTCGATGGCGATCGGCCGCGCACGCTCGAGGATGTGGGCAAGGCGTTCGGTGTGACGCGCGAACGAATTCGCCAGATCGAGGCCAAGACCCTGGCCAAGCTGCGCCACCCCCAGCGTTCCCAGCGCCTCAAGGACTTCCTCGAAGAAGATGGTTGAGACGGGCGTGGGCCGGGTGGGGATCGAACCCACGACCTGAACGATTATGAGTCGCCTGCTCTGACCACTGAGCTACCGGCCCGGCCGCAGGCTACCCGCCGACTCGCGCTCCGGCGGGGTGACGCAGCGATGAACAAATCTGCGCATGAGTGATGGGAGCGCAGCGAGCGTCACGAACTCGCAGCGATGAGATTGCGCATGAGTGATGGGAGCGCAGCGAGCGTCA
>CAZVUM010000070.1:22106-24224 GCA_964629575.1 uncultured Acidimicrobiales bacterium | reverse complement strand
GTCCGGGACGCGGGCGTCGAGGACCGAGAGGCCACCGAGATGCCAGAGCTCCCGATCGGAGAAGTCCCCACAACCGCGGACGTCGAAGGCGTCGCCGCATCGCTCGCCCAGGCGGGTGGTCGAGGGTTGTTGGCCCTGCTCGCGGCGTTCGTCGCGATGCGGGTGCTCAAGCGGGTGATCAGCCGAGTCGATGAGCACCGCCTGCGCGAGCAGCTGCTGTTCTTCATTCCCAAGGTCGTGTGGGTGACGGCCGTCCTCGTCGGGTTGGCGGCCGTCGGGATCGACGTGACCGGCATGGCAGCGGTGATGGCCACTGTCGGGTTCACCGGCGCGGTTGTGTTCACACCGGTCGGCCAGAACTTGGTGGCCGGCGCCATGATCCGTATCGACCACATCTACCGAGTGGGCGAGGTTGTCACGATCGGCGATCTCCACGGGATCGTCCTGTACCGCTCGATGCTGCGGACCGAGCTCGCCCTCCCCGATGGCTCGACAGCGTGGGTGCCCAACTCGCTGTTCCAGGAGAACCAGGTGCTCAACCATTCACGCCTCGGGGCCTGGCGGGTCTGTGTGCAGGTGCCGCTCGACCGCTTCGAGGATCGCCGTCTCGCAATGGAGGTGATGGAGCGGGTCGTCGAAGGCCTGCCATGGAACCCCGCTCCGCACCGCCCGTTCGTGGCGTTCGACCACGTGGGGTCGGAGGCGATGTTCTTCAGCGCATACGCATGGATCGAGGACCGTACCCAGGAGCCCTACTACCGCGGCAAGCTCCTCGACGCGCTCGTCGACGCGCTGGAGGACGCCGGCGTGTCTGTCGGACAGACGACCAATCTCGCCATTCGCGAACGCGGAACCCAAGGCCGGGACCAGCGACCCCGGCAGTAGCCTCGGATTCATGGACGACCGCGCTGCTCGGATCAGCTACGACGACGCCACGGCGCTCGTCGTGGTCGACATGCAGAACGACTTCGCAGACCCCGACGGCAGCTTGTACGTCGCAGGCACGGACGACATCGTCGAGCTGGTGAACACACATCTACAGGCCGCCCGCTCCGGCGGCTCGACGGTGGTGCTCACCCAGGACTGGCACCCGCCAGAGACCCCTCATTTCGTCACAGGCGGAGGTCCCTGGCCACCGCACTGCGTTCGGGAGACATGGGGCGCCGAGCTCCACCCTGACCTCGGGACCGATGCCGATCTCGTCCTGCGCAAGGGAACCGGTGGCGAAGACGGGTACTCCGCGTTCACCGTCGCCGACCCCACGACCGGCGATACGACGAGCACCGGTCTCGCGGCCTATCTCGACGCCCGTGCGGTGACTCGCGTGGTCGTGGTCGGTGTCGCTGGTGACGTCTGTGTTCGTGCGACCGCCCTCGACGCCGCCGGCGCCGGCTTCGACACGGAGGTTCCGTGGGACGCGACCGCGTCGGTGGATCCCGATCAGGGTGCAGCTGGCGCTCGAGCCGACCTCGCCGACGCCGGCGTCGCGGTGAGCTGAGCGGGCGATGTCGCAGAACCACGGCCTGCCGGAGGTTGCCGAGTGGTGGGTCACCCGTCGTGTCGGCGAGGGTGTCACCCTCGTGACCGAACCGCATGTGCACCCACTTCTGCGTTGCAACGTGTGGCACGTGGAGGGCCGCGCAACCGACCTTGTGATCGACACGGCGATGGGCATTCGGCCCCTGCGGCCGCTTGTGGAGCGCGAGCTCGCGGGCGGCGTGCTCGCGGTCGCCACTCATTCGCACTCGGACCACGTGGGCGGGCTCCACGAGTTTAAAGATCGAGTGATCCACTCCGCCGAGGCCGCCGACGTCGAGGCCGCCGGTCTCGCTTCGCTCGAGGCCGAGCACTACCCGGCGTCCGTGCTCGACCCGTATCGGGACGCCGGGTACGAGTTCGGCGAGCTGTTCGTCGACGCCGTCCCCGATGGCGGGATCGGTGCGACCGTCTATGAGGTGACGGCGGCACCTGCGACACGGATCGTCGAGGACGGCGATGTGATCGACCTCGGCGACCGGGTCTTCGAGGTGCTCCACCTTCCGGGCCACTCGCCAGGAAGCATCGGTCTGTGGGAGCGGGCGACGGGAGTTCTGTTCTCCGGCGATGCGGTCTACGACG
>CAZVUM010000070.1:0-22006 GCA_964629575.1 uncultured Acidimicrobiales bacterium | reverse complement strand
CGGCCGGTGAGCACCAGCGGGTCGGCGTCGTGGTCGTGCCCGCCTTCCACCGCTTCGATCAGATCGGCCATGACCTGGCCGGCGACACCGGCGTTCTTGAACTGGTTGCCGCTGGTCCCGACGGCCACGTAGAACCCGTCGAGGTCGGTGCGGTCGTAGATCGGAAGCCAGTCGTCGCTGACGTCGTACAGATCGACGACGCCCTTCTTCTCGTGCGGAACGCCGAGCGTCGGCATGCGACGGCTGGCCCGCAGCACCTGGGCGTTCCACTGATCCTCGGTGAGGTTCTGGTCGTAGTCGTCGGGATCCACGAACTCCTGCGGATCACAATCGACGTCGGTCCCTCCGATCAGCACGTTGTTGCCCGCCTCGGGGCGGTAGTAGAAGCCGACGTCGTCGTCTGCACCGACGACGCCATCGGCAAGAAAGTCCACACCCGGCGGCGCCGGGACGTGGTGCACCTCGTGACGCAATGCCGAGGTCTTGATGTTCATCGAGTCGTAGACGCCCGCCATCTTGTTGAGGACCGAGCTGTGGGGGCCGGCGACGTTGACGACGATCGGCGCGTCGATGGTGGTGCCGTCGGCCAGCGTCACTCCGGTGACCCGCCCATCGTGCCGGTCGATCGCCGTGATCTCGGTCTTGAATCGGAACTCGGCGCCCGCGGCTTCGGCGGCTCGCTGGAGGTTGTGGCACGAGAGCTGCGGGTCGGAGACGTACCCGGCATCGGGGCTGAGCAGCGCACCGGTGAAGGTGCCCGTCGAGTCGCGCCAGAAGTCGGGATCGTCCGGGCGAGCGGGTGGGCCGTACAGGCCGTGATCCATCCAGGGCCACCGTTCGGCCATCTCATCGCGCGACAGCAGCTCGTAAGGAATGTCGAGCTCATCCCAGAGCTCCTTCACCCGGGCCGAGTGGTCCTCCTGGTCCCTCAGAAGAACCACCTGACCGACCTCGCGGTACTCGATCAACCCGAGCTCATCCTCCACGCCGATGTGATCGGCCCAGTTCTTCCAGTAGTGGCCGCCCTCCCAGGAGAAGTTGACGCCCTCGACCGTGCTGTAGGTGAAGCGAACGATCGCGCAGGAGTTGATGGTCGACCCGGAGCCCGCGGCATTCGCCTTGTCGATGTTGAGGGTGCGATACCCGCGGCGCGACATCTCGACCGCGATCGCACATCCGATGACCCCCGCGCCGATGATGACGACGTCGTGGCTGCCGTTCGACTCACTCATTCGCAGAGTTTCGCCGCTGGCCAGCGAGAAAGACCAGTCCTGAACCGCCAGAATGGTCGGCCATGACACGCATCGCAGTCGTCGGCCCTGGCGGGGTCGGCATCTTCTTCGCAGCCCATCTGGCAGCAGTCGGACACGACGTCGTGTCGTGCGCCCGCCGCCCCTTCGACCGCTACGAGGTCGAGTCGGACGCCGCTCCCATGAGCGGGCCCGCGACGGCGGTGACCGACCCGGCTGAGGTCACGGGCGCGTTCGACTACGTGTTCGTTGGGGTCAAGGCCCACCAGACCGCAGGGGCCGCCGACTGGCTCGCGGCGACCTGCACCTCCGACACGATCGTGGTCACGATGCAGAACGGCGCCGAAGCTGTGGCCCGCCTGGAGCCCTACGTCAACGGAGCGCTCGTGCTCGAGGCTGTCGTCTACTGCGGCGGAACGCTCGTCGAGCCAGGCCACACCATCAACTCGGGCGGTGGAACGCTGATCCTTCCCGACGTCGACGCATCCGACGCCGTCGCCGAACTGTTCGCCTCGTCGCCGGCTCGGGTGGCGAGGAACCCGGCGCACCTCACCGAGAAGTGGCGCAAGCTCGCCATCAACGTCGCAGTCAACGGGGTGACCGCGCTCACCGACAAGTACATCCCGGTCGCGTCTGAGGGCCCAGGCCGGGAGGTCGCGCGGTCGGTTCTGACCGAGGCCTTCGCCGTCGGGCGGGCCGAAGGGGCCGACCTGGCAGACGAGCTGGTCGACAAGATGCTCGACGGCTTCGCCGAGGCTCGAGGCGGCAAAACCTCGATGCACCAGGACCGAAGCGCCGGACGCCCCACCGAGTACGACGCCCTCTACGGCGCGGTCGTCCGAGCCGGTGAGCGCCACGGGATCCCCACCCCGGTCAACGCTGCCATCGGCCAACTCCTCGCCGCCGGCGACTGAGCGGGTCTCTCCGACGCACACCACCCGACGCCGTCCTTTCGGGCACTCCACAGCGCGCCCTCCCCTTTCGGGTACTCCCCGCCCGCGCCCACGCACCTCCGACCTCCCCAAAACCGAAGAGGAAGAGTCGGGACCCGCTGGTCCTAGATTCGCGCCATGGCGCGACCGAACATCCTGCTGGTCATGGCCGACCAGCTGGCACCGCACTTCACCGCGACGTACGGCCACCCGGTCGTGAAGACGCCGCACCTCGACGACCTGGCCCAACGCGGCGCCCGGTTCGACGCCTTCTCCTGCCAATCACCGCTCTGCGCGCCCGCTCGGTTCACCATGCTGGCCGGACGGTCGGTGAGCTCGATCGGAGCGTGGGACAACGCCGCCGAGTTCCCCGCTTCGGTACCGACGCTGGCCCACTACCTGCAAGCCGCGGGGCACCGCACGATCCTCACCGGCAAGATGCACTTCGTCGGGCCTGATCAACTCCACGGGTTCGAAGAGCGGCTCACCACCGACATCTACCCGGCCGACTTCGCCTGGACACCCGACTGGGCGGCGGGCGAGCGGATCGACAAGTGGTATCACAACATGGATCCGGTCCAGGAAGCCGGGCCGGCGGTCACCACGCATCAGATCGACTACGACGAAGAGGTCGGCTACACGGCCCGGCGAAAGCTCCACGACCTGGCTCGCGATGGCGACGAGCGACCCTTCTTCCTCGTGGCGTCGTTCATCCACCCACACGATCCGTACGTTGCGCGGCCCGAGTGGTGGAACCTCTACGACGACGACTCGATCGATCTCCCGGACCCCGTCGACCCCGCAACCCTCGATGCCCACAGCCGCCGCGTGCGTGCGGGTATCCAGGCCGACACCGTTGGCTTCACCGAAGAACAGACGCGCCGGGCGCGCCGTGGCTACTACGCCAACACCAGCTACGTCGACGACTGGCTCGGGAAGCTCGTCGCCACCCTCGACGAAACGGGCCTCAGCGACAACACCGTCGTGATGTTCACCGCCGATCACGGCGACCATCTCGGCGACCGCGGCCTCTGGTACAAGATGACCTTCTTCGAACGGTCGCTGCGCGTTCCCCTCGTGATGGCAGGTCCGGGAGTCGCGCAACGCACCGTCGACAACGTGTCGTCCCACCTCGACCTCCTCCCAACCCTGCTCGATCTCGCCACAGACGGTTCCGCGGAACCACCTCCCGACATCGAAGGTCGGAGCCTCTGGGCCCTGGCCTCCGGCGACAGCGACGATGTCTCGGAGACCACGGCCGAGTACATGGCCGAGATGACGGCGCACCCGATGTTCATGATCCGCCGCGGCGGCCTCAAGTACATCCATTGCGCCAGCGATCCTCCCCTTCTCTACGACCTGTCGACCGACCCGCTCGAACGCGCCAACCTCGCCGACGAACCGGCCTACGCCGACACGGCCGCCGGCTTTGCTGCCGAAGTCGCGCGTCGCTGGGACTCGGAAGCGATTCGAGATCGGGTTCTGGAGTCACAGCGAGCGCGGCACGCCATCCACGCCGCCACCGAACACATCGCCGGCGTCCGCTCGTGGGACCACCTCCCGGCCAACGACGTCGCCAACCACTACGTGCGCAACCACCAGGACGTTGTCGATGCGGCGCTCAGAAGTCGCCTCCACGTGAGGTCGGACCGATGACCCGACACATCGCGCAGGGCTGGGATCAAGATCCCAACCGATCGCTGTCGCTCCACGCCGACGCCTACACCGAGCAGCGTTGGTTCGACGCAGATCAGCGCCACATCATCGGGCGGACGTGGCAATGGCTCTGTCACGTCGAGTCACTGCGGGAGCCCGGCAGCTACGTCACAGACACGATCGCCGGGATGTCGATCGTCGCGGTCCGGGATCAGGTCGGGGAGTTGCGGGCGTTCTACAACGTCTGCAAGCACCGGGCGCACGAACTCCTCAATGGGGCGGGAACCACCGGAGCAATCGTCTGTCCGTACCACGCCTGGACGTACTCACTCGACGGCGCCCTCTACGCCGCCCGGGAGACCCAGAACCTCGTCGACTTCGACACGTCGACGATCTGCCTCGACCAGGTACGGATCGAAGAGTTCGGCGGGTTCGTGTACGTCAACCTCGACACCGAAGCCGACGACTTGGCCACCGCCTCCGGCGAGTTGGGCGCCGAGATCGCCCGGTGGGCACCCGACGTCGCCGACCTCACATTCGCCCATCGGCTCACCTACGAGATTCGGTCCAACTGGAAGAACGTCGTCGACAACTTTCTGGAGTGCTACCACTGCCAGGTCGCCCACAAGGACTTCGTGTCGCTCGTCGACATGGACACCTACGAGGTCACGACGCACGGCATCTACTCGAGCCACATGGCCGAGGCCGGCAAGGCCTCCAACGCGGCGTACGACGTCACCGACGCGACCGTCACCGACCACGCGGTCTGGTGGCTGTGGCCCAACACCTGCATGATGCGCTACCCCGGCCGCGGCAACTTCATCATCTTGAAGATCATCCCGGTCGGACCCGACCTCACCCACGAGACCTACGACCTGTTCTTCGAAACGTCTGAGCCCAACGAGGCCGAGCTCGGAGCGATCCGCTATCTCGATGACGTCCTCCAGGTCGAGGACATCGGCCTGGTCGAGAGCGTGCAGCGCGGGATGACCACACCGGCCTTCGAGCAGGGGCGGATAGTGAACGATCCGGCCGGCTCCGGCCTATCGGAGCATGCGCTGCATCACTTCCACGGCCTCGTACTCGACGCCTACGGGGAGGCGGTCGAGTGACCGGTTCCTTGCACGACCGGGTTGCGCTGGTCACTGGCGCTCGCGGCGGAGTCGGCCGGGCGGTCTGCCAACGCCTCACCGACGAAGGGGCGCACGTGTACGCAGGCGACCTGAACGAAGACGGTTCGGTGGGCGCAGGGGGCGAGACCGCCGCCGGGGAGTATCTCCACTTCGACGTGACCTCCGAGGACGCCGTCGCGAGCGGGATCACCGCGATCACAGAAGCTCACGGCCGCCTCGACATCGTGGTCAACGCCGCCGGCATCGAGATCGAGAAGACCATCGAAGAAACCAGCCTCGACGACTGGAACCGCATCTTCGCCATCAACGTCACCGGGACGTTCCTCACTTCGAAGCACGCGCTCCCCTTGCTGCGCGAATCGGACCACGCGGCCATCGTCAACTTCGGCTCCTACGACGGCTTCATCGCCGACCCGAAACTGGCGGCCTATTGCGCGACGAAGGGCGCGGTCCACGCGCTCACCCGAGCGATGGCGTGCGACCACGGCCCGGAAGGGATCCGGGTCAACGCGATCTGCCCGGGGTACATCGACACGCCGATGCTGGCGAGCTTCTTCAGCGGGGGATCGGACGACGCCAACGACGAGGCCCGGGCCGAGGCCGAACGGGTCCATCCGCTTCGAACGGTGGGCACGCCGACCGATGTGGCCAACCTGGTGCGATGGCTGGTCTCCGATGAGGCGCGATACGCCACCGGCCAACTCTGGGTGCTCGACGGCGGCTTGTCGGCCCAGGTACAGCAGATGCGCCTCTGAGGTCGGGCCTCGGGGCTCGCTAGCCTCCATGCATGAACCTCGAGGAGTACACGGCCCACGACGCCACAGGCCTCGCCGAGCTCGTTCGGACCGGTGACGTCACGCCGGCGGAGCTCGCGGCGCTCGCTGCCGAGGCCGTGGAGAAGGTGAACGGCACGCTCAACGGGGTGATCGAGGTGTACGAAGACGCCCTCGACCAACCGGCCGCCGACGGCGAGCTCTTCGGCGGCGTGCCCTTCCTCCGCAAGGACATCGGCGCCACCGAGCAGGGTCGGCTCGTCGAGATGGGCAGCCGGCTCTGTGAGGGAATGATCGCGCCGCGCGATTCCTTCTACACCCAGCGGGCGAAGGCCGCGGGCCTCCGCTTTCTCGGCCGCACCACCACCTCAGAATTCGGACTCCACGGGACGACAGAGACCCTGATGTGCGGGGCGACGCGCAACCCGTGGGATCCCGAGCGCATCGCCGGCGGATCAAGTGGGGGTGCGGCGGCGATGGTGGCGGCGGGAGTCGTGCCGATGGCCCACGCCAGCGACGGCGGTGGTTCGATCCGGATCCCTGCGTGCATCAACGGCCTCGTCGGGCTGAAGCCATCCCGCGGCCGGGTCACTGCCGGCCCGGCCATGGGGCACCCGAAGCTCACGACCGAACTCGTCGTGTCGCGGACGGTGCGGGACACTGCCGCGGCCCTCGATGCCCTGGCCGGCAACCAGCCAGGCGAGCCCTTCGACATCCCCGAACCCGAAGGCACCTGGAGCGGCGCGCTCGACGCACCCTCGCACCCGTTGCGGATCGCGTTCACCACAGAGGCGCCGAACGAAGCGGCAGTCGACCCCGAAGTGGCGGCAAACATCGAAGCCACAGCCGCGGCGCTCGAAGCGCTGGGCCATCACGTCGAGCCTGGTGCACCGGAGTACGGATTCGAGCGGTTGCAGGACGCATTCGGCAAGCTCTTCGCGGTGGTCGGGACCGGGGCGATCTCGATCCTGTCCGAAAGGCTCGGCCGCCCGATCAACGAGGACTACCTCGAGCCGGTCACCCTCCGCTGGCATGAGGTCGCAACGTCACTCGATGCGCTGACCTACGACGACATGCTCGCTACGTGTGACCGCATCGCGCGCCGCATGGGCCTCTTCCACCAGGACTACGACCTCGCCCTCAGCCCGGTGCTCACCCAGCTCCCGCCGCCGTTGGGAACCCAGGGCGGCACCCAGCACCACCTCAGCCACGCGGAGAGCGTCGAGCTGGTGTTCGACCTGTTTCCGTTCACCCCGGCGATGAACCTGTCGGGTCAGCCGGCGATCTCGGTGCCGACCGGTTCGTCAGAGGCCGGCCTGCCACTCGCCGCACAGTTCGTGTCGCGCTTCGGCGAGGAACGCAGGCTGTTGCAGGTGGCGGCCCAGCTCGAGGAAGCGATGCCGTGGGCCGATCGCCGTCCCGGGATCCACGCCGCCGCCTAGAGATCAGGCCGGCGGGCCTCCACTGCCGTCAGGCCGGCGGGCCTCCACTGCCGTCAGGCCGGCGGGCCGGTCAACCGTCGCAGCCGGTTGGTGTACGGCCCCCACCGCCACACCAGGTCCTCACCATCGCGGTAGCGCGTGACAACCCGTCGCTTCCCGTTCAGATAGAGATTGTGGCGGCCGTTCTCGAACCGAGCAGCCACACGGATCTGCGCACCGCCCACCCCTTCGTCATTGACGCCACCGGCGAGGGTGCCGTCGACGAACATGTCGTGCACGACCCCACCGGCCGTGATGACCACGCGGTTGCCGGCTTGCTCGTTGCGCTCGATGTGACCCTTGAGCGGGCCTCTGTAGACCTGCCAGACGCCACGGAGGTCGGGCGCACCATCGACGAGCGGCTCGTCGCAGTCGGAGAGCACCAGCGGCGGCCATTCCTTCCAGCGGCCGGGCGGGGTGCGCGCGACCGGTACGTCGACCGCCTTCACCGTGGTCGCATACAAGCTCTCGGCGAGATCGGGGATCACGTAGTGATCTGCGGTCGATGGCGGCGAAGGCGGTCGACGCCGGATCGCGATGGGCGCGACGAGCATCGCTCCGAGCGATTTGGCGATCTGGCCGACCTTCATCTCGTCAGCTTGCCCCAGGAGCCAGCGCGCCGAGGATCTTCTCGAACTCGGCTCGCAGTTCGGGGTTGGAGATCTCACCGGCCTCGCTGTCGAAGTTCTCGCCGAAGCTGGGGATCGACAGGGTTCCGACGAGGTCGGCCTTGAAGAACGGCCCCGTAACGGTGGCGGCCTCGAGCACACCCACACCACCACGCGGGCCGGGCGATGTCGCGAAGAAGGCGACCTTGCGGTCCTGGTAGACGCCCATGTCGATGCGGGACGTCCAGTCGTAGATGTTCTTCCAGGCCACGGAGTAGGAGCCGTTGTGTTCGGCGAACGACACGATCACCGCGTCGGCTGCACCGATCCGGTCCCAGAACTCCTGGGCGAGGGCGGGCACCCCGAGCTCCTCGTGGCGCTCGACGCTGAAGATCGGCAGCTCGTATTCGTTGAGATCGAGGATCTCGACCTCGGCGTCGCCCACCAGGCCACCTTCGAGGAGGCGGGCCGCATGCTCGACGATCTGGCGGTTGAGCCCGTTGCGGCTGTTGCTTGCCGGGATGGCGAGAATCTTGGTTGTCATCGGATTTCTTCTCCTGTGGCTCGGTGTGGTCTATCAGGTCGTTCCGACCGCGGGAATCGCCCCCATGCGGCCGTGGTTGAAGTCGTCGATCGCCTCACGGATCTCCGATTCGGTGTTCATCACGAAAGGTCCGTAGCGGGCAACCGGTTCGTTGATCGGTTCGCCCGTGAGCACGATGGCCTCTAGGGCCTGAGCTGCGTCCGCTGGAACCTCGACGACGACATCACCGGAGGTTCGTTCGAAGATCGCCAGCTGGTGCTCGCCGAGGGCGTCGGCGTCCGGGCTGACCACGGCCGCGCCTTCGAACGCGTAGAGCGCCGCGGTGTGACCGTTCTCGACGGGGATCTCGAGGCGGGCTCCTGGTTCGACAGTGATCCGGGCGTACCCGATCGGTGTGTGCGACTCCGCTGGTCCGGTGACACCGAACAGGTTGCCGGCCACGACCACTGCGCTCCATCCCTCACCGCTGGCGGAGGCGAGCTCCGCGGCGGGGAGGCCCTGGTACCGAGGTGTCGCCCGCTTGTGCTCGCGGGGAAGGTTCACCCACAGCTGCAGGCCGTGGCCCCGCCCGCCCTCGGTCTGGATGCGGGAACTCGGCATCTCGGAGTGGACGATGCCGTCGCCCGCCGTCATCCACTGGACGTCGCCGGGCCCGATGATGCCGTGGTTGCCTGCCGAGTCGCGGTGCTCGACCTCGCCCTCGATGATGTAGGTCACGGTCTCGAACCCGCGGTGTGGGTGATCGGGAGCACCGACGGCAGCCCCGGGCGGGCTGTCCTTCGGGCCCATCTCATCGAGCAGCAGGAACGGGTCGAGCTGATCCAGCGCGGTGGTGGGGAACGGACGGTAGACCTCGAAGCCTCCGCCCTCGATGGCCTGGATGGCCGAAACGATGGTGGCGAGTGGGCGATTCATTTGACCCTTCAATCACTTGCTTGAAGCATCAAGATACGGAGATATACTTGAAACGTCAACTAGACACGATGTGACAGATGCCTCACCCCGATAGCAACTCACCTCAGATGGCCGAACCCCGGTGGCTCGGCGACAGCCAGCAGCTCGCGTGGCGGGCACTGTTGGCGATCAACAACCGGGCGTTCCCCGAGTTGGAGCGCACGTTCAAAGAACACGGGCTGGTCGCGGTGCAGTACAGCATCCTCGTCGCGCTGTCCGAAGCGCCGGACCGGACCCTTCGGCTCACCGAGCTGGCCGACTACGCCAACTCCTCCCCCAGCCGCCTGACCCACCGGTTGCGCGACCTCATCGCATGCGGCGACATCGAGGTCACTGCCGACCCCGCCGACGGACGAGGCAAGCACGCCACGCTGACAGACAGCGGGTTCGAACGGCTCCGTCGACTTGCTCCGCTCCATGTCGAAGACGTGCAACGGGTGCTATTCGATCCACTCTCGGCTGCACAAACCGCTGCTCTCGCCGACGCGCTGTCCGCGATCGCCGCCGGTCTGTGCGATCACGAGGGGTTCGGGTAGGGCCAGCGCGGCTCAGCCGTGCCAACCGCCATCGACCACGAACTCCTGGCCGGTGACGAACCCTGCCGCATCGGTGGCGAGGTACAGCGCCATGTTGGCGATGTCCTCGGGATCGCCGATACGCCCGAGTGGCGCAGCGCGCGCCATCTTCGCCCGCTGCTCGTCGTCGTAGCCCCCCTGGGCCAACATGTCGGTATCGATGAATCCGGGATGGATGGAGTTGACCCGGATCCCATGGCGCCCGAGCTCTTTGGCGGCGATCTTGGTCATCCCGCGCACCGCCCACTTCGAGGCTCCGTAGGCGGTCGACCCGAACAGACCCTCGAGGCCCGCAACCGAGCTGATGTTGACGATGGCGCCCCCGTCGCCGGCGCTGATCATCGCCCGGGCCGCTGCCCGCATCCCGAAGAAGACCCCGGTCTGGTTGATGGCCAGCGTGAGGTCCCAGTCCTCGGCCGTCGTGTTCACCAACTGACCCACCCGCGCGATCCCCGCATTGTTGATGAGCACGTCAAGGCCGCCGTGACGGGCGATCACGTCGGCGACCACGTCGTCCCATTCCTGCTCGGAGGTGACGTCGAGGTGGACGTAGTCGGCACCTTGAATGCCACCGGCGGTCCGTTCGCCCTCTTCGTCGAGCACGTCCGTCAACACGACCGTCGCGCCGCGGGACGCGAAGAGCCGGCCCTCGGCGGCGCCTTGCCCCTTGGCGCGGGCGCCTCCAGTGATGAGGGCAACCTTGCCCTCGAGTTCTCTGCCGATCTCGGCCATGTGGTGCCTCCCCAGTTGACGGTCGAGGCAGAGCCGACTCGTTCACGTCTCAGCCCGGTTGCGCGACCCTAGGAAACGGTCCGACGTCGAGCACGACAAAGGCCCGGAAACTGTGAGTTTCCGGGCCTTTCGGTTGGTGGCGGGGGTTGGATTTGAACCAACGACCTTCGGGTCATGAGCACATGGTGACTCGGCGCCTGACCTGGGGAAAGACGCGAAATTGCTGGTCAGCAGCCTGGCGGACTATCCGGTGTTCCCCTCTGGTCTCCACTGTTTCCCGCTGGTCCGTGAGTTTTCTGTGAGCTTTTCGGGGGCCCTCGTCAGGAAACTTGAACGGCGTCGGTGAGCGTGTCGGGGACCTCGGAGGGGAATGACAACACGAGGTGCCGATCCAGAGCCTTGGCGACCCGAGCGAGGGTGTCGATCCGGTTCCGGGCGCCGCCGCCCTCCTCGAGACGGGAGATCACCGACTGGGTCGTTCCCATCCGCTCGGCCAGCTCGCGCTGGCTGAGACCGGCCTCGGTGCGGAGGTCATAGATCAACTGACCGAGGTCGAGATCCTGCTCGACCGCGGCTCGCGTCTCCGCCGACGGGGTGCCCTTGCGGTTCTTGATGTCTTCCCAACGGGAGTAGTTCGCCATCATCGTGCTCCTTCTACGGGAACCGCTTCGCGCAGTCCTCAGCGACCTTTCGAGCCCGGGCCACTTCGGCCCGCTCGTTGTTGCGTTGCTTGCGGAACGTAGTCAACAGAATGATCCGACCGTCCTTCGTGAACCGGTAGGTGATCCGACGCGCTGTCGGGCCGAGCGTGAACCGCAACTCGAACAACCCGTCACCGAGACTCCTCGACAACGGCATCCGAGCTCTTGACCCCAACCCGATCAGCCGGTCCACGATGGTCGAAACTCGTTCCCACTCGTCCTGGTTGAGCGAGTCGAACCACTCGACTACCTCGTCGTGCGCCTCGAGCTCGATCACCTCGCTATTATCGCATCAAAGCGATCATAGCGCAAGAGCGATCATGCGTTGAGGCCGAGGCTGGCACGGCGGTCGACCAGCAGGCCCCGGTGGAAGCCCGGCTGGTCAGCGGCGTCAAAGACTGCTGCCGCCGTGTCCCGATCACCCGATCCGATCGCGTGCTCGGCCATGGCGACGATCGGCTGCCACGACCGTGAACCGAGCGCTCTCGCGGCCTCGACGAAGCCGCCGATGTGTCCGGTTGCGAGGTAGAGGTAGGCCACAGCTTCGAGGGCGCGGTCGGCTTCCCAGTCGAGCGACAGGTAGGTTGCCATGCGGTGGTCCGGGCCTCGCCGACGTTGCCGTGGCTGTCATCGGTTCGATCGGCGAGCACGAGCCCGGCGGTGTGAAACGCGCGGTAGAGGCTGACCCGGTCGGCGGGCTGTCGGCGCGCACCGTCGAGTTCAGCGAGTCGCGTCACGAGCCGGTCGACGACGTCGAAGCTCTTGTACTTGTTCACGTGGCTCTTGCCATCGGCGATTGGTCGCAGTCGTTCGTAGAAGCGGGCCGGATCACACGGGAAGGCGTCCCACCCGAAACGGGCCTGCGTTTCGAACCGGACGCGGGGCGTGTTGAGCATCGGTTCGGTCTTGGCCCGCCATTCCAGCGACACCCGGCCATCCACCTTGTCCCTGGCGCGCTTCACGAGCGCCTTGTCGGCGAACTCCTCCGGGCCCGGGACCTCACCAGGTCGACGGTCGACCTCCGCCAGTCGCGACAGGAGATCGTCGAGATGGTTGAGCATCGCTTCGCCGTTGCGTCCCGACCCGTATCCAGGTGATCGGATCGCTTCCACGAAGACCCGCCGGAGGCCGTCTGGGTCGCCGTCGTGGTCGAGTTCGATCACGACGCAGTGCCAGAGGTCCCACAGCGACCACTCCTGCCCGAACCGTTCCGCCCACACCTCGGCGCCGAATCGGGCCGGCCGGCGCGGCTTGCTCGTCACCACGGCGAGTCCTTCGGGCCGGCAGCGACGTGGCGCAGATGGCTGAGCGCTGCTGCCCGACCGGTATCGCTCAGTGAGATCTGGCGGTTGCCCCAATCGCGGAAGGTGTCGGTGAGCGCGCAGGTATCCCAGACGTGGCGGGCGTCGGCGAAAGTCCAGGACACGTCGCGCAGCGACGGGGGCTCGGTGATTCCGTCGCTGGTTGTTTGCCAGCCCATCTCGAGTGCGCACTCACGGATGAAGACCGATGCCGCGTTGTCCGAGACCGGTTCGTCCTGGCCGAGAAGGAACAGCAGGGCGCTCTCGCCAACGAACCGCTCCCACTCGTCACCGACAACAAGGTGCCTCGTCAATGCCCGCCAGGCTTCCTCAGGATCGGCCGCGATGTTCCGGCCGAGCGGGGTTCTGCGAAGACTCGCCTTGTGTTTGCGGACCGCGCCGGCTCGTTGAAGCCACCCTCGAAGGTCGTGCAGCACATGGTCATCGAGCTCGTTCTTCACGGGCCGATCGAACGGGTCGGTCCATGGGCGGTCGACCTGCAGCGACTGGACGAACGCAGGCTTCAGATAGCCGGCCTGGGTCAACGGCTGCTCATCACCCCACCGCTCCAACAACCACACCAGCGGACGAACAGCAGTGCCCGCCTCGGGAGGCGGCTCGACGGGATGCAGCAGCCGGTTCGCGATCTGCGCTCGAGGCTCCAACAGCGTGGGGCTGCGACGCTCAGCCACAGACACCCACGACTCGATCCGCTCGGTCACGACCGCCGTGCGCCACGACTGACCCGGCATCTGGGGATGGTCACCGTCGAGAACACGCGTGCACACCCGCTTCTGGACCTCGCGCCACCCCTTGGCCCCGACCGTCATCTCCCCGGTGTAGATCCCGTCCTCCAACGCGGCGTCGACCGCGGATCGGGCGCTGGCCTCCTCGGACCGCATCACCGACGACCACGCAAAGTCGTCGAGATCGGGCGCGTCGACACCGGATCGCTCGATCGCCTTCCTCAACGCCGAACGGCCCGCCGCATCTGACCTGTCGAACGCCTCATGGACCTTCGCCGTGTCGTCCGACCGGCAGATCGCCCCATACCCGTCGAGACCGAGCTCATCGAAGAGCACCGCCGCCGTTTCGGCGAGGCGACCCATGTAGCCGACCTCGTCCGTCAGATACTTCGTCGGCACCACGTACCAGAGCCACTCCTGCAGCCCGGACTGGCTGATCACGCCCGGGCCCTCGCCCCACGTCAACGACCCGATGACGTGCTCCACCTCGTCCGCAAGAGCGGCGTCGCGCGCCCGGATCCGGCCTACAGCCGACGCGACATCGCCCTCGGTCAACTCCCAGGGGCGACAGCGATTGCGCGCAGGCTCCGACACCAGACCAGTCTGCCAGCCGAGCCCAGCAAGCAAGCCCTTCGGGTCGTTGACCCGACGAGCCGATGGGTGGCGATGTCCTACATCGTGCAACGCAACCACCGCTTCTACGTCGTCGATTACGGCGGCCACGACCCCATCAGCGGCAGCGAACGTCGCCGCTGGCACCCTGCCGGCACCTCACGCGCCGATGCCGAAGCGATCCGAGACCGGATCGACGCCGCCCGACCCGCGAAACCATGCCCATCCACGGTGGCCGGCTTCCTCAACGATGTGTGGCTGGCATCGAAGGGCGACCTGACCCATCCGACCCGGAACCGATATCGATGGATGATCGAGCGCTACATCAACCCCCGCATCGCCACCACCGACTCGCCCAACTCCCACCCGCCGACCTCGACACCATCTACACCGACCTCGCGCCCGGGGCGGCAAGAAGGGGCAGGCACTGTCACCCAAGACCGTGCTCGAAGTCCACCGCGTCCTGGCCAACGCACTCGATCTCGCCATCGACCGAGAGCTCCTCGACACCCACGCCACACTCTCAATCACCCGCACACGACAAGTCACCGGCGGCCGCACCATCGAAGCCCCAGTGAAGACCCGAACAAGCCGACGCTGCGTCGATCTCGACACCGGCACGCTCGACATCCTCGAGCATTGGCGACTTCGCCTCGCCGAGGAAGGCGCACACATCGATACGACCACACCCATGTTCTTGAGCCAGCGCCACGTTGCGGTGTCACCCGAGTCGATCAGCCAGCTCTTCAAACGCACCGCCGCCACCACCGATCTCCCCACGATCCGGTTCCACGACTTGCGGCACACTCACGCATCGCTGCTGGTCGCCGCCGGCGTCCCGATCAAGGTCGTGTCCGAACGCCTCGGACACGCCCACCCCGGGTTCACGATGCACACCTACCAGCACCTCATCCCCGGCATGGGCGCTGCAGCCGCCACCGCGTTCGCCGACCTCGTAAGCGCCAGCCGGTAGGCATCTATCGGCAGCGAAGCCGCGAACTCCCAGGTCACAGACGTACCGGCCACGGCGCCGGTAGATGGCCCGGTAGACGCCCACCTCGGCCCAGCAAAGTCGAAGGCCCGGAAACCGTTGAGTTTCCGGGCCTTCTGAGTGGTGGCGGGTTGGATTTGAACCTGCGACCTTCGGGTTATGAGCCCTCTTGGACTGCGATGCGTTCGCGCTGGTCAGCAGCGTTTCCCCAGTTCAGAGGCCATTTCGTGTTCCCTGCTGTTCCCCGTCGCTCCCCCCTGTTTGCACCTGTCTCGGTAGATTGTTGGTAGATGGCCAGCCCGCTTCTCCACTGTGGCGGACGCCCACGGAGCGTGAGCCTTGCTCGCGAATCGCGGGCAGCGACGGGTAAGGGGTGCAATTGCAGTCTCCCCCGAATCCATAGGCCAGCATCTCGTCGGCATCTACAGCGCTTCGTCCTGACGTTGAACGACGCAGGGCAACGAGACCGAGGGCCATCGGCATCTGTCAGCCTATGAGGCAGGAGACACGCAGTCTCCCCAACGAGTGCCCAGGCATCAACCGGCCGAGGCGAGACGGACGTCGTAGTGGACGGTGACCTCGAGCGCTTCGGCGATCTCGACGAGACGACCGAAGCTGACACCGGCGTAGTCGCCCGCCTCGTATCGCTGGATCGACTGCTCGGCGATCCCGAGCCGGTCAGCCAACTCGCGCTGGGTCAATCCTCGGGCGATCCGGGCCCGGATCAACGCGGTCGGGAACTCCCCGATCCCGGTGGCTTCGATCAGCGTGGCATCGTGCAGGGCATCGAAATCAGCCAACTCGGCCTCGAAGTCGTCAAGGGTCCCCTTGAGGGCCTCGGCTTGCATCTCGCGCATCTCCGGAGACAGGCCGTCGGGCAACGGCGCGGTTTCGAGCTCGCTGAGCGCCACGCGAATCTCGTCGGCTTTGGCTCGGGTGATCTTGTATTGGCGTTCGTTCTTGATCATTGGTTGAACTCCTCTTGTTCGAGGTCGATGACGATGACGCCTTTCGGGCGGCCGTCTCGGTCTTGTTGGAAGAACTCCACGAAGTAGCGGCCCGATCCGGCTTCGACGATGTTCGGGAAGAACTCACAGCCGAACTCGGCCTTCTGCGCCGGCCGGCCGGGCGACAGGTCCAGCAACGCCGGGTGGAGCAAGGCCCGGTCGACGCCGGTCGGGTCATAGGAGCCGTCGATGTCGCCGGGATGGGCCTTGGCGGTCACGAAACTCCCGTCGATCCACGCCCGGCGACAGCCGGCGGCCTTCAGCGACAGCAACGCTCGTCGGCAACCAGCCAACAGGTGGACGCGCCAGTCCGTGGAGCCGAACGCGCTTTCGACTTCGGCCCACGACGCCGACCACTCACCTCGCGGCAAGACACCATCCACAAACCCCGGGACCATCAACACAACATACCAGTTGGGTTGCACCAGGGCTAGCGAGGAACCCACTCTGACTCATTCGACACATACGATTCTGCAGACGTCGATGAACGGGTACGAACGATGGGATCATCGGTTCGTGAGTGCATCTTCGGAGCCGTCGAGATCGGAGTTGTTGGCCGAGATCGACGAGTTGCGCGCCGAGATCGCCCGGCTCCACGACCTGCTCGGGCTCGAAAGCCGCACCGGAGACGAACACTCGAGGTCCTGGGCACCAACGCTGTTCGGTCCGACGAAGCCGTCAGCGGAGGTGACCCAGGCCTCCCCACCAGCGGAGAAGCTCGAGTTGTTCCGATCGTTGTTCGGCGCACGCTCGGATGTGTACGCCCAACGGTGGGAGAACCTGAACTCTGGCAAGTCGGGTTGGTCGCCGGCGGTGCGTGATGGCTGGTCCAACAAGGCACGCAAGGCCAAGGACTATCTGCCGCTCACCGATGAGGTGTTTGCCTCGCACCTACGAGGTGACTCGACGATCGGGATCTACCCGCTGCTGCGAGGCGACACGTGTGTCCTTCTGGCGTGTGATTTCGATGACGGCAGCTGGGCCCTCGACGCGCTCGCGTTCCTCGACGAGTGCCACTCCGCGGGTGTCCCGGCGGTGTTGGAACGGTCCTGGTCGGGCGACGGGGGTCACGTGTGGGTGTTCTTGGACCAGCCGGTTCCCGCTACCGCAGCCCGAGCGATGGGGATGGGGCTGCTGCGAGGGGCGATGACCCAACGGGCCGAACTCGATCTGGCGAGCTACGACAGGTTCTTCCCGTCGCAGGACTTCATGCCCAAAGGGTCCTTCGGCAACCTGATCGCGCTGCCGCTCCACGGCGAGCGAGCCGCCCAGGGGTGCACGGTGTTCCTCGACCCGACGACGATGGAGCCTTGGCCCGACCAGTGGGCCTTCTTGTCGAGCGTGTCACGCATGTCGAGCGATGCGGTCGTGGCGTTGGCTGACTCATTGCGCGCCGTCGGCGCGGGCCCTGGCCTGTCGCTCGCGGATCTGGCAGACGCCGATGGCCCGAAGCCCCCGCCGTGATCGACGCGCAGATCGCCGGGATGCTCTCGTTGCGACGAGCCGGGCTCCCGCCGGCGCTCGTTGCCGGGTTGAAGCACCTCGGGTCGCTGGCAAACCCCGAGTTCTACGAGAAGGAGCGAATGCGGTTCTCGACGTGGGACACGCCACGTTTCATTCGCTGCTACCGCGAGGACCTCGAATGGCTCCACCTCCCCCGAGGGCTGCTCGGCCAGGTGACAGAACTGGTCGAGTCGGCGGGCAGCCGCCTCGACCTCACCGACCGACGACCGGACCACCTCCTGATCGAGTTTGATGCCACGACGACGCTGCGGCCCCACCAGCAAGCTGCTGTCGACACGGTCATCGGCCACGACCTCGCCGTGATCGTTGCCCCGCCTGGGTCGGGCAAGACCGTGACCGCCTGCGCAGTGATCGCCCACCACCGCCAACCGACCCTGATCCTGGTCGACCGAAAGCCGCTTCTCGCGCAGTGGCGCGACCGGCTCAGCGAGCACCTCGGCCTCGCCGACGACCGGGTCGGCGTCATCGGTGGCGGCAAGATCAAGCCGACAGGAATCGTCGATGTCGCCATGATCCAGAGCCTCGCCCGACGCGAACGCCCCGACGAGATCTTCGCGAACTACGGCTTGGTCGTGGTCGATGAATGCCACCACCTACCTGCGGTGTCATTCGAGAGCTGCGTCCGCACGGCTCCAACCCGCCGCTGGCTCGGGCTGACCGCGACGCCCTATCGCCGCGACGGCCTCGAGGGCATCATCGCCCTGCAATGCGGACCGACCCGCCACGAGACCCGACCGGGCGACGTTGCAGAGACGGCGCTCGTGCAACGCCGACTCGTCGTTCATCCCACCCGCTTCGTGCTCGATGACGACAGCGCCTCGATCCAGGCCATCTTCGGATCACTCGCCGACGACCACCAGCGAACCGAACAGATCTGCGCCGACGTCGCAGCCGCGGCCACCGCAGGCCGGACCTGCCTGGTGCTCACCCAACGGACCAGCCACATCGACGCCATCGTCGAGCTGCTCGCCCAGACCGGACACACCGCCCACGTACTCAAGGGCGGACTCGGGAAGAAGGCCCTCGCCGCAGTGCACGAGGCCATGGCCACTCCGACCGGTGACACCGGGCTCGTGGTCGTCGCCACCGGTTCCTACCTCGGCGAAGGCTTCGACTGGCCCGAGCTCGACACCCTGTTCCTCGCGTTTCCGGTCGCGTTCAAGGGCCGCGTCGTGCAATACGTCGGCCGGCTCCTGCGAGCCCACGGCACCAAACACGACGTCGAGCTCCACGACTACCTCGACGAACACGTCACCGTCCTTGCCCGCATGCACACCAAACGCCTCCCCGCCTACAAGACCCTCGGCTTCGACACCCCGACCCGAACCCCACCACCCGAAAGCCCCGACGGTGCGTTCTGACTCCGACTCCGAGACGGTCGACGCCATCATCGAGCGCGTCACCGTGGACGCCTACGGCGATGAGGGCCACACCAGCTTCCTCTGCGCCTTCGAAGACGAAGTCGACTACCCGATCGCCGCCACCCTCGCCGGCACACCCGTCACCGTCAACACCGTCGACTACGACGGCCAACCAGCACAGGGGCTTGTCGGCGTCTTCACGAACGGCACCGGCCAGCACCGAGTCGCACTCATCGAACTGACCCTCGAAGCCGGGTACCCGCAACAACTCTTGGCTGCCTACCGCCGGTGGCTCGGCCTCGATGCGTAGCCATCGGCTCGTTCTCATCCGCCGCCGGCATCGATGACACACCCGTTGCCTAGTGTTCACGAGATGGCGCCCACTCCGAACAACAGGCAAGCCAACGTCGATAGCGACACCTCGGTGTTGGCAGTCGCCACCTCGCTCGAGAAGAACACCGTGCTCGAACGGCTCTTGGCGGCCCACCCCGAACTGTTCGAAGAAGCGAAAGGCCTCGCCAGCAGACTGATGTCGTCCGCCCGCGCCGAGGAGATCGCGAACGAAGTCGCCCACCAGCTGGGCTCCCTGGGATTCGAAGAACTCGCAGGCAGGACGGGACGGATTCCTGGGCGTGGATATGTCCACGAGACCGACGCGGCATGGGAACTCCTCGAGGAATCCCTCGAACCGTTCCTCGCAGACATCCGCCGCCGCGCTGCTCTCGGGTTCGCAGAAGCGGCGGCAGCCATCGCGTCCGGCACGATCGCTGGGCTCGACCGCCTACGCGGAGCACCAGACGGCCAGCTGATCGCATTCGCCGGTGACGACGCCGTCGACACCCTCACCGAAACAGTCCTCGACCTCGCCGACGACCGCCAACTCGAACTCGACGACGCTATCAATCAGCCCTGAACACTCCCACCCAGCAGCGGGTGATCTTCGGGTTGACGGCGAAGTCGTCACTGCGCTGCGCCGATGGTTGGCGATGACCTACATCGTGCAACGCAAGTCCCGCTTCTACGTCGTCGCCTACGACGGCGTCGACACCCTCACTGGTCGCGAACGGCGCCGACGGCACCCGGCCGGACACTCCCGTGCCGACGCCGAAGACATCGCCGCCAACATCGACACCGCCCAGACGGCACTCGACACGCTGACCGGTGCCGATCCGCTCACCGTCGTCCAGTATCTGACTGAGCGGCGGCTCCCGATCCGACGCCACGACCTCGACCCGAGCACCGCCCACCGATACGGCTGGATGATCGACCACTACATCGGCCTCGCCATCGGACACCTGCGACTCCGGTCGCTGCGAACCGAGCACCTCGATCGGCTCTACACCGACCTGCTCGCCACCGGCGGCAAACGCTCCCAAGGTCTTGCACCCAAGACCGTGTACGACGCCCACGTCATCTGCCGCTCGGCGCTGAACCACGCAGTCGATGCTCACCTCATCGCGACCAACCCGGCCCACGGCGCCCGCGCCCCCAAACCACGACGACGCCAACGGCACAGCCCCGACTGCTGGACCGCCCAACAACTCAGCCGATTCCTTGACGCCACCGCCCACCTACGCCTCCACCCAGCGTTCGTCCTCGCCGCCACCACCGGGATGCGACGCGGTGAACTCGTCGGGCTCCGCTGGAGCGACTGGAACCACACCACCCACACCATCTCCATCGCTCGAGCCCGCAAGTCCATCGGCGGCCAGTCCGTCGAAACGCCAGTCAAGACCCGCTCCAGCCGACGCAGCATCGACCTCGACCCTGCCACCGAGACGACCCTCAAACGCTGGCATCGCAAGCAGACCTCCGACCGCAACCCTGTTGGTCTCGCGGATCCGATCTTCAGCAACCACCACGGCGACCCCCTGCACCCCGAATCGATCAGCCAGCTCTTCGCCCGCCACCTCACCCGACTCCACATGCCCCACATCCGCTTCCACGACCTCCGCCACACCCACGCCACCCTCCTCATCGCCGCAGGTGTCCCCATCAAGGTCGTCTCCGAACGCCTCGGCCACGCCAACCCCGGCTTCACCATGGCCACCTACCAACACGTCCTACCCGGCATGGGCGCCGACGCCGCCAACCGCTTCGTCGCGCTCATCGCCTCCGAACGGGCCCGCACCGACAACGCCCCGAGCGACGAGATCGTGGGTGGCAGCCGGTAGACGTCTACCGGATCGACCGCACGAACACCCAGGTCAACGGCTCGGGAAGGATTCAGCCGGTAGACGGACCCGGTAGACGGCCTCTTCAGTCGACAACGGCAAAGGCCCGGAAACGACTTGTTTCCGGGCCTCCTCAGTGGTGGCGGGGGTTGGATTTGAACCAACGACCTTCGGGTTATGAGCCCGACGAGCACCGCACAGGAACTGTCTTCGCGCCGCCTTCCCGCATGATTTCCCCTTGCGGGACAAGCGACTGCGAGAAATCCCATCTCCCCGCTGTTCCCCTCCGTGACCCCTTGTTTGCGGTTGTCACGTGAGTTTTCTGTGAGCTTTTCGCGACCTTCGTGCCTGTGAATGACTGCTCGCTCCGATTCGCACGAATCCGCCCGTCCCTGGCAGGGAGATCGCTGGCACGTTGACTCGGCAAGTCGACGATCGATCAGCTACTCACGACTGTCATCGACAGGGATCGCGGTGGCCACGGAGCCGTGTCCGACCGGAACGGGTTTGATTGAATCCAGGTCTCGGTACGCGTTGAGGCCACCGGCAATGAACTTCGCGTTCTCGTAGCCCATTCCTCGCAGCGTCGCCGCGGAGAGCGCGCCTCGGTTGAACGCGTTGCAGTAGCACAGGATCGTCGAGTCGAGATCGGGGATTCGGCCCTCGACGAGCATCTCGAGCTTGCCGCGGCTGATGTTCAGCGATCCAGCGATGTGGTCTGCGTCGTGCTCGTCCGGGTCTCGGATGTCGAGCGCAACGGCACCGGCGAAAACAAGACCGTCGACATCGCGTGGTTCGACCTCTTCGACCTGTGATGGTGCGGCGTCGGCGAGTGCCTGGAATCTCTCGGTGTAGGCCATCTGTGTTCGTTCCTAGTGTGTGGAGGGTTGGGTTGTGGGCTGTGACCTGACGCGTGCCGCCGCCAGATCGATTGCGCGGCGCACGGCGAGG
>CAZVUM010000069.1:18501-24679 GCA_964629575.1 uncultured Acidimicrobiales bacterium | reverse complement strand
GACTCGTATGCCGCCCTGACCGTGTTGACCGCGAGCGCTTGGCCGGTGAAGGCGTCGATGATCAGCGACCACCCGAATCCCGCCCAGTCGTCGGCGGAGTGCTGGTCCAGGCCCGTGATGGTGGCCAGCGGCGCATCCACCTCGTCGGCCACGTGACGAAGGTCCTGATCGCGGCAGAATGCCATCGCGATATCTGCGCCGGCGTCGACGTAGGCCTGCAGGCGGGCGACGCCTGCGTCGAGCCCTTCGTGGCGCATTCCCCCCGTACGAGCGATGACCAGGAAGTCGTCGTCGGAGCGGGCCTCCACTGCCGCCGCGACCTTGGCGCACATCTCCTCGACGCTCACGAGGTGCTCGACACCGACGTGGTGGTGCACCCGTTTGGGCGAGACCTGGTCCTCGAACTCCACCGCCACCGCTCCAGCTGCCTCGAACTCCCAGACCGCTCGCTGCACGTGCACAGGGTCGCCGAACCCGACTCCCCCATCGACGATGAGCGGGAGGCCGGACCGCTGGGTGATCCGGCGGGCGACGCCGGCGATCTCGGTCGAGGTGAGCAAGGCCTCCGACACGGCGTACTGAAAGCCCAGGGCGCCGCCGCTGAGGTAGCCCGCCCCGAAGCCCATCTGCTCCACCATGAGGGCCGAGAGCGGATCGAGGGTGAGGGGCGCGAACACCACATCGGGTCCGTTCAGAGCCTCCCGGAAACGTTGTCGGGCCGGAGTGCTCACTGGGTGGGCCCCGGCCGTGCTCCCCGCACCAGCCGTCCTGGCCGCTCCCCCGTGGGTTCGCCGCCTGCGAACGTCTCGACCCCTGCGACGAAGGTGTGCGTATAGCCAGACGGCCGCTGAACGAGTCGCTTGCCCCCAGCCGGGAGGTCGTAGATCAGTTCGGGTCTGCCGACCGACAGTGAGTCGAAGTCGATCACGTTGATGTCTGCGCGGTAGCCCGGCTGCAGTAGCCCGCGGTCGAACAGTCCGAAGGTCTCGGCGGTCCGGCGAGCCTGCTTGTTGACGAGGAACTCGAGGTCCAGGCCCTCGCCCCGCGTGCGATCCCTCGCCCAGTGGGTGAGCAGGTAGGTGGGATACGACGCATCGCAGATCGTGCCGACGTGCGCCCCCGCATCGCCGATCCCGCAGATCGAATGCGGATCGACGAGCATCTCCCGAATCTCATCGAGCGAGCCGCCGTGGTAGTTCTCGAACGGATAGAGCAGAAGCGTCGAGCCGTCGCCGGCCGCCAGCAGGTCGAGTGCCAGCTGCCACGCCGACGAGCCTTCGCTCTGGGCCCGGCTGGCCACGGCGTCGGAGGGTGACGGCTCATAGTCCAGCCGTTCGTCGAGCTCGTATGCCCGCGTCAGGGCATAGTCCATCCACTTCGAATGGGAGTCCGCGGGCCTGTCGTGCACGAGCGTGTGCCGCAGCGCTTCGTCGTTGCGCATCCGTGCTGCACGCTCGGCCGTCGGCATCTCGGCGATCGCTCGGTATGCGGGGTGGTTGCCGAACGGGTTGACTGTGGCGTCGAGGCCGAGCATCACCCCGATGGGCCGGCAGCCGACCTGGGCGGTCGCGGTGACCCCCGCTCGGTTGGCCTCGTGCACATGATCGAGCGTCTCTCGCCACAGGTCGGGCGCGTTGTCCACCTGAAGCACGAGCACAGACAGCGGGCGGCCCGACAGCTCTGCAGCCTGCCTGAACTGGGCAAACTCGCCGGGCCCGAAGTCGCTGTTGACCTGCAACACGCCCGCATCAGCCGTCCGCATGGCTCGCGCGACAGCGGCCAACTCGGGATCCCCGGCCGACAGCGACGGTGTCAATCGCCCGTCGGCCGCCTTGTGCTTGGTCGTTCTGCTCGTGCTGAATCCCAGTGCCCCGGCGGCAAACCCCTCAGCGACGAGCTCCTCGATTGCCACCAGCTCCTCGGCAGTCGGCTCTGCGGCGTGATCGGCTCCTCGTTCGCCCATCACGTAGAACCGCAACGCGCCGTGCGGGAGCTGGCTCCCGATGTCCATCACGCGGGCCATCGAATCGAGGGCGTCCAGGTATTGCGGGTAGCTCTCCCAGGTGAAGTCGATGCCCTCGGCGAGAACCGTCCCGGGGATGTCCTCCACCCCCTCCATCAGGTTGATCAGGTAGTCCTCCGAGCCCGGTCGAACCGGCGCGAACCCGACACCGCAGTTGCCGAACACCGCGGTGGTGACCCCGTGCCAGGAGGAGGGCGTCAGCTCCGGATCCCAGGTCGCCTGACCGTCGTAGTGGGTGTGGATGTCCACCCACCCAGGCAGAACGAGCTGGCCATCCGCGTCGATCTCGCGCTCCCCGTTGGCGGACACCTGGCCGATCTCGCTCACCAGTCCGCCGTCGACGGCGACATCGGCGCCGACGATGCGTGGCGCTCCCGACCCATCGACGACCGTTCCCCCTCGAATCACGAGATCGTGCATCCGGCCAGAGTATCCCCGGCCGGCGGCCCGGCTCCCGAACGGCGTTCGGCCTGAGTCCTCACGTCGCGCTGTCACGTGTCGACCTCAATCGTGGAGACCGTGTTCAGCGCGGAGCTGGCGCGTGTGGTCCGTACCGGGTCGCTGGTCATGATTGACCCGGTACGGACCGCAGCCACCTCTCACCTGCGATCACCTGCGGCGGTGGCAACCTGGGTGGGTGGCCACGATTCTGCTGGTACGACAGAGCCGAGCGGGAGGCACCGACCGCCTCGTCACAGCGTTCACTGACGGCGTCGCGATGGCCAACGAAACCACCACGTCACCCGTCGAGGTTCGTCTCGTCCCTGCCCTCGACGCCACATCGACCGACGTGCTCGACGCAGACGCGATCGTGATCGCCACGCCGGAACACTTCGGCTCGATGGCCGGCGCCACGAAGCACTTCTTCGAAGAGATCTGGCACGACTGCCTCGACCGCACCCGCGGGAAACCGTGGCAGCTGATGGTCAAGGCCGGCAACGACGGCACCGGCACCATCGAGAGCGTTCAGCGGCTCGTCACCGGTCAGGGATGGACGGAGTTTCGGCCACCTCTTCTCGTGGTGGGCGACGTCGAGGACTCCCACCTCGAGGACGCGGTCGAGCTCGGGGGAACGCTGGCGCTCAGCCTCGACGCCGGCATCGCGTGAACGGGGTTCCTACGATGGCGCGATGAACCGGGAGATCACGCCCGACTCGATCGCTGCGCCCGCTGCCAACTATGCGCATGCGGTGTTGTCGACCGACGCGCGGGCATGGCTGCACACCTCCGGCGTCGTGCCCATCGCTCCAGACGGCTCGGTGCCAGACGACATCGGCGAACAGGCGGACGTCATGTGGGCCAACGTCGACGCGATGCTCCGCGAGGCGGGCATGGAGAGCGCCGATGTCGTGTCGGTCACCACGTACGCGGTCGCGGGCGAGGACCTCGGTCCCGTGATGGCTGCCCGCGACCGATTCCTCGAGGGCCGGCGCGCTGCCTCCACCCTGGTCACGGTGCCGGCACTGGCCCGCCCCGAGTGGCTCGTCGAGGTTGCGGTGATCGCGGCCCGCTGACAACCGACAGAGAGACGCTTCGCCGGTTGCCCGAATATCCTCCCCCCGTGCCCTGGTTCGACCGCGTCCCGTCGGTGACCTTCGAAGCCGAGTGTGAGGGACAGCGGCACGAGATCACCTGGGAAGCGGGCACGCTGCGGCTGTCTCACCACCCCGAACCCGACGCAGAGCGGGCACTCGTGGCGCTCGGAGGCCGCATTCCGCGCTGCGTGGAGATCCTCGACCTCTGGGACGCTGCTCTCGACGATGGGGGGTTCGTCGAGGAGTGGGCGCCGAACCACGATGCGGACCACAAGCGGCGGTGGTGGCTCCGAACGGCACTCGAACGACTGCGCTCAGAAGGAGTGCAGGACTTTCTGTTCGACCTCCCCCGCGACCGGGCGTCCACGATGTGCGAGGCGACGATCACGTTGCCCCACGAACTTCTCGACCGCGCCGCCGGGTCGGTGGTGGACGCGGCGGATCGGTCCGACTGGGATGTCGAGCCCCAGCTCGTGACCCATGTCGCCGAAGCGGTACGCCTCCGGCTCCGACGTGCGTTCGTCGCGAGTCTGGGCGGGCAGATGGGGCAGGTGCGAAGCGCGGCGCTCGTGCCGTTCAGAGGGCTGGTCGGAATGGCCGTCGAGCCGGCGCTCGAGGGGCGACTCGCAGGCCGCGGCAGCTCAGCGGTTGCGAGGGTGCAGCCGTCCTGGTTGTCGCGCGTGTGGGCGCGGGGCGTCGCCGTGCACGAAGGGCGCCTGACGCTCGATGCCGTGGAGGTGGCCGGCATCGTCACCTTGCGTCAGGTCGAATGGACGCCGGAGAACCCCGACGATCCGGACGGGCCGCTGGTCCCCGAGCTCATCAACCGCATCCTGCACTGAACGCCCGAGCCCGGCGAGAGGATCAGGCGGGAAGGGCCCAGTCCACCGGGTCGCGGCCTGCTGCCACGAGTGCCTCGTTGGCTCGGCTGAAGGGCCGGGTGCCGAAGAATCCGTTGTGGGCGCTCAGAGGCGAGGGGTGCGGAGACTCGATGATCACGTGGCGGGACGTGTCGATCAGGCCCTTCTTCTTGCGGGCATAGGCACCCCACAGGACGAACACCACCCGTTCGGGCTTGGCGTCCACGGCCCGGATGACCTCGTCGGTGAAGGTCTCCCAACCTCGGTTGCGGTGGGATCCCGCATTGTGTGCCCGAACCGTGAGGACGGCGTTGAGCAGCAGCACGCCCCGTCGCGCCCACGATTCGAGGTTGCCGTGACCGGGCGGCGCAAGGCCGAGATCGCTCTGCATCTCCTTGTGGATGTTCACGAGCGACGGGGGGACATCCACGCCAGGTCGAACCGAGAAGCACAGCCCGTGCGCCTGCCCCGGGCCGTGATAAGGGTCCTGACCCAGGATCAACACCTTGATGTCCGAGTACGAGGTGAGGTGCAGCGCAGCGAACACCTCGTCCTCGGGTGGGAAGACCTGCCCGCTGCGTCGCTCGTTCTGGACGAAGCCCTGGAGTTCGGCCCAGTACGGCTTCTCGAACTCGCCCCGCAGGATCGGATTCCAGTCGGTCTTGGGCATCAGCGGCGCCTCACTCCAGCTCGTCGGCCGCCCTCTTGCTGAGCTCGACTGAGATGCCGATGCGGGAGCGATACAGCTCGAGGTCGACGCCCTCGGTGGACTTCTGACCCTGCATGTAGCGGGCGTAGACGCCGTGGATGATGCACGCGGTCTTGAAGTGGTTGAAGCACACGTAATAGGGCAGATCGCTGAGGTCGGCTCCCGTGCGATCGGCGTATCGATCGACGAGGTCGGCGCGGCCGACCATGCCCTCGGCGAGCGTCGGACCCTCCTGGGTGCTGCGCAGGTCGTCTGTCGGTTCGGCCCACGAGTTGAGCGCGTACGCGAAGTCGGCGAGCGGGTCGCCGAGCGTGGAGATCTCCCAGTCGAGCACCGCCATGATCTCGCCCTCGGGACTCCAGAGGTTGTTGTGGAGGCCGAAGTCTCCGTGAACGACGCGGGCAGGACCCTGTTCGGGAATCCGGCCCTGGAGGAGATCGTGTAGCTCGTGCAGCACCGGGTCGTCGTAGTCGGCGCCTTCGATCGATGCCTGCCAGCTGCGGTACCAGGTGCGGATCTGACGTCCGACGTAGTCCTCCTTCTTGCCCAGCTCGCCGAGCCCGACCTCGTCGGGGTCGACGGCGTGGAGCGACGCGAGGACGTCCATGAACGACATCCCGACGTTTCCTCGGTGTTCGAGGGGGATGTGTTCGTCTGCGTCTTCTTTGGTGAAGAGCGCTCGACCCTCGACTTGGCTCATCACATAGAAGTGCGCGCCGGTGACGTCGGGGCTCTCGCAGTAGCCGTACGCGATCGGAACGGGCACGTCGGTCGGCCCGAGCCCGCTGATGATCGTGAATTCGCGATGCATGTCGTGGGCCTTGGGGAGCAGCTCCCCCATCGGCGGCCGGCGCACCACCGCGCGGTTTCCGTTCTGGTCCGTGAGGCTGTAGGTGAGGTTGCTGTGTCCGCCTTCGAGGCGCAGCCAGTCGAACGGTGGCTGGAGACCCTCGCAGTTCGCCTCGATCCAGGCTTCGACAGCCTGGACGTCGTAGCCCTCGATCTCGCTCACAACGGCCCCCTCCCTCGGTGCGCCGACACTAGCGAAGCG
>CAZVUM010000069.1:11707-18401 GCA_964629575.1 uncultured Acidimicrobiales bacterium | reverse complement strand
CCTCGATCTCGCTCACAACGGCCCCCTCCCTCGGTGCGCCGACACTAGCGAAGCGTTAGGTTTAGGTTCCAGGAGCGCTCCTGGAACCTAATTGGCCGGAACGGGCCCAGCGCAGCGGAGACCCGGTGTGTAAACCTACGGCGCGCACCCAAGGGGAGGGAGCCGGCTCACGAGGAGCCGGCGGCTTGGGCTGCGTGCCCGGAACGCCCTCAGCGGAGCGGAGACATGGTGTGCAAACCTGTGGACCCAACGCGCCGAGCGGGCGCGAGCGGAGTAACCGACGACGGCTCGGCCTCCGTGGCCGGAACGGGCTCAGCGCAGCGGAGATATAGCCTCCGTGGCCGGAACGGGCTCAGCGCAGCGGAGATATAGCCTCCGTGGCCGGAACGGGCTCAGCGGAGCGGAGATATGGATTTCGATTATTCACCCAAGGTCCAGGAGAACAAGGCGCGTCTCGAGGAGTTCATGGATGCCCATGTGTATCCCGCGGAGGAGGAGCATCACGCGTTCATCAACGATCCGGCGAATCTGTGGGTGCAGCCGCCGATTGTCGAGGAGCTGAAGGCCAAGGCGCAGGAGGCGGGGATCTGGAATTGGTTCCTGCCGGCCGAGTACGGCGACTGGTCGCCGGGGTTCACCAATCTCGAGTTCGCTCCGCTCGCGGAGGTGATGGGTCGGCTTCCGTGGTCGTTCGAGGTGTTCAACTGCTCGGCGCCCGATCGCGGGAACATGGAGGTGCTGGCCAAGTACGGCACACCCGAGCAGCAGGATCAGTGGCTTCGCCCGCTGCTGGAGGGGCGTATCCGTTCGACGTACGGGATGACCGAGCCGCAGGTCGCGAGCTCAGACGCCACCAACATGGAGCTGCGGATCGACCGGGACGGCGACCACTACGTGCTCAACGGCCGCAAGTGGTGGAGCTCCAACATCTACCACCCGTTGTGCGAGTTCGTGATCACGATGGGTGTGTCGAACCCCGACGACCCGCGCCATCAGCGGCACTCGATGGTGATCGTTCCGAAGGACACTCCGGGCCTCGAGGTCGTTCGCCCGCTCAGCGTGTTCGGCAACTATCACTCACCCGCGGGGCATGGCGAGCTGGCGTACCACGATGTCCGGGTTCCGATCGACAACATCATCCTCGGGGAGGGCCGCGGTTTCGAGATCGCTCAGGGCCGCCTCGGTCCCGGCCGTTTCCAGTACGCGATGACCAACGTCGGTATGGCTCAAAGGATGCTGGACCTCGTCTGTGCGAGGGCCGAGCAGCGTGAGCCGTTCGGTCGCAAGATCAGCGAGTTCAGCTCGGTTCGCCAGGACATCGCTCGCATGCGGTGCCAGATCGAGGAGACGCGGCTCCTGGTGTTGAAGGCGGCGGCGGAGATGGACAAGGCGGGGGCGAAGGGTGCCCGCGACTACATCTCGATGGTGAAGATCGTCGGTCCCAAGCTGGCTCACGACGTGGCCGAGCGGGCCATGCAGATCTTCGGCGGCAAGGGCGTGTCGGGCGACACGCCGATCGCGGACATGTACGTGATGGGCCGCCTCATGCGGATCGCCGACGGGCCGGACGAAGTGCACATGAACCAACTCGCGAAGCTGACGATGGCTCAGGCTGAGATCGCTCGCCAGAAGGGCACCGGCGGCGTTCACTGGTACGGCGACTGAGCCGTACGACAACCGACTCTCGCTGCTGTCAGGCGGTGCGCTGGTTGACCACCAGCCCCACGACGACCAGCCCGGCGCCCACGATCTGACCGGCGACGATGGCCTCGTCGAGGAGCAGCCAGGCTGCGCATCCGCTGATCACGGGCACGGTGAACAGCAGGGGCGCCACCTGCTGGGCGGACAGGTGCCGCAGGACCCAGTTCCACACCGACCACGCGACGAACACCGGCCCGATGATCACCCAGGCCATGGCGGCCCAGCCCGTCGCGTCGACGGCGCCCCAGTCCTGCCCCGCCAGCGTTGGGGCGGTTGCGGCGAGAATCGGGATCGCGGCCAGGGTGGAGGCGTAGGTCGTCAGCGTGAACGGCGAATAGTGGTCGACGAGGGCCCGGTTGAGCATCAGGTAGCCGCCGTAACACGCGGCAACTCCTACGGTGATCACGTCACCCCAGCCCACCTCCACCGATGTCCGTGCGGTGACGAAAACCACCGACCCCACGATCGCGAGCACCAACGCTGCGACGGTCCCGATGGTCGGGGCTCGCCGTTCGACGACAGCAGTGAAGATGACGACGAAGAGCGGCACCATGGCGAGCAGCAGTGAGGCCGAGAAAGCACTCGTCAGCGAGAGCCCGACGCTGAAACCGAACACGTAGCCGCAGAAGCCGACGACCGCCACGATCACGAGCCGACGGCGGTCTTGCGGTCGTACCGGTGTTGGACGACCGCCCGCCAGGACGACAACCCAGCCCAGCAGGACCATCCCGCCGAAGCGGACGAAGTTGAACGGGCCGACATCGACCTGGTCGAGCGCCTCCTTGGCGAACACGAAGTTGAGCCCCCAACCCGTCACGACGAGCCCGGCAACCGTCCAGACGAACGGAAGCGACGGCTGCCTCCGGGGTACGGCGCTCGTGGTGGGGCCTGCGCTCGTGGCTGGGTCGGTGCTCGATGTCACGGTGGCGACGGTATGGCCTGGGAAGGCCCGTGGGAATGGTCTCGGTGCACCCTGTCCGAATCGGTCCGGCGACTGTCCGTTTGCGTCCGTCGGGGTCCGGTTGTCGTCTAGTGAAGCCCGGGCGGGGGCCCCGAGACGGCCGCCAGATCGACGTCGGAGAGCAGGCGGCGCACGAACCACGGGAGCAGCTTGACGACGACGGCCGACGCCGGCGGGACGATGAGAACGACAAGCGCCAGCGTCTCGTTCCGGCGCTGGAGCTCGAAGAGCACCGCCGCCCAGAGCAGCACGTACAGCACGTTCGCCCGCATCTGCACGACCTTCGAGAAGCGTCCACCCAACCCGGTCGCGACGACCAGTGGGCCCAGGCCCGCTACCGCGACCGCCATGGTTTCGAGGGCGTCGGTCGCCCAGCTCGACAACGACAGTCCGAGCGCCACGACGAGCAGCACCGCGCCGAAGGTGCCTGGCAGGTCGATCTCTGCGTTGATCTTGTCGTAGGTGCGGCGGCCCACCATGTCGCCAGGCTAGGCCGAACCCTCAGAACAGGCCGATCTGACCCGAGACCTCGGTGGGGTCGGGCAACGGCGCCAGACCCGGGACCAACCCCCGCACCTCAGCGTGCACGAGCCGCGCCAGGTCCGGCGCGCGCAGGTTGTCCGGAGTGTGGGCGAACACCGTCACGCGGCGACCATCGCGGACCCAGCGAGCGAGGTGAGGAAACCACTTGCGCCAGGGTTCGACCACGTCGGCCATCGGTGCCTGACCGTCGTCGTGGGTGATCAGCCGCACGACCGGATGCGACGCCAGCGCGATCGGCCGCAGCTTCACTCGAGGCTTGCGTTGGTGAGCCTCGGCAGCCTCGGGCGAGTCGGGCGGCGTTTCGAAGAGCGGGTCGGTGTAGAAGAGAACTCGGTCGACTCCCGCTGTGACGAGCAGCTCGTTGAGGCGGCCTTCGTCGTCGGACCCGGAATCGAATGCCCGATGGCGCACCTCGACGGCCCAGTCGAACTCGGCGCTGAGCCCGCTGACGAACTGGTCCAGCACGGGCAGGTCGTCTGGCCCGAACGACTCGGGCAATTGGATGCTGAAGGGCCCGAGCACATCCCGGAGGGGCTCGATGCGCCGCAAGAACTCGGACAGCTCGGCGCCTGTGGACCGCAGCCGTCGATCGTGGGTGATCGCCCGCGGCAGCTTGAATGCGAACCGAAAGTCGGGAGGCGCCTGCTCCGCCCAGCGGGCGACAGCCGCCTCGCTCGGAACCGCATAGAAGGTGGTGTTCCCTTCGACAGCGGTGCACCAGCGGGCGTAGGCGACGAGCTCCTCGCCGCGCGGCGTGTCTGGCGGGAACTGACGGCCGACCCAGTCGCGGTTGACCCACATCGGGCAACCGACGCGCAACGAGCCGTTCGTGGGTGACGGAGTGGCGGTGGCATCGGTCATCGGCTGGATGGTCATCGCTGGCATGATCATCGCATGAGCGACTATCGGCTTCTGTCCGACGAGGAGATCGTCGAAGGCCTCGCGGGCCTCCCTGGCTGGGATCGCGACGGCGATGAGATCGTGCGGGACTTTCGCTTCGCCGACTTCGCCGAGGCGTTCGGGTTCATGACCACGTGCGCGGAGTTGTCCGAGGAGCTCAATCACCATCCGGATTGGCGAAACGTCTACAGCTCGGTGTCGGTGCGGCTGACAACACACGACGTCGGCGGATTGAGCCCGTACGACCTGCGGTGGGCAGAGCGGGCGTCGAGCATCGCCGAGGGGAGGTAGCGAGCGTGGGGCCCGAGCACATGGACGCTGACGAGTTCCGCCGACACGGCCACGCACTGATCGATTGGCTGGCCGACTACTACGACCGGGTCGAGGACCTCCCCGTGCTGTCGGAGGTGGAGCCGGGCTCGATCCGGGCTCAGCTGCCCGACGCCGCTCCCGAGGCCGCCGAGCCTTTCGAGGACGTTCTCGCCGACCTGGACCGGGTGGTGATGCCAGGCATCACGCACTGGCAGAACCCCAACTGGTTCGCCTACTTTCCGGCCAACACGTCTCCGCCGTCGGTCCTGGCCGAACTCGCCTCTGCCGGCCTCGGAATCCAGGGAATGCTCTGGTCGACCTCCCCCGCCTGCACCGAGATCGAGACCCAGGTGATGGATTGGTTGGTCGATCTTCTCGGCCTCCCGGCGGGCTGGAAGACCACCGAGGCCGGCGGCGGCGTGCTCCAGATGAGTGCGTCGGACAGCACCCACACCGCGCTTGTGGTGGCCCGACACCGAGCCACTTCCGCGGGCCACGACATCGGCGACCTCGTGGCATACACCTCTGCGCAGGCGCACAGCTCGATCGAGAAGGGCGCCAACGTGGCCGGCTACCGCCACGTCCGGCTGGTCGGTGTCGACGCCGACCAAGCGATGGACGCAGAGGCGCTGCGGGCGGCGGTGGACGCGGACGTCACCGCCGGCCTGATCCCCACCTTCGTGGGCTCAGCGGTTGGCACGACCGGCACGACCGGCGTCGACCCGGTTCGGGCGATCGCCGAAATCGCCGGGCAGCACGGCATGTGGCACCACGTCGATGCCGCCTATGCCGGGACGGCCATGATCTGCCCGGAGTTTCGCCACCATCAGGACGGGCTCGAACTCGTCGACAGTTACACCTTCAATCCGCACAAGTGGATGATGGTCAACTTCGATTGCAGCGCCTTCTTCGTCGCCGACCGGGCCCCGCTGATCGACTGTCTGAGCATCCTGCCGCCGTATCTCAAGAACGAGGCGAGCGAGTCGGGAGCGGTCATCGACTACCGGGACTGGCACGTCCCGCTCGGACGACGGTTCCGCTCGCTCAAGCTCTGGTGGGTGCTGCGTTCGTACGGGGCCGAAGGGATCCGGGCGATGGTTCGCCACCACGTGGCCCTCGCCGACGACCTCGCATCCCGGCTCGAGACAGACCCGCGGTTCGAGCTCGTTGCACCGCATCCCTTCGCGCTGGTGTGTTTCCGCTGCGTGGAGTCCGACGCAGCGACCGAAGCGCTCGCCGCCGCGGTGAACGCAACCGGCGACATGTACTGGACGCCGTCGGTTCTCGATGACCGACCGATCATCAGGGTGTCGATTGGCCAATCACGCGTCGAGCAACGCCACGTCGATCGCCTGTGGGATCTCATCGATCGCCTGGGCTGAGTCTCAGGTGGCCTTGGGCACCGCGTAGAACGCGACGGCTACGTAGTGCACGGCGATCCCGGCGACGACGAAAGCGTGGAAGATCTCGTGGTAGCCGAACCACCGCGGTGACGGGTTGGGCCAATGGAGTGCGTACACGACCGCACCGACGGTGAAGAGGCCGCCGCCGACCACGATCAGGGTGAAGCCCGCGGCGCCGAGCCCGTTCCAGATCGCGCCGAGTGCGATGAGCCCGACCCAGCCGACGGCGAGATACGGAAGCGCAACGACCCAGTACGGGGCACCGTGCCACCACAGCCGCATCACCATCCCGACCACGGCGCCTGCCCAGACGAGGGCGAGCACGAGTGCTGTCGTTCGGGTCGGGAAGACGAAGGTGGCGATCGGGGTGTAGGTCGCCGCGATGGCCACGAAGATCATCGAGTGATCGAGGCGGCGCATCACGGCCCTGGCCCGTTCATTCCATGCGACCCGGTGATAGGCGGCGCTGACCGCGAACAGCAGAACGATCGCCACCGCATACAGCGCGACCACGAATCTCGGCCCGACCCCCGGTGCGCTCACGATCAACAGCGGCGCGAGGGTCGCCGCCACGACGGCCGCGAGTTGGTGCGAGACACCCCTGAGCAGGGGTTTCCGCTCCTGGGTCGCCGCACCGTGATGACTCATGCCCGCAGTGTAGGGACCGGGGTCGACCCCGGGCCGTCACTGGTCCTCGCCGAGTGGGACCGCGCCACAACTGGCGCGCTCGCACTCCGCCGGTCAGATGGCGAAGCCGCCGGTTTCAGGCGAAGCCTCTCCCACGCTGCGAAGCCGCCGTTCAGATGGCGAAGCCGCCTCTCAGATGGCGAAGCCGCCGGTTTTTGTCTCGAGGTACTCGTCGATGCCCTCGTGG